>JAZTWP010000071.1:0-53533 GCA_045636025.1 Acutalibacteraceae bacterium | reverse complement strand
TGCCAGGACTTTGACATATGCAAGAACATCGCTCATCAAATCACTACCGCAAGCAGAATGAACTTCACGGTCAAGATTTTCTTCTCCGCAAAGAATTTCCGCATTGAGCAAATCCCTGATTGTTTCGATTTTCATAAGGACATTATCCTCTCGCCGACAATATATTAATGTAATATAAAATAATTATTCGTACTTTGCAAGAATTCCGGGGATGTCGTCAGCAACAAGTCTGCCGTAAACATCATCATTAACAGTAAGAACGGGAGCAAGTCCGCAAGCGCCTATACAACGGCAAGCTTCAAGAGAGTACTTTCCGTCTTCTGTGCATTCGCCTGATGAAATACCGAGGCATTCTTCAATCTTATCAATAAGCTGCTGTGCGCCTTTAACATAGCAAGCAGTACCAAGACAAACAGAGATATTGTACTTTCCTTTGGGAGAAAGAGAAAACTGTGCATAGAATGTTGCTACGCCATAAACCTTTTCAAGGGGTACATCCATACCTTCAGCGATCATAACCTGAACTTCTCTGGGAAGGTAACCGTAAATACCCTGAGCTTCCTGCATTACTGCCATAAGGTTGCTCTTGTCGCCTGCGTACTTTGCGATAACTTCTTTAAGCTGTGCTTCCTGTTCGGGAGTGCCGGTAAAAGGCATTGTGCTGATTTTCTTTTTCATTGAAATTTATCCTCCAATCAAAGTATCGACAATTGTCGAATTGATATTTATACATACAGCGCTATTATAACATATTATTCTGAAGAAATCTATACTTTTAGCGCATTTTTGCACATGAAATGATATTTTTTTAACGAGCAAAACAAATATATAAAAACAAAGCAATATTCACAGTCTGAATTCTTATTATGAAAATACATAAAATGAGTATATTTCCCTGAATTTCCTTTTTATTGGGTGTTTTGCCATAATTTTATTGTGACAAATTACAAATATGCAACTTCTCATTTTTTGTGATTGTAATGATTCTACAAATAACAACCTATTATATTGACTATAATACCGAAAGATGTTAAAATACGGACTTGTGGCAATATATGCCGACAGGAGTTGATACCATTGAAGAACAGATTCTTGCGATTTTTCTCATTTATAACAGCCGGTATTCTTGCTGTTACAGCGTTTCCTCTTTGTGCATCAGCAAACACTTTCAACCGTATTGTCAATGCGGCAACAGAGATCATAATGATCAACGAAGGTAATTACACAACTGTTGTAAGAAATGACAACGGCTCCCTGAGTATAGGAAAAATATGCTGGCACGGTACAAATGCCCTCAATCTTCTCAAAGATATTGTTGCATTGAACCCTACACAGGCACTCAATATTCTCGGCAGCGACCTTTACAACGAGGTCATAACATATTCATCATGGGAAACAAAAATCCCCACAGCAAACGAAGCTGCACTTATAACAATCCTTCTTTCAACTGCAGAAAGCCGTGAAGTTCAGGATAAGCGTGGCTGGGAATATGTAAGCAGCTATGTTGAGCACGGTAAGGCGTTGGGGATAACCGAGCCTGAAGCTCTCGTTTTCTTTGCAGACTATGAAAACCAGATGGGCAGAACAGGTGCAACAAACTTCTATTATCAGGTTAAAAACAATTACGGCACAGTCAATCTCGGCACTCTTTATTCTGCATCAAGCAAGAATTCAAGAAGAGTGAGAACATATAACTTCTGCGCATCAATAAACTGGAACAATTATTCCGATTCACCGATAAACGAAAAGGATACAATTGCTCCCGAAATCAAAAATGTTGCAGTAAGTGATATAACATCACAGGGTTACACTGTTTCCTGCGATACATCAGACAACAAAAAGGTTGTTGCAGTTTATTTTGCTGTTTTCCACGCAGATGACGGAGCTGAAAAAGCAAAATGGTACAAACAGGATACCGCTGACAGCGCAAAAATGACAGTCAGCATTGCAGATTTCGGCAACAGAACAGGAAATTATTTCACTTATATATATGCTTTTGATGAAGCAGGCAACTATGCTTATGTTGAACTCAATGCAATAAAAATTGCACAGGCAACATCAGAAAAAAAGCTCAGCCTCACAGTTTCAGCATCTTCAGCCACAACAACCGGAGAAAAAATCCGTTGGAGAGCAAATGCTTCAGGCGGAAGCGGAAACTACCTCTATTCTTTCTCTCTTTTCAGAGATGACAAAGAAATTGCGAGACGAAACAGAGTCGATTATTCTGATTTTGAATACGTAATCAAAGAAACGGGCGTTTACAAAGTAATGGTTACTGTTTACGACACTGCAAGTCAGCAATCAACCTCTGTAGCAAGCGCAACAACAAACATTTTTACCCCTATAAATGTTGAATCATTCAATGCAAATATTCCTGCCGCTTTCATAGGACAGTCTGTTTCCTGGGAAGTGAAAGCAACCGGCGGTGAAGGAACGCTTGAATACTCATATACATTATATAAAGATGATAACATTGTATGCAGCACCGATTTCAAAGAAGGTTATACAAAATACACCTACAAACCCGGTGAAAGCGGAGTTTACAATGTTACTGTCAACATTAGAGACAGCCGTAATCAGGTTGTTTCTTACAGAAGCGAAGACATAACTGTTATCAGACCTCTGTCAGCAGAAAATATGTCTTTCTCATACGACTATGCTGTGGCAGGCAAAGATGTTTCCTGCACTGTTGATATTCTCGGCGGTACAGGCAGCTACACCTGCAATTTCAGTATATACTGCGACGGAAATCTTGTGTTGCAAAGCGGTTCAATCGACTCAGATGAATTCACTTTCACTGTACCGAAAGCCGGCAACTATACTGCTGTTGTTACAGTAACCGACGCAGACTCAACAGTCACAAAAGCTGCTTGCGGCAATCTTAAGGTTGACGCAAAAGCACAGAAAGGTGACTCAAACTGTGACGGAAAAGTCAATGCATATGATGCACGATATGCACTCAGATGCTCAGCAGGTCTTGAATCTGTTGATGAACTTTTCAGATACGCTGTTGATGTCAACGAAGACGGCAGAATTACTGCCTCTGATGCAAGACTGATACTTCGTGTCGTGGCACGGCTTGATACATTCTGAATTGGAGTTTTTTAATGAAGAGTAAAATCACGGCGCTTATAATCTCTGTGATAATGCTTATCTCTATTTTCTCTGTTTCGGCTTTAGCTTATGATTCAGAGATAACAAACGAAATTACACAGAATTACAGAAATGCGCTCTCTATTGCAGGCAGAGGTTCTTTCCACGGCAACTGCAATCTTGCAACCGCATATCAGCTCAGAGCCATCGGTATTTATGCTGATGACCTTGACTATTCGGGAACAGGTTCATCATGGCACTCATATTTCAAAGATGTTTCCAAGACAACAGGCGGCTACAACATTGTTACCATAAGCGGAAAAGACTGTCTCTATGACCTTACTGAAAAATACGGCGACGAAATCTATAATATTGTTTATTCACTCGGAACAGGCGGTTCAAGCGGATACAATCACGTTCTTTATATAAGAGCAATTATTGACGGATATGTTTATTTCTGCGATTCATTCGGAACAAG
This sequence comes from Acutalibacteraceae bacterium, assembly GCA_045636025.1. Taxonomy (GTDB): domain Bacteria; phylum Bacillota; class Clostridia; order Oscillospirales; family Acutalibacteraceae; genus UBA1081. Next base: position 49,962 of record JAZTWP010000071.1, on the reverse strand, counting down.
CTACAATCATGTTTCTTACTCCGAAGGCGAAGGAATTGTACTTCCCCTTGACACTTTTGTTTCAGAGTACAAGAGAATGAACGGCAATGCTTACGGTTGTGTTTACTTCACAGAAGGCAGATCAGAACATCTTGAAGGTTCAGCAGCAAACCCCGCATACTGGGAATTCAGCGGAAAATACGAACCCGGCAAATACATTGTCGCAACGCCCTCTCTGAAGCTGAGAAGCAAAGCTGATTCATCAGCAAAAACCCTTGCTACCATCTCCAGAAATGAACAGATTACTGTTACAGAAGTAAAAGAAAACTGGGGCAAGCTTGAATGGAACGGCACAAGCGTCTGGGCAAACCTCAACTTTACACACAAGCTTTCAGGTGCATCAGACAGCGGTAATTATCTTTCAATTGTATCTCTTACCGCAAACAGTGCAGGTCCTCTTGCACAGAATAAAATCACCTGGACAGCAAACGTTCAGGGAAGCAGCGGCAATAAATACTTCTATGCTTTTTATATTTATAAAGACAATCAGAAGATTTACAGCGGTACTTTCAGTACAGAAAATACCGTAAGTTTCACACCTGACTCACAAGGTATTTACAAAGCAAGTGTAACGGTAATAGATACACACGGCAACATAGATTCACAGATAAGCAATGCTGTTTCCTATTTCAACAACGTAATATATATTGATGACCACGATAACGACGGGCTCATCACTCAGTCAGACAGAAAGCTTCACACACAGACAATAACTGCAATGGAAACAATCACAGGCAGAAATTTTGTTTGTGATAAGGTTGAAAAAGACGGTGTAATGTCTGTACAGTCAAAAAATCTTCTTCCTGAAATTCCTGAAGAAGACATATAACAAAAGCAATTGACGGATACACAAAAATGTGTATCCGTCTTTTTTCAGATATACAGCATCACTTTTGCAAATATCCTTGACAAATACAAACATATGTTCTATAATTAATTTATACTAAACATTTGTTCCAAAAGGAGTTGTAAAAAATGAAAGCTAAAAAAAGTTTCTCTTTATGTCTTGATTACTGGGATTGGTTCAAGCTGTTGACCGATGAAGAAATGGGGCGGCTTTTACGAGCCATTTTTTGCTACGAGAGAGACGGTGTTGAACCTGATGACAGCGACGAGAAGCTGAAGATTTTCTTCTGTATGATAAAAGAGAGCCTTGACCGTGAAAGAAAACACCACGAAGCCATCTGCAACAGAAATAAAGAGAATGCAAATCTGCGCTGGAAAAAAGCCAAAGAGCAGATGAGCTAAAAAAACGGAGCTGTAAAATCAGCTCCGTTTAATTATTTAATTAATTATGCTTCTGTTTTTTCTGCTTCTTTTTCTTCTGCTTCAAGCTTCTGACGTTCATCGTATGAAAGAAGGAACTTTGAAACATCCTTGTACTTAACCTGAATATTCATCTTCTTGTAAACTACGTTTACAACAATCTGAAGAACAAATGCAAGGATAATGCAGATAGGTCCGAGAACATTGAGTGTACCTGTGAATACTTCGGGTACAGCTGCAGATACGTTTGTAAGCCACATTGAAAGACCTACTGTACCTACGATTGTGAATACAATACCTACAACTGAAGTAACAATATTTCTCTTTATGCCGTTTTTACCGCATGAGAAGAACAGATTAACAATATTAACGATTGTTGCAAGAACAAGACCAACAAGACCAACAAGACCAATGAGATAACCTATGTAGCCAGTGCCGACATTTGCTGAGCCGACCATTGCCAACATATGATCAAAGTCAAGCGCCATAAATACCTTTGTGACAATTGAAATGATGTTGATTGTTGTTGTCTCTGCAAAATAAGGAAGATTAACGATAACCTTACCCATAGGTGCAAGAGTTGCAACAAGAGGAAGAAGTGAGAAAACAAGTCTTACAATTGCAAGAGGATGACCGATTGTTGCAGCCTTGAGTCTGTCCATACCGGGCTGACCTGCAGCATGCTCGAATTCAGCTCTGTCTGCTTCCTGTTTGAGAGATTCTTCCATTCCGTAATAAACCAGGTTGACACCGCAAACGGGACACTCAGGTTTAATATCAATCATTGACAGCTTATAGCCGCACTTGGGACAAAATGATGCCATTAAAATCACCCATTCATTTATAGTAATTGTAATTTTAACATATTACCACAGAAATAACAAGATGTTTTTGTGTATTTTATTAATTTTTTTTAGAGAAGTTCTTTATTTATGTCAAGATTGTACTCTTCACACACGTCAATAATCTCCTGAGCAGTAGGTCTTACCTTCTTACCGCCCATTGAAATGACCTTAACAAGAATCTCAGCAGCCTTTTCAACTGTTTCAATTATGCCGAAAACTTCTCTGAAATTTTCACCTGAGCTGAAAATACCGTGCATTGACCATACAACAACATCATATGACTTGAACTTTTCTGCTGTTGCCTTAGCAATGTCGATACTGCCTGTGAGCATAAGGGGAAGAATGCCGATACCACGGGGGAATACAACTGCACATTCGGGCATCATATCCCAGATTTCTCTTGTGAAATCCTTGTCATTCTGAGGAAGGACAAATGTAAGAGCAATTGTGTTGACGGGATGCACGTGCATAACAAGTCTGTGTTTGCCGCCTGTGATATCAAACTTTACAGAGTGGTTGAGAAGATGTGTGGGGAATTCGCTTGTGGGTCTGCCGCCTTCAACAAGACCCCATACGATTCTGTAATTTTCACCCTTTTCATCGAGCTGAGCAATACATACACTCTTTTCAGGCTCTGACTTTGTGTAACGGAAATATCTGCCGCTGCCTGTTACAAGGAAATATTCATTTGCAAGATTTGCAACTGTAACACCGATTGAAACCCAAGGCTTATCGTATGATAATTCGTCTTTTACAGCTTCAATATCTTCATTCTTGATTCTGTATGACATATTACCGCCGTTGCGTTCATTCCAACCGAGTGCACAGCAAAGGTCTGCCATATTTATAAATTCATTAAAAAATTCTGCGTTTAATACTTTTGACATTTTAATCACCGGAAAATTATATTTATTTGACAAATCAGAATTTGTCGAGGACATCAACGTAGGGCGGCTTGCCCTACGTGAAATTAGTTTTTCTTCATTCGGACACCCGATAAGCGCCTCTACACTGTAACAATAAATCAGCTCTACAAATTATTATTTGTTTGCAATTGCTGCTTTTGCCTTTTCGCAGATATTTACTGCGTTAAGACCGTAAATTTCAAGAAGTTCAAGTGCGGGACCTGACTTGCCGAATGTATCTTCAACACCGACTCTGAGTACGGGTACGGGCTTTGTTTCAGCAACAACACCAGCAACAGCTTCACCGAGACCGCCGATTACGCTGTGCTCTTCAGCTGTAACGATTGCGCCTGTCTTCTTTGCTGCATCAATGATAATATCTCTGTCAATGGGCTTGATTGTTGCCATATTGATAACAGCAGCATCAATGCCTTCTGCTGCGAGCTGCTCTGCAGCCTGGAGTGCTCTTTCAACCATAAGACCTGTTGCAATGATTGTTACATCATTGCCTTCCTTAAGGTAAACACCCTTGCCGATTTCAAACTTATAGTTTTCATCAAAGATTCTGGGCACTGCAAGTCTGCCGAATCGCATATAGACGGGACCATCCATTTCAGCAGCAGCCATAACAGCAAGTCTTGCTTCGACATCATCTGCAGGGTTGATGATTGTCATACCGGGGATTGTTCTCATAAGAGCAATGTCTTCACAGCACTGATGGCTCGCACCGTCTTCACCAACAGAAATACCTGCGTGTGTTGCACCGATTTTAACATTGATATGAGGATAACCGATTGTATTTCTTACCTGTTCAAAAGCTCTGCCTGCAGCAAACATTGCAAAAGAAGAAGCAAAAACAGTATAACCTGCTGTTGCCATACCTGCTGCAACACCCATCATATTGCCTTCTGCGATACCGCAGTCGATAAATCTTTCGGGGAATTCCTTTTTGAACATACCTGTCTTTGTAGCTGCTGCAAGGTCAGCATCAAAAACGATAACTTTGTCATTTTTCTGTCCGAGTTCAACGAGAGCCTTACCATAGGCATCTCTTGTTGCTGTTTTGATTACGTCTGCCATTGATTAGCCCTCCAGTTCTGCCTTGACTGCGTCAAGTTCTGCCATTGCCTGTGCATACTGTTCTGCATTGGGAGCAGAACCGTGCCATGCAACATTGTTTTCCATAAATGAAACGCCCTTGCCCTTTGTTGTCTTCATAACAATTGCTGTGGGTTTGCCCTTGCATACCTTTGCAGCTGCAAAAGCTGATTCAATTTCATCAAAGTTATGACCGTCAATATTGATTACATTCCAGCCGAATGCTGCGAACTTCTCATCAATGGGATAAGGTGAGTTGACTTCTTCAACAGTACCGTCAATCTGAAGATTATTGTTATCAACAATTGCAACGAAGTTATCAAGCTTCTTTGCTGCTGCGAACATTGCAGCCTCCCATACCTGACCTTCCTGAATTTCACCGTCACCGAGGATTGCGTAAACTCTGAAAGCATCACCTGAGAACTTTGAGCCGAGAGCCATACCTGCTGCTGCAGAAATACCCTGACCGAGTGAACCTGTACTCATATCAACACCGGGAACATAGTTCATATTGGGATGACCCTGAAGGTATGAATCACTCTTTCTGAGAGTTTTGAGATCTTCCACGGGGAAGAAACCTGCATTTGCAAGTGCTGCATAAAGTCCGGGAGCAGCGTGTCCTTTTGAAAGAACAAGTCTGTCTCTGTCCTCAGCCTTGGGAGCAGAAGCGTCAACTTTCATTTCACATCTGTAAAGATATGCTAAAACATCTGCGATTGAAAGTGAACCGCCGGGATGACCTGATTTTGCATTGAATGTTCCCTCGATAACACCTTTACGGATATTTACTGCATCGAGAAGAAGCTGTTTTTTTACATTTGCGTCCATGTTATCTCTCCTATAATAATGCATAATGCACAATGATTTAATTGACTGTAACTTTCAGAATCTCGACTCTGTTGAAGAGTCTGGGGACGAGGTAATACCCCTCAAGACCTGAAGAAAGGATCATTTTTGTTCCGCAGAGGTTATGTTCACCCTTGAAATACTCGGGCAGAAAACCCTGCTCGGGTGCATACACACCACCGATAAAAGGAATCTGCCATATTCCACCGTGGTCGTGACCGCAGAAAACGGCATCAATGTCCCATTTATCATCTGTATATATAAAAGTGTTCGGTCTGTGCATCATAAGAAGCTTCAGACTATCTGTTTTTTCAAATTCTTTAAGATATTCATAAACGGGTGAATCGTACCAGCGGTCACCGTAATCTTCAAGATAAACACTATGGTCAAAAATACCGCCAAGCCTTAATTTCTGCCCTTTTATTTCAATATCTGCAATTTCTCCGTCAAGGACTGTAACACCGCAATCTTCTGCATTTTTTCTGAAATCGTTACCCGTCTGAATATCATACCGTTTGTCGTGATTGCCCGGTGTCATATAAACGGGAGCAATTCCGCAGAATGACTTCAGCGTTTTCATAACACGGTCAGTATTTGTCTTACCGTGATGATAATCAAAGAAATCGCCTGCAAGAAGAATCACATCGGGATTTGTCTTTTTTATCGCATTCACAAGTCGGCAATTGTCCTTGCCGAAAACGGAAAAATGCAGGTCAGACAGCACCGTAACAGTCAGCGGACTGTCGGTTTTGCCTGTGGAAAGCGAATATTCTTTTGTCCTGATTGCGAGTTCGGAATATGCGGCACAACCGAGAGCAACAGCCCCCGCTGAACCTGCAAGACCGAGAAGATGTTTCATTTTCATAGTTTTTTTATCTTTTCAAGAAACTTTGTAAAATACTCCGGCAATTCGGATGTAAATTCCATATATTCCCCTGATGAGGGATGAACAAATCCGATTTTTCTTGCGTGGAGGCACTGTCCCTGCAGACCGTGGGTATGTTTACTGTCGCCATAGACAGTATCTCCTGCCACGGGATGCCCCATTGATGCGGCATGGACTCTTATCTGATGTGTTCTGCCCGTTTCAAGACAGAATCTGCAATGGCAGAAACCCGTAAATCTTTCAATCACTTCATAATGCGTAACGGCATTACGGGGATTAAGTCCGTTTACAGCCTGTTTTTTTCTGTCGTGAAGGCTTCTTCCGAGGGGACGGTCAATTGTACCGCTGTCTTCTCTGAAATTACCCACAACAACAGCTTCATATTCTCTTGTGAAAGAATGAGCCTGAATCTGCTCTGCCAGAGACACGTGTGATTTATCATTTTTTGCAACAATAAGAAGTCCGCTTGTGTCTTTGTCGATTCGGTGAACAATTCCGGGACGGATAACACCGTTTATACCTGAAAGACTGTCACCGCAATGATACATCAGCGCATTCACAAGCGTGCCCGTATAATTTCCGGGCGCAGGATGAACAACCATATCCTTAGGCTTGTTTACAACAAGCAAGTCATCATCCTCATAAATGATTTCAAGGGGGATATTCTCAGCCGCAACATCAAGCTCTGAAGGCTCAGGAATTTCCGCGGTGACAACATCTCCCGTTTTAAGTTTTACACTTTTTGATGCCTTTTTACCGTTGACGGTAACTGCACCTTCTTCAATAAGTGCCGTTGCCGCTGAGCGGGAAAGCGAAGAGTTGTCTGAAAGAAATTTATCAAGTCTTACACCCGCATCATTGACGGTGAATTCAAGAATTTCCATCAGACTTTGCCCTCTTTTTTTCTATTTCTTCTTTGATAATATCAAAAATCAGATAACCGCTGAGCACAAAACAACCGACAACAACAAGAATATCGGCAAAATTGAACACGGGAAAATCAACAAACAGAGTTTTGATGTAATCAACAACAAAACCATTTGCAAACCTGTCTATAAGATTACCTGCACCGCCTGCGATAATCAGCACAGCACAGATATTCACAAGTTTTCCCTGAGGTTTCATAAACAGCATTGCGAGAATTCCGCCGACAAGCAGAATGAGTGTGACAACAGACAAAACCATTGTGTTGTCAGAAAACATACTGAATGCGGCACCTGTATTCTCAGCGTATGAAAAACCTATGAAATTTTTAATCAATATAATATCTTCTTTGCCCATCAGATGCTCCACCGCAAGTTTTTTGAGCCACTGGTCAACAAAAACAAGTACTGCGGCGGCAACCATCTGCACGGCAAAAATGATGTATTTCTTTGACTTAGTCATTATCTTTTCTTTTTCTTCTTTTTACGGGAGTTGTTTTCAGCTCTTTCAGCTCTTCTTGCCTGCTGTTTCTCCTCGTCTATTTCAAACATACTGAAATCGATCTCGAATTCACCGTCTGAATCATGATCTTTTGCAAAAACGGGATCAGAAAGGTCAATATCATCAAAACCGTCATCAATTGAGAAGACTTTTGTTTCGCTGTCTGCAGGGATTTCGGGAACAAATTCCTTCACATCATCATCTTCTGAGCCGTCAATCATACCCCAGTCATCATCAAAAAGATCGTCTTCTGCTTCATTTGCTGAAACAGGAGCCTGTTCTGCCTGCTGAACGGGTGCTTCGATTTCAGGAATTTCTTCTGCATCGTCAAAATCAAAATCAAATTCAAAATCTGAGAATTCTTCTTCCTTGATTTCTTCTTCAGCGGGAGCTTCAACTTCTTCTGCAGTTTCCTCAGCAACTTCTTCTGCCTCGGCAACTTCTTCTGTAACCTCTTCTGCTTCTGATTCAACAATCTCTTCTGCTGTTTCTTCAACAGTTTCTGCAGTCTCTTCTTCAATAACTTCTTCAGTTTCTGCTGCTTCTTCAGCTTCAACCTCAATAATTACTTCCTGAACTTCTTCAATTTCTTCTTCGATTACTTCTTCAACAGCTTCTTCTGCAGCCTTTGCTGCCTCTTCAGCAGCCTTTATTGCTTCAGCTTCTGCCTGTGCCTTAGCTTCAGCTTCTGCATTTATTCTTTCTGCTTCTTCAGCAATAATCTGTTCTGTTGCCTTGAGCATTTCTTCTGAATTGATACCGAAGCAAAGAAGAATCTTGTCTATATCTTCAGCAACAACAGCATCATTAAGCTCCTGAGTATCAGAAACAAATACTGTTTCATCTGCTTCAAGAAGAGTGCTGTCAGGTGTTACTGCGCTTTCAACAACTGCAGTGAGCTTTGCATAAAGGTCATCTGATGCAGCCTTGATTGCATTGTATCTTTCAACTGCAGCTTCAACAGCAGCATTTACAGAATCAAGATTTGCGTGAAGTTCGCCGTTGAGTCTGTTAACGTCTGTCTGAGCCTTGAGAAGAATACCTGCAGCAGCTGACTTTGCCTTTGTTGTTACGCTGTGAGCAAATGTTTCAGCTTCGAGTCTGATTGCAGCAGCATTTTCTGTTGCCATTCTGATCTGTTCTGTTCTGTAAAAATCTGCAAGCTTTTCCTGCTCTGCCTTATATTCATCTGCTGTCTTTTCTTTTTCTTCTTTATAAAGAACAGCTTCTTTTTTCATTTCAAAAGCTTCTGCTCTGAGCTTTTCTGACTCGTCTTTAGCCTTGTTTGCATCAGCAATAAGACCGTCAACAACAGCCTGAGCTTTACCGACTGATTCAGCAACAACTTTATCAGCAATTTCGTTAGCTTCATTCACAAGTGCATCTGCAGTAGCCTGAGCTTCAGCAACCATTGCTTCTGCGGAAGATTTTGCTTCACTTACAAGTGTATCTGCTGTAGCCTGAGCCTCTTTTACAAGATTTTCAGCAGTTTCGTTTGCTTCATTGATAACTGTATCAGCATTTTCATTGATTTCATCAATTGTATGCTGAATACCTGCCTTAGCACCATCAACAGTAGCCTTAGCCTGTGCATTTGCGTTATCAAGAATAACCTGAGCTTCTTTTTCAGCAACAGCTGTTGCATCTGCAAGAGCACTTTCTGCCTTTTCTGTAAGAGCCTTTGCCTTTTCTTCTGCTTCGGAGATGATTTTATCTCTGTCAACATAGATTTCGTTTGAACGCTCTCTTGCATCGTTGATGATTTTCTTACCTTCATTCTTTGCAGCTTCAATCATCTTTGCAACAACAGATTCAGCGCCTGCGATAGTCTGAGCAGCTGTCTTCTGAGCTGTAAGAAGAGTTTCTGTCATATAACTTTCGTTACGCTTGTATTCATCGAGTTTCTTTGCAAAAATAGTAAGTCTTCTTACGATTTCCTTATTTTCTTCAAAAAGCTCTTCATATGATTTTGCAGTCTGCTCTGCAAAAGCCTTTACGCTTTCCTGAGAATAGCCGCCTTCGGGAAGAGCTTCAAAACTGTATTTTCTGATTTCATCAGCAGTCATTTTCTTTTACCATCCGTTCTCTTTTTCTCTTTATACAAAATATACGCCGTTGTTTTCAAGTTCATAAAGCAGGTCTCCCATTACGTCAACGTTATAGGGAGTGATAATAAATGTGCTTTTTGCAATTTTTTTGATTTCGCCGTCGTTTGCATAAGCGACACCGCTGAGGAAGTCAAGCAGTCTTAATGCCTCATCCTTATTGGTGGATTCAAGATTGAGAACGATAGTTCTCTTTTCGTTGAGATTATCTGCGATTTCTCTTGCATCGGAGAATTTTTCAGGTTTTGTAAGAACCACCTGAAGTTTTGCTGTTGTATGTATATCAACAACCTTACTTGAATGACCGACTGTGCTTTTGTAAGCAGGACGCTGAGGCGCAGGTCTTTCAAATGTTGCAAAACTGAATTCCTCTTTCACAGGAGAAGCCTGTTTTTTAGGAGTTTCAATTCTGCGCTTTGCAGTTTTTACTTCTTCTTCCATTACTTCATCCTCTTCCTCTGTCATTTCATCATCTTCATCATAATCCGGTTCCGGTACATCCACATAACTTTTGATTTTATCCCAAATTCCCATCTGACATTATCCTCACTTTCATTTTATTTATATATTCTCGGCCCGAAAATAGCGGAGCCGACTCTTACAAGATTTGAACCGCAAAGAATTGCTTCTTCGTAATCGCCTGACATACCCATTGAAAGGATGTCCATATTTACATTATCTCTGTTTTGAGCAGCTATGTCAATAAACAGTTTATACATTTCATCAAAAAATTTTCTCAATTCTGCATTATTTTCGCAAATAGGCGGAATTGTCATAAGACCTTTGATATTGATGTGCGGCATTTCAGCAATCTCTGCAATTGTTTCACAGAGAAGATTTTTTTCAAGGCCAGTTTTACTCTCTTCACCGCCTACGTTTATTTCAACAAGAATATTTGCTGTCATATTGTTCTTTTCAGCCTGACGCTCAATTTCACGGGCAAGACTTACGCTGTCCACAGACTGGATAAGGTCAACCTCTGTGATGATTTTCCGCACCTTGTTTGACTGAAGATGACCGATAAGATGTTTTTCAACATTTTCAAGTTTGAGAGCATCTTTTTTTGAAAGGAACTCCTGAACTTTGTTCTCACCGATGAGGTCGATTCCGCAATCTATGGCGTGGTTGATAAATACAGGGTCAACTGTTTTTGTAACAGCCATAAAACGTACATCATTTTCATTGCGTCCGCTTTTTACTGCTGCTTCATTTATTTTATTTCTTATAAATTTTACATTTTCCTGAATATCTGAAAATCTGTTTTCCACAATAACTCCCCCTTCCGTCAGGAATCTATGATTTTGCCGTGGGACAAATCACGTCCCTCGACAATATACTCATCATATCTGCTGATATAATCATCAGCAAGACCTTCCTGAGTAAGAATGTCATTTTCCAATGCATTTTCAACGATACAGTATTCATCAGCCGTGTACAACACATTGACTTTTCTGAAAAGCATTTTTGAACCTCTTACGATATAAACGCCGAGTTCATTGCTTTCATTACCTCTGACAGCCGAATTCTTCACACGGAAGCCCGAATACTGTTTAACGGAAATTCTTGCATTTTCACATCTGAGAGAAGCAAGTTCTTCGTTCATAATAAGACATCTGAAAACAGCAACAGCCTTTTCTGCCTTGTCATCATATCTGAGAGAAACAAGCTCTGTTCTTACTGCATCAATTGCTGCATCAGGGAAAGAAATCATATAATATGAACCCTCTTTCACAAGACTCATATTATCTCGTTCAATAAGGCAGGTCATATACCAGTAATAACCGTGAACAAGTCTGCTGCCTGCACCTTCCTCAGGAATGCTTGCAATGGCATTTTCAACATCCTGAACTGACCACTCTTCATATAAATCATAATCAAGAGTGTTCTCACAGCCGTCTGTACCTGATATATAATATCCTGTACCATCTGATCTGATTTCGCTGTAACCTGAAGTTGAGGATGAAAGCTGTGTGTACTCACGATTAAGAGCTTCTATGGTGGAAGACAAATCGAGCTTGACACCTGTTGCGGTCTGCTTTGATGTTATAGCATCACGCATTTCTGTCTGCTCTGCTGAAAGGTTTGAAAAATCACCCGAAGTCACCATTGCAGAGAAGTCGTTAAGATCCGCCATAATTCTTTCATCAAGCAATGCCGTATCATTTACAACGTGAGTTGATTCTTTGTTAAGACCGTTGTAATACTCCAGCAAATCTTTTATTTCGTTCATACGGAGAACATTTCCTGCCGATGTGCTGTCTGCAAAAGAATATGCAACAGTATCATTCACACCGACTCTTGTACCGTCCTTTACTGCTGAAACAACGTTTGTTCCGCCTGCGGAAGTGAGAATTTTCTCATCCCTGACAACAAACATTTTCACATTAAGGCAGACTTCTGCCGTATCGGGAAAAGCAACTTCTGTTTTTATATCATTGCTTTTTACAAACATATATCCGTGATAACCGAGGAATGCTGCAAGAAAGACAGATGCAAGGGTCAGAAAAACAATAGCAGGTGCACTGAGTCTTCTGCCGTCTTTTTCAATTTTTTTTGCATCTCTTATTGAAGCATCCGTATCATCAGCCGACAGACGTTTAGCTTTTTTCTCCTTTTCCAAATCTATCATCCCTTGAGAAATTCTTTTGCCCTGTTTATTGCGGTTTCAACAAAATCCGCATCCGTATCGGGGCACACGGTAAATTTATCTTCATTGCGTCTGAACCAGGTCATCTGACGCTTTGCGTAATGTCGTGTTTCTTTTTTCAGATTATCAAGTGCCTCTTCAAGTGAGCATTCGTTTCTGAAATAGGGTTTCAACTCTTTGTAGCCGATTGCCTGTTTTGAAGTTGTTTCTTCACCAAGAGAAATGAAGTGTTCTGCCTCCTCAAGAAGACCTTCGCTTACCATTATATCAACACGCTTTTCAATTCTGTTGTAAAGCGTCTGTCTGTCTGAATAATCAATATAGATATACAGACTTTCATAATCCGAACCTTTTTCTCTTGATTTTCTTTTCTGCTGGGCAATTGTTTCGCCCGTGAGGTAATAAACCTCAAGAGCTCTCATAATTCTGCCCGTGTTATTCACGTGAAGAGTTTCTGCTGTTTCGGGGTCAACACTTCTGAGTTCACTAAGCAGTTTTTCTGCGCCTTCCCGCTCAAGTCTCTCTTTAAGTTTCTGACGCATTTCGCTGTTATCCGGAACTTCACCGAAATCGATTCCGCCGAGAAGAGAATCAATATAAAGTCCTGTTCCGCCTGCGATAACGGGAATTTTTCCGTTACTGACTATTTTTTCAATACTCTTTTTTGCATCCTCCACATACTGTGCAACCGAATAAGTTTCACAAGGGTCAATGAATGCAATAAGGTGATGAGGTATACCTTGCTTTTCTTCCTCAGATGGCTGAGCTGTTGCAATGGTCATACCTTTGTAAATCTGCATAGAGTCGGCAGAAATTACTTCACCGCCGACAGCCTTTGCAATTTCAACGGCAAGTGATGTTTTTCCTGATGCTGTGGCACCTACCACCGCAATAACCTTTGTCTTTTTCATCAGCCGTTTCTCCCGAAGAGCTTTTTGATTTCATATTCTGACATTGAGAACATAACCGGTCTGCCGTGAGGGCAATAACGGACTTCATCGTCTGTCAGCACACGTTTGACAAGCTCCTGCATTTCGGGAAGAGAAATATTATCTCCTGCCTTTACCGCGGCCCTGCAAGCTGTTGAATGATAAAGCCACTCAAGCTTTTCAGGCTCGGGATTTTTTGTATTTGCCGAAAGCTTGTCCGCAATTTCAGCCACAAGCTCCCCTACATCGCAATCTGCAAGCTCTGTGGGACATTCGGTAACACGCACCGTTCCGTCTCCGAAATCATCAACTGCAAATCCCGATTTTGCAAACAGATCAAGATTTTCAACAACTGCTTCATACTCTGCGGTGCTCAGTGTCACCATAACGGGCATCATAAGAATCTGAGAATAAATCTGTCTGTTCTGTTTTTTCAGTGAGTTGAAAATTATTCTTTCGTGAGCTGCGTGTTTATCAACAAAAAGCAGCTCGTTTTTCGTCTGAACAAGTATATAAGTTGAAAATGCTTCACCCAGCACCCTGAATTCGGGCACGGGTTTCACTTCTACTGCTTTTTCAGGCTCAGAGACAATTTCCTCTGCAACCTGAATTTCAGTAATCTCCTGAATTTTCACGGGTTCAACAACCACGGATTCTTCTTTCTGCACAGGCTGAACAGCAGGTTGCGGTCTGCACATTGAAAGAACATCTTCCTCGTCTTCAAAAGAGAAAGCAGGTTTGCTTGATTCTCTTAAAACGGGAGCAGGCTTTCTGAATTCCGGCTTTATTTCCGGTTTTACGTTTTTATAAAGCGTTTCAACGGGAGGAACCGTTTTTTTCGGAGCCTCTGTATCAATTGAAAGCGAGATTTTTTCTGTCTGCACAGGCATTTCTGTCTGTTTTATTTCAGTTTTGGGAACAAACAGTCTGTCGTCCCTTCTGACCTGAGTTTTTATCTGCACGGGAGTGTCACCACGCTGAAGTGATGACACAGCCGAAAAGTAAATTGCATCGTAAACAGGTTTTTCCGTTGCAAAACGGACCTGAGTTTTTGCAGGGTGCACATTGACATCAACCATTGAGGGATTCACCTCAAGGAAAAGCACGCAGGCAGGATATTTGCCAACCATTATCTGATTTTTGTATGCATTGTCAAGTGCTGATGCAGCAACGGGAAGTTTTACATAACGTCCGTTTACAAAAAGATGCTGCATTGTTCTGTTTGGTCTTGAATGAACGGGTTTTGAAATAAAACCTTTCACCGCAACACCGTCTGCACTGCCCTCACACTCAATGAGTGTTGAGCCGAAATCTCTGCCGTAAACTTCATTTATAACAGTCATAAGTCTGCCGTCACCGGGAGTAAACATTGTACGTCTGTTATCCTTAATGAGTGTTATGCTGATTTCGGGGTGTGAAAGTGCGATTTTTGCTGCCACATCAGAAACATAACTGCCCTCTGTCATATCCTTTTTAAGGAATTTCATTCTTGCAGGGGTGTTATAAAAAAGGTCACGGATCATTATTGTTGTGCCGTCGGGACAACCTGCATCGCAAAGCTCTTTTTCTTCACCGCCTGAAATACAGTATCTTGTACCGATTTCGTCAGAAGAAGTTTTTGTGAGCATTTCAATGTGAGCAACTGCCGCAACGGAAGCGAGAGCTTCACCTCTGAAGCCGAGAGTGAAAATTGCATCAAGGTCTTCCTGCACACTGATTTTACTTGTGGCGTGACTGATGAAAGCCGCCCTTACATCTTCCCTTGCGATACCGCAACCGTTATCTGTGATACGGATATATCTGACACCGCCGTTTTTGATTTCAACGGTGATTTTTGTGGCACCTGCGTCAATGGAGTTTTCCATAAGCTCCTTGACGACGCTGGAAGGTCTTTCCACCACCTCACCCGCAGCAATAAGACAAGCCAATGACTTTGGAAGTATATTAATTTTAGGCAATGAAAACACCTTCTTTCTTTATCGTTTTACGGTTTTATCAACCGAGGTTAATCATAAATCTGAATGATACACGACGTGATGCTGCCATATCAACATTGCCGTCTGCATCTTTAACGGGTCTGCTGTTTGAATAAGCAACAGACTGGAGAAAATCTGCTGAAAGACCTGCTGTTACGCAATAATCTTTAACATTGTTTGCTCTGCTTTCTGAAAGGGGAAGACCGTCTTCATAAGTATCACCTGTAACGGGAGCAACGTGTCCCTCAACCATTGTCTTTGAAACAAAGCCGTTGTATTTTTCGTTATTGATAACTGATGTGTAAGCTGTTACAAACTTATCAAGCACAGCTTTACCGTCATCTGTAAGAACATCTGAGTCACCACCGAAAAGGACTGATGAATCCATTGCCATTTCGCCTGTTTCTGTGTTGACTGTTACATTTACACCTGCTGTTTCGAATGCAGAAACAAGGTCACCGAGAAGATTATCTTTCTTTTCAACGATTTCTGTCATTTTCTCTTCCGAAATAGTTTCAAGTTCTTCTGCCTGTTCTTCAACAAGGTAGTCACCGATCTTTGACCAGTTTCTGTCCCCGTAAGTGTCGTTGAAGTAGTAAACATCATTTTCGTCCGCAAGAATGATACCGTCAAATCCGCAGTAGAAATAAACGTACTGATATGTCTTTGTGCCGTCTTTCCAGGGAGCTGTGAAAGTGAAAAGACCGTTGGTTTCAAACTGACCGATACCGTTGTAAGCTGTTTCACCGTCAACATTGGTTACGTTGAACTGTGTTTCGTCTTCACCGTCATAACGAGCTCTGATTTCATCAATATTTTCGGGACAAGCTGAGCCTTCTGAAAGATACATTGAATTAACACAGAAATAAACGTCTTTTTTGTAAGCGTCAAGATTGCTGTTCAATGTAACACTCTTGTCACCACTCTTGAGAGTAAGTTCAAAGCCCTTGAATTCGAATTCGTATTCAAGCACTATGTCTGTGAGACCATATGAAAAAGTTTCTGTTGCATCATCATACTTATAATCTTTAATGGGAGTTGCCTTGAGAGTATTGCCTTCTACTGTGTAAGCACAGGTAACATTGAGAAGACCGTCTTTTTCTGTGAAAAAGCTCAGACGCATCCAGTTGTGTGACTTATCACTTGAAATAACATGACTTAAAGTGCGGTCACCTGCCTCAATGCTGAAAGGCATTGCTGTTCTCTGCTCTGCATAATCTGACTTATAATCAACATATCCGACAGAATCAATATATTCTGCAAGAGCTTCTTCATCATTAGTTGAACCTGAAATGCCGATTATTGAGTAATTACCCTGGAACATTTTTTCGTTATAAGTAATCTTGCTGTAAACTGAAGCTGCATCAAGCTTCTTTTCGGGAGTGCCGAGTTCAACTGCATCTTTATCTTTTACAATGAATGCATCTGTGTTTGCAATTACATCATCCGCATTACCTTCATCTTTTCCGCATGCAGCAAGTGTGAACATCATTACTGCAACCATAAATAATGCCGCAAATCTTAAACTTTTTTTCATAACAAATCACCCTTAAAATTATTGTAATTTATTTTTTATTTCATAAAGCTTTGTGAGTGCTTCAATCGGTGTCAGCGTGTTGACATCAAGCATTTTGATTTCATCAATAACATCGTCATTGATGCCTGATGCAAATGAAAGCTGACTTTCCTGAGCAGCGGGAGCTTTTGTCTGAATAACAGGTGCAACTCCGTTTTCTTCAAGCTCTGTGAGAATTTCTCTTGCTCTTGAAACAACCGTTTTGGGAATACCTGCAAGCTGAGCAACTTCAATACCGTAACTGCCGTCTGCCGCACCCCTTACGATTCTTCTCAGGAATGTGATTTCGTCACCCCTCTTTTTGACAGAAGTGTTGTAATTTCTGACACCGCTCATTTTTTCTTCAAGCTCCGTGAGTTCGTGATAATGAGTGGCAAAAAGAGTTTTTGCGCCGAGTTTCTTTTTGTCTGTAACGTATTCGAGCACAGCTCTTGCAATGCTCATACCGTCGTATGTGGAAGTACCTCTTCCTATTTCGTCAAGAATGATAAGGCTTCGCTGTGTTGCATTCCTGAGAATGGAGGAAACCTCACTCATTTCAAGCATAAATGTGGACTGACCTGCCGCAAGGTCATCTGAAGCACCGACTCTTGTGAAGATTGCATCAACAACACCTATTCTCGCACTTCTCGCAGGAACAAAAGAACCCGTCTGAGCCATAAGAACGATTATTGCAACCTGCCTCATATATGTTGATTTACCTGCCATATTAGGACCGGTGATAATTGCGGTTCTGTTGTCAAGACAATCAAGCTGAGTGTCGTTAGGAACAAACGGTGCACCCTCAAGGAATTTTTCAACCACGGGATGTCTGCCGTCTCTGATATCAAGGATATCTGAATTGTCAACTTCGGGACGTTCGTAGCCGTTTTCAACAGCAACCTTTGCAAAGGAGCAGAGAACATCAAGTGCGGCAACTGCTTCTGCAGTTGTTCTCATTCTTCCCTGAGCATCGCCCACTTTTTTTCTTATACTTACAAAAATTTCATACTCAAGATTTACAATTCTCTCCTGAGCACCGAGAACTTTTGACTCAAGCTCTTTAAGTTCGGGAGTAATATATCTTTCGCAGTTTGCAAGTGTCTGTTTTCTGATATATGTATCGGGAACAAGCTCCTTGTAGGAGTTGAGAATTTCGATATAATAACCGAAAACTCTGTTGTAACCGATTTTGAGTTTTTTGATACCCGTTGCAGCCTGCTCACGCTCTTCAATTTCAGAAAGGAACTCTTTACCGCCCGAAACGATTTTACGCAGAGAATCAAGTTCTTCATTGAATCCCTCTCTGATCATTTTGCCTTCCCTTACCGTAAAGGGAGGATCTTCACAGATTGCGGAATCAATAAGTTCACAGATATCTTCAAGTGTATCAAGCTGAGAATGAATACCTGAGAGCATTTTGCTTCTGCTGTCTGCAAGAAGAGTTTTGAGTGCGGGAATTTTTGAAATAGTCTGAGAAAGAGCTTTAAGCTCCTTGGCATTTGCCGTGCCGTAAACAACTCTTGTGAGAATTCTTTCAATATCACTTACGCCTGAAAGCTGTTCAATAACATCTTCTCTCTTCTGAGTATCTTCAAAAAGTTCACTGACTGCATTCTGTCTTGAAATGATTGAAGTTACACTAAGAAGCGGCTGTTCAATCCAGGTGCGGATAAGTCTTTTTCCCATCGGGGTTTTTGTTTTATCAAGCACCCAGAGGAGTGAACCCTTTTTCTCTCTTCTGCGCTGTGTTTCACACAGTTCAAGATTCATTCTTGCCGCCGCATCGAGATTCATAAACTTCTCGTTATTGAAAACATCAATTTCCGTGACGTTTGCAAGTGAATGCTTCTGCACATCAGAAAGATATCGCATTGCAGCGCCGAGTGCGGAAACAGCCATTTCCTTATCTGCAATCTGAAGGTCTGAAAGTGACTTCAGAAAATGCTCTTCAACAACTGCTTTGCAGGATTCATAATCTGTCTGTGCATCTGAAAGCATTTCCGCAACAACATTCATTCGCTTTGATATGAATTCACTTGTGCGGGGCATCTTTGAGAGATAACCGTTGTAAAGAATTTCTGACGGCATAAAACGTGCAAGTTCATTCACAGTCATCTCATCGCAGTTTTTGCCTTCAAACATTGCTGTATGAACAGCACCTGTTGAAATATCGGCAAAACAGACTCCGCATCTGTTTTTATCTGCAACGATACAGCCGAGATAATTGTTTTTGCCTTCATCAAGCATATTGCTTTCAATGATGGTGCCGGGTGTGTGAACTCTTATAACATCACGGGTGACAATACCCTTTGCCGTGGTGGGATCTTCCATCTGCTCGGCAATTGCCACCTTGTAGCCTTTGCTTACAAGCTTTGCAATGTAGCCCTCTGCAGCATGAAAAGGAATGCCGCACATTGGTGCTCTTTCCTGCTGACCGCAATCTCTGCCGGTGAGAACAAGTTCAAGCTCTCTTGAAGCAGTTTTTGCATCGTCAAAGAACATTTCGTAAAAGTCACCGAGACGATAGAACAGAATAGAGTCAGGGTATTTTTCCTTGACTTTGAAATATTGCTGCATCATAGGTGTATATTCTGCCATTCTGTTCTTCCTTTCTTTTTAATAGGATAAGGGGCAACGCCCCTTCCGAAACATTTGCCGCAAGGCAAATATATCACATTTACAACGTAAATATTTCACATCCGCTTTGCGGATATATCACCCGTTCCGAGGGAACGGATATCACTGTCAGAACTTGTTCTGACCTTAGCCGCATCCGCCGCAAGTTGAGCATGAACCTGAGCAGCTTGCCTGTGCTGCGGGATCACAAGTTGCAGGATCTTCACCGTTAACAACCATTGAAAGAAGCTGCATAACGTAGTTCATCATATCGTCAACATCCTGTCTTGCTTCTTCGTATTTCTTCATATTTTCGTTAAGCATAACTTCTGTGTATACTTCACGGAATTCCTTATCGTACTGATTCATCTTTTCTTCGTTAGCTTCGCCTTCAGCTTCTACCTGATAAGACATCTGGATAAGGTTGAGTTTGCCGATAAGTGCATTGAGTGCATCGTCTTTATCGTTTGCTTCTTTTGCTGCCTTAAGGTTAAGATATCTCTCGTCTGCCTGAATTGCCTTGCCGAGTTCTCTTGCTGCTTCAATTACTGTCATTTTGTTTTACTCCTTTTTATTGCATAATGCAAATTTTATATTATTTTAATTTATCAATTCATTGTGCATTGTGAATTATGCATTATGAATTTTTCCGTACAGAATCCAGGTTTTGGCTTCTGTTACTACTATATCTGCGAACTGACCGATAAGGCCTGCCGTTCCCTCAAATTCAATGGAAATGTTTCCGCCTGTTCTGCCTGTGAGGTAACCTTCTCTTTCGTTCGGTTCCACAAGCACTCTGTAGACTTTACCTACCATTGAAGCGGTTCTCTTTCCTGCAATCTCTTCCTGAGCATCGCAAAGCTCTCTGAACCATTTTGACTTTTCTGCGTATGTTACGGGGTCATCCATTTCTGCCGCCTTTGTGCCCACACGCTTTGAGTAGATAAATGTAAAAAGTGAAGTGTATTCAACTTCTCTTATAAGACTTATTGTCTCCTGAAGTTCTTCATAAGTTTCCCCGGGGAAGCCTACGATTATGTCACTTGTGATTGAAAGATCAGGCATTTTTTCCTTTGCATATCTGATAAGATCAAGATACTGCTCACGGGTATAACGTCTGTTCATTTCTTTCAGCACTCTGTTGCTGCCTGACTGCACGGGAAGATGCAGATGATGTGCAACCTTTTCGCATTCAGCCATTGCATCAAGAAGTTCATAAGTACAATCTTTGGGGTGTGAAGTCATAAAACGGATTATGAAGTCACCCTCAAGTGCGTTTATCTCACGGATAAGCTGTGCAAAGTTCATTCCGCAATCAGGATACTTACCGTATGAGTTTACATTCTGACCGAGAAGTGTAATATCCTTTGCGCCGTTTGCGATAAGCTCTTTTGCCTCGCTGATAATGTCCTCAGGCATTCTGCTTCTCTCTCTTCCTCTCACATAAGGAACGATGCAGTATGAACAGAAGTTGTTACAGCCGTACATAATGGGAAGCCATGCCTTTGCGCCTCTGTCACGCTCTGTGGGAAGCCCCTCGGCAATATTGCCTTCGCATTCCTCTGTTTCAAAAACTCTCTTTCCCCTTGAAAGTACAGTGTAAAGCATTTCGGGAAGTTTATGAACTGCAAAAGTACCGAAAACGAGATTCACGTAAGGATAGCTCTTCTTTATACGCTCTGAAACGTGCTGCTGCTGCATCATACATCCGCAGAGAGCAATAATCATATTCTTGCGCTGCATTTTGATGGGCTTGAGCGCCCCCACATTACCGAAGACTCTGTCTTCTGCGTGTTCACGGATTGCACAGGTGTTAAAAAGAACGAGGTCTGCATCATCGGGCGTATCGGTGAAACCGTAACCCATTTCACGAAGTTGTCCTTTTATTCTTTCGCTGTCAGCAACATTGCCCTGACAACCGTAAGTATGCACATACGCTTTGGGAGAATCACCGTAACGTGAAAGAAGAACGGTGTTCACAAGACTTATATATTTCCCCTGCCGCTGAAGTTCGGCAGGCGGCACAAACACTTTATTTATATCTCTGTTTTCCAAACAGAAACCTCCACAATAAAAATTTATATTTTAACTCATATATTATAATATAAATAAAAGCAATTGTAAACAGAAAATACAAAATAAATGGCTTTACAAAGCAGAAATTCAAGCTTTTTCGGAATTAAAATCCGGTTCAGATATCAAAATCTTATCAAACACAAAAAACACACGGCAACACTCCCCTTAAACGCAAAAAAAGCAGCTCTTTCGAGCTGCTTTTTCATCTGTCTTCAAAAATCAGAACGGCATTAAAGAGTAACATCGCCGAGACTTGCGAAGAAGTTCATAACCATAGCGAAGAAATTCTTGATGAATTCTACTGCTGCCTTAAGGTTTGCCATAACTGCTGCCATCTGTTTTCCCTCCGTTCACATTTCGTTTAATTTATTATAAAGAATTTTCTGCAAGAATTATTGTCTTTTCTGTGTATAGACTATTAACAAAATATGAATATTGAAAATAGTTCCACATTTGGTAATTATTCGTTGATTTTTTACCACTCAAACTCATTGAAAGGAATGATTCCTTCTGCAAAGTTTGTTTCTCTGACCATACCGTCAGCATTCACTCTGAAAGTCTTTGTTTCGTAAGCATCAATATCAAAACGGAAGCCCATTTCAAAGATATCACTCATAATGAATGAGTGCACTTCACTAAGACCCTTTGTTTCGTTGACTCTGATAACAACGTCCCCTGAGCCGTCTTCACACATCTTGAGTGCTGTAATTTCGATATTGTCACTGCCAAGACGGAAGATATCATTGATATCCTTGCCGAGTGATATTTTTGCATCGTCAAGAAGTTTTGCAACGTCATCACCGATAACACCGTCAGAAATAATGTTGAGCCATTCACCCTTGAAAGTTTCTGTGTTTGCAGTTTTTCCGCAGAGAAGAGCTGCTGCGGTGTCGTACATTTCAGCGTCAAGAAGAACTTTTTCTTCCTCTCTGATGAGAGAAACTTTTTCGTTTTCAGGCTTGATAACGGGGAAGTCAACGAGTGATTCACCGAGTCTGCCTATCATATCCTCCATTGAACCGAGTTCTTCATTTGCAGCGGGCTTGTAGCCGAGAATTCTGTCAACGAGCTTGTCGCCCAGCATATAGAATGCGCCTTCGGGAACAACCTGTGTGTCGGGGCTGAAAACGCAGATTTTTACTCTGCCGGCTCTGAGAAGTCGGGGAAGTTCTGCATTGTATGATGATGCGAATGCTGCAAGATAAGCATCCTTGCCTGCCTTTACAGCATCAGCCTGTGAGTAAAGCATATATCTTGCGAAGCTTTCGTCTGAAAGCTCGTTAAGACAATCGGGAATTATAATAAGATTGTGAAGCATTATTTGTTACCTCCCTCTTCGATTATGCCGAAATATCTACCCATCCAGTAAGGTGTTGTGAATGCTTTGCAGGTTTCGATTGTGAATTTACCGCCTGATTCTTCATTTACAAGATGAAGTGAGTCACGGTCATATTTTGAAAGTGCTCTTTCATCCTGAGGAAGAAGATATGATGTCTGCTTGTAGCCTGCGAAGAATTCCTTTGCGGCAACATCACGACGGCTTTCAATACTTACTGATGAAGCCATCATACTTGAGTTGTTTCTGTAGAACCACATCTTGATTTTTTCTTCATCAAGAGGACGCTCGGGACGAGCAACCATATAAGGAATATCATAGATGGGGTGATGTTCACGGTCAACTGATGTTTCTCTCCAGTTGAGCCAGCTCTTGTGATAAAGTTCACGGAGTTCTTCATCTGTTTCAAACATTGAAAGACCGAAGAATGTCATATTTGAAAGCATATGGTCGCCGTACATGATATCTTCATCAATATCACAGCCTGCGGGGATGCTTGCTGCGAAAGCTCTGTCGTAATGAAGAGGTCCGAGATCTGCATAGCCCTCTGAAATAAGTCTCTTGTATTCGCTTTCCCAGAGTTCGTTTGCACCGCAGACCTTCTGTGCAAGCTTGAGATACATAAGCATTTCGTTAGCATTAAGGGGAGCGTCACACCAGCCGATACCGCCTGTGAAGTAGCTCTTGCTCCACTTTGCCCAGCTTGTGGGACCGCCGTGGAAATCGTGAAGTTCATAACCGTTTTCAATGATGTGTGTCATCAGATTTGTAACAGCTGTCTTTATAAGGTCGTCAAGTTCTTTATCTTCGTCGCCGAGGATTTCGTGAGCGAAGTAATAGCACATAAGGTGAAGAGTTGTTTCGTCACTGCTTGTGTCGCCCTTGTAGATGATGTCGTCATCTGTAAAGCCTGCATTCTTGTAGAGCTTTGAAAGTCTTTCGGGAATGGGAGCAGATGCATCGCATGTCATTCCCACATAGCCTCTTTCTTTTGCACATGATGTTTCAACAACAGTTGCAACACCGTTCTGCTTTCTGAAGAAAAGACCGTCATCAGGAGTGGGGTCTGCAGTTGTGACATAAGTTCTTGCAACAAAGCCGTTGCCACGTCCTGCAATGAACATGAGAAGAAGACAAGCCTCAAGTGAACGGATTGCGTGTTCTCTTATCTTCTTTGTTTCTTCGTGGTCAGCACCCTTTTCTCTCTTGAGAACAGCATATTTGAAAAGAAGACCCATAACATACATAGCTGTGAAACCGCCGTCGTTGTCTGAACATGCGTAGGGCTGAGCTGATGCTTTGTTCCAGCCTTCGTCAAGTCTTCTCTGGCTTACCATACCGAGTCTTTCAACAATTGTAAGTGTTTCTTCAAGAAGCATATCTGCTTTCTCTTCCATTGACATCATTTTAAGTTCAATGTGAGAAACACAGGTTTCTGTCTTTACCCAAATTTCATCTTCACCGCCGCAGAGAGCAAGAATCTTGTTATCTTTCATATCTCTGTCTGCTGAGAAGTACATAACTTTGTCGTAGTATTCCTTTTCACTTGAGCAGTAACGTGCAAGACCCTTGTCACTTGCAAGCCAGTAAACATCACCGTAGTTTCTGATTGCAGTGATATCCTTCTTTGCAAAGGGAAGAGGGTATTCGGGTGTGAAAACTATTTTCTCTTCGTTTGCAGCGTTAAGACATTCAGGCACACAACTGTCATTGTGGTCATAGAATGTTATAACTCTTGTTTTATGGGGATAAAGAGTAATTGCCAAATTTATCATCCTCACTTTATTTATATTTGATGCTATTTTACCTTTTTATCTCACAAAAAGCAAGTACTAATATCGGGGGGAAAACAAAATGATTGAAATTTTATCTCATTTTTTCATAAAAGACAATAAAAACTATCAGAATCCTGCCGTGAGAAGAGGTTACGGAATAATCTGTGCCCTTTGCGGAATTTTTCTGAATCTTATTCTGTTTATTTTCAAGTTTTCTGCAAGCACGCTGACAGGCTCTGTTGCCTCTGCCGTGGATGCAGTGCATAATCTGACAGATTCCGCATCGTCGGTTGTAACACTTCTGAGTTTTCTGTTTTCGGATAAGAAAAAAATAAAAAAATTTCCCTTGGGACTCGGCAGAACCGAGTATCTTGCAGGGTTCACAATTGCTGTTGTGCTGATTTTTGCGGGAATAAAACTTGCATCAGCATCAATTACAAAAATCATAACACCTGAGCCTGTCACATTCTCATTTTTATCGGTGATTCTTTTAGGAATTTCAGTACTCACAAAAATCTATATGGCAGGCCTCAATTTCAGATACGGAAACAAAATTTCATCCTCAGCACTGAAAGCCTCAGGAATTGACTGTCTCTGTGACAGCTTTTCCACTCTGATTGCGGCATTTGCCGTAATATCGGTGAATTTCACTACACTCAACATTGATGCCTGGGGAGGACTTGCCGTTTCGGCATTCATTCTCATTGCAGGATGCAAAGCGGCAAAAGATTCGGTGCATCTGATTCTCGGAATTGCACCCTCTGACGAAATGACAGAAGCAGCGGAGAGAATTCCGTCACTTTTTCCTTGCGTGAAAAATATTCACTCAATCTGTCTTCATGACTACGGAGCAAACAACAGAATTCTGACTTTTTCTGCAGAATTCCGTGATGACGAATGCATTTCTGCCATCAGCGATGTTCAGAAAGAAATAAAAAATTACATCCTGCAGAAAACAGGATGTAATTGCTGTTTAATTATTGAATGAGAATTTTATACTCTCTTTTTCTGATTTGCTCTTCCCTTGCCGCCTTTGGTAAGACCTGTGTTTGAAGAGGGGCGGAGCTTTATAAGAAGTACGGAGGCAACAGCAATAATCGCCATCGCAACAGCCGCAAGAATAGCGAAACCTGCTATCTGTCTTGATGCACCGTTATCACTGCCGTTGATCACACTACCCTGTGCATTATCATTACCCACGGGAGTTTCAACAAGAATCTGATTTGCACCGGGTACGTTTGTACCGTTGTTGATAAGTCCTGAGCTTGTTGTTGTTTCGGGAGCAATAACAGCATTCTGATTTGTGGTTGTTGTGTTTTCTGCGCTGTTGTTTGTTGTGGGAGTTTCAACCTTGTTTGTTGTCTGCTCCTGGCTGTTGTTATTATTATTGTTGTTGTTGTTATTATTGTTGTTATTGTTTGAAGGTTTGCTTACGGGTGCAACATAAGGGTCAATACCTCTGATATCTGCATAATCCTTAAGCTCATAGTTTACACCGTATGCTGCCTCGGGAAAAAGGTCTGTAACGGCAATCTGACCGTATTCTGTAAAGTGAGCACCGTCACTTGTCATATGAGGTTTGATTGCTGCATTATCATTGGGGTCACGGATTGCATCAAGGTCAATATAACCTTTGAAGTTATACTTTGTTGCATTATTTCTGACCCATTTATTGATTTCCTGAAGCTTATCTTCACCTTCCTGAGTCCATTCAAGGTCGTCACTACCCATAAAGTTTCGTGTATAACCCTTGAACGGTGTTCTTGTACAGAGATATGCTGTAACATTTTTTGAAGCAAGTTTCTGACCGAGAGCCTGATAACCTGCAATGATATCAGTAGCCGTTACCTGAGGCAGTTTACCCTCGTTACTCTTAAGCATGGGGTGAAGAACGTCATTTACACCGATTTTTACGATAACATATTTTACACCTGCAACGTCAAAAGCGTCTCTGTCGCAACGTTCAAGCAAAGATTCACCGTAAACAGTACCGAGAAGACCTACACCGTCTCGGTTAAGGGCGTTACCGATGATACCTGACATAACAACACCTACGTTGTGAATGCCGTTGCCGTGAAGTTTCTCTGCAAGCATTCTTGCAATTTCGTTGGTGAAAGTTGAGTCACCGATAAGAACTACACTGTATCCGTCTGCTGAATAAACGTCCATTCTTGTGAGGAAAGGAATTGTGTAATATGTGATTGCACCTGATGTGAATGTAAGTTTTGTGGAAGCAAAAGGAAGAGTTTCCTGGGCTGTCTTATTGCCGAGTGATGCTGTAAGATATGTAAGACCGTTATACAGACCTTCTGTATAAATTTCTGTTCTTTCTTTGAAATAGGTGCTTATACTGATATCTTTAAGCGCAGTCACACTGAAATTGATGGGGTCTGAATAAACTTCGCTGCCTGCTTTGATTTTAACAGACTTCTGACCACCGTTGAAGGTAACATATGCAAGAGTGCTTGTATCTATCACATCTTTTGTTGCGCCTGTCTGAGCTACGGTTGTTTCTGTCAGAGTGATATCCTTTTTACCGTAGTAATTGGAAAACTTGAATCTGACTTTTGTTCCGCTCATTGTGGGAGTGATAATTGTTCTGATTGTGGAATTTGCGGGAACATAGTCATAAAGATGCATAGCTTCACTGTCACCCAGAGTGATACCGCTCTGGATAGCAGGTGTTCCCCATACACTTACCCAGTTATCACTTACCGCTTTTACATCGATTCCTGAAGGAATACAACCGAGCAAAACTGCAAGTGCAAACAGGAAAGATAATAATTTTATAATCCTTTTCATTTCTGCAACCTCTTTCTCTTATGAGAATGTTATCTGCATAGATACTTTATAATAACATTAATCTTTTTATTAGTCAAGCAGATGGGAATTATTTTACGCTGAGAATATATCTGTTACTGTTGAAATACAGACCTGTTTCAATGAGAATGTAGTAATCGCCTGCACCCACATTGACAGCAAAATCAACTTCTTCAACATCCCAGTCAACTGAAACAGACTTAACGATATTACCTGAAGTATCAAGTACTGAAACAATCCAGCCTTCTTTGCCTGCTTCATTTGTCCTGATGTGACCGAATGAAACATTAATCTCTCTTGCTGTGTCAACGGATACTCTGTACCAGTCTCTGTCGTAATCGACACCTGTTTCAACCATTGCACCGTTGATTGTCGTGCCAAGCTGAAGAATATCTGCCTCTGCAGGAGTGTTGTTAGACTCTGTTTCCCAGTTTGTATTCTGTACTGTCAGAAGAATGAGTCTGTAAATCATACTGTTGTGATAAATATCATCAGAATCAATTCTGATAAAATAATCACCCTTTGTAAGACCTATATTCGGTGTCTGCAGGATTTCCTGATTCCAGTTTGAAACAGAATCATATATCGTTTTGCCATTGGAATCAAGAATTGTGATATTCCAGCCGTCTTTATCGTCAGCCGTAGCTTCATGAATGAAATCCACAACAACAAAACCGTCATTCTCCATTGTAAATGTGAAGAAATCTCTGTCTGCAACAGAATATCTTGATGTGATTGAGCCGACTTTTTCTGTGTTTACCTCTATTCTTTCTGCTGTTTCCTGAGTATCGTTGAATTCACTCTCAATTGCAGAGTCACTTACAAATGAAACATTCAGAGAATATGCAATATTGCTGTACATATGGGAGCTTACCGTTACATAATAATAACCTTCGGGAAGACCCATAACACCGCTGTTCAGCATAGCTTTTTCCATTGTTGAGGAAGTGTAAAAATACTCATTTCCCTTTTCATCGGTCAGAGTTATGCGCCATGCAACATTATCCTTGCTGTTTTCGGCATCATTTTCGTGTTCAAAATAAAGAACGGTGTAACCCTTTTCCGTAATTCTGAAAAGATATGTATCCACATCTGATTTTCCGTCGGGGAGAACACTTGCCGAGCCGTTCATTGTCACATTCAGCGGAAGATCATTATATCTTGAATTTGTATCATTCGGCTCTGCTTCATAAAAGAAATTTTCTGCAAAACCGACCATAATATTGTATTTATCCTGAGTGAAACCTGAAATACATTCAACTTCTACTCTGTAATTACCGGGAAGAACACCGATTGCGGCAGATTTTACAGCCGTACCTACCTTTTCGTAAGAAGTGCGGTTTATGACTCTGTAATCAATGGTTTTACCGGTGCCGTCGGGTGAATATTCCTCATAAAGGGTGATATACCACAGACAGTTTTTCTGAGTATTTTCCGTATGATTGAAAGCATAGAGAATAACACCTTTTTTATCTACAGAAAAAGTATAAACCTTTTTGGAAACAATTGAGGATAGAGAATCCCTCATAAAGTTATTAAGCACCGCAGGTATAACAGTTACACCATTCTGCTCTTTATAACCGTCATCAGCATCAACAACATCGTCTGTATTGATATCGGGGATAACATCATCGGGGGAAACTGCCGTGTCATTGCCGGGCATTGTCTCTTCCTCTTTGTAGACATTGCTGTTTGCCTCAGAAGAATTCGTCTGAAGCGGAACAACATTATTCTGTACAGAGAAATCTGACGTATAAGTCTGAAGATTACCGATTACTCCTGAATTTTCACCGGTCTGCTCACCGTTTTTTGCAAGAAGATTCACGGGAAGTGAAAACGCAAATACAACAACAAGAAGCATCGTGATAAAACTATGCTTCACTGAATTTTTATTGTGCATCTGCAACACCTCCGCTCCGATTTTATATTTCTGCAAATAAAAAAAGATAACCATGCTAAGTATAGCACGGTTATCCGAATTATTCAAGTATTATTAATTAACCAAAAGAAGGAAATGAGAAACCTGAAACAAGAGCGTGAAGCTTTGCAAGAAGTTCGCCGAAGAACTTGTTGAACTGATAGCTGAACTTGCTGAGAGCACCTTCGCATTCAAGAATCTGTGAACCTTCTGCAAGAGCGAAATCATACATATAAAGAACTTCGTATTCATATGTTGAAAGATCGTTTTCATCAAGAGTGATGAGACCTACGCCTCTGTTCATATCGTTGCTGTATGAGTTGCAGCCTACTGTGGGAACAGTTGTGATATCAATACCTTCATAAGTTGTTGTGAAGCTGTTTACGTGGTCATGACCGTAGAATGTAGCCATAACGTCGCCTGTTTCAACCCAAGCATCGAACTGACCGCCGTTGATGTGTGAGGGGCAGGGAGGCTCGAAGAGGAAACCTGTGAAAGAACCGAAATTGGGAACGGGAAGGTATGCCTGACCGTCGAATGTCCATTCACCGAGACCTACGGGAATCTTA
The DNA here is from genome assembly GCA_045636025.1 of Acutalibacteraceae bacterium. Lineage (GTDB taxonomy): Bacteria > Bacillota > Clostridia > Oscillospirales > Acutalibacteraceae > UBA1081. The sequence goes on along the minus strand of JAZTWP010000071.1, from coordinate 20,327 downwards.
ATCATACCGAGAGCATCATAAACTTCGGGAACAATAATATGCTGGAAGCTCATTGCAGGAACCATTTCGCCGCCGTTTTCTGCTGCGAGAGCTGCTGCTGTTTCCTTGTACCAGTTGATCTGATCTTCTCTTACGTAATCATAACCGCCTGCTTCTTCTGTTGTTGTACCTGAGTCAACCATCCAGAGATTGAATGCAGTCTTTGTTCCGTCTGAAGAGAGGATGGGAAGGTTGTGGTTACCGCAGCCGTAAAGCTCAGGAATTGCATCATATGCAAGACAACCGGGGTATTTCTGGAATTCAGCAAGAAGGTATTCATTGGGAACACCCTGTTCCTGATCGTGGTTACCAAAAACAACTGTGAAGGGAACGCCTGCTTCAACAACGGGAGCAACAACAGCAGCAACAGCGTCTGACTGTAATTCACCCTTAGCAACAGTATTGTCACCCATAAAAATAACAAGGTCGGGTTCATAAGTTGCAAGAGCTTCTTTCATAAGCTGAACTGTTGTTTCTTCAAGATCTTCATCATCCTGGCTGTCAGCAAACATCATGATTTTGAATTTGCCGTCTTCATTGAACTTGAGAACATAGTCTGAAGCATTTGCAGATGACATCATTGCGAATGTAGCTGTGAGCATAAACATTGCAAGAACAACTGCGAGAACTTTTTTAGCGAGTTTCATAATCTCGTCACCTTTCATATAAAAATACAGATATATATTAGCAAATAAATTTCCAAATTGCAACAGCAAAATAGAAAAATATCAATTTTGGTTTTATCAGATGTTTATTTCTTCAGTTTTGCCGAATTCGAGTATATCTGCAATTCTTGAACTTGCCTTGCCGTCACCGTAAGGATTGGAAGCCTTGCTCATTTTGTCATACTCTGATTTATCTTCAAGAAGAGTTTTGAACGTATTGTAGATAAACTCTTCATCTGTGCCCACAAGCTTGAGAGTGCCTGCTTTGATTCCTTCGGGACGCTCCGTTGTGTCACGCATAACAAGAACGGGTTTACCGAGAGAAGGAGCTTCTTCCTGCACACCGCCGCTGTCTGTAAGAATAAGATATGAGCGTGAAAGGAAGTTATGGAAATCAAGCACGTCAAGAGGCTCGATGATATGCACTCTGTCATTGTCACCGAAAACTTCATTTGCAGCTTCACGCACAACGGGATTCATATGAATGGGGTAAATAACCTTAATATCGGGAGTTTCGTCAATGATTCTCTTGATAGCTCTGAACATATGATGCATAGGCTCACCGAGATTTTCTCTTCTGTGAGCTGTAAGCATAATAAGTCTTGAATCACTTGCCCATTCAAGTTCGGGATGAGTGTAATCATCACGGACAGTTGTTTTGAGAGCGTCAATAGCTGTGTTACCTGTAATAAAAATTGAATCTTCACTCTTACCTTCCCTGAGAAGGTTATCCTTTGACATCTGTGTGGGAGCAAAGTTGTATTTTGAAATGATACTTACTGCCTGACGGTTGAATTCTTCGGGATAGGGTGAATAAATATTGTAAGTACGAAGACCTGCTTCAACGTGACCGATAGGTATCTGCATATAGAAACAGGCAAGTGCAGTTACAAATGTTGTCGAAGTGTCACCATGCACGAGTACAACATCGGGTTTTACTTCTTCAAGCACACCCTTGATACCCATAAGGATATTTGTTGTGATGTCAAAAAGTGTCTGTCTGTCTTTCATAATTGAAAGGTCATAATCAGGCACAACACCGAATGTATCGAGAACAGCATCGAGCATCTGTCTGTGCTGACCTGTTACACATACAACAGTTTTAAGGTTTTCTCTCTTTTTAAGCTCCAGCACAAGGGGGCACATTTTTATTGCCTCAGGTCTTGTACCAAAAACAAGCATTACAGTTTTCATATTTTCACCTTACAGTCTGTATGTACCCTCAAGTGTGCAGATATTTCTTGTGTCAAGAATAATCTTGCCCTTGAGCTTGTCCATATTTTCTTTGATTTCATCGTGACCTACAAGAAGGACAACGAGTTCAACATCATTAAGGAATGCATCAAAATCATGATACTGATTTTCAACCATATCAGTCTTGATGAAGGGGTCATAAACCTTTACACCGTGCGCAAGGTGTCTTTCCATACTCTCAAGCATCTGAAGAGTGGGGCTTTCACGGACATCGTCAACATTTTCTTTGTATGTAAGACCGTAGAAACCGACCTTTGCAACCTCCTTGATGCCGTTTTCTTTCATAATGTTATAAATTCTTTCAAGCACAAAATCGGGCATTGAGTCATTTATAAGTCTTGCCTGCTTGATAAGGTTTGAGTATGTGGGATAGTCACCTACAAGGAACCAGGGGTCAACGGAGATACAATGTCCGCCAACACCGGGGCCGGGTGAAAGAATATTTACTCTGGGATGTTTGTTTGCAATTCTGATGATTTCATAAACATCCATATTGTCGCTTCTGCAGATTTTTACAAGTTCGTTTGCAAAAGCAATGTTGATATCTCTGAATGTGTTTTCAACAACCTTTGTCATTTCTGCAGTTCTGATATCTGTTACAACGATTTCACCCTGACAGAATGAAGCATAAAGCTCTTTTACCTTTTCACCGATAGCTTTGTCGTCTGCACCGATTGTTCTTGAGTTGTGAAGAAGCTCATAAACCATATTGCCGGGAATGATTCTTTCAGGTGCGTGAACAAGATTGATATCTTCACCGATAACGAAGCCGTTCTTTTCAATTACGGGGCGTACATATCTGTCGATAGTGCCGGGAGAAACTGTTGATTCAATAACAACTGTTGCACCCTTGGGGCAGACTTTCATAACCTGCTTTACGGCAGCAATAACATATGCAGGGTCAATTCTCTTTGATTCCTTATCATAGGGAGTGGGCACTGCAACAATGTACATATCTGTTGCCTGATATTCTGTTGAAAACTTAATGCCGCAGTTTACCGCATCATTAAAAAGCTCATCAAGACCTGCTTCTTCAAATGTTGTTCTTCCTGCATTGAGAGTTGCAACAAGTTCCTTGTTGTAGTCTGTACCCACAACTTCAACTCCGTGTGAAGCAAACATCAGCGCTGTGGGAAGACCGATGTAGCCGAGACCGATAATATTAATCATTTTTTATTTCCTCGATTCTGTCAAAGATATTTCTTTATCAATTGTGAGTTTTTCAGAAGAAAGGCTTCTCACCTTGTTTGCAGCATTTTCACTCATCTGCATAAACAATCCGGGATTTCTTACAAGTTTAAGAATTCCCTCTGCAATAGCCTTTGCGTCTTCTGCAGGAGCTAAAATACCGCAGTTTTCATCCACAAATTCGGGAATTGCAGCAACAGCGTTTGCCACGGGCACAAGTCCTGAAGACATTGCTTCATCTCTTGAAACACCCTGAGTATCCATTCGTGTTGTTGCGATGTAAATACCGTGAGTTTTGTGAAGAGAAGCAATCTGAGGCTGTGTCAGGAAACCTCTGTGCAGATTTACGTTTGAGAATTTTTTAAGATTTGCAGTATCTTCTTCAAATCTTTCTCCGTCACCGTATAAATCAAAAGTCATCTGTGAAAATTCAGGCTCACCGCTGAGAATTTCAATGGCTTTCTGAGTTATATCATTTGCATAAGTCAGAGAACTGAATGATTTTACGGACATTATTCTGAATCTCTGTTCGGGAGATTTCTTCTCATAAGAAAACAGCTCTGTATCGATGCAGTTATGAATTATGGAACATCTTCCATCAAGATTCACACCGTAATCTTCTTCAATCTGCTTTTTGAAAAACTCTGAAACATAAACAAAGTGAATATTGTGTCTTTCAGAATATTCAAAAACTTCTTTCCAGAGTTTTTCTCTCTTTGCAGACGATTTTTCAGCTTTTTCGATCTGTTCATCTGTGGTGTAGTTATATTTTCTTCTGTGCCAGAGCTGAATATCACTGCCGTGACTCCAGATAACAAGTTTTATTTTATCAAGATGTTCTTTGAGAGCATCCCAGATATACTGATTAAGGAAATGCACACAGACGGTTTTTATCATTCCCGATTTTATTGCACTTGCAATAAGGTCGGAGCTGCCGTTTGTGACGCAGATGTTATCAAACTCTCTGCTGCCTGCTTCATCACGCATATTGATGCACATTGTATCTGTCTTCTTACCCTTTGCAAGATAAAGAAGATTACGTTTGTGCACAAACATATGGTTATAAAGCGCATCGTAAGAGGGATAGTAATCTGAAATAACAAGCGTATCACTCTTTGTGAGAAGAGGTGTTGCCGTACCATCGTCAAGATTGCCGCTGACAACTGTCTGTGTGAATTCACGAAGACCTTCGCCCGTGACTTTTATTGCAAGTGAGAATGTTTTTGCACCTTCGGGAAGCTGAACATTCATAACTCTGTTGCACACTCCTCCGACGGAGCTTAATTTTTCACCTGCAGCATTGTAGAAAATACAGAATCCTCTTGCCGCAAGGTCGCCCGTGCCGTAGAAAGCAACGCTTACCTTGCCCGTGTCATCAAAATCTGCCACGTCAAAACGCTGTCTGAACATAATATATTCGCTGTCGCCCTCAGACAATGTTGAAAGCACTTTGAATTTACCTGCAAGATAGCTTGTTTCAACAGATTTCATTTTATTGCTTACAGACTCCTGCATTTCCTTGGAGGATATACTTACAATGTCAGTTTCCATTGCTTTTTCTTTTACCTTTGCAATGGCAAGCTCAATTGTTTCAAGAGGAATGCCCTTATCTTCAATAACAAGGTCGTCAACCTTTTCGCATTTTTCGTCTGTACAGTTTTTGCAGTAGTTGAATTCATCAACCGCAAGGAAATTACCTGAAAGTTCAATTCCCTTTGCAAAAGCATTTATGTCAGAAACTTTTTCTGCTTTCACAACAGCACGTGTACTGAAAAGCTTGTCGCAGGGTTTGTATGTCCCCTCTGTGCCGTTGAGTGTATAACCGTCTGAATCTTTTGTGTAATAATGGAGCTTACCGAAGCCCTCTGCATCACTGTATCTTACTGAAAGAATGAGGTCTGTAAGATAATTTTCACCGTAATAATCATCGGGTGAGAATGATGCAACAAAACCGTCTGAAACAGAAACATTTTCAGCATCTGTAAATACAAGCGTCTTCTTGTCATAAGTCTGTCTTTCAAATGCCGCTGTGACTCTCGCCTTTTCTTCGACTGTTGATGCATAGGAAACAACTGTTATACAGGGCATCTGCTTTTTCATATCTTTGCCGAAAACTTTGTGGGCAATATAGCCGAGTCTGTCTTCGCAAAGGTGATTCTTCATAACTTCTCTGAGACCTGCAAGACGGTATTTTCTGTACATTTCGGGTGTTGCACAGAATCTGTCGAGCTGAGCAATCATTTCATCTGCATTATCGGTTGAAATTGCAAGGTCACCGAGAATATTTTTTACACCGAGTGAATAGTTACCTACAGTAACCGTGTTTGATGCCAGAAGCTCATAACCTCGTCTTGCAAACATTGTCTGAGACTGGCTTACGGTACAGGTGTTGATGCCGTAATTATATCCTTTGTAAGCTATATGAATATCTTCAGGTTCAAGCTTACCCATAATCATCTTATTATAGCGTGCAGGGAATGCATACTGCAGATTTCCCGAGCCGTAGTTTCGGTCATAAATCTCCATTCCGTTGCGCTTTTCAATTGCATCTGCAAAAGCGTCAAAAACTCTTGAACGCTCTTTGTAGCGGTGGAAATATGTACCCGCATAGCAGAATTTATCTTTTCTGTTGTGAATTTCAAGGGGATTATGAACAACGGGCTGTGCAGAGAAAGAAAGATAATACACATTTGTGTGCTGAAGAGTTCTTATGTATCTTTCAATGCAGTCATAGTCTGTTGTAAAAACAAGGTCAGCGCAGGATGCTGCTGCCATAAACACATCTGTGTGCACAGGGTCTTCTTTATTCCAGAAAATAACGGGAATGCCCTTTTCGTGACAGTAAGATGTCATTTCGTAAAGCTCTTTACTGCCCGTTGAAACTTTTTTGAACCATGAATCGTTTTTGCCGTGCCATGTTGATTCAAGGAAAAACAAATCAGGTTTGCATTCTTCAAGCTGATTGAACCAATCGTCTGAAGTAATTTCAAAAAGTTCACATTCGCTTCTGAAGTTACCCACAGTAAAGGGGTCCATTACTGCCGCAACTTTCAGTTTTTTAAGCTCGGTGCAATCTGTTCTGAATTTATCTGAGGCTATTGTGTTGCAGTCGATACCGTATTCTGCAAGAACACGTGCAAGAACAGCCTTCTGCTTTTTCAATTTTTTCAGTTGTTTGTCAACTGTTCTTATATCCATACTCTGCTCATCCCTTTATTCTGTGCTTAATCTCTCTGAGATTTCTGTAAAGCTTAAATAAAATTCTTCCGATAGGATTATTTTCCAGTTTTGCGAATTTGTTTTTCAGATCCGCATTTTCTGATTTAAGGGTATTGAGCTGTACTTCATAACGACGCATTTCAACTTTTACAGCTGTAAGCACTGTTATCTGTTCATTCAGCTCGCTGTGGCATTCTTCAATAATGCCTACAAGTCTTGTGTTTTCTTCTGTAAGAGCCCGATTCTGTTTCTGCAGGTCTTCGTATTCGGCTCTGAGTTTTATAAGTTCATCGTTCATAACATTCACCTGTTACATTCCGCATCTTTTTCTGTATTCTTCAATATCGGGAACAAGCTTTTTCTGGTCTTTGCCGATTTTTGAATTGAAATCTCGGGCAAATTCACAATAGGGTCTGATTATATCATCAGGCAGACCTTCACCGACCATCTTTCCGTAATGGAGCCATGCAATTCTGTCGCAGAAACTTGTCATTGCAGAAACAGCGTGACTTACAAACACAATTGTCTTGCCTTTTTCTTTGAATTCGTCAACTTTTTTGAGACACTTGTCTGTAAAGCTTGAGTCACCTACAGAAAGTGCTTCGTCGATAATGAGAATATCGGGGTCAATATGTACTGCAATTGCAAAACCGAGTCTTGAACGCATACCGCTTGAGTATGTTTTTACAGGCTGGTTAATGTGAATACCGATATCTGCAAATTCAACAATCTCTTTTTCAAGTTCATTTATCTGCTTGTCTGTATAACCCATAAGCAGACACTTGAATCTTATATTATCAATGCCCGAAAGCTGTGAGCGCATACCTGATCTTGCACAGAGCATACTTACTTCACCCTTGACATCAACTGTACCTGATGTGGGTGTTGTAATACCGGTGATAATGCTTGCAAGAGTGGATTTTCCGCTACCGTTGAGACCGATAAGTCCCATACATTCACCTTTTTTCATGGTGATGCTGATATCATCAAGCGCTCTGAATGTTTTTGTTTCGCTTTTCTGCAGCAGAAGACCCTTTATTTTTGATGCAGCAGAGGAATACAACGGATAGTCTTTGACAATATTTTTGCATACTACAACATTTTCTGTTTCGGGTGCGGTAATTATCTGATTTTCACTCATTGTACAACCTCCTTACAGCAAATCTATAAACTTGTGTCTGAGTCTCATATGCATAACACAACCTGTGATAAACATTGCGATTGTGACTGCCCAGAAAATGAGACCTGTTTCAAGATTCTCTGCAAAATTCCAACCGTAAAGAATTGTGTCACGGTAGCCGTTGAGAATATATGCAAAAGGATTGATTTTCATAAAAATATTAAGAAATGCATCATCTTTTGCGGGCTGCCACATTACGGGTGAAACAAAAAACAGAAATCTGAGTGCTGTGTTTGAAAAGTTATGAAAATCTCTGAATAAAACATTTATTGAAGAAGAAATAAGAGCGTAAGATGAAATAAAAACTGTAGTTGCAAAAATATAGTAAGGCAGAAGCCATATACTTGAGCTGAATGAACTGCCTGAAATGAGCACCACCACAAAAACAATCACAAGTGAGCAGACGTGAGTGATGAAGTTTGAAGCAACAGTTTTCACGGGGACAATTGATAACGGGAATTTCATTCGTTTAAGCACATCTACAAAGCTGATGATTGAATTATCAGCACCGAGCATTGCCTGATTTATGTAATACCAGACGATGATACCGATAACAAGCCACACGATATAAGGCACACCCTGGATATCGTTACCTCTTCTGAGACCTACTGAGAAAACAAACCAGTAAACAAGCACCTGAAGTGCAGGACTCAGGAAATTCCAGAGGAAACCGAAGAATGTTCCTCCGTGCTGATTTTTAAGTTCATATCTTGCAAGTCTGAAAAGTCTGACTTTATTCTGCCATAATTCAGTCAATACGGTCGCAACCGATTTGAAAACTCCCATAACTACCCTCTTAATCTTATAAATCGATATTAATACATATTTGTTCAATTTTTAATTATATCATTGCAGTTATTTTTTGTCAACGATATCAATGTATGTTTGGGTACTATTTTAATGTTGAATTGCATATATATTTATGATATTATATAATAAAGTAGTATTGTTATCAGCAGTATTTTCATAAAAAGAAAGAAGAAAAACAATGGAAAAATTAATCATAATAGTTGCGGCTGTTGTTATAGCTGCCGTTATCATTTTTGTTATCATAAGCAAAAAGAAAAAGACAGTTGAACCTGAGCCTTTTGTACAGAAAGAGCTTATCCCCCAAGAGAATGATTCTCCCGTAAAAAAAGAGCCTCCCGTGCCTGTAACATTCACGGAAGACTTTGATGTTTCTTTTGAAGGACTCAATGAAGAGCTTGAAGATGCACTTCTTGAGCATTCATTGTTCTTTTCTGCACAGTCAGCAGTCAAACCCGAAATCACAAAGCCTCAGGTTTCTGCAACACCTACAAAACCGAAAGCTCCGTCTGTCAATGCGGACGCTTATCTCGAAAAAACAACTGTTGTGACTCAGGAAGATGCTATTGCTTCTGAAAAAGTAATCAGCATAATCTCCTCATTTCTGGCAGGTACATATTATTTTGACGGTGAAATGATTGCAGGCGGAGAAAAAACTCCAATGGAAATCGCAATGCTCGGCAATGATTTTCAGATTTACTCAGAGCTTGACGGCAAAGACATTTCAATTATGCAATCTGATTCAAAAACATATATGCTCAATCCGGATACTAAAAAATTCACTCAGCTTACTGCATCATTTCAGAAAATGGTAGGTATTGATGCAACAACTCTTAAATTCTCATTCAACTCAAACGGTATTGATTCAGAGAATCCCACAGCCGTGAAAAAAGCTGTCTTCAATGAAAATGAAGCAATCTGCTACATTTACAAAAACGAAAAATGTCACATTGAATTCATTGCAGATAAAGAAAACATCCTTCAGATGGCTTTATTTGATAATGACGGCACAGCTCAGAATATTCTTATAGCTGACGAGTTTACAGCAGAAATTCCTGACGGTATGCTCACTTTTCAAGGTTATTCAAAGACAAATATGATATCTTTCTTATCATCACTTATGTAACGGAGGAACAAAAAATGGATGAAAATAAAAATATACCCGAAAATGAAATAAACAATCAGCCCGATGATATCATCGAGAGCGAATTTGAATTTGATGAAGTATCTTTTGATGCCGATGAAATAACTGTTGTAAAAGGCTCTGAAGAAAACCCCAAAGCAAAAATTCCTTTTATCATCGTTATCTGTGTTCTCTCTGTTGCACTTATTGCAGGCATTGTTTTTTATGCTGTTAAAGGCGATAAGACAACTCCCCCTGCAGGTGAAGAACTTTCTTCAGATGAAGGCGGATATAATATAGATGATTATTATGCAGAAATGAACACAGATGAAGAATATATCAGCTGGCGTGACGAGATTCTCGCAGAAGCAACAACAATGCTTAACAATTATGTAGGAAGCTACAGCCCCAATAATATTGTTGAACCTACAACAAATTCTTCATCACAGGAAGAACTTCCCACAGCAAACACTCAGCAGACTTCTCAGGCTGAAGAACAGATAAAAGCTTTCTTTGAAAAGAAATTCTATATCAAAGGCGCAATGTATGACAAAAACGGCCCGGGAGATGCTTTCACAATTTCCTGCGACGGAAACGATGTTGAAGCAATGGGTAACCTTGACGGTTTTGAAATTGCAATGATGCGTCTTGACGGTGTTGTCTATTTCAAAAGACCTGCTCTTCGTCAGTATGTTGTTCTCAGTGATGCTCTTATGAGCTTTATGGGTCTTGAAGCAGATTTCTTCAATTTTGAATTTGCAACAACTAATGATATGCAGAATCACCTTGACAGCGTTTACGATGTAACAATAAACAACAATCCCGGTGTCTGCTATTTCTATAAAACCGATGATCAGCAGTTCAAATTCTTTATTCAGGACGGAACAATAATCCAGATAGAACAGTTTGACGGTAAAGGCAATCCCGTTACACAGATGGTAATTGATTATTATTCAACATCTGTACCTGCAGACCACCTTACACTCAAAGGTTACGCAGAAACAACATTCGGAACATTTTTCGGTGATATGTTAATGGAGGAATTCTGATGATTTGTCCAAATTGCAAAAGTGTGATAGATGAAGATTCACGTTTCTGTAAAATATGCGGTGTTGAATTTGTAAATGAAGTCAAGCAGGAAACTAAAGTTGTGCCTGTTATTGAAAAACCTCAGGTTGTTCAGACTCCTCCCGTTCTTTCACCTGCAAAAAACAAAACAAACAGCAACAAAAATAAAATGATTATTCTCATTTCCCTTCTTGTTGTTTTTGTGACTCTGACAATCAGCCTTTTTGTTGTGCTTGTTAAAAATGATGTATTTTCAGGCAGAGAAACAATAACCGATGCGCAGGGCGAAGAGATAAAAGAGGGAAAAGGAACAACAGAAATGTCTGTTCTTGATGTTGACGGAAACAAGAGAACAATAAAAACAGACCGTGAACTTCTCACATATGATAAGATTCTTACAGAATACACAACTGTTATGAATAAGCTCAAAACAGATTCACCTGCATTTACATTTTCAAGATATCAGAATCTGCCCAAAGAATATCAGAATCTCGGTGCTGTGGCTGATTTTGTTCTGCCGATAATTGAAAGATACGTAACTTCAAAAACAGCTTCAGAAAATATCGTTTATGATGCGGGAAATTCTCAGCATCTTCCACTCCCCGAATCTTCATACGGATGCATTCTTACAGACACAACAGCAATCAAAAATGCATATTGCGAAGTGCTGGATGACGGAAATTACAAAATCGTGATGACTCTTAAAGATGAATTGAATCCGCCTATTCTTTCTGCAGGTGCAGAAACATCTTCAAGCATCACAAACTCAGTTTTTGACACTTACGACGCACTTGAATCAATAACAGCTGTTTCAGAGCTTGCTCTGAATAAAATTGATTTCAACTATACCGATTGTACAGTTACACTTATTTACAATCCCGATAGTCTGAATGTAGAATCTGTCAATATGACAATGAATATTGACATAACAGCCAATATAAAAATCCTCGGTGAAATAAAAGCAAGAATAGTTGATATCACAGATTTCACAGAAATTGAATATTAAAAAAGCTGTAGACCTTAAAAGGCAAAGTTGTTAAGGACAGACAAAAAATATTGGGAGAAACTTTTTAACGAAGTTTCTCCTAATATTTTTTTATATAAAAGTAACACTTTCGAATTGAAAGTGTCATAGTGGGTTATATACTTTGAATTAAATTATCCTAAGCTGAAAACAATTTCTTCAGTATGTATAAGTGATATTGCAAATTAAAATTTGCAGTGATATTTTTGATAAATCAAAAGTGCTATTGAAGCCTTACGGCTTCAGTGTTATTTTATTCGCACAACTGTCCGAAGGACAATAAAACTATGCGAAGCATAATATAACTGCGTAGCAATATAACTCGCCGTATGGCGAATAAAACTGCCGAGTGTCCTTACGAACACTCGGCTAATGGTCTGCAGCTTATTTTATGCCGTTTTTAATTTACAGTCTGAGTTTCTTCTGTATTGCCGTCAGAGTCGGTGAAGATAACATCAGTTGAGTCTTTTCTGAATATATATCCTACACCTTTGTAGTAGCCTTTATCGGGTTTCGAGCCAACAATCATTGTACAGGGCTGACCGAATGCATCAAGCTTACCGCCCACGGGATGCACACCCGTTTTGTGAAGATGACCGCATATCATAAGGTCGGGTCTGATTTTTTCTTTTATAACCTTTGCCCAGTATGTATACATCTCTTCTTCAATATTGAAAGGCTCGGGATAACGCATTGTAAAAGGATTGTGCGCAACAAGAAGTTTTTTCATTATTGTTTCATCCTTATGACAAGGGCAGTCTGCAACCTTTTCAATAAACTCTGTTTCTCTTTCACGGAATGCGTGACAACAGATTGTATCTCCGTATTCAGGATGTGAATCGGGTTTGTCTTCACCGCAGTCAAGAGCTAGCCCCCAGATGTTGCCTACTCTGAATGTGAAGAAAGTATTGCCGTTTATTGTGGGGATGTAATCACCGAAAATCTCAGCATAACTGCCTCTGATATCGTGATTGCCTCTAACAAAAACTGCAGGGATATTACCGCCTGTGATTCTGCCCACAATTTCATAAATACTGTTGAAATATTTTATTTTTCCGCAATCATTGGGTACATCACCGTTGAGAATAAGAAAATCAATTTCACCAAAAACCTCAGCAGCCTTTATCGGCTCCTCTACTCTGTTATGCGTGTCTGCAATATGATAACATCTGACTTCATCACCCTCAACAGGTCTGAAATCATATGTATACTCCTGCACGGGTTTCATTTTATTGAAATATGGTTTTCTTCTGCCTTTGATTTCCTGATTATAAACAGTATATTTCTTTGCTTCGTCAAGTGCTTTCATAGGCACGGTTATCTTATGCACTCTTGAAAGTGAGCGCAGTACACCGTTTGATTCATCATAATAATTTTTTTCGCCGATTTTTATCCACATTACAGATTCATTCTTTACAGGAACAAAAATCTGATATGTATCACCTGCAGCAAAAACACAAGGATTTGTCAACAACATAAAATCACCTTAAATATTACAGCATTGCATTGATTTCGTTTCTCTTCTCAATAAGCCACTTTTCAGAATGGGGATATGTCTTGTTGTCGAGTGGCTTGTCAAGACCCTTTTCGAGAAGTTCGATTGTTGCTTCTCTTCCGATTTTCTTTTCAAGGAGTCTGAGTGCTTCGTAATCCTGAATTGCATCGTAGAAAACTTTGAAACGGAGTGATGCGTAAGCTGTGCCGTCGGCTGCGGGATAAAGTACAAATGAGTCACCTGCGGGGAACTTTCCGCCTGCGTCTGTAACTTCAAAGGGATTGATGTGCTCTTTTGAATACTGTGTATTGTAGAAGTTGAGACCCCAGTTAAGGAATCCCTTTACGTCATACTTATACATAATGAAACCGAGAACTCTGTTTCTGAGTGAAGGCATACCGATAAAACGGTTAGGCATATTGTCCTTATGAGGATAACAGCAATAATATGTCCAGAGTTCAGGCACCTTTCCTGCAAAATCTTCAATATCATTGATGCAGGGAACCGGATTCTTAACAAGACCATTCTTGAAGAATATGAAAGATGATAAAGCATCAATGCTCTTAAATTCACCGAAAAGCTCATTCATTATTTTTGCAGATTTCTTATATTTGAAATAGTGTTCCTTTGCAGGTTCATCTGATGTATGGAACATAACCTTATCACGGATACCCTGTTCATCTATAAATGCAATAAGTGCCTTTGCAAACTGACGGAGAAATTCTGTATATCTCTTTCCGTGAGCATTTGTTTCCCATCCGAAAATTCTCTTGTAGCCATCTGTTGTTTCAGCCATAATCTTGGGAGCATGAGACGCACCCCACTGAGTAAAGAGATGTGAAAATTCAATATATTTCATTCCTGATGCAAAAGCAATATCAATCCATCTCTTGAGCTTTTCAAAACCGAAAGTATACTGATAATTTTTTCTTGTGACATCAACAAGCTGAACTGTTGTTCTTTCACCGCCGACTGCTGTATCAAGAGGAGGAGTAAACAAGGGAGTAAGAATAAAGTTGATACCGTGAGCATTTGCCTGCTTCATAAAGTTTTCAATATACATCCAATGTTCTTCGCTCCATACGGGAACATTGTAAAAGTCTGCAAGGCAGTCTGAATGGAACCAGTTTGTACATGTAAGAGTCTGTTCTTTAAGCTCTGTTGCGGCAATCTGAGTTTTGAGAACAACTTTCTTTTCTTCATCTGCTGTTTTAAGAACTACGCAGATTTCTTTGTCGTCAGCACCTTTGTATTCGCACCAGAGAGATGTGTAATCGTTTTCGGGAACATTAATTTCACCGTCTGCAGGCACAAGAACATCAGGATAATAACCCTTCATTGCATTGCGGACATAATAATCGTCATGATCTTCCTGAGCAATATAATTTGCAGGAACAGAAATTACTTTATAAAATGAAATATTACTGCAATCTGATGAGCAAGCAACTTTTACTGCTTTTTCACTTTTTACAACAATCTGAAATGATATCTTTTCATTTTTAAGACAGCTGAGAGTGTCAATCTCATAATCACCGCAGATTTCGTTGGGGAAAACCTTTGCAAGTGATGATACAACTTTGATTTCCATTTTTATTCTCCTTTTCAGAACGAAAATAATAAGTTAATTCAATAATAACAAAAAAATTTATCGATGTAAAGACAAAAAAGAGATAAAAGAAAAAACGGCAGTCTGACTGCCGTTTTGTGATTTTATCAATATCCGAAATAATTGAAATTACTGCATCTGATATAGTCTGTTCTTGTTGCAGTTGCAGGGCCGTTTGAACCCTTTATCTGAATTCCGCCTAATTTGCCTGTGATTTCAAAGTCATAATTCATTGTAGCTGTAAGAAGAACAAGTTTGCCTGTTGAAATTTCAACCTGAAGTTCAATAGTACAATCACGATAAGTCATATTGTAATCAAGACTGCTGTTGTACCAGTATTTACTCTTTACTTTGTTTGTGAAATGAGCAACTGAATCAACGGGGAACATCTGGCTTGTATATGAAACAGCATCAACATCTTTACCCTCAAAATATTCATCTTCAAGGGTCATTGTGAGAATGTAATTACTGTCTTTTACACGGCAGGTTGCATTTTCGATTTTTGTACCGTCAATAAGTGAAATTTCAAAAAGATTATCATAAGCTGCCTGAGAATCTTTTGCAAAAGTTTCTGTTGCAGCATTTTTCTTGCTTGTAAGTTCGTTTTTGAAAATATCAAAATAGAGAGTTGAGTTGTGATTCATATCAACATCAGATATTTCACCATATGCATATTTTGAATATGAAGCACCGTAATTTCTTGCACCTGCAAGAGCATGTGTTGAAGCAAAAAGAATCTCATATTCGCTTCTGGGCATTGAAAGAAGCTTTTCTGCTGCATATTCATCAATCTTCGCTGCAACTCTGAGAATAAGTCTTGCATCTTCTGCGTTTATTTTGCCGTCACCTGTGATATCTGCAACTTCAAGAAGAGCTTCATCAATAACGGGACGTTCAAGCTTTGCTGCAATACGTAGAACATAACGTGCATCAGTAGCATTTGTTGAACCGTTGCTGTCAGCGTCACCGGGCAATGCAGCATAAGAATAGCTGAGACCTGCGCCTTTGCAGAAAGTCTCTGCAGTTGAACCTTCAAAAATTACAAGTTCGGGATAAACTTTTGTAATGGAATCATAAAGGAAGAAACAATCATCAGCAAAAGTATCAATTGTTACAGGAACTTTTACTTTATATGCAACTGAACTTGTGTTATCGCCTGAATAGAAAGCCTGCTCAGCAATAGCTGTATAAACATTGGGAATTATAACAAAAGTATCAGTTCCCTTATATTTTACAAGTGTTGTACCGATAGAAACAAGATCAGAGGGAAAATTTTCAAGCCAGGGTGTGCCTTTGAATGCGTTTTTGCCGATATCAAGGCTATAAACACCGTTGCCTGCAACAACATTTTCAAGATTATCACAATCTTCAAATGCGCTGTCACCGATTTTCTTGAGTTCTTTTTCAATATAAACAGTCTTTATGTTGTCATTGTTTTTGAAAGCACCGTCTGCAATTGATGTACAGTTATAAGGAATTGAAATAACTTCATCCTTACCCTTATAGCTTACAAGAGTTGAACCGCTTATGATGTAATCGTGCTTATGATTTTCAAACCAATCTTCTGAACCTTCATCTTTATCTTCTTTTGTTACAAGTTCAACTGTGCCGTTATAAGCACCATCTTCAATTTTTGTAACTGTTTCGGGCAGATAAAGACCCTTGAGACCTGATACATCTGTGAATGCACCTGATGAAATACCTACAACTGTAAGTCCGTTTATTTCATCAGGAATCTCAATATATCCGTCCTTATCAACTGTTCCGCTGAAAGAACTGATGTATACTGAAGTCTGATTATCATCTGAATATATATATCCGAAACTGCCTGCTGCAAAAGCTGTTGCAGAAACAGTACCGAAAATCATAATTAAAGTCAAAACAAGTAAAAATACTCTTTTTATTGCCTTCATAATGATTCCTCCTGCAATATTTTCTCTGTGAGAAGAATTATACTTTATTCAAAGTGCCACTGTCAATAAACAAGAATTTACAATCAGACACCTGAGTATGATGCAAAACCACCGTCAACAGGAAGAATCACGCCTGTGATAAAGCCTGAATAAGTTTCGTCTGCAAGGAAGAGAAGTGAACCTGTAAGGTCTTCGGGTTTGCCGAATCTGCCGAGAGGTGTGTGACCGATGATTTTTTCACTTCTGGGAGAAAGTGAACCGTCTTCATTGAAAAGAAGAGCTTTGTTCTGGTTTGTTGAGAAGAAACCGGGAGCAATTGCGTTTACTCTGATACCTACATCTGAGAAATGAACAGCCATAAACTGTGTGAAGTTTGAAACTGCTGCCTTTGCTGCTGAATATGCGGGAATCTTTGTGAGAGGACGGAATGCATTCATTGATGAAACATTGATGATTGTTGCATTCTCTTTGCCTACCATATCAATTGCAAATGTCTGAGTTGTGAGAAGTGTACCGAGGAAGTTGAGATTAAAAACAAACTCAATACCCTTGGGGTCAAGGTCAAAGAAAGTCTTTACGCCTTCTGCCTTTTCTGCGATATCGCAGAGTTCAAGTTTTTCCTTTGAAGTTGTGCCCTTGGGATTGTTTCCGCCTGCACCGTTTACAAGGATATCACAAGTGCCGAGCTGTGCATTGATAACTTCTCTTGCAGCTTCAAGGCTTTCCTTTTCAAGAACGTTACAAGCAACACCGATTGCTGTGCCGCCGTTTGCAACGATTTCATCAGCAACTGCCTTTGCTGCTTCTTCATTAAGGTCAAGAACAGCAACTTTAACACCCTGAGAAGCAAGGTCCTTTGCAAAACCTGAACAAAGAACTCCGCCGCCGCCTGTTACTACTGCTACTCTGCCGCTTAAGTTTGTATGATTGAACATAATTATCATTCCTTTTAATGCAAAATGCATTATAAATTATTGAATTACGATATTTGTTTCACCGTATATCTGTTTCTGAACATACTGAGCTGAATAAGGATAGTCAACAATCCACATCCAGGTGTTACCGTTATAAGCTTCTCTTGCAGATTCAGGAGGTGCTTCCATTGAATAAACCTGGAAGTTATACCATTTACCGAGAATTGCGTTTGTACCCATTGAAATTATCTTGGTTGACGGACAGTCTGTATACACATACTGACCGAGAGTCTGAACAACAGTATTGAGATCGCCGATACTGAGAGTTCTGCTCTTTTTGATGATAGCATTTATAACTTTTCTCTGATTTTCTGTTCTGTGAACGTCACCTGTTGTATAAATCTTTCTCATTCTTGAGTAAAGAAGAGCCTGTTCACCGTTAAGAAGTGTGTTTTCACCGTAAGGAATACCTGAAATACCTGCATAGTTTTCCATTGCACGTGCTTCCTGCTCGGTAAGGTTAAGATTTATACCGCCGATTGCATCAATAACATTAACAAAAGCTTCAAAGTCAACCGCAACAAAATAATCAATGTCTATTTTATAGTTGTTTTCGATTGCTCTTACAAGACAGTCTGCACCACCGTTTGCATAAGCAGCATTGAGCTTTGAATAATATCCGTTGCCGCTTGATGTTTCAAAATAAGTGTAACTGTCACGAAGGAAAGAACAAAGAGTGATTTTCTGTTCTTTCTTATTGATTGATGCAAGCATCATTACGTCACTGTTGCCCTGCATAGGCACTCCGCCTGATGCATCTATACCGACAATGAGAATGTTTATAACATTTGTTGACGACATATGGTCGCCGCCGTTTGTATACCAATTACGAAGAGTTGCAGAAATATCTGAATTATCTCTTATTGTAGTAATAATATCATAATATTCATCAATTTCTTCTTCAGCAAGGTCCTCAAAAAGAACTGCGTCATTCTGATTATCACCTACTGAACTGTCTTCGGTATCAACATAATTGATACCGATTGAGTTGATATAAATAAGAACTCCGACAATTCCTATAAAAATAAGTGCAAGTAAAATCAATAAAACAGAAATGACGATTTTTTTGACAATGTTCTTTTTGTTATTCTGAGGAATTTCAACTACTTCACTGACATCGTATCTTTTCTGCATAATTTTATCTCCCGTCAAACGAAAATGCTGAAATTATTCTTCTGTTTCTGCAGTTTCCTGTGAAGCTTCTGTATCTGTTTCAGCTTCTGCTTCTTCGTCTGAATGTTCAATATTTGTAAGAGTAACAACTCTTTCTTCGTCTTTGACCTTCATAACTCTTACGCCCTTTGAAGGTCTTGCAAAAATACTGATACTGTCTGCAGGAATACGGATGATTACACCGTCTGAAGAAATAATGATGATATCTTCATTATCATTTACAACTCTGAGTGCTGCAACATCACCGTATGTTTCTGTACGGTAGTTGATAAGACCGAGACCGCCTCTTGTCTGGACTCTGTAATCTGAACCCATGCTTCTTCTGCCGTAACCTGTTTCACTTACGGTAAGAATCACGCTGTCATCGGTGATAATATCCATACCGACTACTTCATCGCCTTCCTTAAGGCTTATAGCTCTTACACCTCTTGCTGTTCTGCCGATGGGACGTGCATCATTTTCATTGAAACGGATACACATACCCTTCTTTGTTGCGAGAAGAATATCATCGTCACCGTGAGTGAGTTTAACCCATGCAAGTTCGTCATCTTCATCAAGATTGATTGCGATGATACCTGTTTTACGGATTGTCTTATACTCTGAAAGGGCTGAACGTTTGATGATACCCTTTCTTGTGAACATACAAAGGAAGAGTTCTTCTTCGTTGCCATCTTTGGGAATACGGATCATTGCAGAAACCTTTTCGTCTGCTTCAAGAGGAAGAAGGTTTACAATGTTCATACCCTTACTTGTACGGCTGCCTTCGGGAATTTCGTAACCCTTGAGTCTGTAAGCCTTACCCTTTGTGGTGTAGAACATAATATAATCGTGGGTTGAGCAGGAGAACATTGTTTCTGCAAAGTCCTCTTCTCTTCTTGTCATACCGATAACACCCTTACCGCCTCTTCTCTGAAGCTTGTAAGTGTCAACGGGCTGACGCTTGATATAACCCATTGTTGTGAGTGTGAAAATACAGTTTTCTTCGGGAATGAGGTCTTCAATATCAACTTCACCGCTGATATTCTGAATCTCTGTTCTTCTGTCGTCACCGTATTTATCCTTGATTTCTGTAAGTTCACCCTTGATGATTTCAAGAACCTTTGAATGGTTTGAAAGAATCTCATGATATTCGGCAATTTTAGCCATAAGATCTGCCATTTCGTCTTCAAGCTTCTGTCTTTCAAGACCTGTAAGCTGACCGAGACGCATCTGAACAATGTGTGTTGCCTGAATTTCATCAAAACCGAAGGTATCCATAAGAGCCTGTTTACCTTCCTGAACACTCTTTGACTGTTTCAGAAGTGCAATAACTTCATCGATAATATCAAGAGCTTTGATAAGTGCTTCAACGATGTGTGCTCTTTCTTCTGCCTTGCGGAGTCTGAATCTTGTTCTTCTGATGATAACATTACACTGATGGTCAATATAATGCTGAAGAATTTCCTTGAGTGTAAGGATTTTAGGCTCACCGTTTACAAGTGCAAGGAGAATTACACCGTAACTTATCTGCATCTGTGTGAATGAATAGAGCTGATTGAGAATAACCTGAGGATTTGCATCACGCTTTAAGTCAATAACCATATTCATACCGTTACGGTT
>JAZTWP010000070.1:0-13983 GCA_045636025.1 Acutalibacteraceae bacterium | reverse complement strand
GGATCTTCAAGGTCAAGACCTTCGTGTGAAAGGTGCCAGAGGTTCTTATCCTTTGAGTAGTTTGTTTCTCTGTTTATCTTAAGAGGAATGTTGTGAGCTTCTGCGTATTCGATTTCTTCTTCACGAGACTTGATTGACCATTCTCTCCAGGGAGCGATGATAGCAAGTTCGGGAGCGAAAGCCTTGATTGTAAGTTCGAAACGAACCTGGTCGTTACCCTTACCTGTACAGCCGTGGCAAATAGCGTCTGCGCCTTCTTTTTTAGCGATTTCTACGATTTCCTTAGCGATGATGGGACGTGCGAAAGATGTACCGAGGAGGTAATCCTTTTCGTAAACTGCACCAGCCTTGAGTGTGGGCCAGATGTAGTCTGTGATGAACTTTTCTTTAAGGTCAAGAATGTAGAGCTTTGAAGCTCCTGTCTTGATAGCCTTTTCTTCAAGACCGTCAAGCTCTGTACCCTGTCCTACGTCACCTGAAACTGCAATAACTTCACAGTTGTTGTAGTTTTCCTTGAGCCAGGGAATGATGATTGATGTGTCAAGTCCGCCTGAATAAGCGAGAACAACTTTTTTGATATCTTTTTTATTCATTGTGAAAACCTCTTTTGTTTTTTTCTGTGATATATTATAATACCCTGCGACACATTTTGCAATACCCAAAAAGATAAATAATTGTACAATTTTATGCATAAATATTGTATAAAACAGCAAATTATACAGAATATATGCATATTTATACATTCAAAAAAGGTAGAATTCTGATTCCTGCCTTTTAATTCTTATTTATTATTATCATTCATCATATTTCTTATCTGTCTTGCATATTCACGGGTAGCTTTTATATCTTCTGCCATACCTACAAAAATCATAATCACACTGGCACTTACAAAACCCACAAGAAGCCCCAGAATCAAACCGACGAATGCGCCAAAAACGGGCATTGCTCCGGCATCTCCTATCATAGCACCCACAGCAATTCCTGTAATACTCATAGCAACTATCAATACAACTGCAACAATTTTAAGAATCCCTGTCCATGTAGACGAATTATTAAAATTGTTCACCATCTCAGGAAATATGGTTTCTTTTATTTTATTTGAATTATCGGATTCTCTGATTTTGTTTACGTTTTCTTTAATTTTATTAATATTGTTTGTAAACACTTGAGATGTTATATTATTTTCAATTAAACTTTTTTGCTCAGGTTTATGCTTGTTTTCTGTAACAATTTCTACTTCCGGTAATGTTTCCATTATTTCTTCAGCAAAAGCAATCTGCTCACAAAAATCATTATATAAATCCTTATTGAACTTATTTTTATCAAGAATTTCTTTTGCCCAACAAACAGAATTTTTTGTTTTTATTTTATCATTCGTATTTGGCAAATTTCTGAACTGCGAAAAACAATTATCACATAAACGAGCTTCGTTGCTACCTTCTTTCAGATTTTTGTATTGTCCTTCGCCCCAACCGAGTTGTTTTCCGCAAAAATCACACGTTTTAGCCATAATATAACCTCCCACACTTTTGATTCAATTATAAACCCCGTATAAAAACTTGTCAACGAAAAAAGAAATCCCTATGAAAGAATCATAGGGATAATTTTTATTACTGCTTGAAGAATTCAGCAAAAGCTTTGTATGCCATATAGACATCGAGCTTTGAAACTGTTTCGTAAGGAGCATGCATTGAAAGAACGGGAACACCGATATCAACAACATCAATATCAAGCTTTGCAACGTACTTTGCAACTGTTCCTCCGCCGCCAGCATCAACCTTACCGAGTTCGCCTGTCTGCCATACAATACCTGCGTTATCAAGCATTGCTCTTACTTTGCCCATAAACTCTGCAGAAGCGTCTGATGTGCCGCCTTTTCCGCCTGAACCTGTATACTTCATAACAGCAACACCCTTGTTGATGTATGCTGTGTTTCTTCTCTCTGTAACATCTGAGAATGTGGGGTCATAAGCACATGTAACGTCTGCTGAGAGACATTCTGACTTGCGCATAACTTCATATCCGTCATAACCTTCCATAGCTGCAAGGTAGTTGATGAAATATGCCATATATGAAGAGTTAAGACCTGTATTGCCGTCGCTGCCTGTTTCTTCTTTATCTGTAAGAACTGACATAATTGTGTAATCGGGTTCTTCTGTATCAAGTGCAGCCATTACAGCAGGATAAGCGCATACTCTGTCATCGTGACCGTATGAACCGATCATACTTCTGTCAAAACCGATATCACTTGCCTTGAATGCAGGAACAACTTCAAGTTCAGCAGAGAGGAAATCTGCCTCTGTGAAACCGTACTTCTCATAAAGAATGCTGAGAATATTGAATTTTACTGCTTCTGCGCTGTCATCATCCTTGAAAGGACGGCTTCCCACAAGAACATTAAGCTCCTCGCCTCTGATACCCTCTCTGAGAGTTCTCTTATTCTGTTCACCGCCAAGGTGAGGAAGAAGGTCTGTAATAACAAACTTGGGATCGTTATCATCTTCACCGATGCAGACATTGACTGTTGAGCCGTCTCTAAGAATAACTGCACCGTGAAGTGAAAGAGGAATAGCTGTCCACTGATATTTCTTGATACCACCGTAGTAATGAGTCTTGAGAAGAGCCATATCACTGTCCTCATAAAGCGGATTGGGTTTAAGATCAAGACGGGGTGAATCGATATGAGCTGCAGCAATCTTTACACCGTCAATAATGCTTCTCTTACCGATTACGCAAAGGATAACAGACTTATTTCTGTTGTTATAATAAATCTTTTCACCTGCTGAATATTTTTCACCGGGAATGAATTCTGTGTAGCCGTTTGCTTTTGCAATTGCGATGATTTCTGCCGCTGCTTCTCTTTCTGTTTTGCTCTTGTCAAGGAATTCCTTGTAGCCTTCGCAGAAACCGTCTGCAGTTTCTGTTTCATCAGCGCTGATTACTTTTGATGCGTGTTTGGGGTTGTAAAAGAGTTTTTCTCTCATTTCCTCAATATAAGTTTTATCCATTTTTTATTCCTCCGTATAATATATACTGTTGTATTTTTCCATTGCATTTATTATTTTATCCACATAATGTGCCGTGTCTGAAATAGGTATTGTTTTAAGCCTTACTCCGTCATCAGAATACTCGGGATTTTCAAGCCACGATGAAACATTGCCCATTCCTGCGTGATATGCCGCCGCAACAGTTTCTGTTATGGCATATTCATTCTGCAGTATTGACAGAAAATATGCACCGTATTTAATTGAAATTTCAGGCTCAAATAAATCATCAAAACTGTAATCTTCACCCGTTTTCATAAGCAGCCAGTTAAAGGTGTCTTCCGTAATCTGAGTAAGACCTCTTGCACCTACACTTGAAACTGCTTCAGGGTCAAAACTGCTTTCCGTATTGATGACCGAATAAAGAAGAATTTCACTTATATCATATTCTTCTGCATATTTTTCAACGTATTCGGAATATTTCCTCGGATACAGATATTCAAGTGCAGTATCATATATTATTCTGCCGCTGAGAAAAACAATAACAGCAACAAGACACACTATCAGAAAATTGACAAGCTTGCTTTTCTGCTCTTTTTTTGCCATTACATCACCTGCCTGAGATATTTGCTGACAAAGCCTTCAAGAGCTTTTTTTATGTCAGTTTTACCGTCATTGACAACTGTGAATTCAGATTTGAGTGTATAGAATTCATCGCTGTGCTGCATACTCATTCGGCTTTCTGCCTGCTGCTGAGTAATGGAATCACGCTCCATTATTCTTTGCATACGCATTTCTCCGGGGGCAATTACGCTTATAACGGTGTTGCAACATCCGTCACCTTTTGCCTCAAAAAGAAGAGGTGCATCAATAACTGCAGCCAAAGCTCCGTTTTCAAGAGCTTCAAGACATCTCTCCCTTGCAATTCTTATTATTTCGGGATGCATAATCGAATTGAGAAGAGTCTGTTTTTCTTTTGATGCAAAGGCTCTTTCTGCAAGAAGCTTTCTGTCAAGCACTCCGTCCGGACTGACAATATCATTGCCGAAATTTTCACCGAGCACTTTCAGAAATCCGGAGTTATCAGCCGTCAGCTCTCTTGCAACCTTGTCTGTATCGCACACGTAACAGCCAAGCTCTGTGAGATATTCGGAAACAAAACCTTTTCCTGCACCTGTGGGACCTGTGAGACCGACAACAGGTCTTTTTATCGCATCAATGAATCTGAATGCTGCTGCTCTGTAAAGTCTGTTACAGACCGCTAGACCTACGCCATCCTTTGAAGGTGCACGTGAAAGGACTTTTTTTGCACCTTTTTCATCAAGCTCACGAAGAGCATCAAAAAGTCTCTGAGCCTGAGAAAGAGAATCTTTTTCACTACCGAATGTAACAGTTATTTTGTCCGTGAAATTATCCTCTTCACCTTCAAAACACATAACGGCATCAAAATCGGAGTTGTTTGCATAAGCGGCAAACTCCTGCAATGTGCCTTTTACTATATATATCTGCGCATCGGGAGAATAATGCTTATATTTCATACCCGGTGACTCAGCTTTTTCATCTTTTTTCATAGGGTTAAGCACCGCATCGGCAACATTCACTTCACCGAGCACTTCACGGAGCTGTTCAAGTGTTACACCACCGGGACGAAGAAGCATCGGTATTTCTGTAGCAAGAGTTATAACTGTTGATTCAACACCGACAGCACACTCTCCGCCGTTGCAGACAGCATCTGCTCTGCCGGTCATATCAGCATCCACATGGTCAAAACTTGTGGGGCTTGGGAAACCTGAAATATTTGCAGAGGGTGCCGCAAGAGGACATGACAATTCAATAATTTTGTTTGCCACGGAATGAGAAGGCATTCTCACGGCAACAGTATCAAGCCCTCCGCTTGTTTCGTCGGGAATTTCAGGACGTTTGGGAAGAATTATAGTAAGAGGGCCGGGCCAGAATTTTTCTGCAAGCAGTTTTGCAGATTCGGGCACTTCCCTTGCAATTGAATATATCTGCTCAAAGTCAGAAATATGAACAATCAGCGGATTATCCTGAGGTCTGCCCTTTGCCTCAAAGATTTTCTTCACGGCTTCACCGCTGAAAGCATCTGCCGCAAGACCGTAAACCGTCTCTGTGGGTATGGCAACAATACCGCCGTTTCTGAGAATCTCAGCAGCAGTCTTTATGTCTTCAATATCTTTCTTTACGTCAAATGTTCTTAATTTAAGTGTATTTTTCATCATTCATTCCATTTTGCATTATGAATTATTCTTCATCTTCTCCGCTGTATCTGCGGTAATCAGAGCATCAATAACCTCATCAAGATCACCGTTGAGAATTGCATCAAGCTTATAGAGCGTGAGGTTGATTCTGTGGTCTGAAACACGGCTCTGAGGGAAGTTGTAAGTTCTGATTTTTTCACTTCTGTCACCTGTGCCGACCTGAGAACGTCTTGCGCCATCGATTGATTCCTGCTGTTTTCTGCATTCTTCATTATAAAGTCTTGCACGCAGAAGTTCAGTTGCTCTGTCTTTATTCTGATACTGGCTTCGTTCAACCTGACACTCAACAACAGTACCTGTAGGAACGTGAATTACACGCACGGCTGATGATGTCTTGTTGACTTTCTGTCCGCCTGCACCGCTTGCACGGTATGTTTCATAAATAAGGTCAGCTTCATTGAGTTCAAATTCAACAGCCTCAGCTTCGGGAAGAACAGCAACCGTAACAGTTGAAGTATGGATTCTGCCGCCTGACTCTGTTTCGGGAACACGCTGAACACGGTGAACACCGCTTTCGAACTTGAATCTTGAATATGCACCCTCACCATTGATCATAAAACTGATTTCTTTTATACCGCCAAGTTCTGTTTCGTTAAGATTGAGAACTTCCGTTTTGAAACCTTTTGTTTCGGCATACATTGAGTACATTCTGTAAAGGTCGTAGGCAAAGAGTGCGCTTTCTTCACCGCCTGCACCGCCACGGATTTCAACAATAACATTTCTGTCATCATTGGGGTCTTTGGGAAGAAGAAGTATTTTGAGTTCTTCAAAAAACACATCCATATCTTCTTTTGACTGTTTGTATTCTTCCTCAACCATTTCCTTGAAATCCTTATCAAGACCACCCTCAGACAACATTTCTTTTGCTTCGTTGAATGAGTTTTCGGCAGACTTGTATTCCCTGTATTTTTCAACAATGGGAGTAAGTTGTTTCAGCTCTTTCATAAGAGCTGTGTATTTATTCATATCAGAAGCCACATCACCCGAGCAAAGCAACGCATTGACTTCTTCAAATCTTTTTTCAACAGTAATAAGTTTGTTTAACATACTTCCGCTCCGTCTGATATTATCTCAATATATAATAATACAACTATATATAAAAAATGTCAAACAATAATTTAATGCACAATGCAAAATGCATAATTGATTTTTTGCACAATCCCTGTAGGGAGTGATCTCAATCAATATGAGCGATGAATTATCGTTTATCCACGGAAATCAAAGAAAAACGAAGAAAACGGGAGCTAAATCAAATTTTCAATTCAATTTTGACCTTTTTTGACCTTTGACAATAAAGTCAGAAACCGTTATACTGTAATCACAAGGTCAAAGAAAGTCAAAGTCAAACTTCTTCCGACTTAAAAAGGAGATGTAAAAATGAGTATAAGCAATGAAATTGCAGGAATGCTCCTTGCAATGCTTGAAGAAACAGGCAGAGCTGAAATACAAAGAAACGATTTTGCTCAGAAACTCGGTTGTGTGCCAAGTCAGATAAATTACGTCATATCATCACGATTCACCCCCGAAAACGGCTATACCGTTGAAAGCCGCAGAGGCGGTGGTGGTTATATCAAAATTACACGTATAAATTATACGGCAAAAGAGCAAATGCTTATGCATATAATTAATTCTGTGGGAGACTCAATCGGTGAACAATCAGCAAGAAATATTGTGATAAATCTTAATCACAATGAAATTCTTTCGGCAGAAAAGTCAAAGCTTATTCTGGCAGCACTGAATGATGCGTGTTACAGGTCTGTACCGCTTGAATTCAGAGGCAGAATCAGAGCTGCCGTTCTTAAACAGTTATTACTTGCAAGCAGATAAACAATAATTTAATGCACAATTCACAATGCAAAATGCACAATTAAGCAGGTGCTGCCACTAAAGGCAGATTCTGCATTATAAATGGGTAAGGGCGAAAGTCCTTCCTCTTAAAATTGTGCATTGTGAATTCTTAATTGTGAATTGATAAATTATTGTTAACAAAAAAAGGAGATAGATATTATGTTATGTCAGAATTGCGGAAAAAATGAAGCAACAACACATCTTAAAAGAATAATAAACGGCGAAAAAGCCGAAACTCATCTTTGTTCACAGTGTGCATCTGCACTCGGATACGGTTCCATATTCTCAGGATTCGGTCTTAACCTCGGTGACCTTTTCGGCGGATTCTTCGGTGAACTTCCCGTCAGCAAACTTTCAAACAGAGTTATCCGCTGCGAAAAATGCGGTTGCTCTTTCGACGACATCGTAAAAAGCGGCAAAATCGGTTGCAGCGATTGTTACAAGACTTTTTATGATAAGCTTCTGCCGTCCATTCAGAGAATTCATGGCAAAACAGAGCATCAGGGTAAATTCCCCATAGGAGCAGGCGAAGATGTCAGATATGCCCACAAACTTACAGAGCTGAAAGCTGAACTCAACAAGGCAATTGACGAGCAGAATTTTGAAAAAGCTGCAATGCTCCGTGACGAAATCAGAGCGATGGAGGGATAAACAATGAACAAATGGTATACAGCAAAAGGTGAACACAACGACGTTATTTTAAGCACAAGAGTCCGTTTTGCAAGAAATCTTGAAAACTTCCCTTTCCCCTGCCGTCTTGATGCCGACGGAAAAGAAGCTGTCTGTATGACAGTCAAGGAAGCTCTTGCCGATGTTTCAGGCATAAAACTTCATTATATTGATATGAATGAACTTACCGAAAAACAGGCAGTAGGTCTTGCAGAAAGACACCTTATAAGCCCCGAATTCACATCAGGCGGAAAAGGCAGAGCTTTGCTTCTTTCAGACGACGAATCAGTAAGCATTATGCTTTGCGAAGAAGACCATATCAGAATTCAGGTCATCAAAGGCGGTCTTGACCTTGAAGGTGCTTATGACCTTGCAAATAAAATTGACGACCTGCTCGATTCAAAACTGAAATATGCATTTGACGAGAGAATCGGTTATCTTACACAGTGCCCTACAAACATCGGCACAGGAATGAGAGCTTCTGTTATGATGCATCTTCCCGCACTTTCAAAATGCAATCAGACAACAAAACTCAGCTCAACCGTCAGCAAACTCGGTCTTACAGTCAGAGGCTCTTACGGTGAAGGCACAATCGCAAAAGGAGATATCTATCAGATAAGCAATCAGGTAACACTCGGCATTTCTGAGAAAACTGCTCTTGATAATCTCAAATCAATTGCAATGCAGGTTGCAACTCAGGAGCGTGCGGCAGGCGAAGAGTTTGTCAAAAATGTAAGCATTCTTGACAGAATCACAAGAGCATACGGAATTCTTTCATCCGCAAGACTGCTCAGCACAGACGAAATGCTCGACCTGTTTTCATGGGTCAGACTCGGCTCTGTTTACGGTGTGATTGATGCTGATATTCAGAAAATAAACGAACTTACCGAAACAATGCAGGCGGCAACTCTTGCAAGCACAAACGGTGAACACCTCTCAAGCGACGAACGTGATGAAATCAGAGCAAAAACAGTAAGAGAGAAACTGTTCGGGAAACAATAATTTATCAATTCACAATGCACAATTATAATCGGAAGGGCTTTGCCCTTACCCATTCATATTGCAGAATCTGCCTTTGTGGCAACACCTGCTTAATTGTGCATTATGCATTTTGCATTGTGCATTAACTTATTTCAGAAAGGATTGACAAGCCGTGTACAAATTCACAGGTTTCAATGAAAAAGCAAATGTGGCGTTGAACAATGCTGTCAATGCCGCAGAAGACCTCGGCCACACTTATATAGGCAGTGAACATCTGTTGCTGGGTCTGTTAAAAGATACAACATCATCTGCATATGCAATTCTCATTTCAAGGGGTATAACTCCGCAGAAAGTTGAAGATGCAATCAGAAATTCAGTGGGAGTGGGAATGCCTACCGAGCTTTCTCACGAGGACTTCACTCCCCGTTCAAAAAACATTATTGAGCTTTCAATTGTTATCGCAAAATCAGCAGGTATGCCTCTTGTGGGAACAGAGCATATTCTTCTGGCTATCCTCAGGGAATCCCAGAGCTTTGCATCAAGAATCATTGCAAAGTCAGGTGTTTCCGTTTATGAAATCACAAACGATATTGCCCGTGCCGTTTCAGGCGATACAGCAAAAAATCATACCCCCCACAAACAGAAAATCAATTCAAAAACCGATACTCTTGAAAAATTCGGCAAAGACCTTACCTCCCTTGCAAAAGAGGGCAAAATTGACCCTGTAATCGGCAGACAGCAAGAAATCGAAAGAGTCACACAGATTCTTTCCCGTCGCACAAAAAATAACCCTTGTCTTATCGGTGAGCCGGGCGTAGGCAAAACTGCAATTGCTGAAGGTCTTGCATTACGAATTGCAGAGGGCGAAGTGCCTGAGCTTCTCAAAGGCAAAAGGCTCATTTCCCTTGACCTTACAAGTATGGTTGCCGGCACAAAGTACAGAGGCGATTTTGAAGACAGAATCAAAAACACAATTGAAGAAGTCTGCTCGTCAGATGATATCATTCTGTTTATTGATGAAATACACACTCTTGTGGGCACAGGTGCTGCTGAGGGCGCAACCGATGCGGCAAACATTCTCAAACCGTATCTTGCAAGAGGTGAACTTCAGGTAATCGGTGCAACAACTATTGAAGAATACCGCAAAAATATTGAAAAAGATGCCGCACTCGAAAGACGTTTTCAGCCTGTTTCGGTAGGTGAGCCGTCAGAGGCAGAGGCAGAAGAAATTCTCAAAGGGCTTCGTGATAAATATGAAGCTCATCACAAAGTCAGAATCACCGACGAATCAATAAAAGCTGCAGTGAAGCTTTCTGCAAGGTATATCGGTGACAGATTTCTTCCCGACAAGGCAATTGACCTTATTGACGAATCAGCTTCAAGAGTAAGACTCAAGGCATTTACTCCTCCCGAAGAAATCCGTCAGCTTGAAATAAAAATAAGTGAAATTTCTGCAGAAAAAACATCTGCAGTAAACTCTCAGGAGTTTGAGCGTGCTGCATCATTGCGTGACGAAGAAAAGGATTTGCAGAAAAAACTCTCAGAAGAGAAAGCGAACTGGGAAGAAAAACAGAGTCGTATTTCAGGTGAAATAGGCGAAAATGACATTGCAGAAATTGTTGCCTCATGGACGGGTATCCCCGTAAGTCAGCTCACAATGGAAGAGAGTCAGCGTCTTCTGAATCTTGAAAAAGAGCTTCACGCAAGAATTGTCGGTCAGAATGAAGCCGTAACAAGCGTTGCAAAGGCAATCAGACGTTCAAGAGTCGGTCTCAAAGACCCAAAAAGACCCATCGGCTCATTCATTTTCCTCGGCCCCACGGGTGTAGGCAAAACCGAACTTTGCAAAGCACTTGCAGAAGCGATGTTCGGTGACGAAAATGCAATCATCAGACTCGATATGTCAGAATATATGGAAAAGCACACAGTTTCAAGGCTTGTCGGCTCTCCTCCCGGCTATGTGGGATTTGAAGAGGGCGGTCAGCTAACGGAAAAAATCCGCAGAAAGCCTTATTCCGTTGTTCTTTTTGATGAAATCGAAAAAGCGCATCCCGATGTTTTCAATATGATGCTTCAGATTCTTGATGACGGCATTCTCACAGATTCGCAGGGCAGAAAAGTCAGCTTCAAAAATGCAGTTATCATTATGACTTCAAATGTTGGTGCAAAACTCATCACGGAAAAACAGTCATCAATGGGCTTTACAACAAGCGGTTCAATGTCCTTTGAAAAAATTCAGGAAGCTGTTACGGGTGAGCTGAAAAAGACTTTCAGACCCGAATTCATAAACAGAATTGACGATATAATCGTATTTTCAAGACTCTCAAAAGAAAACATCCGTGAAATTGCAACAAAGCTTCTTGCAGATATCAACAAGCGTACTGCTGAGCTGGGAATCAATGTTGAATTCACACAGACAGCGGCAGATAAAATTGCTGATGCGGGATTTGATGAGGTTTACGGTGCAAGACCGCTGAAAAGAGCTGTCCGCAGCCATATTGAAGATAAACTTTCAGAGCTGATGCTCGAAGGCAAAGTCACCGCAGGCAATTATGTATGCGATGTTGTTGACGGAAAATTTGAGTTTACAAAAACTGCATAAGAAAACGGAGCTGTTTTCACAGCTCCGTTTTGTATTTTAATCAAGTTGTGCGGCTTTGCGGAGAATAAGTCTTGCATCTATGGCATTTACTACTCCGTCACTATTTGCATCAGCATAAAAATTCTCAATATATATATTCATTTTTCTGAGTCACCAAAAACAATCCGTGCATCGGACTCACCTCAATTTTATCACTTTATTATATAGTAGAACAACCATATCAAAAAAGTAACACATTTTTTCAAAAAAATTTTTACTTTGTACGATACAACAAAAAAACCGCCATTCCTTTTGTGCG
Source organism: Acutalibacteraceae bacterium (assembly GCA_045636025.1). Lineage (GTDB taxonomy): Bacteria > Bacillota > Clostridia > Oscillospirales > Acutalibacteraceae > UBA1081. The sequence continues at coordinate 2,322 of JAZTWP010000070.1, read as the reverse complement.
GAATGACAGCTTAAATCAAATATCAATTATTTTTTTACCCTTTGCAGTGGCATAAAGCCTTGCATATTCGCACTTCTCGGCACAGATAATAATATCCGAGCAATCAATTATCTCCTGAATAAAATCCGACTCCACAAACTCAGTTTTATCTTTTTCAAAAACAACATTCACATCGCAATGCTCAAGCACATCATAATAGTGAGTCCTGAATGCCTCTGTTTTTTCCTCAATATGCTCTTCGTAAGGTATAAAAGCAAAGAGCCTTACAAAATCAGGAAAATTGCCCTTTTGCCGTTTTTTTCTCAGAATCACCTGCTCTGCACAAAGCAGACCGAAACTGCTGTCTGCCGAAAAAATAAATCCGCAGGCTCCGCAATCAAGAAAACTGCAAATCTGCGAATATACTGTCAGGCTGATTTCTTCTTCTCTGAGTGTTGTTTCACCAAGGAAACACACCGTTTTATAAAATGTCATATCAGGTCATCATAAGCCCAAAACTGACAGACAGGGCTTCATTTATCTTTGACATTTCTGATGCGTCAAGACTGCCCATGCGCTCCTTTAACCGTTGTTTATCAAGAGTCCTTACCTGTTCAAGCAGAACAATGGAATCTTTGGCAAGTCCGCATTCCGCAGCGTGCACACTGATATGTGTGGGAAGCTGAGTTTTGAACCTTTTGCTTGTTATCGCAGCAGCAATAACCGTGGGGCTGTATCTGTTGCCCACATCATTCTGAACAATAAGTACAGGTCTGATTCCACCCTGCTCCGACCCGATAACGGGACTCAAATCGGCATAATATATATCGCCTCTTCTGACATCCATTTTTTAATCACGCTCCTGTTTCTTGTAGCCGGCAATAATATTGTTACCGCTATTTGCGTGAGATATGCAGATTTTTCACAATTTAATCTCAAATGCCGATACAAGCCGTTTTCTTGTGCATTTTGCATTGAGCACAGAACGGCTGCAGCCTTGTTCTTTATATGTTTTGTACTCTTGACACTAAAGCGAATTAATGATATAATTATCAAGCCGCATATGGCAGGCAGGGCTTTTTGCGCCCTGAAAGTGGTTGTTACCCGCCCGTCGTAGCGAGTCTAATTAAGGAAGGTAAATCTGATGTACGCAATTATCGAAACAGGCGGCAAGCAGTACAAAGTTGAAGCAGGCTCAGTTCTCTTCATCGAAAAGCTTGACGTTGAAGCTGACAGCGAAGTAGTTTTTGATAAGGTTATTGCTGTAGGTGCAGATGACGGCATCAAAGTCGGCGCTCCCTATGTTGCAGGTGCAACTGTTGTTGCTAAGGCTGTTAAGAACGGCAAGGGCAAGAAAATTACTGTTGCTACTTACAAAGCAAAGAAAAACGAAAAGCGTAAGATGGGCCACAGACAGCCCTACACAAAGATTGAAGTTGCTTCAATCAACGCTTAATGATCAGAGCTAAATTTAATATCCGCAAAGGTAGTTTCACTATCGAAGGACATTCGGGCTCGGCAGAATCGGGGCAGGATATAATCTGTGCCGCAGTTTCATCAGCAGCTTATATGGCGGTGAACACAATTACCGAGATAATCGGTGAAAATGTTGAAGCAGATGTCAGTGACGGATATATGAAAATCGTGCTCAGCGGCAGAAATCAAGCCGCAACGGATATTCTTAAAGGTCTGAAACTTCATATTTCAGAACTCGCAAAAGATTATCCTGACTTTATCAAAATAATTACGGAGGTATAAGCTATGCTCAAGATAAACATTCAGCTTTTTGCGCATAAAAAAGGTATGGGTTCAACCCGTAACGGCCGTGATTCTGAATCAAAGAGACTCGGCGTAAAGCGTGCAGACGGCCAGGCTGTTAATGCAGGAACAATCCTTGTTCGTCAGAGAGGAACAAAAATCCACCCCGGCAACAATGTTGGTAAGGGTTCTGACGATACACTTTTCGCTCTTGTTAACGGTACTGTTAAGTTTGAGAGAATGGGTAAAGACCGCAAAAAGGTCAGCGTTTACGAAAACTGATTTATATCCATTAAAGTCTGTGCTGATTGCACAGACTTTTTGTTTTATCAAATAATTGTCTTTATTATATTGATTTTTTTATATATAAGGTGTAAAATTAGTTGTAATTCTTAATTATTCAAGGAGGTTTTCATATGAACAACATATGGCATTCAATAAATCCGGAAAGAATCAAGCCGCATGACTTTATGGCAGTAATTGAGATTCCCAAAGGAAGCAAACAGAAGTATGAGCTTGATAAAGAAACAGGACTTATTATGCTCGACAGAATTCTTCATACCTCCACACACTACCCCGCAAACT
>JAZTWP010000069.1:0-13132 GCA_045636025.1 Acutalibacteraceae bacterium | reverse complement strand
GTTTATTTAATCGGAGGCTTATCTTATGTTCAAACTGATTCCTCAGCCTGTAAAAATATTTACCGATAAATCTGTAACCGGTTTTGTTTTAACTGACAATACAACCGTTTCCGCATTTGATTTTTCTGATGATTTGATTGTTTTCGTAAAAAAAGTATTGCACAAAGACATCAAAGCATCAAATGGTGACTGTTTAATTTCTTTAATCATTGATGACAACTTCAAATATGATGAAGGTTATTCCCTGAAGTGCGAAAACAATAAAGTTAATATTGTATCAAAAACAGAAAACGGACTTTTTTACGGAATACAGACTCTCAAACAAATGCTTCTGCAATCAGGAGGGAATATTCCATACACTGAAATTTTTGACTCCCCTCGCTTCACTTACAGAGGATATATGCTTGACTGTGGAAGATATTTTTATTCTGTTAATGATATAAAACGAATCATAGAGCTTATTGCATTACATAAAATAAACATACTGCATTGGCATCTGACTGAGGATCAGGGTTGGAGAATAGAAATCAAAAAATATCCTTTACTGACAGAAAAAGGCTCGGTGCGCAGTCACACAAATTTCAACAGAAAATCTCACGGCGGTTTTTATACTCAGGAAGAAATAAAAGAAGTTGTTGAATACTGCCACAAACATAAAATCAAGGTTATTCCCGAATTTGATGTTCCGGGTCACAATGTTGCTGCAATCGCCTGTTATCCGTATCTTTCTTGTTTTGAGCGAAGTCTTGAAGTAGCAACCCATTGGGGTGTCAAAAGAGATATTCTCTGCGCAGGTAAAGAGTCAACTTACGGTTTTGTTTATGATGTTCTTGACGAAATAATGGAACTTTTCCCCGATAAAATAATTCATATTGGTGGCGATGAAGCATTCAAAGAACGTTGGAAAATATGTCCTCATTGCCAGAAGGCCATAAAAGAAAACAATCTGCACGATGAAAACGACCTCCAGATGTTCTTTATGTCAAAAGTTAACGATTATCTTGCATCAAAAGGTTATTCTTCTATTATGTGGGGCAACGATACAGAAGGTGGAACGGATAATCTTTCTTCCAAAATTGCGTGGACCATATATAAACCCCATTGTAATGATGAAATGATAAAAAAGGAACTTGAACGAGGCAGAAAGCTCATAAACTCAAAAAATAAAACTTTTTATCTTGATTTCCCTTACGGATGGACATCCCTCTCGGATGTTTGCAACAGTGATGGTGCATTGACCGAAAAAGATGAAGACACCTACGGCGTTGAAGCTTGTATGTGGACAGAATATGTGCCTGATATGAAGAAACTTGAATTTATGACCTTCCCAAGACTTGGAGCAATCGCTGAAAATGCCTGGTCACCAAAGAATTCATCGAATTTTATGGATAAGATAAAAGATTATTGCAAACTGTTGGATGCTTACGAAGTGAGATACGCACCTTTGAATAAGGCGAATCCATCATTTATTTATAAACATTTTTCTTCCGTTTGGTTCAAAAGGCGTGTTTTTCATTGGGAACGTATTCATATATATTTTGATAACAAGAAAGTAAAGAAACTCAGTGAAAATTACGATAAATAACAGTTTTGTGTTTGCTTTTTATTGAACTGCTGATATGTTTGTGTTACAATATTTACTGTAATACGTCTGAAGGACACACGGAAATGTTTATATGCATTAAGGAGGAAAATAATGAAGCCTAATATTATCTTTTATTTTTCTGATCAACAGCGCTGGGACACGCTGAACAGCAGTCTTATGCCAAATGTCTGGGAATTGGGCGAAGAAGGCGTGCTGTTTGATAATTCTTTTACCTGCCAGCCTGTTTGCGGACCTGCCCGTGCCTGTTTGCAGACAGGTCAGTTCGCAACTGAAAACCGTTGCTATTGGAACGGGATTGCTTTGCAAGAAGATACGAAAACTATAGCTGATTATTTTAATGAAAACGGATATGATACAGCGTATATCGGAAAATGGCACCTTGCTTCAGACCGTTATGAAGGTATTGGTGTTCATTGCGAAAAAACAGCTGTTCCGACTCAAAGACAAGGCGGTTATAAATATTGGCGTGCAGCAGATGTTCTGGAGTTTACCTCGCACGGTTATGACGGATATGTTTTTGACGGTGACGGCAATCAGATTGACTTTAAGGGTTACAGAGCGGATTGCATAAATGACTTTGCGGTTGAATATGTAAATAACCATAGCGGTGAAAAGCCTTTTTTTATGTTTGTTTCACAGCTTGAACCACACCACCAGAATGACAGGGGGCATTTTGAAGGGCCAATAGATAAAGTTGATGATTTCCGTGAATATCCTTTGCCGGATGATTTAACTTTTCTTAAGGGTAATTACAAAGAAGAATATCCCGACTATCTTGCCGCTATTCATTCTCTTGATGAAAATGTCGGACGGCTTGTTAAAGCCCTGAAGGATAAAGGTCTGTATGATAATACGGTTATAATTTACACAAGTGACCACGGTTGTCATTTTAAGACACGAAATGACGAATATAAACGCAGCTGTCATGATTCGAGCATACATACTCCTCTTGTGTTTGGCGGCGGAGCAGTAAATAAAGACGAGGCTATGGATTGTCTTGTCAGTCTTATTGACATTCCGCCTACACTTCTGAGTCTGGCAGACATTGAGGTGCCGAAAGATTATTCCGGAAACATTCTCCCGGTTAACAGAAAGGATGTTTCCGAAAGAGATTGTGTTTTTGTTCAAATTAGCGAATCACAGGTCGGCAGGGCTGTACGCACAAAGGATTGGAAGTATTCTGCCAGAGCACTCGGGTCGGGAAATACTAAACACAGCGCACTGGTTTATTATGATGATTTTTTATATGACCTGAAAAAAGATCCTGACGAAAAACATAACCTTGTAAATAACAAAAAACACCTTGATGCTCTGCGAAAAATGAGACGGTTGCTTGCAAGAGAAATGGTTAAAGCCGGTGAGAAAAAACCGATATTTTTCAAGCCCTTGAAAGTAAGAAGCTTTTGATTTTATGCGATTGCAGAAGCATTTGTTTGAGAGTCTATATTCCGTAAAAAAGTCCGTTTTCTGTTTTTGATACAATATTAACTTTATTGTTTTCGTACATCAGGGAATAACCTTCATCATATTTGAAGTTGTCATCAATGATCAAAGAAATCAAACAGTCACCATTTGATGCTTTGATTGCACAACACTTATAAGATTTTGCACAACGCTAAATCTTTGTATCAGAATCAGATGTTGTTTCCAAGACTATGCAACAGCATAGTCTTTTTTATATGCAGAATTTAAGCTATTGCTATTTTTTATATTGATGGTATAATATAAAAAACATTAAAAAAGGATATTGATTGTATGCAACAGATTATAAGCGCAATCATGGCATTCATATTAGCTTTTTTACAGTTTTTCAATGGTCTTGCAACGAAGAATAATTATATTAACAGCCTGATGTCTGAAATGTCTGTAAGAGATAAGGTTACACAGATGATGATGGTTGATTTCAGATACTGGGACAATGACACATCCGATACTGCAGGTAAAAAAGATTTTACGGTAATGAATAATCAGGTAAAGAAAATTATTGAAGAAAATAACTTCGGTGCCGTAATTTATTTTGCGCAGAATCTTGTTTCAACCGAGCAATCATTAAATCTTTCACTTGCACTACAAAAAGCTGCAACAAAAAATAACGGAATCCCAATGATCATATGTACTGACCAGGAAGGGGGATCTGTATACAGATTAGGCAGCGGCACTGCCCTACCCGGCAATATGGCACTCGGTGCTACAAATGATGAGTACAACGCATATCTTGCAGGCAAAGTTATCGGCAGTGAATTATCAGTCATTGGTATCAATACAAACTTATCCCCTGTTGTTGATGTGAATAACAACGCAAATAATCCGGTAATTGGTTTAAGAGCTTACAGTGATGATGCAAAAATTGTAGGAAAATTTGCTTCGGAAGTTATTTCAGGCATGAAACAATATAATGTTATCGGTTGCGCAAAACATTTCCCAGGACACGGCGATACAGCCACAGATTCACATTACGGATTACCGATTGTAAGCAAAACAAAAGAAGATTTAATAAATTGCGAGTTATTACCATATGATATTGCAATAAATCAAGGTATTGAAATGATTATGACTGCACATATTCTTTACCCTGAACTTGAAAGCGATAAAATATATTCAGAAAAAACAAAACAATACGAATCTCTGCCAGCAACAATGTCAGATGATATCATAACAAAACTTCTGAAAGAAGAAATGCATTTTAACGGTATTGTTGTTACAGATGCAATGAATATGTCTGCAATCTCATCAAAATGGACACAATCTCAAGCAGCAATAAACGCTATCAATGCAGGTGTCGATATGATTTGTATGCCTTGTTCTGTACACTGCATTGATGATTTCAAAAACCTTGATAACATAATAGATAATGTTGTCAATGCTGTAGAAACAGGCATAATCAAAGCAGAAAGAATAGATGATGCAGTAAAGAGAATTCTTACAATTAAATATGAGAATAATATTCTTAACTGGTCAGAAGATGATTACTCAGTTATATATGCAAAAAAGATTGTAGGTTCAGCTGAAAACAGAGAAACAGAAAGACAAATTGCCGCAAAAGCAGTAACAGTTATAAAGAACGAAAACAATGTATTACCGCTAAAAATCAACAAAAACAGCAAGGTTCTTTGCTTTGTGCCGTATGACAATGAAAAATCACAGTTGATTATGGGTTGGAACAGAGCAAAACATAACGGCCTTATTCCTGAGGGTGCAACAATTCACACCGTTAAATTCTCATCGTCTTCGTCTTTAAGCAGTTTCAAAAATCAGATAGACTCTGCAAGTGTTATCATTTTTAATTCAGAAATAAACAAATCTTCGAAAATGAACGGTAACAGCTGGGAATCTGCCTTTATTCTTGAAGTTCTCAGTTATGTAAAAGATAAGAATATAATCACAATTGTAAAATCTGTTGATAAACCATATGATACACAAAGCTATTCTGATGCTGATGCCGTAATTGCCGTTTACGGCTGCAAAGGTTCAACAATTGACCCAACGGAAGCACTTGTGGGCGGTATAACATCACCAGAAATTGCTTTCGGACCAAACATAACTGCGGGAATGGAAGTAATTCTCGGTGTTTTCGGTGCATCAGGTAAACTCCCTGTTGACATTCCTGAATTCAAGAATGGCTCATTTACAGAAAACATCTTATACAACAGAGGTTACGGTCTGACATATGATAGTCTTATAACCTAATAAAAGAACCAACTCACTACAAATGAGTTGGTTCTTTTAATTAAAGCAGATAATCATCAAACATTGAATAAGTTTCTTTTTCAGGTTCAAATTTATCAAACTGAAAAAGAATGCTTTTTTCACTCTGAATTTCAAAATTATTATTATTTTCTGACATATAAAACATCTCCTTAATATTCAGTACAAATCAAGTTTAGCATTTTATATGTACAATAAAACGGATATTTATTCGCAAGCATTATTCTTCATAATCTGAAGAATTTCCACCGCAACACACCATATTTCCCTTTTTAGAACAGTTTTCTGCATTAGGACATCCTATACATCTTTTTCCGCTTTTTTTTGACTTGTAAATATAATATGAAGCAGCTGAGACTATTAAAAGAACAACAGCTATAATAATTATATTCTCCATACAATCTCCTGCTTATTCTTCAACAAAATTCTTCTTACTTTTGCGTTCTAGAGCAAAATCCTTTGCTTTCTTATTCCCTATCATACAAAGAACTGTAACAATTGCGACAAAAACAAGCAATGCAATTGCACCGGGAATTACAGCAACACCGAATGAACCTGTTGTGATAAGTGTTCCTATCTGATAAACAAGGAAACCAACAGAAAAACCGGTGCCGAACTGAAGTGCCAATCCTGCAGACAACCATTTCGCACTCTTCATTTCACTTCTCATAGCACCTATGGCAGCAAAACAAGGAGGTGTGAAAAGATTGAACATAAGATAAGCAAGAGCGGCAACTTTTGAAATCGCCATAATACCTGCAACTTCTGTTCCTGAACCTTCAAGCATTGCAAGTTCTTCCGTATCAATAAGATTTTCAAGACCTACAAAGCAGACTGCAAGCGTGCCGACAACATTTTCTTTTGCAATAAAGCCTGTAACAGCCGCTGCAGCAAACTGCCATGAAAGCACACCGACAACAGGAACAAGAATATACGCAAAAGGTCCTGCAATTGATGCTAGAATAGAAGCATCAGCACTTTCTGCGACCTGAAGACTCCAATCAAATGACTGCATAATCTGAACAACAGTATTACAGAGAAGAATAATTGTTGCAGCCTTTACTATGTATGACCAACCTCTCTGACACATTGAGAAAAATGCTCTCTTGAGAGAAGGGACTTTATATTCGGGAAGCTCAATAATAAAGAATGATTTCTTTTTTCTATTACCTGTAATAGCATTAACAAGAACGGCACCAATGAGAATAATAAGAATACCGCAGAAATACATAAGAGGTCCTACCCATGTAGCATCCTCAAAGAATGCACCTGCAAAGAGTGAAATAACAGGAAGCTTTGCACCGCAGGGCATAAAGGGAGCAAGCATTGCTGTAGCTCTGCGTTCACGCTCATTACGGATTGTACGACAAGCCATAACTCCGGGGATTGCACAGCCTGTACCGATAACGAATGGAATGACTGACTTACCGCTGAGACCGACCTTCTTAAAAATAGGGTCGAGAACAACAGAAACACGTGCCATATAACCGCAATCCTCAAGGAGTGCAATAAGGAAATACATGACCATAACAAGAGGAAGAAAACCGATAACAGCTATTGCACCACCGATTACACCATCAATAAGAAGAGCAGATACAATGGGGCTTGCATTTTCGAGAAGACCTGCAATTGTTTCCTGCCCCTTTTCAAGAAGTGCAACGAGTGCATCAGCAATCCAAACACCGGGACCTGCCTGAGAAATCCAGAAAACAAGGAACATTATCACAGCAAAAATGGGAATACCGAACCATTTATTGGTAAGTACACCGTCTATTTTGTCTTGACGGTTTCTGACATTTGTAAAAATCTTTCTCTTTTCAACAGCCTTTACAATAACGTTTACAAATTCAAAGCGTCTTCTGTCGGCAGATTCAACAACCTTTTTATCAGTAAGGTCAATTGTCCCCTGAAGATAAGGAGCAACCTGTCCTTTACCGACGGCATCGGCAGCTACTCTGACAACATTATCAAGGCCGTCAGCTGATGTTGAAACTGTGTCAATAACAGGGCATCCTAGTTTTTCGGAAAGAAGCTCTGCATTGATAACAGTTTTTTTCTTTTTATTGATATCAGCCTTATTAAGGGCAACAACAACAGGAATACCAAATTCAAGAAGCTGAGTTGTGAAGAAAAGACTTCTGCTCAGGTTAGTAGCATCAACGATATTAATTATAACATCAGGATTTTCATTTTTTACATAATCTCTTGTGACACTTTCTTCTGATGTAAACGGTGACATAGAATAAGCTCCGGGAAGGTCAACAATAACAACATCATCAATTCCGTAGCTTTTTTTCAAAGGATGTTCTTTCTTATCAACCGTAACACCCGCCCAGTTACCGACTTTTTCATTTTTTCCTGTAAGAGCATTAAACATTGTTGTTTTACCACTGTTAGGATTACCTGTTAATGCAAATCTCATACTTTTCCTCCCGTGAAAAAGAACTCATATCATCGAGTTAGTCATGGCTAACCTAAAACTCTTAAAAAAAACAATCCGAAGATTGTTTTTTAGATTTACCCGTTTTCAACCAATAATAATAGCTTCTGCTAACTGATTATCAATATTGTATCTACCATCCTTGATTGAAACAATACAACTCCCCTTAAGATGTGAAATAACAGTTATAGGTTCACCGCTGTAGCAACCGAGAGAAAAAAGAAAAGCATCCATTTCCTCATCATCAGTTTCTATTCTGTCAATTAAATATTCCTTGCCTTCAACAGCAGATATCAGATTCATTATAATCACCTAAAAAGAGAAACAATCGGTTAGCATCAGCTAACCGTAAATATATTAGCACAGACTAACCTGTTTGTCAAGCATTATTTTTTACATTTTCAGGAATTTTTCAACACAACATTACTTAAATTTACTTTTTTCTCAGAGGGTGAATTGAAATCATTACGCATAAGCTCTAATCCGTCAATATTTTCGCCGTCAAGAGCATATTTATAGAACTTATAAGGCTCACATCCGAATGAAGTTGAAGTTCTCTCTATACGGACATTCTTTGCGTTACGGATAAAAAATGCAGAGTTATCACTTTCTTCTATTCCGTGGTCAATACATGGTCTCAGGTCATAAAGACCGCAATCCCATTTTGATGTTTTTTCAAGATGAATGTTGCAATTTTCAAATACAACATTTTCTATCGGATTTTCAGGTGAAGAATAAATCAGAACACCGTTCTCACCCTTTGTTGTGATATTATAATATCTTATATTCTTAATATGACCTGCAACGGTATTTTCATCACGACGGAAACATGTTATTGTAATCGGTTCAGCAGTTCCCCACCAGTCTGAGCAGAAGCGACGTGTTTCGACAGTACAATCTCTGAAAGTCACATTTTCAACGTTGCCACCGTCACGTATCTGTATTGAAAGACCTCGGTTACTCTTTGAAATCATGCAATTGCTTACAACAACATTACGAAAATCGCCTACACCTTCTGTTCCGATTTTAACAGCAGCTGATGTTGATGTGAGTGTACAATCTGAAATAATTATATTTTCACACGGACCATATTCAGCATTTCCCTTTGATGTTTTAAGGCATATGCAGTCATCAGCACATACAATATGACACCCGATAATTCTGACATTTGAGCAATGGTCCGGGTCAATACCGTCGCTGTTTGCAACGTCGAGAGGATTAAGAATCCTGATATTTGAAATCAGAACATCATTACACCCTGCGGGATGCAGTGTCCAGAAAGGTGCGTTAGTAACTGTTATGTCACGGAATGAAATATTATTACTCTTTTCTATATAAATTGTTGTGGGACGGGGATAAAAATCACCTGTTACATAATACTGATCTTTTCTTTTTACAAATGAATAGCAGTTGCCGTCAATAGTTCCTTCACCTGTAATTGAACATCCGTCTGCCTCATAACCATAAATAAACACAAATGAAGGTTTTCCGGTTACGGGATTACCAACAAGCGCAGTTTTTGGATCATTTATCATTTTGCAAGGTCTTATATATCCGTTTATATCAGAAGTTGCACGAAGCACAGACCCTTTCTGAAGATGAAGCTCAACATTCTTTTTAAGCTGAATAGAATCACTGTAATAAGTTTTTCCGCTTTCAAGTACTACTGTACCGCCACCATTTGCATAGCAATCATCAATTGCAGCCTGAATTGCCTTTACATCATTGATTGCACCGTCACCCACAGCACCATAATTTGCAACATCATATATTTTCATAATAATCATCCTTCGGATTTTTCTTGTGAATACATTATATACATAAATCAGGTTTCTTGCAACAGTTTAGAACAAATAAATAAGAAGTTCTAAACAATGCGCTGTTTCATAGCATTCCTTTGGTGCTATATCAAGCTATGATATAAAATCTTTAGTTCCCTGTGCATATTGTGCTCGTGTATATTGGCACCGATAGAGGTTGCTGAACGAAGAACCTGATTTATCAGAACAGATTCCTTTATATTGTATTTCATATACCGGCAAACAAAAACTATATCTTTTGAAAACTCTTTAGCCTTATCCCACAAAATACTGTCAGTCATGAATATCACACCTGTATAAAGTATATAGAAAACTGAAATGTTTTTCAAATGTCATTCTGCCTTGCGGCAGAGTGATATTATTGTCCCAGACGATAGTGTTATTGAACCATGCGGATTCAGTGTTATTTTAATCGCCTTAAAACTCGCAAAGCGAATAACACCTTGCGAAGCACAATAAAACTGCGAAGCAATAAAACTCGCCGTAAGGTGAATAAAACTGGCGTTGTATCCTTACGGGCACAACGCCAAAGTGCTGCTGTTTTCAAAAAGTTGTTAAAAATATATCATGAATTGAATTTCTTTCACAAATATTATACATAGGAACAAAAATAGAATACGATGAACTCACCCAATTTCCATTAGACAAAAGCGAGCAAGATTGCATACCAACAGGACTTGATGAAAATACAGGTGCACCACTATCACCTCCTATTGCCTTATAACTTGCTTTATACACACCAGATAATTGTACATTATCAACTGTAGTAGAATAATTTGTTTGCAAAATTTTTCCAGATTGTTTTCCTGATACAGCACCATAACTTGTAATCATCAACCCCTGAGGTGGATTTCTGTATGGTGAACCATAAGGTAGAGTTTCAGCATTTGATAAGACAGCCCCCATTGAATGATTAGAATTCTCTACATATCCAACATCATAACTTCCACCAAAGTCTCTTTCAATTACTTTGCCAACATAAGTCGAACCAAAATAAACACTATTGTTCACCGAGGAACAATGTCCTGGTATCAAAAATACATATTTACCTTTATTTCCACCTGAATGTTCTATTTTAGCACCCCATGCAACAGTAAATGATGAGCTTCCAATCTTAAATTTTGATCCAGGACGTATGCTAGCAGTTGTCTGCAATACACAATCAGTTTTATTTAGATTGAACATCTCATCATCTGTACAATAACCTAATGAATCAATCAAATTTTCCAATTTCAAAGCCGACTTATCTTCCATATCAGACGTACAATACATATCGAGAACAATTTTGTTTTTTTCTTCATCAATAGATACAGCAAAAACTCCGTCAGGAGATAAAAATTCTTCAATTTTTTTTTACTACACTTTTAAGATAGGACAGACTATTTTTCGCAAAATCATACCTTACTCGCGTATCAATTTTATTTATAAATAAAAAATCATTTTCTTTATTTATAAACTCGATCTGTTCATCATTATTTTCTAAAAGTTTTATTACAAGTCCACCAAAATCATCGATATAAGCTCCTGCGTATTCTGTGTCGTCAAATTCAGATAAAAATCTATTAAGGCATTCCACAGAAGCCTCTTGGTCATAAATCCTGATTAATGAATCAAAATCATTAGCTAACACATTCACTGGGAACAGAAAGACCAACAGAAATGCAATCATAACAGTAAAAAATTTTTTAATCATAAAAAAACTCCTTTCTAAAATTATATTGTTTATTCTATGGTAAAATTATGTTTATCACCCTCTCCAATCTTTATTAATATTTTTTCATACAAAGTATCATTGGGTTCAATAACACCATCTTTTATAATTAATTCAACTTTATTAAACAACACTAAATTCTCATCACCATTAACATATTTCAATATATTATTTTTTTTCATTTTATAAAAACAACAAAATATTAAAAAGAAAACCACAACACTTATTATCAATATTTCATAAAAAACAAAATATTTATCATTAAAGGGATCTGTTGTTAATGTTATTTGAAGCTCAGTTTTTATTATTTCGATGTGTTTATCATAATTGTTACTAAGAATTTTTTTTGCATCATCATAATCACCGACGTAAACCTCTACACATATTTTGTTTCTATTTGTGTCTAAATATATTGAACTATTAATATGCGACTCTGCAAGAATCGAAACTACTTCTTGTTGAATCTCATTCAAATCTACTGATTCGTATTGAGAGTCTGTTGTGTTTTCTAGTGCATTGCATGAAGAAAAAATGTTAAAAATAACAACTAAAACTAAAATCAAAACAAGTTTACATTTAATCATCATTCTTCTCCTGAAAATATTTTTTTAATTTATCAATTGCATTATAATAACGCCATAAAACTGTTCCAAGTGGAATATTAAGGATTTCAGAAATTTCAATAAATTTCAAATCTGCATTTATATGGTATATAATGATAATTTTTTCTATATCTTTTAATGAATTAAGAGCTTCAGAGATATCATATTTTGATTCATCATAATATAGTTCATTACAATATTGCTTTTCTATATCATTTTTCTTTAGTTCCCGACGAAGAACATCTATAGATAAATTATGAGCTACAGCAAACACCCACGCACGAATATTTTTAATATCGGATTCAGGAGGATTTTTATATAATTTAATAAAGACTTCCTGCAAAACTTCCTCTGCTAATTCTTTGTTATTAACAATTCTTAAAATTACTGTATAAACTGGAACTTTCATCTCATTATAAATTTTCTCAAAAGCATCTATATTTCCCATTCGCAGTGAATTAAAAAGCTTTTCTAATTCATTATTATCCAACATAAATCCTCCTTTCATATACTATAACGAACAAAAAGTTTGTTTTATTGGAAAAAAAAACAGCAGTTCCGAAGAACTGCTGAATATTTTTATCAGTCACTTGTATAAGGAAGAAGAGCGATCTGACGAGCACGCTTGATAGCTGTTGTGAGTGCTCTCTGGTGCTTTGCACAAGTACCTGTGATTCTTCTGGGGAGAATCTTTGAACGCTCAGAAACGAATTTCTTGAGTCTGGCAACGTCCTTGTAATCGATGTGTTCTATCTTGTCCGCACAGAAAGCGCAAACTTTCTTCTTCTTGCGGGGCTTAAATGACTTCTGCATATCCTTATCCATGATAATTACCTCCTTTAAAATTATAATTAGAAGGGAACATCATCGTCTGTGGACATCTCTTCGAAAGAGATACCCTCCCCTGCGCTGCTATAAGGCGCGGGAGCAGACACCTGATTACCACCGATGGGCTGTGAGTCGGACTTTCTTTCCACGAAAGAAACCTCGCCCGCAACTACCTCAAGGGTGTAACGCTTCTGATTGTTATTGTCGGTCCATGTTCTTGACTGAAGTGAACCGCAAACGAGAATACTCTTTCCCTTACTGAAGTATCTCTTAACAAACTCAGCGCTCTGTCTCCAGCATACAATGGTGATGAAATCAGCTTCCTGCTGACCTTCCTTGTTCTGGAAACGTCTGGATACTGCGATCCTGAAGTTTGTAACAGGAACACCGTTGGGTGTCTGCTTAAGCTCGGGATCCTCT
>JAZTWP010000068.1:0-12145 GCA_045636025.1 Acutalibacteraceae bacterium | reverse complement strand
ATTGATATATCGTAGGGGCGATGATTCATCGCCCGGCACGAATGTGCATTTTCCGAAGGAAAATAAAACGGCAGAGCCGTTATTGTTCGCTTTGCTCACAATCGGGCGTTGGATCAACGCCCCTACAAGCTCGATTTTAATTTCTTCAAACATTTCCGATAAATTATTGTTTACTTGACTTTTTTATTTCAAAGTTCTATAATCTAAAATATTATTTTTTACAAATGGGGTAATATCCATGCTTACGATTGATAAAATATATGATGCGTCAAATGTGCTCAAAGCAATTGCACGTCATACAGATATGATTCAGGCACCCAGACTTACAAGCAAATGCGACCTGTATCTCAAAACTGAAAATCTTCAGCTCACAGGCTCATTCAAGCTCAGAGGTGCTTATTACAAGATTTCAAGACTCTCAGAAGAAGAGAAGAAAAACGGTGTTATTGCCTGCTCTGCGGGCAACCACGCTCAGGGTGTTGCACTTGCTGCAACTCACAGCGGAATCAAATCCGTTATCTGTCTTCCCGAGGGTGCTCCCATTTCAAAGGTTGAGGCAACAAAGAAATACGGTGCCGAAGTCTGTATGGTAAAGGGCGTTTATGACGACGCTTACAACAGAGCAATTGAGCTGCGTGATGAAATGAATTACACATTCATTCATCCTTTCAATGACCCCGATGTTATCGCAGGTCAGGGCACAATCGGTCTTGAAATCATAGAACAGCTTCCCGATGTTGAGGCAGTTATCGTACCCATCGGCGGCGGCGGACTTATTGCAGGTGTTGCATACCTTATCAAGCATCTCAGACCTCAGTGTAAGGTGTACGGTGTTCAGGCTGCAGGTGCACCCTCGATGTTCAACAGCATTCAGGATGGTGAAATCATTACTCTTCCCACAGTCAACACTATTGCCGACGGCATCAAAGTCAAGACACCCGGTGATCTGACTTATGAAATGTGCCGCAAGTATGTTGATAAAGTCGTAACTGTTACTGATGACGAAGTTGCAGCAGCAATTCTCCGTCTTATGGAACAACAGAAGCTTGTTTCAGAAGGAGCTGGCGCAGTTCCTGTTGCGGCAGTACTCTTTGACAAGATTCCCGAAATCGCAGGCAAGAAAGTCTGCTGTGTTGTTTCAGGAGGAAATATTGACGTTAACATTCTCAGCCGAGTTATTGAAAGAGGTCTTAAGATGAACGGCAGAACAGCCAACATCACAATCGCACTTTCAGACAAACCCGGTCAGCTCGCAACAGTTTCTGCGCTTATCGCAGACTGCGGAGCAAACGTTGTAAGTGTAAGCTATTCAAGCACAGAGCTTGATATGAATATTACAGACTGCTTCCTCAATCTTTCAATTGAGACAAGAGATTTTGACCATATCGAAAGCATCAAACAGGCTCTTATGAATGCAGGTTTTGATGTTATTATCTAAAGGAGTTGTAAACAATGAAAACAGTAGCAACAACAAATGCACCCGGTGCAATCGGACCTTACAGTCAGGCAATGATTACAGGCCATCTCGTTTTCACATCAGGACAGATTGCAATCAATCCTGCAACAGGCAATGTTGAGGCAGAAACAATTGAAGATCAGGCAAAGCAGGTTTGTGAAAATCTCAAGGCTGTTCTTGAAGCTGCAGGTTCATCACTTGAAAAAGCAGTCAAGACAACTTGCTTCCTTTCTGATATGGCAGACTTTGCTGCATTCAATGCTGTTTACGGTGAATACTTCACAGGCAAGCCCGCACGTTCCTGCGTAGCTGCAAAAGAGCTTCCCAAGGGTGTTAAGTGCGAAGTTGAAGTTATTGCAGAAGTTTAATCAATAAAGCAAAAAAAATTGAGGTTATACGGTTTTACCCGTATAACCTCTTTCTTATTGTTCGTTTAGATTGCGCCGAAGATAAACTTACAAACGAAGAGAATTGCGATAATTGTAACAGCAATATCTTTCTTTGTGTATTTACCTGTGAAGAGTGTGATAAGTGTGTAAGCAATAGCACCGATACCGATACCGTTTGCAATTGAGTATGTAAGAGGCATCATAATGAGTGTGAGGAATGCAGGAACTGCACTTCTCATATCTGTCATATCAACCTTTGCGAAGTTCTTGAGCATAAGAACGCCAACAAAGATAAGAGCAGGAGCTGTTGCTGCTGAGGGAATGATACTTGCAAGGGGTGAAAGGAAAAGACATACAAAGAAGCAGAGTGATGTAACAAGTGATGTAAGACCTGTTCTGCCGCCTGCTGCAACGCCTGATGCACTTTCAACGAAAGTTGTAACTGTTGATGTACCGAAAACTGAACCTGCTACTGTTGCAACTGAGTCACAAGTCATTGACTTGTCGAGTTCAAGGGGGTCACCATTTTCATCAAGCATATCAGCTTCTGCTGCTGTGCCGTAAATTGTACCGATTGTGTCAAACATATCAACAAGGCAGTATGTTACAATAAGCATAATAACTGAGAAGATGCTGCCGATCATTTCGCCTGAGAATACGTTCTTCCATGCTTCGCCCTTGAATGCTGCGAAGAGACCGATGTCTGCAAAATCCTTGAAGGGCTGAGCGATTGAATCAAGGCTGAGAGTAAAATCGGGAAGCTGCCATGTTGAAAGATAGTAAATAACTGTTGTGATAAGGATACCGATAAGAACTGAACCCTTAACCTTAAGCTTTGTAAGAACAGCAATGATGATAAAACCAAGAAGAGCAACAACTGCGGGAGCAATGTCTGCCCAAGCTGCACCGTTGATTTTTACAAACTGAACAAGAGTGTACTGATTGTCCTGAATAATGCCTACATTCTGGAAACCGATAAATGCAATAAAGAGACCGATACCTGCAGAAATTGATTTCTTGATACATTCAGGCATTGCTTTTGCAATGTAAGCTCTTGCGCCTGTAATTGAAAGAATAAGGAACACAAGACCTGAAAGAAGAATGATTACAAGACCTGCCTGGTAACCCTTCACTACATCTCCGCCCACAAGAATCTGGGGAAGAACGAAAGATACAAAGAAGAATGAGTTAAGACCCATACCGCAAGCCTGTGCAAACGGCATCTTTGCATAGAATGCATAAAGAAGTGTACCGACTACTGCGGAAATGATTGATGCAATGTAAACTGCATTCCAAATGGGCTGAATGCCGGGAACATCGAAGCTGAAACCGACGATCTGATTGGGGTTGACAATGACAATGTAAGCCATTGCAAAGAATGTTGTAAGACCTGCAATAATTTCAGTTCTTACGGTTGAACCACGTTCGGAAATTTTGAAGAACTTGTCCATGTTTTTACCTCTCCTAATGATTTTATGGAAAAATCCACAAATTTATTATACATAATACAGTTGTTTTTTGCAAGAGTTTTATAAATTAAAATACCGTTAATGATAAGAAATTCCCGCTGGCAACAGCGGGAATTTCTTATGCAATGTTTATTATCAGATTTTACCTAATATGCCGAAAATCATTTCAAAGAAGAATTTCACCTCTTCAAAGAATTTTTTGATTTTGGCAATGATATTTTCAAACTTTGACTCTTCTTTTGCTGCACCGTAGCCTGTAAGTGTGCCGTTGTTATCGTCAACACCGTCATCGTCGTTTGCAAACTTGTGAAGAAGAGGAGAAAGCATTGCTGCAACAAAATATTCAAGAGGAGTGATACCGTCGCCGAATGCATTTGCAGCTACTGCCTTGATTTCTGAAGTTTCAGAAGTGAGTCCGTTATCTGCAATAAGTGCATCTGCAGAAGCTGTGAGCATATCGCCTGAAAGAAGGCTGAGCTCTTCACGGAGAACAAACGCAACTATTCTCAGAAGCATAACAACTTCTGTACCGTTCACATCGTAATGTTCTGAGCCTGCATAATGGTCTGAAACGATGCTTGTTGCAAGGTCCCAGCCGTTATAATAGTCACTTTCGGGAAGTTCAATGCCGTATGCAGCCATCTGCTCAGCAATACCGCCTTCACCGTAGAAAGGTGTTTCAAGTGCGTTTGTGAGTTTACCCACAACAGTATTGACAAGGTCATAATAAATTGCGCCTTCTTCAATACCCATTTTTTCCATTGTAAAACCGAGTGCAAGACGATATTCAACACCGACTTTAAGGAATCCCTTTGCATAAGCATTGAGACCTTCATTCATAAGAGCAATCTGCTCATCTGAATAGCCTGCGATTGTCGCTGTAAGAGCATCTGTATCGATTGAATCAACAGTTCTTGTTTCATAATCAATAACATCATCATTGAATGTAAAAACTCTGTACTGCAGAGGATACATTGTAAGTGCAGTTGTTGCGAAGTCATAAATTGTATTGCCTGCAGCACTTGTATAAACAGCACCGTCACTGCAATGTTCATGACCTGAGAAAACAACTCTGATACCTGCATTTGCAAATTTGCCGGCAGTTATTGTGTGATTTCTTATAATAAAGTTTCTGCTCACGATTCTCTGCATGGGAAGATGGTCAAGAAGATTGTGATGCATCATAAGAATGGGATATCTGCCTTCATCAGCAGCCTTTTCAGCCATATCAACAACCCAATTAACTCTTTCTGTTGTCATACCGTCTTCTGTTGAGTAGTTAGCGTGACATGAGTCAAGAGCAATAAGTCTGTACTTTGTGCCGAGGTCTGCTGTGTATGAACAAGTACCCTGGAGTCTGTCAATAGCCTTGTCATAACCGAAATCAGCATAGATATTCATAAAGTCTTCAAAAGTTGTGTCATCATTGTTGAGTGAAGCATCGTGATTGCCGTTGATAACAAAAACATCTTTACCTGTTGCTTCTTCAAAAGCTCTGAACTTAGCAGCAACATCAAGATGTTCCTGAAGCACAACTCTGCCGTTATCTGCAAGGTCACCGGGAATGAGAACGTATTCGATTGAATCATCTTCTGCGCACTGACGGAGGAATTCATCAATAATAAGGCCGCTTTCCTCATCCATTGAAGCACGTCTGTTTGCGTACCAGTAGATAGGGTCTTCAATTTCCATAGGCTGGTCGGGATTACCCTCAAGTTCTTCTGACGGAACATTATAATGAAGGTCAGATGCGATTGCGATTTTAAGGTCATCCTTATCAGCGGCAAAAGCCATAACAGACACGGAAGACATAACCATAATCACTGTTATAACAATGCTTAAAAACTTTTTCATAAAAAGCACCTCTCTTTAATTAATAATATAATAGTGTTTTATGAAAATTTTGTCAAGGATTTTACCGAAAAACCGCACAGATTACTCTGCACGGTCATAAGATTCAGAATTGTATTCAGCTTGGGTGCCGGTTTTTTTCTCTGCTGTGCTGACAGTAAACACAAAACAGAGAACAAGCAATCCGATTGCACACAGCACCATTATATTTGCCGTTTTCAGGCTCATTGTCACATTTTTATAAAGTCCGCCGTTTTTCATATTACTTCCTCGCAAGATATTTTCTCATATCAACGGCACAGGCTGCAAGAATGATTGCACCTTTGATGATATAAAGCATATTTGCGGAAACAGACAGAAAATTGAGTCCCACAAAAATAATCTGAAGCAGAAAAACGCCTATAACAACACCGCTTATCTTACCCGTGCCGCCGACGAATGACACACCGCCTATAACGCAGGCTGCAATTGCATCGCTTTCATAATTTATACCCGTACTTGCCGAGCTTGAAGCAATTCTTGCCCCCTCAATAAAGCCCGTGATTGCATACATAACACCTGCAAGCACAAAAACCGACACAATTGTAAGAAAAACATTAACACCCGAAACATTTGCTGCCTCTTCATTTGAGCCGACGGCAAACATATTCTTGCCGAATTTTGTTTTATTCCATATCACCCACATTATAGCCGTAATAACAAGTGAATAAAGAATATATTTCGGCACGGCAACACCGTCAATTGTAAAAAGTGTACCTCTGACGAAGTCCGTATAGCTCTCATCAAGTCCCGACAGAGTCTGTCCGTTGTTTGTACCCGTCATCAGATACATAAGCACAATACCGAAAATGATAAGCTGAGTTGAAAGTGTAACTATAAACGGATGAAGCTTGAATTTTGCCACAAAAAAGCCGTTTACAAACCCCACAACGGCACCGATTGCCACAACAATCAGAAAAACTGCCCACAAGGGCATAACATCCAGGTCAGGAAACATCTTATTTGGATATCCCGTCATCTGAAGAAGAGATGCCGCAACACAGGCGGTAAGTCCCACGGCACGTCCTGCAGAAATATCTGTACCCGTAAGCACAATACACCCTGCGATTCCCAGAGCAATGGGAAGTTTTGATGCGGTAAGAGAAATAATATTCACAACTGAAGAAAGCGACAGAAACGCAGGCACTCTGACGGTTATAAAAATTATTGCAACCGCGATTATAATGAACATCGCATTGTTGAACAACGCATCTGTAATTATTCTTTTTTTATCTTTGCCCGGCAGTTGACGAAAAACCGAAAACTTGCCCTGCGGCATCAAAGAATTATCTGACATAAACTCACTCCTTAAACAATAATTTATCGCACAGCGATAAATTATTGTTCACACATATTTCGCAGCGAGGGTCATAATTTCCTCCTGCGTTGCTGTTTTTGCGTCAACTTCCCCTGCTTTTCTGCCGCCCGACATCACAATGATGCGGTCGCACACACCGAGAAGCTCAGGCATTTCCGAAGAAACCATAATAACAGTCTTTCCTTTTGATGCAAGGTCGAGAATAAGCTGATAAATTTCATATTTTGCACCCACATCTATGCCTCTTGTTGGCTCATCAAGAAGAAGCACATCAGGATTTGTCAGAAGCCATCTGCCGAGAATGACTTTCTGCTGATTTCCGCCCGAAAGAGTACGGATCTTAGTTGCCTGAGACGGAGTTTTTATCCGCATTGCGTCTATTGACCACTTTGTACTGTCTCTCATTTTCTTTTTGCTGAGAAACGGACCGCTTCTGTATTCATCGAGACTGGAAACAGTTGTGTTTTCGGTGATATCAAGAATTCCGAATATCCCTGTTGCACGTCTCTCTTCAGTAAGAAGAGCAAAACCGTTTTTTATAGATTCTCTTGCATTTCTGTTGTGCACCTGCTTACCGCCAAGAATGATTTTTCCGCCTCGTCTTGCAGACAGACCGAAAAGATTCTCAAGAAGTTCGGTTCTGCCTGAGCCGTCAAGCCCTGCAATACCGAGAATCTCACCCTTTCTGGCAGAAAACGAAACATCCTCCAGTTTTGCGTATTCAGCAGTAAGGTTTTCCACTCTCAGCCACTCTTCACCAAGATTGTGATTGCGCCCTGGATATCTGTTTGTAAGCTCTCTGCCCACCATAAGCTTTATAATTTCATCAACAGTCAGCTCTTTTGCAGATTTTGTTGCAATGTGCTTACCGTCACGCATAACGGTGACTTCGTCTGAAATTTTAAGAATCTCTTCCATTTTGTGAGAGATATAAATTATTCCGCAGCCTTGTTCACGAAGCATATTTATAATATCAAAAAGTCTTTCAACCTCTTTTTCGGTAAGCGAAGAAGTAGGCTCGTCAAAAACAATAACCTTTGCGTTATAAGAAACAGCCTTTGCGATTTCAACCATCTGACGCTGAGACACAGACATTTTTGCCATTATCATCGACGGGTCAACAGAAAGACCGAGTCTGTCAAAAATCTCCTTAGTGGCATTGTGCATTTTACGTTCACTTGTAAACGGAAGATATTTTGAAACAGTAGGAAATCTGCCAAGCCACATATTGTCATTCACACTTCTTTTCAAAGCCTGATTAAGCTCCTGATGTACCATTGCAACACCGTTTTCAAGAGCTTCTTTTGAATTTCTGAAATTCACCTGTCTGCCCTCAAGAAAAATATTTCCGCTGTCTGCCGAATAAACACCGAAAAGACATTTCATAAGCGTTGACTTTCCTGCACCGTTTTCACCCATAAGTGCGTGCACGGTGCCTGATTTCACGATGAGCGATACATTATCAAGCGCCCTCACACCGGGAAAAGACTTACACATATTTTCCATTCTGAGAAGAACAGATTTTTCCTGATTATCTTTTTTGTTCATAAGTCACCTATAAACAATAATTTATCGTGGTTCGATAAATTATTGTTTCAATTCGTAATTCGTAATTCGCAATGCGTAATTTCGGAACACCTTCGGTGTTGGATTTATAAAATTGTTTCAGCCAACCTTGTAGGGAACGATGCCTACATCGTTCCGTCCCGAGCTGACATCAGACTTTACGGACCGATCAGGGGATCGGTCCCTACACTGACGAAATAAACAGGTTTGATTATAAAATGAGTTAAAGGGCGAAGCCCTTTCCGAAATTGCAAATTGCGAATTTCCGATTGCCAATTTAATTTATCGGGGGTACCTCGATAAATTATTGTTTCCCCGTATATTTTTCATAAGGGATATTGATTCGCCAGTCACCGACCACATTATCTTCATCAATACCGTCAAAGGGATTTTTGCCGTCACGGTAATTCTCCGCCACATCGACAATTGCCGCTGCCATTCCCTCTGCGTCCTGCTTGATTGTGCCGGTCATAACACCCTGTTCGATTTTTGTCTTTGCCGCATCTGTTGCATCAACACCAAAAACGGGAATTGTTTTTCCACCCTCCTTGTTGTAACCTGCAGCCTGCAATGATGCCACAGCGCCCAACGCCATTTCATCATTATTTGCAATCACGAGTTCAACCATATTTTTTGAAGACTCGCTGTATTTTGCAAGAATCGTACCCATATAGTTTGTTGCTGCTGCAGAAGACCAATTGCCGTCCTGATCTACAAGGTATTTATTGCTGTTTGCCTCATCATAAAACACAAGCTCTGGCTTGTTGTTCTCTTTAAGCACCTTGTTTGCATCTTCAACTGCAAATTGAGTTCTTGCAATAGCTTCAAGATTGCCCTCCTGCCCTTTGAACATAACATAGCTTATTTTCCCGTCACCGTTAAGGTCAACAGCATCATAATTTTGGGCAAGATAATTTCCTATCATTTCCCCTTGCATATGCCCTGCCATTTCATAATCGGTACCGACCATAATGCACTTGTCATAGCTCTTTATAACCGACTCATTTACAGAGCGGTTGAAGAAAACAACAGGTATCCCCTTTGCCTTTGCAAGATTCACAATATTCTTTGCCGCATCATCAGAGCCTGTATCCACAATATTCACCACAAGAAATGATGAGCCTTTTGCAATGGCTGTCTGCACCTGCTCAGTCTGGGTTGTCTGATTACTGTTGGAATCATAATTCTGAAACTTAAGCCCGGCATCTTTCAATTCTTTGTCAAGTGCCGCACGCACAGATGAAATATATGTGTCGCTGTATGTGTAATAAAAAACTGCGATTTCACCCGTTTTTGCATTGCCGCCGTCTGACTGCTCTTTTTTACCGCAAGCGGAAAAAGCAAACACAAAAGCAAACGATAATACCAATGATATAATTTTTTTCATAGTTTACCTCCTGAATATGTCTTGTATTATTATTTTCCACAAATCCGAAACTTAACCCTTGAATTCAAAAAAATTGCAAAAAAAATCAGCCTTTGCATATGCAAAGACTGAATATATGTAAAAATCAGTTTTCAGATTTCATTACTTTGTTTGCTTTTTTCATTGTTTTGCCAAGGAAAATTGCGCTGAGTGTAAGTGAACACACTTCTGCAATGGGGAATGCAAACCAGACAAGAGTAAGATTTCCCGAAAGAGACAGAAGCCAGGCCACAGGAAGAAGTACAACAAGCTGACGGCAGACCGAAACAATAAGGCTGTAAAACGGATTACCGATTGCCTGACATACAGAACCTGCAATGATACAGAATCCCGCAAGGCAGAAATGAAGTGCAATAATTCTCAGAGCAGGCACACCAATCTGCATCATCTCTTCTGATGCTTCAAACAACGACAAAAGAACCTGAGGCATTGTTTCAAACACTGCAAGACCTGCAAGCATAATGCCGACAGCCGAAATAATAGTAAGCTTTATTGTGCTTTTTACTCTGTCAGGCTTCTTTGCGCCGTAGTTGAATGCAATAATAGGCACCATTCCGTTGTTAAGACCGAAAATAGGCATAAATATAAAGCTCTGAAGTTTGAAATACGCACCAAAAACTGCCGCTGCAGTTTCATTGAATCCCATAAGTATACTGTTGAGACCGAAAGTCATAATTGAGCCGATTGACTGCATTATGATTGAAGGGAAACCAACCTTGTAAATACCCTTTACTGTTGGAGTGTGCCAACGGATTTCTTTAAGCTTTATATGAACATCAGGGTTAAATTTAACATTCATAATAACAGCAACGATTGCAGCAATAATCTGACCTGTTACAGTTGCAACAGCAGCACCCTTGACACCCATTGCAGGCATTCCGAATTTGCCGAAAATAAGAATAGGGTCAAGAATTATGTTAATTACAGCACCGATAAGCTGAGTGATTGTGGCGTGAATTGTTCTGCCTGTTGACTGAAGAAGTCTTTCAAAACAGAACTGAGAGAAAATACCAACAGACAAGCCAAGACAGATTGATGCATAATCAGTACCGTACTGAATAATTTCTGCATTGTTGGTCTGAATCATAAAGAACGGCTTTGTGAGGAAAATACCGATAAGCGCAAACAGCACACCGCAGCAGAGTGACATAAAAATACCCACGTTTGCAGTTCTGTCTGCCTCGTCCTGTTTCTTAGCACCAAGAGCTTTTGAAAGAAGAGCATTGATACCGACTGCTGTACCTGCACCGAATGCAATCATAAGATTCTGCAGAGGGAATGCAAGAGAAACGGCAGTAAGCGCATTTTCACTTATTTTCGAAACAAATACGCTGTCAACAATATTGTAGAATGCCTGAACAAGCATTGAAAGCATCATAGGAACAGCCATTGAGAAAAGCAGTTTTCCCGTTGATACAACACCCATTTTATTTTCAGGGGCAGTTATTTTTTTATCTTTCATTTTATTATATCCTTTTACATAAAAAATCGGATGAATTTTTCACCCGATTCAGTATGATATCATATTAAAAATTTAATGTCAATATCAGTCGTAAAGACCGTCTGCAATCATTTTGCCGATTGCTTCAACAACCTGAGGTTTGTCTTCCTTATATGTAACACCGTACCACTTATCTTCAGCAGCGAGCACCTTTACACTCTTTGTACCGCTTTCAATAAGCTCTGTAACAACAAGAGGAAGATAATATTCTTTTTTAGGCTCATTGATATTTGTTTCAAGGAATTCAGCAAAGCCCTTTTCGATATAATCAAAGATATCGGGTTTGAAGCCCCAGAGATTCATTGAAACGAGTGTATCGTCTGCAAGCTGAGTCCATGTTGCACCGTCATCTTCTGTAAACTGACATTCGTTATTGATTTTTGTTCTCTCTGTAACACTTTCGAGACAACCGTCTTTAACTACACAGACACCTCTTGCAACAGTACCGTTTTCTGTAAGAGTATTCTTAAGACGGAAAGCAGCCATACAATAGTTGTCATCATTGTCTTTTGTAAGCTCTTCATAGATTTTGCCGAAAGCGTTTCTGCCGTAGTAGTCATCTGCATTTACAACTGCAAAAGGCTCTTTTACAGCATCTTTACAGCAAAGAATTGCGTGAGCTGTGCCCCAGGGTTTTTCTCTTGTTTCGGGACAAACAAAACCTTCGGGAAGCTTGTAAAGCTCCTGATAAACATATTCAACATCTATAATTTTTTCTATTCTTTTGCCCACAAGAGAAATAAAATCCTCTGCGATAGCTTCTTTTATAACAAAAACAATTTTATTGAAACCTGCTCTTTTTGCATCGTAAGCAGAAAAATCAAGAAGCACTCTGCCGTCTTCTGAAATGGGTTCCATCTGTTTAAGACCGCCGAAACGACTGCCCATACCTGCCGCCATAACTACAAGTGTTGCATTTTTAGACATTTGACTACCCTCTTATAAAATTTTTTCTCAATTATAACATAATAAAAAATATTATTCAACTATAAACAATAATTTAGCGAAGCAGAAATTAATTGATATATCGTAGGGGCGATGATTCATCGCCCGGCACGAAAGTGCTTTTCCGTAAGGAAAATTAACGGCAAAGCCGTTCTGCTGCGCAGCGGGCGTTAGATTAACGCCCC
>JAZTWP010000067.1:0-39208 GCA_045636025.1 Acutalibacteraceae bacterium | reverse complement strand
TGCACCCGTATCGGTAACTGCAACTCCTCTCTGCAGACCGTCCGTTGAAGCCATGGCGATACATCTTGCAGTGTTGTCACCGATGTGCTGAGCCACTTCAACGGTAAGTTTTCTGTCACCTACGGGAATCGTAAGTGCATTATGAATTGCGGGAAGCTCACCTTCGTTGAAACGCACGTCAACAACGGGTCCCATAACCTGTGTAACTTTACCTGTTCGTAAATTTTCCAATTATATCACCTCTTAATTACCGCTGCCGGCAACGATTTCTGTAATCTCCTGAGTGATTGCACCCTGTCTTGCTCTGTTGTATTCGAGCTGAAGATCACTTATCATCTGCTGTGCATTCTTGCCTGCGGAATCCATTGCCATTCTTCTTGCGGCAACTTCACTTGCAAAGCTTTCTCTTACACAGACGGTAATTATTCCTGCTGTATATTCACGTACAACATTATTGAGAACCGTAAGATGGTCGGGTTCAAAAATAATACCTGACGTGTCTGTTCTTTCACTTTTTTCAAGAGGCAGAATCCATCTGATAACAGCCTCCTGACTCATCATAGAGATATATTTTGTTGAAATGATGCCGAGTCTGTCAAATTTTTCTTCTGCAAAGTCACGGCAAAGATTGTCTGCAAGAGCATATGCCTTATCAAAACTGAACTGCTCTGATGAAACAAACTCTTTACCGAATTTATCGCAGGCTCTTTTTCCTATGGGAATAATCTCTGCATCGGGATACTGCGCAGCAAGACGGAAAACGTTTGCATTGTATCCCCCTGCAAGACCTCTGTCACCTGCAATAACAATGATTCTTGTTCTGCCGCTGTCACGCTGTTTCATATAAGGGCTTTTAAGGCTTTCCCTGTCTGCTGACAAAGCGGAAATCATATTTTCGAGAGCTGCGCCGTAATCTCTGCCTTTGAGCATAGCATCATTTGCTCTGCGTATCTTTGAAGACGCAACAAGTCCCATTGCTTTTGTAAGCTGTTTGGTTGATGTTACGCTTTTTATACGGATTCTGAGTGCTTTTGTATTCTGTGACATAACTTATCACACCTGCACTTCAGAAAGAACACTTCTGAGTTCTTCTTCGTCTTCTTTTTCATAATAGCCTGACTCTATACGTTCAAGCCATGTACCTTTTTCATTCTCAAGCTTTGCGTAAAGACGTTTTTCATATTCGGGAACATCTTTTACTTCAACTTTATCAAGGAAGCCGTTGATAACCGCATAAACGATTGCAACCTGACAACCTACACGAACAGGAGCATTCTTACCCTGCTTGAGAACTTCAACAATTCTTTCACCAAGAGCAAGACGAGCTTTTGTATCAGCATCAAGGTCACTGCCGAACTGTGAGAAAGACTGAAGTTCACGGTACTGTGAATAAAGAAGCTTAAGCTCACCTGAAACTTTCTTCATACCTTTGAGCTGAGCTGAGCCGCCTACTCGGCTGACTGAAATACCGGGGTTGATAGCAGGCATAATACCTGAATGGAAAAGTTCTGTTTCAAGGAATATCTGACCGTCCGTGATTGAAATAACATTGGTCGGGATATAAGCTGAAACGTCACCTGCCTGAGTTTCAATAATGGGAAGAGCTGTAATTGAACCGCCGCCGTATTCTTTTGCAACACACGCAGCACGTTCAAGAAGTCTTGAATGAAGATAGAAAACGTCACCGGGGTAAGCTTCACGTCCGGGAGGACGACGGATAAGAAGTGACAACGCACGGTAAGCAACAGCGTGTTTACTCAGGTCATCGTAAATAATAAGAACATCCTTACCCTGCTCACGGAAATATTCTGCCATTGCGCAACCGCTGTAAGGAGCGATATACTGCAAAGGTGCACTTTCTGCAGCAGAAGCTGAAACGATGATTGTATATTCCATTGCACCATTACGAAGAAGTTCATTTGCAAGCTGTGCAACTGAAGTACTCTTCTGACCGATTGCAACATAAATACAGATAACGTCTGTATTTTTCTGATTAATAATTGTATCAACTGCAATTTCTGTTTTACCGGTCTGTCTGTCACCGATAATAAGCTCTCGCTGACCTCTTCCGATGGGAATCATACTGTCAATAGCCTTGATACCAGTCTGAAGAGGAACACTTACGCTTTCTCGTTCAATGATACCGGGAGCCTCAGATTCAATGGGTCTTGTGGCATCGTATTCCACGGGACCTTTGCCGTCAATGGGTTCACCAAGAGCATTGACTACTCTGCCGAGAAGTTTTTCACCCACGGGAACAGAAAGAACTTTGCCTGTTCTGTGAACTGAAGAACCTTCACGGATATTGTCTTTATCTGAAAGAACGGCAACGGAAACTGTTTCTTCTTCAAGGTTCTGTGCAACACCGAAACTGCCGTCATCAAATTCGAGCAGCTCGTTTGCCATACAGTTACGAAGTCCGTATACACGGGCAATTCCGTCACCGACAAGGATAACCTTACCTGTTTCTGTCATATCAATCTTTGACTTATAATTCCTGATCTGACTTTTGATGATATTGCTTATTTCTTCAGGTCTGTTCATCCGCTGATCACATCCTTTACTTCCTGAAGACGATGTCTGATACTGCCGTCAAAGGTCTTACCCTCAACTTCAATTTTAAGACCGCCTATCAGGGATTCATCAATAATAAAAACTGCGTCTGTTGTTTTCCCCGTAACCTTAAGGAGTTTTTCGCATATAGCTGTTTTCTGATTTTCTGACAGTTCAACAGCAGAATAAACTGTTGCTGTTGTTCTGTTTGATACTGTCATTGCAAGAGTCTGAAACTCGTCTATGCAACCGAAAACAGAACGGATTTTTCCGTTTTCTGTGAGTACTTTAAGAAAAGAAACTGCATATTCGGGAAAACTTTCACCAAATGCTTCTTCAACAGATGCAATTCTTTCACCCAGCGGGATTGCGGGTGAAGCAAGGAATTCAATATATTCCTGATTCTCTGCAAGAATTGTTCTGATTGTTTTCATATGCTGAAGATAGTCTTCTGTAAGATTTTCTTCGGCAGTAAGCGAAAACAGAGCAACCGCATATTCTCTTTCAGTCTGCATCATCATTATTCACCTATGCTTTCAATGAATGAATCGATGAAATGCTGATGGTCTGCATCTGAAACTTCTCTTTCGAGCATTTTCTCTGTAAGAAGAGATGAAATCTCAACGATTTCTTTTCTGATACCGTCTTCAGCCTTTTTGCGTTCAAGCTCGGCATCATTTTCTGCCTGACGGACAATACCGTCAGCTTTTATCTTAGCTTCGGCAATAATTTCTTTTTCACGCTCAGACGCTGTATTTACAGCAGATTTTATAACATTATCAGCCTCAGCCTTTGCGCCTGACAGCTTTTCTTCATAAGCTGCCATATCAGCAAGGGCTTTGTCTTTAGCCTCTTTTGCAGCATCATAATCACTCTGAATTGCATCAGTACGTGCTGCAAGCATTTTTTTGACGGGCTTGTATAAAAATTTCTTAACGAGAACAAATATAAGCACGAGATTGGCAAGTGAAGCCAACATCTGCCATATATTGACCGAAATGACATCTAAACTTTGCATAGTTTCACTCCGTTGCAGATATTACTTAGCCACCGATTGTCTTAACAAGAATATCAACAAGAATGTTAGGTGCAACGAAAATAAGAAGGATTGCTATAACAAGAGCGTAAAGACCTGTTGTTTCTGCAATAGCACAACCCATAAGCATTGTTGTTGTAACAGAGCCTTTGCTTTCGGGCTGACGGGCAATAGCTTCACAAGCTGATGCAACTGCGTTACCTTCACCGATACCGGGGCCGATACCAGCGATCATAGCCAAACCTGCGCCGAGAGCACAACATCCTAAAATAATACCTAATGCGAGTTCCATTTTTGTTTCCTCCGTAAAATGAAATTTATATTTTGCACTTAAGTGCTTTTTTCCTTTTTCTTTGCCTGTCTTTTTTTATAAGTATCAAAGTCAAATGCACCGGCAACGTACATCATTGTAAGCATTGCAAAAATGAATGCCTGAAGAAGACCGCTGAAAATGTCAAAATATAGTGACATAACTGCGGGAATACCCACCTGAAGAATAGGTATATCAGAAAGGAATCCCGGAAGCCATGAAAGAAGCTTTGCTGAAAGAGATGCCAATGCTGTACCGAGAAGCACTGAAATAACAGAGCCTGAAAGCACATTTCCGTAATGACGGAAAGCCATTGAAACGGGTGTTGCAATTTCACCGATAAGATTGATTGGTGTAAGAAGTGCCACGGGCTGAGTGAAACTCTTAAGATAATTCACGGGACCGCACTTCATCTTATAATATGTGATAAGGAAGAATACCAGCACTGCCCAGCCGCCGACGATATTGATGTCTGAAGTAGGCGGATAAAGTCCGAACAATGTCAGAAGACTGGATACACCCGAAAGAGCCATCATACCGATAATAAACGGGGAAAATCCTTTGAAATATTCCCCCATATTTTCAAGCACCATACCATCAATTTTTTCAACGATAAGTTCTGCAATATGCTGTCTTTTAAGGTCTGCCTTTTCTGTAAGTCCGTGGGTAATAAACAGACAGAAAAACAGAATAACCGACGTTGCAATAAGTGAATTCACCTGAGACTCTGTAACAACAAAGTCCTGCAAAGGCATAGGAATTGAGAAATAAATCCCTGCACCCGATATGCTTATTCCCTCTGAAGCAGGTTTTGTCAGCACTTTGAGAACAATACCGAAAACTATCGGCAATATCATCATTGAAACATAAAAAGCATCCGTAATTCTGAAACGAAGGCTTGTTCTTTTCAAACCTTACACCTCCTTTTTCTTAATAAAAAAGTATCTCAGCGCAATTGCGATTCTGGGGAAGATAAAAGGAATCACAACTGCTGTAATCTCAAATACAGGAACAAGATACGCAACAAGTGCAACAATAAACATCATAAAAAGTCTCATCATCTGAGAAAGTTTCATTCTGTTCTTTGCTTCTTTTTCGTCTTTACCCAGCGCACACTGAACTGTAATACCTAGAAGAAGGAAATTACCGGTTGCCGCAACAGCACCGAGAATATTACCGAGAAGTACGGTATAATCCCACTTGCCGAGAATCAGGAAAACAGATTCCATAAGCACACTGAAAATCAGAACAAAAACAAGAACAAATCCTGTTTCTTTTTTTACGGTTTTATCTATTTTTTTCATAAAAAACCTCAGATTCTTTATAATTAAAGTATATTATATCACTAACTTTTTGCAACATCAATAGCATTTTGGAATATTTCAATAATTTATCATACTTAATATTATTGACTTACATTCTGTTGTCTGCTAATATTTCAGTAACGGAGATGATAATATGAAAAAAGATAGTTTTTTACCCACTGTAACCGCCCATTCAGGTTGTGAAGGTACAGCTGAAAATTCTGTTCAGTCAATAAAAAAAGCAGCAGAAATCGGTGCAGACATAGTAGAAATTGATATACGATTCACAACAGACGGAACCCCTGTTTTATCTCATGATGCACCCGTCGGAGGTGAAACAACTCTTGAAGAGGCGTTTGAAGAAATCAGTAAATATAAAAATCTGCTTGTAAATCTTGATATAAAAGAAACTACTTATCTTGAAGCAATAACACCTCTTGCTGAAAAATTTTCTCTTACAGACAGAATTTTCTGTACAGGTATTTTTGAATCGGATGTAACAGCAGTAAAAGCAAAGACTCCGTATATAAAATACTATCTCAACAAAGACCTCAGACGCAGTATTTTTCAGACAAAAGGCTATATTCAAAACATCTGCCGAAATATAAAAAAGCTCGGTGCGCTCGGTCTTAACGCATATTACGGAAAAGTAACCGACAAACTCGCTTCAGAGTTGCACAAAAACGGATTGGAACTGTCACTGTGGACAGTAAATAAAACTGAAGATATGGAAAAGGTTCTTCTTCTTGAGCCAGACAACATAACATCACGTCATCCGTCAGAATTAATAAGAATTTTAAGCAAAAAGGAGTCAGAATAATGATAAAACTTGAACTTCTCAATTATGATATTTACCCTAAAGTTTTCAGATGTGACACACCTGTTGAAGTAACAATCAAACCTCTCGGTCAGCATGCCGAATTCAAAGGTGATTATAAAATACAGGTACGAGCATTCAATGAAGGTAATGTTACCAGATACCCGGAGAGAAACAATCTCAAAGAATATTTTGTTTCACCCGGTGATGACGGATGTATAAGATTCACCAATACATATAAAGATGAGCAGGAACATTATATTGATATTGTAAAAGACGAAAAAAGAGTTGTAAGACTTTCGGTTTACTCACTTAACGAAGACCTTGTCGGAAGATATCCTTTCAGAGGAGACCTTCATATGCACACAACCCGTTCAGACGGCAATCAGGCGCCTGCAATCGTTGCTGCAAACTACAGAAAAAACGGTTACGACTTTCTTGCAATGACAGACCACGACAGCTATTATCCGTCACTTGAAGCAATTAACGCATACAAGGATGTTCCCATTGAATACAATCTTGTAACAGGCGAAGAAGTTCATCTTGAAGGCAATGATATCCATATTGTAAACTTCGGCGGAAAATACTCTGTCAACGCACTTATGCCCGGTGATCATCATATGGATGTAGGTGACGGAAAAGACCTTCGTTCACTTGACGGAGAATGTCCCGATGTAATCTCTGTTGAAGAATACAAAAAACAGGTAAATGAACTTGCAGAAACGCTCAATATACCTGACGGTATTGAAAAATTCACTTATGCCGCTTGTGTATGGATTTTCAACCATATAAAAAAAGCAGACGGTCTCGGCATTTTTGCACATCCCTACTGGCTTCAGAATGTTCTTCATGTACCCGAAAGCCTGACCGAATACATTATGGTAACACAACCCTTTGATGCGTTTGAAGTCCTCGGCGGCGAAAATTATTTTGAACAGAACGGATGGCAGACAATCAGATATTACGAAGACCGTGCAAAAGGCAGAAGATACCCGATTGTAGGCAGTACAGACAGTCATTCATCGGTTCACAACAGAAATGCTCTCATAGCTTCAACAATTGTTTTTGCTCCCGAAAACACACGTGAAGGTATTGTTTACTCAATCAAGGATTTCTATTCTGTTGCAGTTGACTCAATCAGCACAGAGCTTCGTGTTGTAGGTGAAATGCGTTTTGTCAGATATGCCACTTTCCTTCTGCGTGAATTTTTCCCTCTTCATGATGAGCTCTGCTTCGAAGAAGGAAGACTTATGAAAGATTATACCTGCGGTGATAAAGATGCAGAAAAAGCTCTCCGTTTCATCAGCGGAAGAATGAAAAAACAGAGAGAAAAATACTTTGCATTCTGAAAAAGGAGAAAATATGAAATTTCTTGACATCGGACTAGAAAAAAATGTTTTTGCAGACGGCATTCACGATGATACAAAAGCACTTCAGAAATGTCTTGACAAAATGAAAGATGGCGGCACTGTCTTTTTTCCCGACGGCACATATCTCATATCAGCCGCATTGATATTCTATTCAGGACAGAATCTTTGTTTTTCTGACAATGCCGTGCTTCTTCGTTCAGACAAAAGTGAGAATATTACAAGATATATGCTCGCTTCGTATTCAGAACCTGACGTAACGGGCTACAACGGAACCTGCGATGTTGTGATTTCAGGCGGAATTTTTGACGGCAACAAAAACCTGCAGGAGTGCCTTACGATTATCAATACTGTTCATTGCAGAAATATAACAATTAAAAACTGCAGATTCATCCACTGCGCAAACTGGCATTGTATTGAGCTTAATTCAACGGCAGAATCGCTTGTAGCCGACTGTATTTTTGACGGAAACAGCTACACTGCCATCAGAGAAAATCTGACAAGTGAACTGCTTCAGATTGATGCTCCCGACACAAACACATACGGGCCTGTTTATGACTGCGACGGCAGACTTATTGATTTTGCTATGGATAAAACCCCTTGTCGTGATATTACAATACAATCAAACATCTTCAAATGTGACGGTTTTCCGGGTGTCGGACATCACGGAGACTATGAACATACAAACATAAAACTATGTAACAATATTTTCACAGGAACCTCTGGAAAATTCGGCAGCACACGAGGATTTGTGATTTTTATGACAAAAACACACAGTGTTGACATTACCGGAAATGCTTTTATCTCAGGAATTGATAAAAATATTCCTGCCGCCGGTATAATATCGCTGAACAGCGAAAAAACAGCGGTAACTGCAACAAACAATGTATTTATCGGCAATTTTACAGAATATTTCTCAGGTGGAATAACCGAGTCAGAAAACATTTTCAATTAAACAAAAAAACCTTCATCAGTTAATTCACGGATGAAGGTTTTTTCTGTATCAAAAGATTTTTCTGAGCCATTTTTTCATACTGTCAAGCCAGGCTGAATTGTATGTCATAATATCTGTAACATTATCGCAGGTATGCTTGTCACAGGTGCTCAGTCCGTGCCCTCCGAAAGGATAGATGTGAAGTTCTATGGGCACTTTATTTTCAGCAAGAGCAGTTGCATAAAGCAGACTGTTTTCAACGGGCACACAACCGTCTTCTGCAGTATGCCAGATAAATGCAGGAGGTGTAACAGGTCTTACATTTCTTTCACATGAGAAATAATCCTCTTCTTCCTTATCAGGTGCGTGACCTATAAGATTCAGGAAACTTCCCTGATGCGCCTTATTGAAATCTGCAGTTATAACGGGATAACAGAGCACGGAAGCATTGACACTCTTGCTTTCGGGAAAAACTTCTCTTACTTCCTTGCAATCAAACATAACAGAATAATGAGCAGCAAGATGTCCGCCTGCAGAAAAGCCCATTATTGCAATTTTTGCAGTATCACAATTCCATTCATCTGCATTTGCATAAATAAGCTCCATTACTGCAGCAACTTCTCTTATCTGAGAAGGAAAACGGTGAGGATCAACAGAATATGTAAGAATAAAAACATTGAAACCTTCGGGAAGAAGATGAAGTGCAATGGGTTCTGATTCTCTCTCTGAACACATTCCGTATCCGCCACCGGGACAAATCAGCATACAAGGTCTTTTCAGATTCTCTCTTCTCATTTCTGCCATATTATATGGCAGATATATATCAAGAGTAGGATTCTTGCCGTCCTCTGCAAGAAATGCAAAATATTTACTCAGTTCTATTCTTTCGTGTTTCAAAGAAATACACCGCCTTGATTTTTTTAACAGTATATCATAGCCAACATAAATCATCAATAATTTAAACTCAGAAATAAACGGAGAATTTGCTTTTTGTGAAAAGTATTCAAATAATTCTGTTATATTTTTACATTTTTGCAAATTGACTTTAGGAGCATTTTAATATATATTTATTTTATAAAATAATGGGAGGTTCTTTGTTATGATTCAGATTTTAAGAACTTTTGTTTTGATGTTTTTATCTGTTGAACTTGCATTCTCAGGAATGCTCAACGGTATAACAATCAAAAATGACTATCAGATGCCCGAAGTAACTCCGGGTGAGTATTCACAGTATGTTGACGCATACATCGGTACAGGCGGTCTCCCCTGGACCTGTGGTATGCTCTCAACAGCAGCAAGCGTGCCTTTCGGTCTTGTAAGACTCGGCGCTGACACTTGTTTTGTAGGCGGAGCTTACATCACAAAAACAAACACATCAGGTTACTACTATGAACAGGGTCATATTGAAGGGTTCAGCCATTCAAGACTTTCAGGCACAGGTGCCGAAGAATATGAAATGTTCAGAGTTACCCCCGCAATCGGCAGCAGAAAAGCAGGTGTACTTGCATATTCTCATGATTATGAAACAGTAATGCCCGGTTATTATGCAGTTTATCTTCAGGCTATCGATTGTCTTGTTGAACTTACTGCAGACGAGCATACAGGTGTTCACAGATACACATTCGGTTCATCAAAAGATGCAAGACTTTCTCTTGATGTTTCCAGTTATGCCGGCAACAGCAGAGTTGAAAACTCTTTTGCAGAATACGATGCAGAAACAGGTCTTATTACAGGCGGTTGCTTACTCTTTGCTCAGTTCTCAGGCAGATATGACGGTCTTCCCGTTTATTTTGCTGCAAAAGCTGACAAAGAAATCAAAGAGTGCAAAATCACAGGTGATGAAACAGACCTTAAGGTTGACCTCAACTTCGGCAACATTCAGAATGATGCAGTTGAACTTCAGGTAGGCATCAGCTTTGTAAGCACAGAAAATGCTCTTCTCAATCTTGAAGCAGAAACAGGCGGTCTTACTTTTGACGAAGTAAGAGCAAACGCTTTTGCTGATTGGGAAAATGAACTTTCTCTTATCAAAATTGAATCTTCAGATGAAGATATCAAGACTCTCTTCTATACATCTCTTTACCGTACAATGATTATGCCCTCAAACGTAACAGATGTTAACGGCGAATATCTCGGTTTTGACAAAGAAGTTCATACAGCAGAGGGTTACACATACAGAAGTGACATGTCACTCTGGGATACAGTAAGAAACACTCATGCTCTTTACACTCTCATTGAAGCAGACGTTCAGAACGACTGTCTTAATTCTCTTGTAGAGATGGCAAAGGCAGGAGGCGCTCTTCCCAGATGGCCGCAGGGTGCAGGTTACTCGGGCTCAATGTTCGGTGACAGCGCAAACATTATGATTACAGAAAGCTATCTTAAAGGCTTTACTGATTTTGATGTTCTGACTGCATATGAATATATGAAAAAATCTTCAGACGGCAAGGTCAACAAAGTCGGCAGAGAATTTGTTGAAGAATACAATACTTACGGATATGTTCCCGAAGATATTGACGGCACAAAGAAATCTGTAAGCCGTACACTAGAGTATGCGTGGGAAGATGCAGCAATCGCTAATCTTGCAGCAGCTCTCGGCTATGAAGAAGATGTAGCAAAATACACAGACAAATCAATGTATTACAAAAATGTATTCAATTCAGACAACAAATACTTTATGGCAAGAAATTCAGACGGAAGCTTTGTTACAACATTCAACCCCAACATTTCTTCATTCATTGATGAAATTCTTCCCATAAAATTTGCAAAGGGCTATTGCGAAGGTAGTGCACAGCAGTGGAGATGGAGTGCAACACACGATATTGAAGGTATGATCAGTCTCTTCGGCTCAGACGAATACTTTGTATCTGAGCTTGAAGCATTTATGGAAGCTGCTTCTCCCACAAGAGCTTATCTTGATCCCGGTGCAGGTTACTGGGTAGGTAATCAGCACGACATCCACACTCCTTACCTTTTCTCTGACGCAGGAAGAAGTGACCTTACACAGAAATGGGTACGCTGGACACTTTCTGACCGTTTCAGCACAGATATCAACGGTCTTGACGGTAATGATGACGGCGGTACACTCAGCTCATGGTATGTATTCTCAGCAATGGGCTTCTATCCCCTTGCTGGTACAGACAAATACTGGATCGGTTCACCCAACCTTGATTCAGCAGAAATCACTCTTTCAAACGGCAATACTCTCAAGATGACAGCTATCAACCAGAGCTCAACAAATGTTTATGTCAAGAGCGTAACACTCAACGGTGTTGAACTTGAAGGCAACTACATCACACACGAACAGCTCACAGGCGGCGGAGAACTTGTTTTTACAATGTCTGCAACAGCTTAATCACAGGGAGGAATCCAGATGAGTTATATCAAAGGTTTCTTTTCATTCATTCAGGTTCTTCTTTACATTATAGGTGCAATACCCGTCAGCTATGATATAGATTACGGCGGGGGCACTTATGTGCAACAGGAAGTAGTGACGCCGATGTATCTTGCAGAAGACGGTGAAAGCGAATTTGTCATTGTTACTGCTGATAATGCAGACGAATGCGTTATGACGGCTGTAACAGAAATGCAGGATTATCTCAGACAGATAGGCAATGTAAACATTGAATATGTAAAAGAGTCTGAATATACCGGCGGCAAAGCAATTCTTATCGGTGAAACAGAAATTGAAAAAGACATCGTGACAATTGACCGTTCAAAGATAAAGGCAGACGGCTTTATGCTCTACTCTGACGGTAATTATCTTGTGGTTGCAGGTGCTGATTCAAGAGGTACTCTCTACGGTGTATATACATTCCTTGAAGAACATCTCGGTGTAAGATGGTTCACTCCTAAACTTGAAGTTGTTCCCGAAACGGAAGATATTGTTATTGATGCAAATATCAACAGAACAGTTGAACCTTCATTTGCAGTAAGAAGAAATTCTCAGGCTTATGCAGATGATGAATACAGAGCAAAAACAAAAATCAACGTTTCATTCTATTATGATGCTGTACCTTACGGCGGTGCAATGACCTGGGTTATGTGGGACGTTACTCTCGACAGACTTGTTCCTGATTCACTTTTTGCAACTCACCCCGAATATTTTGCAATGAATGAAGACGGCACCAGAACAACAGACCATGTTTGTCTCTCAAATCCCGACGTTCTTGCATTGACAATCGAAAACGCAAGAACAGCAATCAACAACTGCAAATACAACGCAGAATATTTCCACATCGGTCAGAAAGATAATTCAAATTACTGTCACTGTGCAGATTGTGAAGCTCTTTATGAAGAATACGGCAGCGTTTGTGCTCCCACACTTATTTTCACAAACAATCTTGCAGATGCTCTTGATGAAGAGTTCCCCTATATGACTTTCACATTCTATGCATACGGTGAAACAGAAAGACCGCCTCAGAAAGGCGATCTCAGATGTAACAGCAATGTTGTTCCCGTACTCTGTCAGCTCCATACAGCATGCAGAAGCCATCCCATTACAGAATGCGGTGCAATTGATGTGCAGAATGAAACATTCGAATCTCTTTTTGTAGAGCAGGATACAACAGTTGCAAAAGATCATGCAAAATGGGTCGAAATAGCAGACAGAACTTTCATTTATGACTACACAATCAATTTCCTGAACACAACAATGTTCTTCTCAAACTTTGAGACAATGCAGTCAACAATGAAATATATGTATGATATCGGTATCACAGGTTATGTATATAACTGCGGTGACGGTCATTACGCAGCATTCAACGAGCTGAGAAACTATCTTCTCTGCAAACTCCAGTGGGATGTTAACGCTGA
This sequence comes from Acutalibacteraceae bacterium, assembly GCA_045636025.1. Classification (GTDB taxonomy): domain Bacteria; phylum Bacillota; class Clostridia; order Oscillospirales; family Acutalibacteraceae; genus UBA1081. The sequence goes on along the minus strand of JAZTWP010000067.1, from coordinate 26,072 downwards.
TGTTGAATACCACATGATGGACTTTATGAATGCATATTACGGTGAAGATGCTGCTCCTTATATCAAGGAAATTCTTGATATACAGACAGCACATACAAAAGCTACAGCCCACGCTTTTGACTTTGACTGGCATTACCAGGCAGGTTTCTATTCTTCAACAGCTATCAATAAGCTTGACACTCTCTGGGAAGCAGCCCTCAGCGCCGACATCACAGAAGAACAGCTTTTCAATGTTGAAGTTGCAAACCTCAGCTGGGAATACTACAAAGCTAACCAGTTTATCGGCAAATACTTCTTCCTGAATCCTTTGAGACTTCAGGCTAACGAAGAGCTTTATGATGCATTCAAGTCACACGGTATCTCAAGAGTTTCAGCTTTTGGTCTTATTCCCGAAAAAGAGGATATTGACTTTATGCAGAGACCTTTCAACTGGAAATAACAAAAAAATTACCACGGACTTCGCTTTGAAGTCCGTGGATTTTTTATGCATTTATTTTACTTCTTCAATCTCATAGAAAACAACGTTACTTGCCTCAAGAAGAATATTCAGAGTAATCATTCCGCCCTCTGCAGTAACTTCTTTTTCTGTGGGAATAAGTTTTGAGCACTCAACATACTTATCACGAAGCTCTGAGAAATAGATTTCTCTTGCCTTTGTATCATTGAGTACAATAGTGCTCTCGATTGCTGAATCATCAGGAGACCAGGAAAAACAATCATCAGAAATACCGTAAGTCTTTCTGTCTTCCTGCCACTCATCAAAGTAGTTACAGTCATCACCGACAACATACTGAGTAATTCTGTATGTCTTGCCGTCCTCGACGGGAATGTTGAGTGTCACATCAGCCTTACCCTTGTAACTTACCTTGTTTTTGAAATTGTAAACCATTGCTCTGATTGTGCCGGTTTCTTCATCAACCGCACAGAGATTGCCGATTTCAACTTTGAGTCCTGTTTTTAGCTGCTGTGTATCGGCAGAAACAATTTTCATACCTTCAAATTTTGCAAGGTTGGAAGCAATATGATAACTCATTGTCGGATAACCGTTAAAGCCACCGTCAGAGAGAAGACTCCATGATGAAAAATAATCTGCACCTGAAAAGATTGCCTGCGAGAAAAGTCTTGCATCATAAGCTGCCTGCCAGGTAAAACCGGTCTGTCTGCTGAGAAGCTGACTGTCATCCTTGCCGCTTGTATTACCGCTGAGAATTCTTCCTTCATCGATGCCGTAAATAAGATTTTCAAGGCCGTATTTTTCAGCAGTTTCCTTGAGATATGTTATTGTTTCGGGCAGAGTTTTACCGTTTGTGAATTTACCCGGATTTGAGTCATAGAATGATGCAGTAAGGAAACAGATTCTTGTTCCCTTTTCACCGTTTGCATAGTTTGTACCTTCTGCAACGTGACGGATGAAAATTTCTTCATCCCAGAGACCTTCAGTAACAGTCATGCTGTGAGCACCGACAAAAACTTCATCACCGATAACATCAACAAGAGCCTGCACGGTGTAATCATACAATTTACAGTATTCTACTGCTGAATCTGCAGAATCACCGCTCTTTGCCATAAACCAATCGCTGTTTTCATACTCTGTCATACAGCCGAAACGCCAAGTCTTTACTTCGTCAATGCCGAATTCATCAATAAGTGCACCTGCAATCGCCTTTATATAATTATAATATACATTATAATCATCAGGCGGATATACATTCATTTCAAAACCGCCCATTTCATAGCCAGATGTAAACTTAAGAGGCACACCGCCAAGCTTGAGATGAGGTTTTGCACCGAGCTCAATTATACCACGGCAATTTTCAATAAGACGATCAAATTTATAATCGGTATATGTCGAAGTATCATAAGGATCTTCAAAAAGGTCTCGCTCTGCAGTACCACCGGTACACTGCATAAGCTGAACATATTTCACAAATTCAAAAACATTATTTTCTTCATTCACCGAAGGATTATAGAATGTTGTACCCATATCCCAGAAATTGAGATTGTCTGCAACATTGGGTATTACACCTCCCGTTTCAGAGAAATCAAGTGTAATCTCAGCCGTGCTTGTGTTTTTGATAAGCTTTCCGAATGCAGCGTAATAAAAGTTAAGAAACGCAAGTACAGCAGCAAAAAATGCAGTAATTTTCATAATTTTTACCTCCTTTATTTTACATATATATTAACACCTTTTTCAGTAATTCTCAATAGCAAAATAAAAAAGAAATTCAACAATGAAAATATGTTGACAAAAACTGTTTCAATTGTTAAACTGAAATCACATTATCCGGGAGGAATCTGTTATGGATGAAAGATTCAAATTTACTGATGCAAAATGGATAAGTACGGGCAAAAAATCATTGCCTGCAGAAATTGAAAAAAATTTTACGACTGAAAATATCGTTTCAGCTGAAATCATCATTGGTTGTTTCGGAACTTTCAAAGTTTTTGTAAACGGCAGAAAAGTCACAGATGATTTATACTTGCCCCTTAACACAGACTTTGAAAAAAGATATAATATTGAATATGGCACAGAGCCTTTTAATGAAGAGCTTGCTCACAGACTTTATTGTCCCGTTTTTGATATCACGTCACTTCTTGAAGAAGGTGTAAACAAAGTCACTTTCCTGCTTGCTCCGGGTTTTTATGAAAGATATAATTATGGCACAGCAAAAATCTGCTTTGAGATAAAACTCACGTATAAAAACGGCACAAGCGAAACTGTTTTTTCAGACGGAAGCGAAAATTTCAGAACATTCTATGTTACAGAAGCAGATATAATAACGGGCGAAACTCAAGATTTCACAAATACAGATATGCAATGGCACAGCATAAAAAATGCTGATACTCCCGAAACAGATTTATATATTCAGGATTGTCCTGCAGACAGAATTCAAAGAAAACTGACTCCGGTTTATCTCGGAAACAATATTTATGATGCAGGTGAGATTTTCACCGGATATCCCGTTATAAAAAGTAAAAAGGCGCAGACAATAAAAGTGCGTTATAGTGAACTTCTGAACGAAGATGGTACTCTCGATGAAATGCACATCTATGGTCAGCATACAGATTACATAACAGACGAGAAAGAAAGACTTCTCTCCCCCGAATTCACCTGGCTGTGTTTCAGATATTTTGAAGTTATCGGTGATGCCGAAGTAAAAGAGTGTGTGGTTGTACACAGCGATGTTGATGTAAATTCTGATTTCGAATGCTGTGATGACACACTCAACTGGGTCAGAAAAGCATATATTAAAACTCAGCTTGCAAATATGCATTGCGGTATTCCCTCCGACTGTCCTCACACAGAAAGAAGAGGCTACACAGGTGACGGTCAGCTCACCTGCGCAGCAGCAATGATGCAATTGGATTCAGAAAAATTTTACCGCAAATGGATTGCTGACATCTGCGATTGTCAGGACAGAAAAACAGGTCATATCCAGTACACAGCTCCCTTTGTACCGTCAGGCGGAGGCCCCGGCGGATGGGGTTGCGCAATCGTTGTTGTGCCTTATGAATTTTATAAAACATACGGTAAAAAAGATATTTTTGATGAAACTTTCCCAAAGATGCTCAAGTGGTTTGAATATATGGAAAGTCACAGCGAAAATGAACTTGTTACAAGTGATTTGCCCGGTGTATGGTGTCTCGGTGACTGGTGTGCTCCCACTCAGAATCAGCTCAACAAAATGCACGGTATGGTAATTCCAAAGCCTTTTGTCAATACATATTTCTTCATCAAATCAATGGAATATTTCCTTGAAATATGTGATATAACAGAGAAAACCGAATACAAAGAAGAAATCATCAAAAAAATCGCAATCAAGAAAAAAGCAATTATAAAGGAATACTTCAATGCGGATTCAGGTGATTTTGCAAACAATGAGCAAGGAGCAAATGCATTTGCAGTTGATATCGGGCTCGGTGACGAAAGAACATTTGAAAATATCGTCAGACACTACTCTGAAACAAAAAAATACGACACGGGTATTTTCGGCACAGATATCGTCACAAAAGTTCTTTTTGAAAAAGGCAGAGCTGATATTGCATTCTCCCTTCTTACAACAAAAGAGGATATTTCATATTACAATCAGATTCAGAACGGTGCTACTACCCTTCTCGAATACTGGAACGGAGTCCGTTCGCAATGTCACCCGATGTTCGGTGCTGTTACAAGATATTTCTTTGAATATATTCTCGGCATACGCCGTGCAAAGAATTCCGCAGGCTATGAAAAGGTCATAATTGAGCCTGCTTGTATGAACTATCTTCCCGAAGCTAAAGGAAAAATCACAACCTGCAAAGGTGTAATCAGCGTTGATTACAATAAAAATTCAATCAAAGTCAATATTCCGTCAGATATTGATGCAAAACTCATTCTCAGAGGCAATGAAATAATACTTACTGCAGGAGAAAATGAATTTAAGGTATAAAAGAAACAAGGCTTGTTTTCAAGCCTTGTTTCTTGCTGTTACTATTGTCACAATATAATCACTGAATGTAAATTTACTGCTTTTTACATCAATTTCGGAGCCGAGGTCAGAAAGTCCATTGCCTGTGAATTTTACACAAGCTTCTTTATAAGTCCATACTTCAAAAAAACGAAAAAGCACATCTTCGGGCATATTATCCTTAAACAAATCAGGATCTTTTCCGCCAAAAACATATCTTATTTCAGCAGCATTAAAAAATTTCTTTGCCACAGAAGGATTTATATACCTAATCTTTTCAATATCAATGCCGATTTCTTCATCAGACACGGCACAGACAACATAGTCATCAGAATGACTGATATTGAAAAATACGGGCAGATTTTTTATATATGGTTTGCCGTTTACGGAAGTAAAAATTATTATATCTTCAGGTGCAGTATCAAATTTTTCCGCAACGGCTTTTCTTACAAGCATCTCTCCTGCGACGGTGCGTTTTTTGTCTTCATAAAAACGAAAAGCATTTACGCGTTCCTGCTTTTCAACACTGAGAAGTGAAAACCATTTTGCATATTCGGCATCAGTCATCTGCCGTATATTATATTTATACCAATCCGTAACCGACACCGCCTTCTGCTGTTTTTACTGAGTATATCACAAATAAAAAAAAGCGTCAACATACTGTTTTTATCATCAATCACATTAAATTTTACATTTCTGTATAAATTTTTTTATAGTGTGAACAATAAAATAATGTTGACAAAATGAAAAAATAAGCTATAATATATGTATGTGGAGACTCAGCTTTTATGGAAAGTCTGTCAGGGAGGATGCGTCACCGACTGAAAGCGCATCTGAGATGAGTAGTAAGTTTGGGAACACTCTGCTTTGAACACAACTTTATATTAAAAGAGGATACATTTTTTATGTATCAATGCGGGTGGCACCGCGGGTTAAATTTTTATGTTTGCTCGTCCCGTGGAATATTTTATAATATTCCACGGGGCTTATTTTATTTGCAGGAGGAATGCTTTATGTACAGAACTCTATTTTGTAATGACATCTGTGACAAGCACATAGGTCAGACAGTTCAGCTTGCAGGCTGGGTTGATGTTGTGCGTGACCACGGCGGCGTTATTTTCGTTGATCTTCGTGACTATACAGGTGTTACACAGGTCGTTATCCACGACGAAACTCTCGTTAAGAATGTAAACCGTGAAACTGTTATCTCAGTAAGCGGTAAAGTTGAAAAGCGTGATGCTGAAACCGTTAATACAAAAATCGCAACAGGTTATGTTGAACTCGTTGCAGATTCACTTCAGATTCTCGGTAAATCTCAGAATATGCTTCCCTTTGAAGTAAGAAATTCAAGACAGAGCAAAGATGAGCTCCGTCTCAAATACCGTTATCTTGACCTTCGTAATCCCGTTAACCATAACAACCTTGTTATGCGTTCAAAGATTATCCGTCATCTCAGAAATAAGATGGAAGCTAAAAACTTCCTTGATATGCAGACTCCTATCCTTACCGCATCATCACCCGAAGGTGCAAGAGACTTCCTTGTTCCCAGCCGTAAACACCCCGGCAAGTTCTATGCACTTCCTCAGGCTCCTCAGCAGTTCAAACAGCTTCTTATGGTATCAGGTTTCGACAGATACTTCCAGGTTGCTCCCTGCTTCCGTGATGAAGACGCAAGAGCTGACCGTTCACCCGGTGAATTCTATCAGCTTGACTTTGAAATGGCTTTTGCAACTCAGGAAGAAGTTCTTGATGTATGTGAAGACGTTATCTATGATACATTCAAAACATTCTCTGACAAAAAGATCACAGAAAAACCTTTCCGCCGTATCACATATGCAGATGCTATGATGACCTACGGTTCAGACAAACCTGACCTTCGTAACCCACTTATCATCGTTGACCTTACCGATTTCTTTGCAAATGTAAACTTCCCTGCTTTCAGAGGCAGACCCGTAAGAGGTATTGTAGCTCCCTGTCAGGGCAAGTCAAAGAAATTCTTTGAAGATTCTCTCAAATTTGCAACTTCAGCTGAAGTAGGTCTCGGCGGTCTCGGTTATATCACTCTCAAAGAGGGTGAATTCGCTGGTCCTATCGCAAAGTTCCTTTCAGAAGAACAGAAAGCAGAAATCACAGCTATTACAGGCGTAAAAGAAGGCGAAACACTCTTCTTTATCTGTGACGACAAGAAGAATGATACAGAAAAGAAAGCAGGTCACATCAGAACATGGCTTGCAAAGAAAGAACAGCTCGACCTCATCAGAGACGATGCGTTTGAATTCTGTTTCGTTGTTGACTTCCCCATGTATGAAAATGATGAAGAAACAGGCGAAACAATTTTCACTCACAACCCCTTCTCAATGCCTCAGGGCGGTATGGAAGCACTTATGACAAAGGATCCCACAGAAGTTCTTGCATACCAATATGACCTTGTATGTAACGGTATTGAACTTGCTTCAGGTGCTGTACGTAACCACGATATCGAAATCATGAAAAAAGCTTTCGACATTGCAGGTTATGACGAATCAGAACTTATGAAGAGATTCAACGCTCTCTATACAGCATTCCAGTACGGTGCTCCTCCCCACGCAGGTATGGCACCCGGTATTGACCGTATGGTTATGCTTCTTACTGACGAAGAAAAGATTCTTGATGTTATCGCATTCCCCCTTAACGGTAATGCTCAGGACCTTCTTCTCGGTGCTCCCTCAGAAGTTACAAATCAGCAGCTTGAAGATGTTCATCTTCTCGGCTCAGGCAGTGCTCTTGCACAGCGTCAGGCAGCAACTGCAGGCGGCAGCAAAACTTCCGCAAAGCGTTCAACATTCTCAAACGCTCAGCAGCTCAATCAGCTAGCACTTACAGAAGACGAAGAAGCTCTTATGCAGAATATCTTTGCTGATATGAAAGAAAAAGAAAAGATTCTTGAAAACTGCAACACAGAAAACGTTGAAGAAATGGTTCATGTAAATCCCATGACAAATGTTCTTCGTGAAGATGTACGCAGTCAGCCGTTCTCAAGAGAGAGCCTTCTTGAAGGTGCTCCCGAAAGAAATGAAGACAGCTGGCAGGTTCCCAGACTTGTTAAGTGAGGTGGCATAAATGAAAGAATATACAACAATGATTTGTGAAAAAGGCAACATTGCAGTTGATGATACAATTCTTGTAAAAGATGCACCATCAACAGCAGGTTCATATATGCTTGATGGTTTCAAGCCCCTTTTTAGCGCAGAAGCAGTCACAAGACTTGAAGCAAAAGGCTATACAGTTTCAGGTAAAACAAGTGTTGGCGAATTCGGTCTTGACCTTCTCGGTGAATTCTCATATTACGCAGCTCAGGAAGGCACACTCAAGGGTGCAGCGGCTGAACTTGTTGCAAAAGGCGATGTAAAGGCTGCTCTCGGTGTTGATATGAACGGTACAACAAGACGTGCAGCAGCACTTTCAGGTATTGATTTCCTCAAGCCCACATACGGCACAGTTTCACGTTACGGCATTATATCCTGCGCAGCATCAGGCGAACAGCTCGGTGTATATGCAAAGAATGCAGCAGATGTAAGTGAAATTATGGCTGTTATTGCAGGTCACGACTCAAAGGACGGCACAAGCCTTCCCGCAGAAAGCTATGATTATGCGGTTGCAGAAGTAAAAGATGCAAAGGTTTGTATCATAAAAGAACTTCTCGACAAAGCTGATGATGCAGTTAAAGCAAACGTAATGGCTTATGCAGAATCTCTCAAGGCTCAGGGCGTTACTGTTGAAGAAATCAGCTGTGACCTTTTTGACATTGCAAACACAGCATGGCAGATTCTTATGTGTGCTGAAACATGTAACAACGTTTCACGTTATGACGGTGTTAAATACGGCCACAGAGCTGAAAAATACAGAAACATTGACGAACTTTATGTAAACTCAAGAACAGAAGGCTTCAACTTCCTTACAAAGGCAGTTATCCTTTACGGTTCAGATGTTCTTTCAAAGAACAGATATAAAGATTGTTATGACAAATCTCTCAGAGTACGTCGTGTTGTAAGTGAATGTATTGCAAAGATTTTTGAAAAATATGAGGCAATTCTCACTCCCGTTTGTGCTAAAGCTGCATACGAAGCTTATGATATAAAAGATGCTTTCGGCAAAGTGTTTGAAGAAAGTGTATTCACAGCAATTCCCAACCTTATCGGCTCTCCTGCTCTTGTAACAAAGGGGGTTCAGCTTATGGGTAAGAACTATAGCGAAAAAACACTTCTCAGCATTGCAGACATTATTGAAAGGAAGGGTGAATGATTATGAATTATGAAGTAGTAATCGGTCTTGAAACTCACGTTGAGCTTGACACTGCATCAAAGATTTTCTGTTCATGCGGTGGTCATTCTGCAGCAAATGAACCCAACGACTGTGTCTGCCCTGCCTGCTCAGGTATGCCCGGTATGCTCCCCGTAATGAACAAGAGAGTTGTTGAACTTGCTGTTACTGCAGGTCTTATGCTTAACTGCGAAATCAGCCGTTACACAACTTTTGATAAGAAAAACTACTACTATCCCGACCTTCCCTGTGCATATCAGATCACACAGCTCAATCACCCCATCTGTACAAACGGTGTTGTAACACTCAAGACTTCTCAGGGTGCAAGAGATATCAGAATCAAACAGATTCATATGGAAGAAGACGCAGGTAAGCTTGTTCACAGCGGAAATTCATCATTTGTTGACTTCAACCGTACAAGCGTGCCGCTTATCGAAATTGTTACTCAGCCTGACTTCAGAAGCGCTGAAGAAGTTGTAACTTACCTCGGCAAACTCAAAAACATGTTCCGTTCAGGCGGCATTTCAGAGTGTGAAGAAGGTGCAATGCGTTGTGACGTTAATATTTCTGTCCGTCCCGAAGGCAGCGAAGAATTCGGTATCAGAACAGAAATCAAGAATATGAGCTCATTTGAAGCTATCGAAAAAGCTATCAAGTACGAATCACAGCGTCATATTGATGCTATTGAGTTCGGAACAGAAGAGCTTGTTCAGGAAACAAGACGTTTTGATGATGTTACAGGTAAAACATCTGCAATGAGAAACAAGGAAACAGAAGCAGACTACCGTTACTTCCCCGATGCAAACCTCATGCCCATTGTAATCGATGATGAATGGCTTGAAGCAATCAAAGCTGCAAAGCCCACTGCAGTTGATGAAAAAGCTGAAGAATACAGAGAAGCAGGTATTTCAGATAAAGAAATTGATATGCTTCTTGCTAACAATAAGATTCTCAGACTTCTTGATGATACTGTTGCACTCGGCTGTAACATGAAAGACACAGCTGCTTATATCCTTACAGACTGTATGGGTATTCTCCGTAAGGCAGGCAAGACAATATCTGAGCTTGATATCACAGCTGAAAACCTTGCTGCAGTTATCAAAATGGTTGCAGACGGAAAGATCAACAGAAACGCAGGTAAGAAAGTTCTTATCGCTATGATTGAAGACGGTGCAGACCCTGTTGAATTCTGTAAGGCTAACGGTCTTGACAAGCAGGTTGACTCATCAGCTGTTGAAGGTATTGTTGATGCTGTTATCGCAAACAATGCTCAGGCAGTTGAAGACTTCAGAAACGGTAAAGTCAAGGCTCTTCAGGCTCTCTTTGGTGCTTGTATGAAAGAACTCAAGGGTGCAGGTGACCCCACAGTAATCAAGGCTCTCCTTGAAGAAAAACTCAAATAAAAAAAGTTTACGGGAGTAATACTGCTCCCGTTTATTTTTAAGGTGATAAAAATGACTGATAGACTTTTTGAAAAAGATGCTTATTGCAGAAGTTTTTCTGCAAACGTAATTTCCTGTGAAGAAAAAGACGGTGCATTTATCATTGTTCTTGACAAAACAGCCTTTTTCCCCGAAGGCGGAGGTCAGGCTCCCGACAAAGGCTCGATAAATGGCGAAAATGTTCTTGATGTTCAGGAAAAAGACGGTATTGTTTATCATAAAACAGCAAACTCATTCAATATCGGTGACACTGTCAGTTGTGAGCTTGATTGGAATCTTCGTTTTGAAAGAATGCAGAGTCACGCGGGTGAACACATTGTATCAGGTATTGTAAATTCACTTTTCGGATATGATAATGTTGGGTTCCATATGAGTGAAAAGACAATGACTGTTGATTTCAGCGGTCCTCTCACAGCAGAAGACATTGCAAAGATAGAAATTGAATCAAATAAGGCTGTATACAGAAATGTACCGATTACAGCATCATATCCAACAAAAGAAGAACTTGCAGATACTGATTACAGAAGCAAAATAGAGCCTCGTGACGGCATAAGACTCATTACGATTGAAGGAGTTGATTGCTGTGCCTGCTGTGCTCCTCATCCTGCATTTTCAGGCGAAATCGGTGTTATAAAAATCATTGATTTCTGCCCTCATAAAGGTGGTACAAGAATTGAGATGGTTGCAGGTATAAATGCTCTGCTTGACTACTCTGCCCTTCACACATCAGTAAAGGCTGTAATGAACCTGCTTTCTGCAAAGCGTGACTCAATTGCAGATTCTGTTGCAAAACTTCAGGAAACTGCAAATGCATTCAAATCAGAAAACGGAAAATTATCAAGAAAACTTGCTCTTGCATCTCTCAATCCGACAAACGTTAACGGCTGTGCTTACGCAATATGCGAAAATATGTCCTACGATGACCTCAGAGAGTGTTCAAACAATTTAATTGATAACGGAGCAAGAAAATGTATTCTCCTTTCACAGGCAGACTCAGACAATTATATTTACGTTGTCAGCAGTACTGAAAATGATGTAAGAACAATTGTTACAGGTCTCAATTCAGCTTTCAACGGTAAAGGCGGCGGCAAAGATAACTATGCTCAGGGCAAACTCTCAGCAACCGATAAATCAACTGTTGAAGAATATATAAAAGCAATTTTTGCATAAAACAAAATAACAGCGGTATTCCTTAAATTAGGATTACCGCTGTATTTTTTTGACTTTTATTAATTACTGCTGAGCCTTCTGAGCAAGATGCTGTTCTCTTGCGCTGACACGACCTTCAGTTTTAATATCGCCTGCTTTTGTAAGGGCAATCTTTGTAAGGAAAGGACCTACGATTTCATAAATCAGAACAGCAAAAAGTGTGATATTACGAACAATTGCGCCATCAGGTCCGAGTTCAATTGCTTTACCTGCCATACCGAGCGCAACACCTGCCTGAGGAAGAAGTGTTATACCAAGATATTTGATGATATTCGGATCGCACTTTGAAATTTTTGCACTGACATTTGCACCAAGGCATTTACCGGCTGAACGGAATGCAATGTATGCAACACCTGCAATTACAACAGCAACATCTGTAAATACAGAAAGGTCAAGCTCTGCACCGCTTATTACGAAGAAGAGAATAAGCACAGGTGTAGTCCATCTGTCTGCTCTGTCCATAAGTTCTTCTGAAACTTCGCAGAAATTGCAGAAAACAGTACCGAGCATCATACATGCAAGAAGTGAAGAAAAACCTACATGAATATGTCCTACATTGAATTTGATATTTGAAATTGCGACAGTCATCATTACGAATGTAACAGAAACAGCCATACGCTTTGAACGTGAATGGAAGAACTTTTCACAGAATGTGAAAGCACCGCCCATAAGCGCACCGAGAATAAGCGAAAGAACAACTTCAAGAATAGGTTCAACAACTACTGAGAGAATATCAACTGATCCTGAGTTGAGAGATTTTGCAACACCGAATGAGATTGCAAAAACCATAAGACCTACAGCATCATCAATCGCAACAACGGGAAGAAGAACGTCTGTTACGGGACCCTTTGCCTTATACTGCTTTACAACCATAAGAGTTGCAGCGGGAGCTGTAGCAGTAGCAACAGCACCGAGTACAATTGCAGAGGAAAGAGTAAGTTTATCAGGCATAAGGAAGTGAAGACCTATAAGTCCTGCATCAACTACAATTGTTGTTACAAGCGCCTGAGCAATACCGATAAATGTTGCCTGTTTTCCGATTTTTTTGAGCTGTGCAAGGCGGAATTCATTACCCATTGAAAAAGCAATGAAACCAAGTGCGAGATCAGAGATAATACTGAACCCTTCTATTTGTTCTGCGGTAATTCCTATACCGGGAATATCAAGAGCGCCGATAACAAAAGGTCCGATTAAAACACCTGCAATAAGATAAGCTGTAACAGCAGGGAGTTTGACTATTTTTACAAGTCGTGACAGAAGAAGACCGGCAAGCAGAGCTATTGACAAGCTCAGAAAAATACTTGTTGTTTCAGTCATTATATTAACCTTCTTTCAATAAACACAATTCATTTTACCAAGAAATAATTATAATCTTTTTTGAAAAAAAGTCTATGTTAAAATTCCAAAAAAATAACAAAATATGAACTCATATATTATTCAAATTTACCATTTAATCATCATTCCAGACAAATATTAAAAATCATCTACGATTTTTGCAGGCTTGTTGCAATATAAGCAAAAAAAAGAAGTGGAAAATCCACTTCTTTTCAAATTTTATTAAATTACATAGTTATCGGGGATCACCAAACTTCATCATTTTCTTTGCAACTTTGCGCTGTGCAGCAACCATTACACCAGGCAATAAGAACAATGACTTAGGAATAACTGTACATGGAGCATAATCTGTAACATCAAAGAAACCTACAGCATATCTTGAGGGCACGTATGCACCATAAGAATTCTTTGCACGAACCACAATTTCTGCATAAGTTCTGCCATATGCATCAATTTCGATATTTTCAAAAGCACCGTATTTTACACTATCAGGATCCTTAAGACCTGCAGCAATTGCATCACCTATTGCTAAAAGCATCCAACCTTCTTTTGTTGTAGGCTGAGCAGGAGCACCGTACTGTGCGCCGGGAGCACCGTACTGTGCGCCGGGAGCTGCGTACTGTGCACCGGGAGCTGCGTACTGAGCACCGGGAGCTGCGTACTGTGCACCGGGAGCTGCGTACTGAGCACCGGGAGCTGCGTACTGTGCACCGGGAGCTGCATACTGTGCGCCGGGAGCTGCATACTGTGCGCCGGGAGCTGCATACTGTGCGCCGGGAGCTGCATACTGTGCATCAGGGGCAACAGGCTGAGAATCCTGTGCCACTGCTACAGCTACAGGCACACCGCAGTATAAGCAATAGACGCTGTAATCAGGTATTTCTTTACCACATTTTGAACAAAACATAAGTTTTCCTCCTGAATATAAAAATTATATCATTGCAGATATAAAATAATACATTAATACTCCGCCAACAGAACAGCCAAGCATAAGAAGAATCCATAAAACAATAACGCTTGAACATGATTTTGTATCTGCCGCAACATATCTTTTTGCTGGATACCATTGTCCGTTAACTTTACACACTGTAGTGTTGAAAGGTTGTCTTGTGCCACGATTATCAATATAATAGCCTACAACATCATATCCTATGGGAGTTTTTGAAACATATATTTCATTATCGTTGCAAAAAGTTATATACATATTTGAGTATGCTGTCTGCTTTACTAATATTTTTGCAAAAAGCACTGCTTCCTGGCTTTCGTTTAATACTATCTGATTTTGTTGTAATCTTACGACTTCACTATAGTATTCATATTGAGCTTGTTGAATATTGTATTCAGCCATACCTAAATCCCCTTAAAAAACTCATGACATAATTATATGACATAGAAATATACTTGTCAAGAATGATAAACGATTCATTTATAAAAACTATCTAAATTTTCTCACAAAGCAACAAGATATATACTCATATTGCTCTATAAACATATCTGGAGATATTTTATCGTATTTCAAATTCTAGCGACATTTGTTTTTCTTGCGGCATCAGCAACAGCTTCTGCAACAGCTTTGCCCACACGAGGATCAAATGCCTTGGGAATTATATAATCAGCAGAAAGTTCATCGTCTGAAATGAGACCTGCAATAGCCTCTGCAGCTGCCATTTTCATTTCTTCATTGATTTCACTTGCTCTGACATCAAATGTGCCTCTGAAAATACCGGGGAATGCAAGCACATTATTAATCTGATTAGGATAATCAGAACGACCGGTTGAAATTACCTTTGCTCCTCCCTTTTTTGCCTCATCGGGAAAAATTTCGGGATTGGGATTTGCACAGGCAAAGATAATTGCATCCTTATTCATTGTTGAAACCATTTCTGAAGTTACAATACCGGGAGCAGAAAAACCGAGGAATACATCTGCACCTACAAGTGCATCAGCAAGAGTGCCGGATTGCTTTTCTCTGTTTGTAAGAGTTGAAAGCTTCTTCATATGCTCGTAAGGAATTCTGTCATCACCTTCACAGATAATTCCGATTTTGTCGCATAGGGTAATGTTTCTGAATCCTGCTGCAAGAAGAAGACGGCAGACAGATGAACCTGCAGCACCGATACCGTTGATGACAACTTTTGCTGTTTCCTTATCTTTGCATACAAGCTTCAGCGCATTTGTAAGACCAGAAAGAACAATAACAGCTGTACCGTGCTGATCATCGTGAAATACGGGTATATCACACTTTTCCTTGAGTTTTTCTTCAATTTCAAAGCATCTGGGTGCAGAGATATCTTCAAGATTGATACCGCCGAAGCTGCCGGAAATGTTATAAACTGTTTTTACAAATTCGTCAACATCCTTTGTTTTCACACAAAGAGGAAATGCGTCAACACCGCCGAAAGACTTGAAGAGAACACATTTACCCTCCATAACGGGCATACCTGCTTCGGGACCGATATCACCAAGACCGAGCACAGCACTGCCGTCTGTTATAACTGCACAGAGATTGTGTCTTCTTGTAAGTTCATAACTCTTGTTTATATCTTCTTTTATAGCAAGACAAGGCTCGGCAACACCCGGTGTATATGCAAGAGAGAGGTCTTTTTCATTTTCTACGGGTACTGTTGCAACAACTTCTATTTTACCTTTCCATTCACCGTGAAGACGAAGTGATTCTTTTGCGTAATCCATATTGAACTCCTTAAACCATTTTTGCAGGGTCAACTGCTTTATCAAATTCTTCTGCACTCAGAAGTCCGAGTGCAAGCACAGCTTCCTTGAGAGTAATTCTGTTATTGTGTGCATATTTTGCCGCTTCGGCAGCCTTGTCATAACCGATTTCAGGGGTAAGGCAAGTTACAAGCATAAGTGATTTATCGAGATATTCTTTCATTTTTTCTTCATTGACTGTTATACCGCACACACAATTATCACAGAATGAAACCATAACATCTGAAAGAAGATTGACGGACTGAATAAAATTATATGCACACACAGGCATAAATACATTCAGTTCAAAATTACCCTGAGAAGCAGCCATACCAACAGCAACATCATTACCCATAACCTGAACAGCTACCATTGTAACGGATTCACACTGTGTGGGGTTTACTTTACCGGGCATAATTGAGCTTCCGGGTTCATTTTCCGGAATATTCAGTTCACCGAGTCCGCAACGGGGACCTGAAGAAAGCCAACGGATGTCATTTGCAATTTTCATAAGATTTGCGGCAAGAGCTTTAAGTGCTCCGTGAGCAAAAACAAATGCTTCTTTACCTGTCAATGCTCTGAATTTATTTTCATCGGGAATAAATAATGTATCAAGGCACTCAGAAAGCTCACTACATACATTTTTATCAAAATCTGCAGGTGCATTGAGTCCGGTACCAACAGCTGTACCGCCTATTGCAAGTTTTCTGAGCTTAAGTGAAGATAAAACAATCATTTCCCTTGCATGTTCAAGAAGTCCTCTCCAACCGCTGACTTCCTGACAGAATTTTACGGGAGTTGCATCCTGAAGATGTGTTCTGCCGATTTTTATAACTTCGGAATTGTCATTTTCAAGCTTTATAAATGCATTTATAAGCTTATCAATTGCAGGAAAAAGTTTTCTCTCTATAGAACACAAAGCTGCTATATTCATCGCTGTGGGGAATGTGTCATTTGAACTCTGGCAAGCATTCACATCATCATTGGGATGAAGAATTTTAACTTCTGCAAGCTGATTGCCTCTGTTTGCAATGACTTCATTAACATTCATATTGCTCTGTGTGCCGCTTCCGGTCTGAAAAACAGACAGAGGAAAGTTTTCACTGAGTTTATCTTCAAGTATTTCATTGCATACAGTTTCAATAAGCTGTGACTTTTCAGCTGATATTCTGCCTGATTTTTCGTTTACGACTGCACAGGCCTTTTTGAGCGATGCAAAAGCAGAGATAATTTCAGCAGGCATTTTCACATCACCTATTCTGAAATTTTCAAAACTGCGCTGAGTCTGTGCACCCCACAATTTATCTGCAGGCACGCTGACTTCGCCCATTGTGTCTTTTTCAATTCTGTATTCCATAATATTACACCTCAATTATATACGGTATTATAAACTATTATAATTATGTATGCAAGTAAATTAACGTATAAAATGCAAAAATCCCTGCGGAAAACCGCAGGGATATAATTTTTACAGATTAAATTACTGCTTCGTAAAGTGCAACTGCAACCTGAGTTTTTGTTACAGTATCAAAAGCTGTACGTGTGCTGAACAGCTGACCGATTTCATAAATAAATGTAACAAAATTCATAATGCCTTTATCTTTTTCAAGCATAAATGCTGCGATCTTAAGTTCAAAAACTGAAACACCGTTGATAAGACCAATTGCAGGAACAGATGAACCGAGAGCTTTTACAACCGCTGAATATTCATCCTTAGTGATTTTTGAATCACCGTCAAATGTCTTGTTTTCTGATGCTGTCATAAAACCGTTTACATACATATATTCAACAGCTTTGTATTCTGCATCGGTAATCTTTACATCTGTAAGGTCAAATCTTGCATCGGGAAGTGCTGCAAGGATTTTGTCTGCAATTGCTCTGTGACCTGCCACTGTGGGATGACAAATTTCAACAACAGTGCCGTAAGTATCAACAAAAAGATAACCATATTTTTCCTGGAAATCAAGCATATGCTTGTTACCGTAATCAATAATTGCATCTTCAACAATCTTTGACATAGCATCAGGCTCTGCTACAACATCAGGAGCGCCTTCTTCTGTCTTGAGGTATGTGGGGAACATACCGATAGCTGCTACTGTTACATCAGGATTGTTTGTGTAAATGTAGTTCATAATCCAATCCCAGTTTGTTCTGAGGTTAGAGAATGCATATTCGATAGCTTCGGGAAGAGCTGCTGCAATATCATCAAGAGCATTGAGATAATCTGCAAGATCAACAATTTTGCCGATGATATCATCTTCAAATGATGCATTTTGAAGGAAATCTCTGAGTGCTGTTTTGTATTCTTCGGGAAGCTGGTTTTCAAGCTCTACATCAGCGAGAGTCCAACCAAGATATGCACCCCAGTCATTACCGCCGATACCGATGATAATAAGATCTGACTCTGCAATCCCCTGACGCATTTCAGGAGATTTTGCAAGAATTTCATCTTTAGGTGTACGGGGAACCTGAGTAAAAAGATAGGGATCGCCTTCGGGATTGTAAGTATCATCAAGCATACAACGAAGCTCGATTGTTCTGAAACCGGGACAAGCCATGGGGAGGAATTCTGCACCGAGATCATCAGCAACATATGCTGCATAAGAATCGTCAACGCGTGTAAATTCGCTCATTTCATCACCGTAATCTGTGAAACCGCTGGCTTCACTGTCACCGAGAAGCATAACTTTTTTGTATTCATAATACTGTTTTTCGCCTTCAGCCGCAAAACACACAAATGTACCTGATAAAAGCACTAAAGTGAGAAGCACAGCTATTGCTCTTTTGATTGCTTTCATAGTTTTCTGCCTCCAAGTAAATGATTTTGGATATTAATCAATAGGTAAACACCCATATGTAAAACATACGGGTGTATGAAAAATTACTTAACTGCTTCGTAAAGTGCAACTGCAACCTGATTTTTTGTTACAGTATCAAAAGCTGTACGTGTGCTGAACAGCTGACCGATATCATAAATGAATGTAACAAAATTCATTATGCCCTTATCCTTTGTAAGCATAAATGATGCAAGTTTAAGTTCAAACTGAGAAACACCGCCAATGAGACCGATTGTGGGAACAGAAGATCCAAGAGCTTTTACTGCTGCTGAATATTCTTCTTTAGTAATCTTAGCGTCACCATTGAATGTTTTGTCTGCAGAACCTGTCATATAGCCGTTTACATACATATATTCAACGGCTTTGTATTCAGCGTCTGAAACCTTAACGTCTGTAAGATCGAATCTTGCATCGGGAAGAGCTTCAAGGATTCTGTCAGCGATATGTCTGTGACCTGCAGCTGTGGGATGAGATGTTTCAACGATTGTACCTGTTGTATCAACATAGATATAACCGTACTTTTCCTGATTTTCAATCATGGGCTTGTTACCAAAGTCGATAATTGCCTGTTCAACAAGAACTGCAAGTTCGTCAGGCTCTGCAACATTGTCGGGTTCGCCTTCGGGAGTTGAAAGAGTTGTATTGAACATACCTACTGCAACAAGAGTTACATCGGGATTAAGAGCATAGATATCTTCAACGATGATGGGCCAGTTTGCATGAAGGTTTGCAAAAGCATATTCAATAGCTGCGGGCATTATTTCAAGGAATTCATCTACAGCATTGAATGTCTGCGCAAGCTCAACAATAGTCTTGATCATATTGTCTTCTACAATATTTGCCTGAGCAAGATATTCTCTGAGAGCTGCTTCAAATTCTGCGGGGAGAGGATGTTCATCAAGGAAGTCTTCCATAACCCAGCCGAGATATGCGCCCCAGTCATTACCGCCGATAGCGATAGTGATAAGGTCAGCTTCTGCAATAGCATTGCGGAATTCTTCTTTTTTAGCTAAGATTTCTTCTGCTGAATGATGAGGAACAGCTTCGAAAAGATAGGGGTCGTTTGAAACATAATCATCTTCAAGCATTGTACGCATTTCAATTGTTCTGAAACCGGGACAAGCCATAGGATAGTAAGTTTCAATACCGAGATCCTTTGCAAGATATGCTGCATAAGAATCTTCACAATAAGTAAACTCAGTCATTATGTACTCATAATCTCTGAAACCGCTTGCAAGGCTGTCACCAAGAAGCACGGAAGTCTTGTAATCAGCGTACTGTTTTTCACCTTCAGCTGCTGCAAAACACACGAAAGAACTTGAGATGAGAACGAGTGCAAGCAAAACTGCTATGGTTCTTTTTAATGTTTTCATATTTTTACCTCCAAAAAAAATAAAAAATTAATACATATATACAATAACATACTATATTAAAAATATCAAGAGAAAAATTAACAAAATATGGACAAATTGTTTATAAATTCGAAATATATAAAACAATAACTATTGATAGCTGAAATTTCATATCATCCTAATATGCTCATATAAATTACTGAGGTGTTATTATGAAAATTTTTTCGGTAAAACTTACATCTGTTGTCATCACAATGATGGTTATTCTGCTATTGTTGCAGGAATATTTCTGACAGCCTGCACTCTTTCAGATGCTGTAGCGGCAGAATCGAGAATGATACCCATTTATAACGTGGCAACAGAAGAGAAAAAGGTTGCAGTAACGTTCAACTGCGCAATGAGCGATGATGTTGATACCATTCTTCAAATTCTTGATACTTATGATATAAAATGCACTTTTTTTATGCTCGGATCCTGGGCAGAAAACCATCAAGATGAAGTAAAATCCGTTTATAATGCAGGGCACGAAATCGGAAACCACAGATACTCCCACAAAGATCTGCCAAAAATGAATTATGAAGAAATTCTCATTGATATTCAGAATTGCAACGAAACAATTAAAAATATTACAGAATACTCTCCTTCTCTCCTGCGTGCACCGTCAGGTGCTTACGATAACAAAACTTTATCTGCAGCAGAAACACTCGGTATGATGACAATACAATGGAATATTGAACCAACTGCAACGGTTGGAAACTACTATTATAATGTTTTCTGAAGCATAAAAATCTTCTGCAACAGATTCACTGTTACAGAAGATTTTTTAGTTTTAGGTATAAAGCTGGTCTTATGCCCAGGGATTTTCACTTTCGGGTTTTCTGATATCTGCGAGAATAAACTGCTCCCACAGGTACCATTTACCGTCTTTTGCTTTTCGCATCTGAACACTTCTGGGGCTGTCTGCACCGCCTGAAGTTATATACAATGTTGCATAACCTTCATTCTGATAAGAATAAGGATTTTCACTTACAACGATTGAATAAGGTTCTGCAGGCAGATAGTTATTATCAGGAGTTGCCCCCTCAAAATATGAACGGGGAACATGATCCTTATCACGGAATCTGTCCTGAATAAACTGCTTATCCATTACACTCATAGGTCTGGGACCTCTGAGAAAATCAAGCATTTTAAGTGATAATTCTTTATTTTCAGGATAGAAACAGAATGCAAGAACAGTCATAGCGGCTGTATCAAAAGGATTTGCAAGTGAAGCCTGAGGCAATGAACAAAATTGTTCAAATGTATCAGGCAAAGCCGAGAAAACAATTTTCTGCACTTTATTGCCACCCTGTGATGATGGCTGAGAAACACCAGGAGTATTTTTTAATTTATCAAAAAGTCCCATATCTTTTTTACTCCCTTATCAGAATTTTATTCCGCCACCGCCGTGGGTTCTGCCTGATGAACTTGTGTGAGTTGATGTTTTGTTTGAAGATGTATCAACTTTTTCGTCCTTATTAACAAAAGTCCTCCTGAATGTATCGTTTCTGCCTGTAAGAACAAGGCTTCCGCTTCTTACATAAACCTTTGCATCAAAAGCCTTGTGTACTGATTTGTTTGCAGCGGCAATTCCGTTAAGCACAAGAAGAGCAACAACACAGCCTACAAGCATAAACACAAACAGCCAGATAAAATGAACACCGGGCTTTACATATTCAGTAAGCTCTGCAATATATGTATCAAGAGCTGCAGTATAATTTCCGCTGATGATATCATCCTTCATATTAAGAAGCATTGTGTTTATCATATCATCGCTCATTTTGTAAACAGCGGCGCCGTGAGTTGTTACATAAAGCTCTCTTTCGCCTTCTTCACCGGGAAGATAAAGAAGAAGGAAGCCGTCATCGTTATCACCGTAGCCGTAGCCGTTGGCATCATAGAAATCGTCTGCATATTCCTGAACAGTTTTGCCGTCAAGTGAAGTTACGGTAACAAAAGCAATTTCCATTTCATATTCTTCGGTAAAAGCATTGAATTTTTCAATAAAATCTTTTTCTTCCGCATCGGTCAGAAGGTCTGCATTGTCAACAACAAGAGGTAATGTTCTTTCAACTCTGACCATTTCTGTTGTTGTTTCTGTTGTTACGGCAGCAGTTGTTTCTGCAGGTGTGTTAACAGCAGGAGCATCTGCATCAAGAACACCTTTTACTGCATTGTAATAAGCAACTATACCGTCATAATATGTGTCGCAGGCATCATATGCATCCCAGATTGTATCTTCTTCGGAAGAAAAGAGACTTTCGGCACCTTCTGTCATATAAACTGAATAAACATTGTCGCCGAGATTATCAACAATAACGATACCGTTATCTCTGTCACCGACAGAATTATAAACATCTTCCGCATAGTCGTAAGTTGTTTCATACAAATCTCTGTCAAGGCTGTCAATAATTCCGAACATTACACAATAACCGTAGTTATTTTCAATATTCTGTGCATAAACCTCAAGCTCTGACATTTCAGTTTCGGTAAGATGATTACCCATATCAAAAACATGGTCAGAATTTGCAGATGCAGTAAGTGCGAAAGGTAAAAGCATCATAAGGGCAATTACCACAGATATAATTCTCTTTTTCATAATTACCGCACCTCCTTAAAGTAATGTCAGAAGCCAGAGTATGCCGTATGCTGCCGCACCGACTCCGGCACCGATAAGAAGTCCGAGCTTCTTTATAAGAGCATTATCCGAGGGGATATCACCGACAAACTTGCCTGTCTGACCGTTCATTGCAAATGTGTATTCTTTACCGTTCCAGTTGGTTTTAAGTATCCATACGGGATAAAGAGCATACTTGTATGTACCGTTTATCACGCTCATATTTGCACCGAGAGATGTAACAGACTCATAGTCTTCAACGGTATCCTCAAGAGCATCAATTGCACTCTGACGAATTCTTTCGTTTGCCCTGTTCATGCTTTCTTCAACACTGACATCATATTTATCCGCAAGATAGCCTGCAAGGTAAGCTGTGTTGAAATCAACGGCATCATTGATATTGAAAGGCTCGATTGATTCCATAAGGTCATCGGGCATTTTTGTTGAACCGTCAACGGGAACATTATCAAAACTCAGATTACCGCTTCTGTAAACATCAAATTCTGAAATTTCCGTATATCTGTAATTTTTATCTTCCCAACGTCTTGTTTTTTCAGCAACATAAGAGACTTCAGCCGAAGCATCACAGCTGAAAAGCCAATGAGGGACATATACGCCCTTGATTTCATCAATATGATTTTCATCCTTGAATGTCTTGGGGACAAATTTCTTTGTTGCAATGTGCTTTTTAAGAGCTGCCTTTGCCGCTTTCTTATCATATTTGAAAGGAATGACAAGATTGGGACGCAGAGCACCTTCAAACTGACCTTTCATAACAACGGGATTTCCGCAGTAAGGACAGCTTGTTGCACCTGTTGTTTCATCTGCAACAATTTCACCGCCGCAGGAATTACAGCCATAAACCTTCATTCCGTCTGTTTCGCCTGCTGCCCATTCATTATTATCAGAATTCCATTCAATCTGTTCAACAACAGCACCGCCGCCGACATTATCCATTCCCTGAGGTGATGATTCGATATCAAATTCCGTATCACAATAGGGACATTTGAGCTTCTGTGAGCCTGTATCAAATTTAACTGCACCGCCACAGCAGGGACATTTCTGTTCCATTAAAGTTGCCATTTAATCAACTCCTTGGTTAAATTTGGTTTCAAGAACATTATAAATTTCTGTAAAAAATCCTTTACCTTCTTCAGGTAAGATGTGAGTATCTTTAATTGTAAGGAAATTATCTCTGAATCTGATTGTTATTGATGTTGTCGGGGCATCATCCAGTATAAGATCTGTTTCGGGAAGGTCAGTCCAGTCCAACGCATATGTTTCACGGCAGATTGCCCTGATTTCATCAATTGCATTATAAGAAACTTTTCTGGTTTCCGTTTTTTCTTCCGGTTCTTCAGATTTTTTTTCTGTATGTGTAATAGTGACAATCTGATTTTCATCAACCGTCAGTTCATAGCTTATATAGGAATTTTCCATTCCTCCGCCGCTGTAATAGGAGCAGCAGAAGATATCCTGAGTCGGGTCATTAACCATACCGGGGCCGTCAAGAATATGCCTGTCTCTGTTAAAGAATGAGAATAAACACATAATAACAACCCCCGAAACTACACCGACAACAATCAGTATCAGAATAATTTTTTGTTTTTTTAAGTTAGCCATCAGGCTTTCTGCGCACCGCATGACTGACAGAAATTACCACCGTCATTAGTTGCACCGCAGAACTGACAAACCCAACCCTGCATTACGGGCTGCTGAGGAGCAAAGCCACCCTGCTGAGGAGCAAAGCCCTGCTGTGGCTGCTGACCGTAAGGATTCTGCTGAGCGTAGGGATTCTGCTGAGGTGCAAAACCACCCTGCTGCTGATACATATTTGGCTGAGGAGCATAACCCTGCTGAGGCTGCTGCTGATACATATTCTGCTGAGGTGCGAAACCGCCCTGCTGCTGATACATATTGGGCTGAGGGACATAGCCGCCCTGTACAGGCTGCTGGCCGTAAGGAGCATAACCCTGATTGGGCATTGCACCCATACCCATTGCTGCTGCGCCCATACCCATTGCACCCATACCTGCATTGCCCATATTGGGCACAACGCCTCTGCCGGAAACAAGGTAATTCATTGCTTCAACAGCCATCTGCTGATATTTGTTGTATTCCATTGAACCCATACCTTCAACACGGAAGCTGTTGAGCTTAACGCTGAATTCATCGAAGTAGGGATTGTTTACACTGAAATCAAGATAGAAATCGTAATAGAACTTATATCTGGGAGGAGTATAGCTGACTCTTTCTCCGTCTTTACCCTGTGTATAGATTTCATCCTTATCCTCTTCAACTCTGAGTCCGCAATTCATAATGCTTGAAAGAGCCTGAACATCAGGATTTTCATCTGACCATGAGCCGGGTTTTGATGAAGAAACAACAAAATTTCCGTTAGCAGTATCAATATATATCTTTTTGCTTTCACCGAAACTCATTGCTGAACGGAATGATGCAAGATTGCCCTTGTTTTCTTCTCTGTATGCGAGTTGCTGCTTGATTTCTTCAATAGTAGAGCTTCTTCTGTCGCTGAAAAGGGGTGAAAGGAGCTTTGCGCAATCCTTACACATATTACCGTCTTCAAGTTTTCTGTTTCCTAAAAGTCCGATTTTTTCTCCGCAAATATCGCAGAATTTTTTATCAAAAAGTCCCATTGTCAGTTCTCCTTTTCTATTTATTACTGAGTATCATTAGCATCAAAAATGTCGCCGCATTCGGGGCAGAATTTCGGCATCTGAGTGGGGTCTACAGGCTGCCAACCGCATTTATCACACTTATAAATGGGAGCACCGGCAGATTTTTTTGCACCGCAGGACTGACAGAACTTGCCCTGATTTACTGCACCGCATGAACATGTCCAGCCTTCAGCGGGAGCAGGCTTTGCAGTGCCGCAATTGTTGCAGAAGTTACCCTGATTTGTTGTACCGCAGGAGCAGGTCCAACCGGCAGCGGGAGCAGGTTTCTTGTTGCCGCAATTGTTGCAGAAGTTACCCTGATTTGTTGTGCCGCAGGAACAGGTCCAACCGTTTGCGGGAGCCTGAGCCTGCTGCATCTGCTGCTGTTGCATCTGCTGCTGTTGCTGCTGCATACCCATCTGATAAAGGTTCTGCACCTGAGCGGCATTCATCATATTTCCTGCCATACCCATTCCCATAAAGCCTGTCATTGCACCTGCAGTGTTACCTGCCGCAATTTTCTGTGCTTCGGCATTCTGTGTAAGCTGATAGCTTGCACCCATTGAGGGATCTGTCATAATTACAGTTCTCTTAAGAAGCTGGATTTCGTCTTCGTCTTCCTTGGGCATTGAGATCGAGTTGATTGTTACG
Organism: Acutalibacteraceae bacterium; assembly: GCA_045636025.1. Taxonomy (GTDB): domain Bacteria; phylum Bacillota; class Clostridia; order Oscillospirales; family Acutalibacteraceae; genus UBA1081. Next base: position 456 of record JAZTWP010000067.1, on the reverse strand, counting down.
TCAACAAGCTGAAGACCTTTGAGTGCACCCCAGTTGGGAGCAAGAACTTCATTTATTGCTTCATAAAGCTCAGCTGTGTGTGCAGGTACTGCGCTGTATCTGATACCAAGCTCAGAAATCTTTCCGAATGCAGGAAGAAGAGCCTTAAGGAAGTCTGATTTGAGCTGAGGTGTGATTTCTTCCGTTCTGTATTCATCTGTAACGTTTCCGCTGATTGTTGAATAGAAAAGAAGAGGATCTGAAATTTTGAAAATGTATGTACCGTTGCAACGGATACTTGCATCGTAGTCAATTCCTCTTGCCTGGTCAATCATAACTCTGAACGGAATGGGAGTCTGTGTACCGAAGAGATTGTTCATTATGTTCTTTGTGTTGAAATAATAAACTCTCTGGTCTCTGCCTGCATCACCACCGAAAGTAAATCTCTTACCTACTGTTTTGAAGGTTTCTTTAAGG
>JAZTWP010000066.1:0-43636 GCA_045636025.1 Acutalibacteraceae bacterium | reverse complement strand
ATTAAAATAAAGCTTGTAGGGGCGTTAATCTAACGCCCGCTGCGCAGCAGAACGGCTTTGCCGTTAATTTTCCTTACGGAAAAGCACTTTCGTGCCGGGCGATGAATCATCGCCCCTACGATATATCAATTAATTTCTGCTCCGCTGAATTATTGTATGAAAGGATAATTATGAAAAAAGACAAAAATAAAAAATCCCGTTCAACGGTTATCAAAAATACGGTTTATGCGGTAAAAGTCATATTCAAAGCATCACCGTTTCTTTTGCCGGGATTTACCCTTTCAGTGTTCGCATTCTGGTTGTTTGATAACTACATAAAAAATGTTTATTTTCTTGATAAAATGCTGAACATTGTAACAGAGGGCGGCACATTTGAAAGCTTTATGAAAACACTGATTGTATTCTGTGTTGCCGGTGCATTTGCACAGTTCTGCGACTGTGCAGGTGATTATATTGCTTCAACAGAAAACAAAAAAGTTTACAAACTGCTGAATGAAAAAATATTCCGTAAAGCCTGTTCGGTTGATGTTGAATGTTACGAAAATCCTAAGTTTTATGATAACTATAAACGTGCAACAGATGTTATCAACAACGATATGACATTTTCAATGTCGTGGTATCTCGGCAGTCTGATTGCCTTTGTAGGTGTCGGTGCGAGTCTTGCATCGTATATCTGCTCTGTTGATCCGAAAATTCTTATCTTCCTTATCGGTATGATTCCGTATATTATGCTTGAGTCTTTCAGAAATAAACTTGAGTATAAAAAAGATAAGGAAATGACATCAAATAACCGTAAAAAAGACTATGTTCAGCGTGTTGTTTTTCTTAAGGATTTTGCCAAAGATATGAGAACCTCAGGCATTTACAATGTTATGAAAACACGTTTTGTAAGAGCTGTTGAACGCAATTGTGCCATTATAAAAAAATATGGCTGGAAAACGGGTATTATTGATGTTTTCGGCGGATTTTTCAGTGAAATTTTCCCCATAGCAGGTACTCTGATTTACGGCGTTGCAGGTTTTGTGAACGGTACTGTTTCCGTTGCTCAGTTTGCAGTTCTTATAAGTGCAATAACAAGCCTTAAAGCAATGATTGAAAGAATAAGCAGCAATCTGACCGAGATACAAAGAGTATCGCTTTATTTCGGCAATCTCAGGGAATTTTTTGCTTATGAAAACAGGATGCAAAACGGTACAAAAAAAGCAAAAACAATTGAGAGTGTTGAGTTCAGAAATATTACTTTTACATATCCCGGGGCAAAAAAGCCTACCCTTAAAAATGTTTCTTTCACAATAAATAAAGACGAAACAATTGCTATCGTCGGTAAAAACGGAGCAGGAAAGTCTACTTTTGTAAAGCTTTTACTTCGTTTTTATGACCCTGATGAGGGTGAAATTCTCTATAACGGAATCAATGTGAAAGAATATGATGCTGATACGCTCAGAAAAAAAATCGGCACAGTTTTTCAGGATTACAAAGTGTTTGCTTTGTCTGTTAATGAAAATGTTCTCTGCCGTGAAGTTGAAAACGAAACAGACCGTATTCATGTTGAAACAGCTCTGAAAAAAAGCGGAGTTTACGATAAAATCAGAACATTTGAAAAAGGTGCTGATACCGTCCTTACAAGAGAATTTGACGATAACGGAACGGGACTTTCAGGCGGTGAACAGCAGAAAGTTGCAGCGGCAAGAATGTTTGCGCATCCCTTTGATCTGGCAGTACTTGACGAGCCGTCTTCTGCGCTTGACCCTATTGCAGAGTACAATATGTACGAAAGCCTGATTGAAGAAACTCAGGGCAAAATGGTTGTTTACATCTCTCACAGACTTTCCAGTGCCGTGCTTTCAGACAGAATCTATGTCTTCGCAAACGGTACCGTAGCCGAATACGGCAGTCATAGTGAGCTGATGGAGCAAAACGGTGTGTATGCCGAAATGTTTGCAATGCAGGCTTCAAACTACAAGGATGAAGAGGGGGAGAATGATGCTTAAAAAGAAAGAAAAAAATCAACATGGCGTTATCAGTAATGTGTTTTTCCTTCTTAAGATAATGTTCAGAATTTCCCCCGGACTTGTTATCGGTGAAATTTTAATCGATATTCTTACAACGCTTCCTGACAGATTGATTTCCGTAATCGGTATAAAATATGTCATTGACCAGCTCGGCAAACCTGACGGTATACGCAAAATTATTATTGCTCTTGTGATAATGGTTGCGATAATAACGATTGAAAACATTTGCAATGCACTGTTCTTTGAGCTTTTTGCTCATAGGGCAAGAGAAAAAATGTATCTCGGAATTCATTCCAGACTTTATGAAAAGGCAATATCTCTTGACCTTGCAAGTTATGATGATTCGTCATTTTACAGTGATTTTATTCTTGCAATAGAAACATCAGCCGAGAATATACGCAATATTCTGGGTCTTGTTAGAGGTTATGTGTCGGAAATAATTGCATTTATATCAATCGGTACAATTATGTTCACCATTGACCCTGTGTGCCTTGTGATAATTATGTTTTTTGTTATCACATTTCTTCCCATCGGCAAGCATACCGGCAATCTGCAGATGAAACGCCGTGAAGAAATGAATGAAAAATACAGAAAAGCTAACTATTTTTCACGACTTTTTTATCTTCCCGAATTTGCAGGAGAAATGCGTATGCATTCTGTTTCAGGTATCTTTTTCAAGAGATTCCGTGAGAGTGCAGATGACATTACCAAAACTCAGCGTCATTATGTCAGAAAAATTGACGGATGGTTCTTTCTGCAGGCGGTTGTTGTTCAGATAATCGGATTTATGCTTGTGCTTACTGCATATATAGGCTATCAGACACTCGAAGTCGGAACACTTTCTGCAAGTGATTTCGTTGCAACATTCAACGGCGCAGCGTCAATCAGTTCATCTGTATTATTCCTTACCGTATATTCACTCAGAAATTTCACCGAGCGTTCAAAGATGATTGAAAAATACAGAACATTCCTGAAAACTGATTTTAACATCAAAGACGGTGACCACGTTGCAGGAAACAACAATGAAACAATCGAGCTTAAGAATGTAAGCTTTACATATCCCGGCAATGATTCACCCACACTCAAAAATATCAATATGACAATCAATCCCGGTGAAAAAATTGCTCTTGTGGGTTATAACGGAGCAGGAAAGACAACACTTACAAATCTTCTTCTCAGACTTTATGATGTTACCGACGGTGAGATTGCAGTCGGCGGCAGAAACATCAAAGACGAAACTGTTGCATCACACAGAAACCGTTTTGCGGCAGTTTTTCAGGATTTCAAGATTTTTGGTGCAACCATGGGTGAAAACGTTGCTTTGCAGGTTGAGTATGATGAAAAAAGAGTCTTTGAAGCTCTGAAAGATGCAGGCTTCACAAAGCCTTTGCCTGATGGTGCCGAAACTGTTCTTCTGCGTGAATTCAGCGATGACGGTATGAGTCTTTCAGGCGGTGAAGAGCAGAAAGTTGCCATTGCAAGAGCGTTCTACAAGAGATGTCCCTTTGTCATTCTTGATGAGCCCTCTGCCAACCTTGATCCTGTTTCTGAGTATGAACTCAATCTGTCAATGACAGAGGCAGCGGCAGATAAAACTGTTGTGTTTATTTCACACAGACTTTCCACAACACGTAATGCAGACCGCATTTATATGATGGAGAAAGGCGAAATCATTGAAAGCGGCACCCACGAAGAACTGATGGCTCTGGACGGCAAATATGCCTATATGTTCAACCTCCAGGCGGAGAAGTATAAACAATAATGTTTGCACAATCTGAAATAAAGCTTGTAGGTGCGTTAACCTAACGTCAGGCACGATATCAATTAAATTTATGCGATAAATTAACAAAAAGCAGGTACTGATTTTTCAGCACCTGCTTGATTTTTTTTTTGTGAATTATTCAATTTTTCTGTTTTCATCTTTGAATTCGGCAAGTCTTAATTTATAGCATTCCATAGCCACATCTTCAAAGGGGAGAGTGATTTCTTCTTTTGCAACTTCGCTGAGCCACTTCTTTGTGAAAAGGGGATTTACCACAAGGAATGGTCCGATGATGTATGTTGCAATGAGATTATTTCGCTTGAAACCTTCTTTTCCGAAATCTTTATAAAGTCCTGAACCTCTTGTTACGTCAAAGAAAAATTCGTTGCACTCTGCAGAGGGGGTTGCAACACCGAACTGACTCTTGAATCCCATCATTTCAATGCCGTTGTAGTTGCCGAGAGTCATTGCATTGAAACGCCTGAGCATTTTTCTTTCCACGGTGAAGTCAAAAAGACCGAGGCATTCGATTTTTCTGTCACCGTCAATGATATATTTGCCCAGCACATCGCAGGATGTTGAAGTGAAGAGTATGTGTGCACCTTTTTCAATAAGCTCTGCGAGTCTGTCTTTGTAGGGCATAAGGGCTTTTATGGCTCTTTCCTGATTGTTTTCGCTCATGGCGCCCATATAGATAAGGTCAGGATCATTGTCTGCAAAATAAGGTGTGTCGTGGATTGATGTGTAAATAATTTCTGCATCGGGGAGGCATTTTACGATGTAATCAACGTTTGCACCGTCACCGAAAATAAGATAATCGTTATAAAGAATTTCAATTTTCATTTTATTTTACCTCCTTGCCGAATTTTGCAACGATAGCAGGTTTTACTTCTTTTTCAAGCTTGTCATAACGGTGCATATCGTAGAATATAAGGAGTGTATCTGTGTTTTCGAGAGTCATTTTTTCAATAACTTCGTTTTCGTTTCTTCCCACGGTGATTTTTTCTTCGGGAATACCTGCTAGAAGAAGTCTGTATTTCACGTCAAGTGAACGGGGGCCTGAAGCAAAAATATGTGTGATTGATTCATCGTTGAGTGCTTCATAGTCAGCTTCATAATGCCATGTGATGCTTTCTGAGTCGTCCTGCTCGTTGTGAATATCATCAACCATAAACATGACAGCTTTTCTGCCTTCACGCACAACTGCTGTGTGGCAGTTTCTTGAGCAGGCGATGGGATTATAACCCTTGAGCATTGTGCAGATAACCTTTACGTCGCCTGCCTGAGTTTCGTTGTATCTTGTTGATGTGATATGAAGATTTTTCATAAAAGACGCAATTTTTTCAGGTGTATAGCCCATTTCTGAAAGGAGAGAAATAACTGCAATTTCGTTGTAAACGTTAAAAACAGCTTCGTTTATCATGGGGAATACATATTCACCCTTTGCGGATGCAACGGTCATGGTCATATTTTTCTCATCAATTGCTTTTACTGTGTAATCGCATTCGGGAGATGTCATATCGCACTTTGAACAATGTGCTTTGCCGATATGATGATAACGTTTGAAGCCAAAAATCATCTTTGCACCGCATTCGGGACACGCTCTGCCGTCGTTTATGATGTTGTGGTCTTCTGTTTTTTCACCATCGAGCTTGTCCACGCTGAAGAATATACGGCTTTCGTTTGCGCCTTTGCCGAGTCTGGAGCTTATAACGTCGTCACCGTTGAGAATAAGCTTTGTTGAGGAGGGGAGATAGTCATTTATCATTGAGAAAATGAATTCTGTGTGAGCATTTCTCATAACTGAGTCACGGAAGAGGTTTGTGCAGATGAAATATGTGGGTGTGACATGCTTGTAAATGTGAAGTGAGCTTCTTTCATCAACTTCAAGCACACACATATCGCATACAGGCTTGTTGAAGAGGTTTACACCGTCAATGAATGTTGCACAGATTCCGGGAAGAGTGTTTGAACCGAAGCTGTTATCAAGAATTTTAAGTCCGTCCTGACGGAGAGAGTCTTCAATCATATTGCAGGTGCTTGTTTTTCCGTTTGTTCCTGTAACGCAGATGATTTTTTCGGGTTTGCCGATATATTTAAGAAAATCCGGGCAGATTCTCAGCGCAAGCTTGCCGGGGAAGTGAGTAGCTCTTTTGCCGAGTAATTTCAAAAGTATTTTTGCACATTTGCCTGCAAAAAACGCAATAATGAACTTTAACATACTTTTTCTCCTTAGAAATTTTTTTACAATTAATTATTTTACCACATCACAAATTTTCAGTCAACAGAAATCAATAATTTATCGCACAGATTAATTGATATAGTGTAGGGATTGATGCCCACATCGCTCCGCAAAGTTTTCTGTAACCTTGGACTCAATTGTGTATTATGCATTGTGTATAAATTTTCGTTTGTGCATTTTTCACATTATAATTAAATAATTTTTTACGTCTCTCTTATTAAGAAAAAATATATAAATGTTGAAATTGTTGGCTTTATATGGTATAATTCCAGTGAATAAATATTGGACTTTTATATCCTGTGATAATAAAAGATCCTAAAAGGGAGGAAATTTTATGTCGACAGTAAAGAAATATTCTCGACAGCTTATTGTGTTGTTTGTAGTTCTTGCAACAGCACTTACCTGCGTGTTTGCATTTATCCCTCGTGCAGACGCTGCAGAAAACGGTAATTACACAGTCCGACTGAAAATGGTGGTTACAACTTATTCTGACCAGCTTGAAAATGTCAGTGCGACTCTCAATTACAAGACAAATAACGGTTACGGCTCCGCAGGTACTGTAACATTTTCACATTCTGATATTTATTCAGGTGTTAACTCTCAGAATGGTGTTACAAACTACACTGCATCAAAAACTGTGTCCGGTTTCCCCACATCTCTTTCTGTTTCTTCAACAGTTAAAGGTGAGGATAAAACAAATGCTTCAACCCGTTACTTCAACACAACATTCACAGTTCAGGTGCTTGATGCAAACGGTAGCTGGGTTGATCTCGGTTCCGGTACAGCACATTCTAATGAAGCTACTAAGTCAAATGTAACAAAATCAACAAGCTACAATGTGCCCACAGATAAGAATCCTGCTATTTCAAAGACAGTATTCCTTGTTGACGGTACACAGGCTACATCAGCGACTGTAAAGGTCGGTACATCTCATACATATGCTGCTAAAGCATATGACCAGTACGGTGTAAGATGGCTTTCAGGTATTTCATCAGCTAACTGGAGCGATAATTCAGAGCTCACAAGTACATCAAACGATGAAAAAACTGTAACTGTTTCTTTCAACGGCACAAACGGCGGTACTGACTATTCAAGAACGCTCAATGTTGCATGGAATAATTCATCTGTTACAGCATCTCTCCCCGTTACTGTTTATGCTCCCCATACACTTACAATTGATACAAACGGCGGTTCTTACAGCGGTACAAATCCGGTTACAGGTAAGTACACAAATGAAACTGCAAGTCTTTCAACTCCCACAAGAGGCGGTTATTCATTCTCTTCATGGACAAAGACTGCAGGTAACGGTTCTGTAAGCGGCAACACATTTACATTCGGCAACAACAATGCAACCGTAAAAGCAAATTGGTCCGTTGTCGGTTACACAATTTCACCTGTAAACGGTGAGGATGTTTATACAGCTGTTGATTATAATGTTGAATCAACAAGCATAACTCTTCCCACACTTTCAAAAACAGGTTACACATTCAACGGCTGGGTTGTTTCAGCTGCAGACGGTAACTGGAGTGTCGGTGAGAAGGTTACATCCAATCCCTCAGGCAAGTACGGTAATATTACTGTTTCTCCCTCATGGACAGCTAATACCTATACTCTTAACTTTAACGCAAATAATGCAAATGCCCAGGTAGGCACAGCTTCAAAGACTGTTGCATATGAAAGCAAGATTGGTACTCTTCCCACACCCACTCTTACTGCATATGATTTCACAGGTTGGTTTACAGACGCAACAGCAGGCTCACAGGTTACTGCTGATACTGTTTACACAATAATCGGCAACTCAACAGTTTATGCACATTGGACTCCCACTGTATATACAATCAGCTTCAATACAGACGGCGGCAGTGCAGTAAGCAATATTACATATAATGTTGAAAACTCTTCAGTGACTCTTCCTGTTACAGAAAAGACAGGTTACACTTTCAGCCATTGGGTAGTTGAAAGCCAGAACGGCAACTGGACAATAGGTAATGTTGCAAACGGAACGCTTGCATCAAACTATGGTGATGTTGTTCTTAAGGCTGTTTACACAGCAAACAACTATAATGTTGAACTTAATCTCAATACTCCCGCAGGTGCAGTAACTGAACCTTCTTGCGAAAAAGATTCAGTCACAGCAACATTCAACGCTGCAATCGGAACTCTTCCTGTTCCCACTCTCGACGGTTATGAGTTCAGAGGTTGGTACAGTTCAGCAACAGGCGGTGCTCAGTACACAGCAGACACAGTTTACTCATGGGCTGAAAATTCAACATGGTATGCTGTATGGACTCCCGTTACTTATACTATTATAACAGATGCAAACGGTGGCAGCGAAGTTGCAGATGTTACATATACAATTGAAAACGGTACAATCCCCGCAGGCGGAGAACTCGAAGGTTTCTGGTTCAGCCATTGGGAAGTTGCTGAAGGCTCAGGTAACTGGGAAAAGGGCACAACATTCAACGCAGGTGACAGCACAGTCGGTATGTACGGCAATGTTACACTCAAAGCAGTTTGGGCACCCAAAGAATACACAGTTACATTTGATCTCAATGACACAACAGGTGTAGGTGCTGCAACTGCTGATAAAGAATCAATCACAGCAACATTCAATCAGCCTCTTGATTATAATGAAGCTCTTCCCGTTGTAACAAGAAACGGTTACACATTCCTCGGCTGGTTCACAGCAGACGGTGAAGAAGTAACTGCTGATATGATTTATGATATTGAAGGTTCAACAACATACTATGCACATTGGGAAGTTGTTGAATACACAATCACATTTGATGTCAACTATGGTGACGCACTCGCTTCTGTTACATATACAATAGAAGATGAACTCGTTCTTCCCGTTGCAACAAAGACAGGTTCAACATTCACATCATGGTTCTACAATCAGGTTACAACCGGTTCATGGAAGAGAAACGCAACTTATTATGCTGATTCTCTCAACCTCGGAACAGGAAACTGGGGCAGCGTAACACTCAAGGCTAACTACACAGTTAACGAATATAAGATTACATGGATTATCAACGGTGCAGAAGAATCAACAATGCACAAGTACAATACAGTTCCTTCACATGCTGATCCCGTTATTACAGATGATCCTTACTATTCATACGAATTCATCGGTTGGTCACCCGTAATCGGTATCGTTACAGGTGAGGCAACATATACAGCGATGTTTGAGAAGCTTCCCAAGGTTTACACAGTTACTTGGGTAGACGGTGAAGGCAATACTGTATATTCAACAGGTGTTGAATACGGTGCAGTTATTCCCACAGACGTTGATGTTCCCGAAAAGACAGGTTATACAGTAGAATGGAATTACGAAGGTATCACAACAATGCCTGCAGGTAATCTCACAATCAAGGCTGTATACACTCCCATAAAATACGCTATCCATTGGGAATCAGAAGGTGTAGTAATCGGCACAGATATGGTTGATTATGACTCACTTCCCTCATACACAGGCGCAACACCCGAAAAGGCAGAGACTCCTGAGTACTCATATGTATTCAAGGGCTGGACTCCTTCAATCGTTCCCGTAACAGGTGAAACAACATATGTTGCTGAATTTACAGCAGTTCCTCAGGAATATACAATCACATTCGTTGCAGATGATGTAACAGTAATGAGCTATAAACTCGCTTTCGGTTCAGCTATTACTGTAATTCCCGATGTTCCCGAAAAGATCGGTTCAGTAGGCGCATGGCAGGGTATCCCCACAACAATGCCTGCAAACGATGTGACAATCGTTGCTAAGTATGTTAAGGGTGCTCTTGTAACATGGTACCTTGACGGCACAACAGACGGCGCAAGCTATCAGCTCGGTTTTGAAAACGGTGAACAGATCGATTACGACAGAGAAGATCCCGTAAAACCCGCTGATGCTGAATACACATACACATTTGAAGGTTGGTCAACAACACCCGGTGGTGCACTTATTTCAGGTTACCCCGTAGCAAGTGAAACAGACCTTGTTTACTACGCAGTATATTCAAAGACTGCTAACGTATACACAATCACATGGAAAGCAGACGGCAATGTTGTTCTTACAGAAGAACTTGCTTTCGGCAGTGCAGTTTCAAACATTCCCGGAGTACCCGATAAGACAGGTCACACAGGCGTATGGAAGAATATTCCTTCCACAATGCCTGCAACAGATGTAACTGTCAATGCAGAGTACACACCTAACGATTACACAATCACATGGGTAGTGGGCGATGACGTTTACGGCACAATCTTCCAGTACGGCACAACACCCAAGTTCACAGGTGTTACACACAAACCCTCAACAGCAACAACAGACTTCACTTTTGTTGGTTGGGATAAGGATATCACAACTGTTGCAGGTGATGAAACTTACACAGCTGTTTACGCAGAATCAGCAAGAAAGTACACAGTAACATGGAAGTATGAAGACGGCACAGTTATTGATACTGATTCAGTTGCTAACGGTGCAGCAATCACATACATTCCTGCAATTGCATATAAGGAAGGTCACGACCCCGTTTATGTAATTCCTGAAGTAATGCCCACAGAAAATGTAACTATCGTTGTTACATACGAAGCAAAGAGCTACACAATCAAGTGGTCAACTCCTGCAGGCATTATTGAAGAAACATGGAAATACGGTGAAACACCTGTTTACGATACAGACAAGTATGGTGTTCCTGTGAAGGATGCAACTGCAGAAAAGCAGTTTACATTCTCAGGCTGGTCACCCGTTGTAGGTACAGTTACAGGTGAAGAAACATACGTTGCAACATTCTCAGAAGCTGCAAGAAAGTACACAGTTATCTGGTATGTTGACGGTGAATTCTATGACACAAGCGACGTAGCTTGCGGCAGCAACATTCCTACTCGTCAGGTTCCTGAAAAGACAGGTTACACAGGTATCTGGGATAATCCTTACAGAACAATGCCTGCAAGAGACCTTGAAATTAATGCAGTTTACACAGCTAAGAAATACACTGTTTACTGGAAGGTTGACGGACTCACAGTTTACTCAGCTTCAGTAAGCTACGGTGCAGCAATTCCTTCACAGAAGGTTCCTGAAAAGACAGGTTGCACAGGTGTATGGGTAAATGTTCCCGAAACAATGCCCGCAGAAAACATCACAATCAATGCAGAGTACACTGCTAAGCAGTTCAATGTATCATGGAGAATGGACGGCGTAACAACCACAACAACAGCAACTTACGGTATTGATTACATTCAGACATTTGAAGAAGGCAAGCGTCCTGAAGAACTCAAGATTACAATCGCAGGTGTTGTTGTAGGCGAAGACAGCTACATTTACAATGCTGAAACAGGCGAACTCAGAATTCTCGGTAATTCAATCATCGGTGATATTATGATCGTTGCAAGAGCTGCAGGCGGCAACTGTAACCTTATTGCAAACCTCTTCGGCGGCACATCATCAAACGATGTTGAGCTCATTCCCGAAAGAACAGCATATTTCACACAGCTTGTTCCTGCAGAAGGATATCTTCTTCCCACAGAAGTTATGGTATATGTTGACGGCATCTATATGAACAGCGGTTATACATATGATAAAACAACAGGTAAGCTTATCCTCAATGCGGAAATCGTAGTCGGTGAAATCGAAATCTATGCAGAATTCCCCGAAAATCCCAACTACAATCCCGGTACAGGTGAAGAAGGCGGCAATGTTGATTCATCAGATTGCAATTGCGATTGCCACAGCACAAGCGCATTCACAAAGTTCTTCTTCAAGATTCTTACTTTCTTCCGTAAACTCTTCGGTATGAAAGAATATCAGTATTGCGGTTGCGGTGCAGCTCACTGGTAATTGAAGAAAGCATAAAATAAAATCAGGCGTTGTGTCTTAACTGACACAACGCCTTACTTTTTTATAAAAGTATAAAAAACAGAGCCTTGCAGCTCTGTTTCAATTTTATCTGTTGTCATATGGGTTGATAAAATCATCAACTGAGGGAGGATTCTGCTGATTCTTGCCCATTTCAAAACGGTAAATCTCTTTGTTTGAAATATCGATGAAAGGAATCATTACGGGCGGAATTCCTGCTGTTGCCGTGAGAGTTGAGATGAATGCTCTCATATGGGGAAAAAGGTCATTGTATGTTTCAACATGAAGTACTTCTTTTGTTGTGTTATCCTTGAAACGGAAAATTCCCGTTGCAGAAACGGTGATGTTGAATTCGTCAGGTGCGGATTTGTCTGTTACCTTGGCTGTCAGTTCACCGATGCAGGTGTTTTTGTTAGAATATTTCACATTGTAAGAATAGCTGAATCCGAGTTCAATTTTTTTGTTTTCTTTGATGTTGTTCTGAAAATCAACTTTGGATGTCTTGAATGCAAGAAGAGTTGCGTTTGTCATATTTATTACTCCTTATGATGAAGAATTTTTACTTTCTCTTTGTAATCGGGCATATATTGTTCTATAAGAGAATAGAACTGTGAAGAATGATTCATATGTTTTAAGTGTGCCAGCTCGTGAATTATCACATAGTCGATAACATCAGCAGGGTATGCCATAAGTCTGAGTGAAAAACAGATTCCTTTTTTTGCATTACAGCTTCCGAATCTTTTCTCTGCGCTTGTGATATGAACATATGAATAATCAAGCCCCATTTTCTGCGCCCAGTAAACAGTACGCTGGGGCAGATATTGCTTTGCAAGCTTTCTGAATTCGGGGATTTTGTCTTCAGGTATTGAATACTTCTGAGCATTCGCACGGCGCATCTCAGCTTTTCTGAGAGCGTTTTCAATCCAACTGCTGTTATCTGTCACAAATTTATCTATAAAAGTCTTACTCGTTTTAAGAGGAGCATAAACAGTGATTTTGCTGTCTGCAGATACTTTTATTGAAAGTGTTTTTCTGTTTGACCTTTTTAATTCATAAATCATTTTTTCTGCCCCGTTGCCAAAAAGATTCTTTTGTGATAGAATGATTCAGGTGATTCAAATGTATAATAAAAAGAAACCTGTATCAAATTGCGAAACTTGTGAAAACTATGTATATGATGAACAGTACGATTCATATTATTGCGATATGAATCTTGATGAAGATGAAATGCTTCATTTTCTGACAGGTAATTTCGGCAATTGTCCCTATTACAGAGATAACGATGAATACCGTATTGTCAGAAAACAGAATTAAAGACTGAAATCTTCAGGTGTAAAGTCCGACATAAGCTTTACTGTTTCGGGTTTTCGTTTAAGCGGGTCATATCTGAATTTTTTGCAGTATGAATCAGGCTGCATAACGCCTTTTTTTGTGCAGAGTACAGATTTTCCGTTTTCTGCTGCAATTCCTGTTTCACAATAAATGCATTTGGGTGAAATGTTACCCGACAGCACAGATTTTTTCATTTTCTTCACGCCTTCCTGCTGTTTATTTTACAATAATAAAATAAAAGTGTCAAGATGAACGGGAGTGATTTGTTGATAACATACCTGGTGGAGGAGTCACTGAAAAAATCTCAGGAAGATTGCAATATTTCTTCACGCAGACGTATTTGTCTTTATTCTGCGGATGAATTTGAAGGTCTTGTGAGTGACGTTCCTCACAAAAAGACACTGATGCATTTTCTGAGTCAGACCGAATATACAAAAGTTCAGTTTTTCGGCTCATGTATTGTGGGAGCGGTGTTTATTCCGGACAGAGAAAGTATGAGTAATGGCGGAATGCATCTGGGATTTCATATTTCGGAAAATGTATTATATATAATAGGTAACGAGTCACATACAATACCTCTTGCAGGGCGTATGAAAGATTCAAAACTGCCCCTGAATCTTACAATGTGCGGTCTTTTCTGTATGCTAATAAATCTTCTTATAGATGATGATTTTCTGTTTCTGCAGAAAACGGAAAAATTACTTATCTCTCTTGAGGATTCTCTGAGTAAAGACACTGATGACAGATTTGATACAAGAATACAGCCTTTCAGACGTCAGATGATGCGTTTTCAGACATATTATTATCAGCTTATGAATCTTGGTATGAGTTTCAGGTCTAATATAAATAATATGCTCAGTGAAGATGACATAATGAACTTTACCTATTTTTCAAGACGGAGTGAAATGCTTCACGTTCAGGTGCAATCTCTGAGAGATTATATTTTTTATATAAGAGAAACTTACAGGACAGATATTGCGGTAAGGCAGAGCAGAAGTATGAACATTCTCACGGTCCTTACAGCATTGTTTATGCCTCTGACTCTGATTGCAGGGTGGTACGGAATGAATTTCAGATTTATGCCTGAGTTGACAAGTCCATACGGTTATCCTGCCGTAATAGGGCTCAGTGCAGTTATTGTTGTGGCGGAAATATTGTTTTTCAAAAAGAAAAATCTGTTATAATAATCAGGAGTCGGAACGCTGAAAGTTCTGACTCCTTTTTTATATAAGTTCATCTTCAATAAAATACATCAGCTGAGATTCCTCAAGATATTCTGTATTGATTCTGTATATCATTTCTTCAACTTTTTTCATATTATCAGATATATCGTCAAATCTGATATTTGCGCCTTGAATCCCGTAGGTTATGAATTTATGACCATAAAGATTTTGCTCTGTTACAGTCATTTTGTATGGGGCGTTTTTCATCTGTATACTCTTGTTCTCCTGCCTGTTTTTCTTGTTAAATTATACACTTTATTGTACAGTTTTCTCAATTGATTTAATATACGAATATAAAAGAATGTGGTAAATTGTGCGACGGAACTACAAAAAATGTCGATTTTATAAAACATATAATTTAATAAAAAATACGAAATAACACAAATAATATCCGACTTGACCTGAGTAATGCTCAGAATCTGAAAAAATGCAGCAAATCGGGCAAAAAAACAGGGGCCTGATTTTTGTTGTATAAATAACCGTATGTACCTCCAATTTGACAAAAATACGAAAATATTGTATAATCAGGCTGAAAGGAGGCGGCAATTATGCATATGTTAAAAAAGATTGTATGTTTATTATTATCTGTTTTTATGCTTGTGACTGCTGTTGTGAGTGTTTCTGCTTACACGACAGATGATGTTGCCCGAGCCGCACTTGATATGATTTTTAACCACGAGGGTGTTTACACAACTGTTGTGGTTAATGATAACGGAGCTGTCAGTCTGGGTAAAGTTGGATGGCACGGCTTCAGAGCATTGCAGTTGCTCAGAACTATTGTGAATGCAAACAAGGAGCAGGCACTCGAACTGCTCGGTGAAGAGCTTTATGATGAAATCCTGACAGCTACAAATGCACAATGGGATTACAGAATCCTCACTTCTGCTGAAAAAACTCTTGTTGTGAAGCTTCTTGATACTCCCGAAAGTAAAAAGGCTCAGGATGATCTTGCCTTTGATGATGTAAAAAGCTATATAATACACGGTCAGAGCCTCGGTATTGCAGACGGCAAAGCTCTTGTGTATTTTGCAGATATTGAAAATCAGATGGGTTCTTACGGCGCAGAGCGTGTCGCTAAAGCTGCAATAAAACTTGCTCCGGGTGCATCTGCAGTTACGCTTAAAAATATGTACGATGCCGCAATGGCAGATAAAACTGCTGCAAGCAGCCCCTCCAGAAGAAAATCAGCTTATGATTATTGCAATAAGCTCAAATTCGGTGAAGGCGGAGTTGAAAGCGGTTTTCAGACAGGTAAATACAAAATAACGGCAAGCCTTCTTCGTGTAAGAAGCGGTCCGGGCACCGATTATGATACCGTCACAGACTCAATACCCAACGGCACAACAGTGAATGTTACTGAAATTTCAGGTATGTGGGGTAAGGTTACCTATAACGGAAAAACAGGCTGGATAAGCCTTTTATATGCTGAATATATTCAGGTTGTCATTACACCGGTTTACACTCCCGATGTCAACGGAAACGGTGCTGTTGATGCTTCTGACGCACGTCTTGTGCTCAGAGCTGCAGCAAGCCTTGAAAAACTCAGCGATTCACAGAAAAAGATTGCAGACTGCGATCAGGACGGAAAAATTACAGCTATTGATGCACGTGTTGTTTTGCGTATTGCCGCAAAACTTCAGTAAGATTTGCAGGTTATGATTATGGATATTTTTAACAATTTACCTTGTTTTGATTCAAGTGCCGACACCGCGGAATATTACTGCGGTGACGGTGCTTTTATGCGCATTTACAATAATTGTGACATTGAATATTTTCTTTCTTACAAAGCAGAACTTGAAAAGTCAGGTTTTGTTGTTGTTCAGAGACACGATATCGCGGGGAATATTCACTTTACATTAAAAAAAGATTCTCTCACGCTGCAGTATTACTTCAATCCTGCTTCAGCCTCTGTGCGTCTTATTGCAGATGATTACACCTGCGATATACAGACAGAGCCTTCTGAAACAGAGCGTGTGTGTCCCACGCAGCTTATTCAGTTTGAAACCGACCACAGCCTTATTGACTGCGGTATGTGTTACATAATAAGATGTGCCGACAACAGCTTTTTTGTTATTGACAGCGCACATTTCTTCTCTGTTCGTGATAATGAAAGAATTCACGATTTTCTCAGGTCAATGACACCCGAAAATGAAAAAATTCATATTTCAGGCTGGTTTATAAGTCACGGTCACGATGACCATATCTGCAAATGTACAGACTATCTGCGTTATAATATGGCAGATACCGTGATTGACAGGTTCTATTATAATTTCATTGATGATGCTCACCCCGATAACGGAAGCTGGGACGGTGAGGGCAAATACTATCGTAAGTATTTTTATGAAGAGGTCAGAAAGAGCGGAGTTCCCGTTGTAAAACTTCATACAGGTCAGCATTTTTATGTGGGTAATCTTGAGTTTGAAGTTCTCTGCACTCACGAGGATGTCTGGCCCGAGCCCTGCACAGATTATAACAACTCATCAACTGTTCTTATGCTTAAAGCAGAAGGGCAGAAGATTCTTCTTCCCGGTGATGCAAGTGACAAATCAAGTGTTGTGCTTGAAGAGAGATACGGTGATTATCTGAAGTGTGATATTCTTCAGCTTTCTCATCACGGTCATCACGGCACATCAGAAAAGTTCTATGAATACGCAAAAGCACCCGTTGTGCTTTGCCCCAATACAGAAATCAAAATCAATGAAGAAGATCATATTCCTGCAAACAATGTTGCAAAGGCATATGCTGAGGAATTCTATATTTCTGCAAACGGTACTGTGATTCTTACTCTTCCTTACAAGAAGGGAAGTGCAGAGATTCTTGCCGATGAAACAACAGAGAATTTTGAGGGTATAAAGCATCTCTGGGGTTATGATTATACTGACGAATTCAAACAGAATCATATTGACGAGTTTATAAAACGGAGCAGAAAATTATGATGTTTGTATTTTTCGGACTTTTTGTCCTTTTGTGTGTTTATAAAGTACAGCTCAGACCGAAAAACGGAGAAAAATATATGACAGACTATATGTCTGTTGAAAAGACAATGTCAATCAAGGGTATTTTTATTCTGATTGTATTTTTCAGTCATTTCAACAGTTATGTCACTTTTTCTTCTCCTGTTGAAGCTTATTATGTTCAGATATTCAAGTATATCGGTCAGGGAATGGTTACATTGTTCCTGTTTTATTCAGGTTACGGTGTAATGGAATCAATCAGAAAAAAAGGTATCGGTTATGTACGCAAAATACCGCTTACAAGAATTCTGGGTACATATTTCAGGTTTGATATAGCAATTGTTCTTTTTGCAATTATGCAGTTGTGTCTCGGCAAAGTGTTTACTGTGAAGCGATATGTGCTTTCACTTCTTGCCTGGGATGCAATTGAAAACAGCAACTGGTATATTTTTGCTGTAGTTATGGCGTATCTGATTACTTTTGTTTCATTCGGATTCTGTTATCTGCTCACAAAAAAGTGTTCACAGTCAGTTTTCAATTATCTGTCAGCAGTATTTGTAACACTCGGCTGTCTTGCATATATTTTTGTTCTCGGTTATTTCAAGCTCAAAGATATGTGGTGGTTTGACACAATAATCTGTTATGCCTGCGGTATATGGTATTCATTGCTTAAAGATAAAATCGACAAAATCATAAATAAAAATATTATAGTATACGGTTTATTCTTTATTGTAACGGCAGCAGGTACGCTGTATTTTATGATGAACAGAAGTCAGAGTTTTGTGTATGCCGAACTCAATATGCTGTTCTTCACCGCGTTTGTTGTTGTGATGTCTATGAGAGTTTCTTTCCACAACAAAATTCTTATGTGGTGCGGCAAAAACCTTTTTGGGCTTTACATTCTCCAGCGTATACCGATGATTGTTTTCAAAGCAATCGGAGTGGCAGATTTCAATGTTTATCTGTATTTCGTGCTCTGTATTGCAGTAACCGTACCTATGGCATGGATATTTGAAAAATATACGGGTAAACTCTGGAAAATAATCACTTCTCCTAAAAAGAAAACTTCTTGATTTTATTGACTTTTTGCTTATTTTATTTTATTATTAATATATATGTAAATTAGGAGGACTTGCGATTATGAAAAAAGGTTTTCTTAAATGTATTGCCGTTATAATGGTTGTACTTATGACAGCAGTATATATGCCTGTGTCAGACATTACAGAGCTGTTCGCAGTTGAAGCTTCAGCTGCAAGTTACAGCGGCAGTCTTGGTGGTAATGTCAAATGGTCTTATGATTCAAAAGATAAGACAGTTGTTATATCAGGCTCAGGTACAATGGGCAATTACGGCTCAACTCCCGGTGACTTTACAAAA
Source organism: Acutalibacteraceae bacterium (assembly GCA_045636025.1). GTDB lineage: Bacteria > Bacillota > Clostridia > Oscillospirales > Acutalibacteraceae > UBA1081. The sequence goes on along the minus strand of JAZTWP010000066.1, from coordinate 24,898 downwards.
TACCGTGCTGCTCTCGTCGGATATATTTACAGACAGGCAACAAAGATTGTTATCAATAACGGTGTTACATCAATCGGTAACTATGCATTCAGTAATTTCCAGAAAGTAACAGAAGTTTCAATTCCCAACTCAGTTACAAGTATCGGTAATTCAGCTTTTGAAGGCTGTTCAGCTCTTACAAAGGTTACAATGTCCAATTCTGTTAAAACAATCAATGGAAATGCGTTCAAGAATACAAAATATTCAGCAGTTACATTACCTGATACTGTTACAAGCATCGGTAGCGGTGCATTCTCAGGTGTTTCAGGACTTAAAATTACTTGTAACTATGGTACATATGCGTATGAATATTGCTTGAAGAATTCTATAAACTGTGCATTCCCTCAGAATAAACTTATTGCAGATGCAAGTCTTGATGTTGTTAACAAGCAGGTTGTTGTTAAACTTAAGATGGTTTACAACAAGGCTAATTTCAATGCAGGTAACTTCACTCTTACATACAGCAATTCAGTTGTTCCCGAATCAACAGAGACAGTATACAATGCTGAAAACGGTATTGCTGTTGCTGTTGTTCACGAAAGCGGAAAAATCAACTTCGCAGTAATGGCAGAGAATTATGTGCCTTACTCAACATCAGTCGGTGTATGCGTTTATGATTTCGGTGAAATCAGATTTGATGTTGCAGACCAGCAGGACAATGCAGTTTTCACTTTTGAGAGCAAAGTCCTCATGATGAACAATGCAAAAACATCAATTAATGCTGCTTCTGCATCTGTAGGTCTTCACGTTTACTCAGATACAGTCCTTACTCCTGCAACCTGTAAACAGACAGGTACAATGCTTAAAGGCTGCAGCGTTTGCGGCAGAGGCGATGAAGTTGAAATCCCCGTTGATGCAAACAACCACAAAGGCGAAACAAAGATTGTTGATGTAAAAGAAGCAACCTGTAAAGAAAAGGGTTACACAGGCGATATCATCTGTCTTGATTGTAACGGAGTAGTTTCAAAGGGTAATGTAATCGGTGCATCAGGCAATCACGAATACAACAAAGTTGTAACAGATGCAACTTGCACAGCAGAAGGTTTCACAACTTACACTTGTAAGGTCTGCGGTGATTCTTATGAAGCAGACAAGACTCCTGTGAAAGAGCACAATTACAACAAAACTGTAACAGCAGCAACTTGTACAGCAGAAGGATACACAACTTACACTTGTAAGGATTGCGGTGATTCATATCAGGCAGACAAGACTCCCGTGAAAGACCACGATTACAACGTCGTTGTTACAGCTCCCACTTGTACAGAAGGCGGTTTCTCAGTTTACACATGTAAAGTTTGCAGCGACACAGCTACAAAAGATATAACAGAAGCACAGGGTCACGATTTTGATGAAAACGGTGAATGTTCACGTTGTGATGAAACAATTGATGTTTCAATCAGCTTCAATGACGATGCTTATGTGGTTGATAACGAAACAAAAACTGTTTATGTAAAGAAAACAGTAAAGAGTGGCGAAATGCTCGGTGCAGTTGTTTCAGGCAGCTGGGTTATCAATGATTCAAAGGGTGCAGCCCTTGCAGAAGACAAGCAGGTTGTTACAGGCTGTGTTATCAAGGCTGAAAAGTCAGACCTCGCATACACAATCTCAATTCTCGGTGACGTTAACTGCGACGGTAAGGTGAATGCTCTTGATGCCCGTGCAGTTCTTCGTGTAGCAGCTCAGCTTGATGCAAAAACAGATATCATTGTTCTTGCAGGTGACTGCGACGGTAAAGCAGGTATTTCAGCAATGGATGCTCGTCTTATCCTCAGAGTCGGTGCACAGATTCAGACATTCTGATAAAAATTAACCGTTTTGTCAAACGGAAATTATAAAAGGAAAAGGTGTTAAAAAATGAAAATTACTTTATCAGCAGCACTTCAGTTGCTTCTTACAGGGCTTGAGAAACTTATGTCTCTCATTCTTGCAATGCTTATTAGTTCAGGTCAGTTTGCTGCTCCTCCCACAGATGACCCCATCACAGCTCTTAATCCCGACGAAGTTCTCGTAACATTCAATGTTATCGGTGACTCTCAGGTTAACGTAATGAACTATAACAGAATATATTTAGATCTTGTTCTTCAGGATATCAACAATGCAGAAACAAATCAGGATGCATTTATGATCGTTGGTGATATCACAGAAAACAGCCTTGATCAGGAATGGCAGATGATCAGAGAATATCTCACTACATACAATTACGGTGAAAATCTTCTCCTTGTAGCCGGTAATCACGACGTAAGACTTTTCGGCGGTGATGCGGCAACAGAAAGATTTGCAGCATTCTCCAATGAGTTTAATGATTTTGAAATTGCTGCTCAGAACTATACATATGAAATTAACGGTTACAAGTTCATTGTAATGGGTTCAGACGGTTACGCTTTTGAAGAAGCAAACATCAGCGATGAACAGGTTGAATGGCTTGATGATGAACTTGCAGCAGCAACAGCAGACGGCAAACCCGTATTTGTTGCACTTCATCAGCCTCTTAAGAACACACACGGTCTTCCTCTCACATGGGGTGACGGTAAAAACGCAAATGCAGGTCACGTAGGTAAGCAGAGCGATGCTATCCAGGATGTTCTTAACGACTATGAAAATGTTGTTCTTATCACAGGTCACCTTCACACAGGTTTCGGTCAGTACACATATGAATACACAGACGGTATCCATATGGTTAACCTTCCCGGTGCAGGTAAAAACAACAAAGACGGTGAATACAACAACTTCTCAACAGGCTACTCTGTAGAAGTTTACGAAGATGAAATCATCTTCAGAGCAAGAGATTACGCAAACGGCAAATATGTGCCCGAATACGATATAACAATTCCCGTTGTATAAAATTTATTCCGCAGATTTCTTATGAAGTCTGCGGATTTTTTTTATGAAGTCTGAGGATTATTTATTGACACTCTATTTTATATAATGTAAAATATTTATATGAAAGGGGCGTATTTTATGAAACTTAAAAAAGTTCTGTCCGTTATAATGGCAGTATTGCTTTTTTGCTCGGTTTTCAGCGTTGCTTCAGCTGCAACATACAGTCACGTAAACCTGAATGTACCTTATTTCAGGCAGAGAGCAAGCGGAATGTGTTCATTCTGTGCTTTTTCAATGGCAGAGGCTTATGCAACGGGTTACGGTGCAAACAGCGATGTTGTTTATCAGGCAATCAGAACAGCCCATGCACCGTCAGGTGACGGCGGTTATGTTGCTGATCCTGCAAGGTCTCCTGCACTTATTGACGGCAAGAGATATAAATCAATTACGCTCGATTATGCCACAATTTACAGCTATCTTAAAAATGGTCAGCCCGTTGTTATATACAGAACGGGAAGTGATTCTCTTAAGCACTGGGCGGTAATTTACGGCTATACAGGCAGTACAACAACACTTCAGTGGGAGAATTTTCAGGTTATCAACGGTGTACTCACTCAGAATAATAACTATGTGAAGAAAGAATCTCTCAAATCATTCCTTTCTGCAAGCGGAGCAAAACTTTCACACGCTGTTGTCCGTGTAAACGGTGTCCTTGCTCACAAAAACAATACTTCCTACAGCCAGGAAATGAACAGCTATTTCGCAAACTGTTCAGTTTATGATATAACCGAGACAAACGCCACAATAAAGGGTATTTTTATAAATAATACTTCAATCAGCTCAGCAGGTTTTTATATCGGCACAGATTCAAACAATCTCAAAAAGATAACTAAGAATCTTTCAGGCGGCTCAGACGGTGCAGGCACATGCAGAAGTATCTTTTATTCAATGAATAAGTGGTACGGTATACTCAAAGCAGGCACAAAGTATTATTATAAATTGTATTACATAAAAGGCGGAAAAGAGTACACAAGTCCCGTCAACTGGTTTGTGACAAAGGGGCAGAGCGTGACTCTCAGCAGTATTTCAGTTTCAACTCTTCCGACAAATGTCAATTATTATGTGGGTGAAACTCTCAACACATCGGGACTTACACTTTCGGCAAAATACAGCGATAATTCTGTTAAAACAATCACATCCGGCTTTACCTGCAGCCCCACGGCTTTCACAAAAACAGGTATACAGACCGTTACTGTCACATACAGCGGTAAAACAACCATTTTCAGCGTGAATGTTAAAGAAAAGGTAACAGAAACAACAACAGTCACCACAACAATTCCGCCTACAACCACTACAATTCCTGCGGTGACAACAACTGTTCCTATCGGCAACCCGTCAGATGAGTCAACAACAGCACCGTCTGTTGTAATTCTCAAGGGAGATATGAATCTTGACGGAAGAATCAACGCTTCAGATGCTAGAATTGCCCTGAGAATTGCCGCACAGCTTGAAACAGCAGAAGGCTTGCTGTTTACAATAGGCGACGTAAACGAAGACGGAAAAATCAATGCTATGGACGCAAGAAAAATCCTCCGTGTCGCAGCACAGATAGAAACAATGTAAAATATTATAACGCAACAACAAAGGAGCCGTTCGCACGGCTCCTTAATTTTTTTATTTCTTATTTTTTCCAAAAGCAGTAATGAGAGTTATCAGCGCATCCAGCTGAGAATCAGACAAGTCTTTGAGTATGTTTGTTACATCTTCAGTTTTTTTGTCCTTGAAAAGATTTTCATTGAAAAAATCACCGGGAGTAATATCAAGATATTCGCACATATAAAAGAACATAGACATTGACGGCAAAGCTTTCTGATTTTCAATTTTGTTTATATAACTTTCACTTTGACCTAATGACAAGCTCATATCTCTGGCTGAAACATTTTTTTTGTTACGAAGTTCAAATAAGCGTTGAGAAAACCATTCGATATTCATAGAAGTCAACTCCTTGTTCAATATAATTATAATATATTGTGTACAGATAATAAGGAATATAATTCTCTATTTTGCTTGACATATGGAATATAATGATATATAATTTTACCAATGCATAATTTGATTATCAGTTTTACGGTTTTGCAGAATTTGATACAAGAGGGATGCGAAATTATGAGCAGATTTAAGAAGTTAGCAATCGGTTTTGTTTGTCTCGGAATGCTTTTTGTGAACAGTATCGGAATTGTTGCATACGCTAAAGAGGAAAATGATGTTATATCAGACAATATTTTTGATGTAACAGTATTCGGTGCAACAGTTGATGATGAATCTGATGACGGCTCAGCAATTCAGGGGGCATTTGATGCGTGTAATGAGGTGGATGGTGGTACAGTTTATTTTCCTAAGGGAATATATAATGTTTCAAAAACAATCTTCTTTTACAGTAATCAGAATATTCTGTTTGAAGACGGTGCTGTAATGAAACGAGTTGCAAATTCCGAAAATGCAAAAGATACATGCGGTGTATTTTTGTGTAACTGGTTTGATGTTGAGAATACTAATTCAGAGACATCATCTGTAGCCTGCAGAAACGTTGTTATTTCCGGTGGTATGTTTGACGGTGGGGGAGCAACACCAACAGAATCACCTTGTCCTGTTGCAATGATAAATACTTGTCATGCCGATAATGTTGTTATAGAAAATTGCAAATTTATAAATAATTACAATGCTCATTGTATTGAAATCAATTCTTCAGACAATGTTACAATCAGTAATTGTGAATTTGATGATTATTACGGCACAACATCTCAGGTAAGATATAACGAGATTATCCAGATTGACAAAAGTGTAAATGCTGCGTTAGGAACTTATTTTGACGGTGCATCATACAGAACATTAAGAGGATATAATTCCGTAACATATATTGACTACGTTTCTCCTGATTGCAAAGGATGCAGTAATATCATCATAAAAGATTGCGATTTTATATCAAATGCGTATTGTTCTGCAATAGGTAATCACCATGAGTCTCCGTACTCAACAACAAACAGTATAATTCAGATTTTTAATAATACTTTTTCAGGCGGAACAAGTTCAAGAGGTTATATAGTTTTTGATTGCCATACCACAGATATTGAAATTTTTGACAATAAATTTTACGGTGGCGAATGCGGTGTAACCGTAAATGCCGATTCAGCCGAATGTAATGTTTATAACAATGAGTTTTATAGCTGTAAAGTCATAAGTAAAGGTGATGTTACAGCATATGATAATTATATTGAAGAAGTGAAAGAAGAAAAGAAGACCGGATTTGCATTGATACTTGAAACAATAAAAGAGTTTTTCAATAATATTCTGAATTTTATTATGACATTGTTCGGAATGTGATAAAAACAAAGGAGCCGTTCATCGAACGACTCCTTAATTTTATGTTTTATTATTTTACTGCTTCGAGAAGAGCGTCAACTTTGTCTGTATGCTCCCAGGGAAGATCGATATCTGTTCTGCCCATATGACCGTAAGCAGCTGTCTGGCTGTAGATAGGTCTTCTGAGATCAAGTGTATCGATGATAGCTGCGGGACGAAGGTCAAATACCTTGTTAACAGCTTCTGCAAGCTTTTCGTTTGAAACCTTGCCTGTACCGTATGTGTTGACCATTACTGAAACGGGACGTGCAACACCGATTGCGTATGCAAGTTCGATTTCGCACTTCTTTGCAAGACCTGCAGCAACGATGTTCTTTGCAACGTATCTTGCAGCATAAGCAGCACTTCTGTCAACCTTTGTGGGGTCCTTACCTGAGAAAGCACCGCCGCCGTGAGCAGCATAACCGCCGTATGTATCAACGATAATCTTTCTGCCTGTAAGACCGCTGTCACCAACGGGACCGCCGATAACGAATCTGCCTGTGGGGTTGATGAAGATCTTTGTGTTGTCGTCAATAAGCTCTGCAGGAATAACGGGAGTGATAACCTTTTCGATAAGGTCTTTTCTGATCTGTTCCTGTGTTGCTTCTTCCTTGTGCTGAGTTGAAATAACAATAGCTTCAATTCTTACAACCTTGTCGTCGTCGTATTCAACTGTAACCTGAGTTTTTCCGTCGGGACGAAGATATGTGAGAGTACCGTTCTTTCTTACTTCTGTGAGCTTGAGAGCGAGCTTGTGAGCAAGTGAAATGGGAAGAGGCATAAGTTCTTCTGTTTCATCACAAGCAAAACCGAACATCATACCCTGGTCGCCTGCACCGTGAAGGTTGTACTTGTCGTCGTCGCCTTCCTTCATTTCAAGTGACTTGCTGACACCCATGCTGATGTCGGGTGACTGCTTGTCAAGTGTTGTGAAAACAGCACATGCATTGCCGTCAAAACCTGCTTCGGGTGAATCGAAACCGATGTCGCAGATTGTCTTTCTGATGATTGCAGGGATGTCAATTGTTGCTTCTGTTGTGATTTCACCCATAACCATTGCCATACCTGTTGTACAGCAGCTTTCACAAGCTACACGTGAATACTTGTCCTGAGCGAGAAGAGCGTCAAGGACTGCGTCTGAAATTTTGTCACAGACTTTATCGGGATGTCCTTCAGTAACTGATTCTGAAGTAAAAAGTCTTTTTGCCATTTTTCTTTCCTCCGTATATAAAATTGAATTATTAACAATAAAAAAGCTCACAGAATGATCCGTGAGCATTAAGCCTTATCTCTCGGTCATACCGTCGGATTTAGCACCTTGCTGTAAGCAGGTTGCCGGACATCACAGGGCCGATCCCTCCGTCACTCTTTATAAGGGGTATTTAATTCTTTGTTATTCTACAATAAACACAGTGTTTTGTCAAGTGGAAATCATTGCTTTTTCATTATTGGTGAAATACGCTTATAAATTGCAAAACACATAAGTGAAACTATCATCATTTTGACGAAATTGAAGGGCAGATTGAAGATTGCAATTGCCTCAAAAAGGTTGTCAACAGAGGGAAGTATTGCCTGATACATACCGAGTATTGCTTCTTCGGGCATACCGAGCACTTTTACATAAAGGGGATAAACGATATAGTAATTTGAGAAAACGCTGAAAACTGCCATATAAACGGATGCGATTACACAACTGATAAGTGCCCATTTCTTGTTCTTTTTCTTTTTGTAGATAAATGCTGATATACCCACAAAAACTGCACCGAGCACAAAGTTTGAGATTTCACCTATTGCACCGGTAGATGAAATGAAAACGTGAATGAAATTCTTTATAAAGCATACTGCAATGCCCCACAGAGGACCGTATGCAAAGCCGGTAATGAGTGCGGGAAGCTCTGAAAAATCAAGCTTTATGAATGCAGGCATAATGGGTACCGAAAATTCAAGCATCATAAGTGCAAATGCCAATGCTCCCATTACTCCGGTTACTGTCAATGCTTTTACATTGACTTTTTTAGATTTTTTTGATTTCATTTTTATCACCTTAAAATAAAAAATACGCACTGAAAATATCAGAGCGTAAAAAGACAAACGGATATGTTTTCTTCTTCCATCCGGACTATAACCGTCGGTAACGGAATTTCACCGTTTCGGCACCAATAGGTGTTCGCAGACTTTACTGCCGGTGGGGAATCGCACCCCGCCCTGAAGATATTTTCTTTACTTTTTTATTATATGCCGTAAAAAAATATATGTCAATAGAAAATATGTGTAGACAAAAACTTTTTTTTATAGTAAAATATAAAAGATAATGAATATGAGGTGTTGAAAATGGCACATTTGAAAACAATATTTTATGATAAAGTAGACAGAAACTGTCCTCTTGCCGAGTATCCCCGTCCGCAGTTTCAGCGTGATTTTTGGGTGAATCTCAACGGTGAGTTTGACTATGCAATAACAGATGCAAATGTATCTTTCCCTGTTGATTATGAGGGCAAGATAATTGTTCCTTTTGCAATTGAGTGTGCACTTTCAGGTGTTGAAAAGCACATCACAAAGGATGACAGACTCTGGTACAGAAAGAAATTCACTCTTTCAGAAGAATTCAAGGATAAGAGAGTCATCATCAACTTTGAAGCAGTTGACTGGGAATGTAAGGTTTATGTTAATAAATCACTTGTAGGCTCACACAAGGGCGGATACAACGCATTTTCATTTGATATAACAGATTATGTAACAGACGGTGAAAATGAACTTGTTGTTTACGTTTTTGACCCCACAGATGAAGGCTGGCAGCAGAGAGGTAAGCAGGCAACAGAATCTCACGGTTTCTGGTACACAGCAACTTCAGGTATCTGGCAGACAGTATGGCTTGAAGCTGTTTCCGCTTCTCACATCGAGTCTGTAAGACTTCTTCCCGATATTGACAAAGGTGTTATCAATGTAAAATCCTGCATCAAGGCAGATGGTGATTATACACTCCAAGCTACTGTTTATGACGGTGAAACTGTTGTTGCGGAAACAGAACTTTCAAAGGACAGCAATATTGCAATTCCCGATTTCAAACTCTGGAGTCCCGAAGAACCCAATCTCTATGATATGGTGCTGGAGCTTTCTGTTGACGGCAAAGTTGTTGATACAGTAAAGACATACTTCGGTATGAGAAAGTTCAGTATGGGTAAAGACAGCAAGGGTTATATGCGTCTTTGTCTTAACAATAAACCCTATTTCCACAACGGTCTTCTTGATCAGGGTTACTGGTGTGACGGTGGTATGACACCTCCCTCAGATGAAGCTATGATTTACGATATCCAGAAGATGAAAGATCTCGGCTTCAATATGCTCCGTAAACACATCAAGACAGAGCCTGCAAGATGGTATTATCATTGTGACAGACTCGGTATGCTTGTATGGCAGGATATGATAAGCGGCGGTAAGGCACTCAGTCAGTTCTTTGCAGGTGTGATTCCCATTTTTCAGGGTGGATTTATTCCCGTTGCAGCTTTCTCAATGAAGGATGATAAGTATAGCATTTTCAACAGAGACAAGAAGGAATGGCGTGACTTCTTTGAGGCTGAAATGTATGAAATGATTGATCAGCTTTATAACTGCGTTTCAATTGCAACATGGGTACCTTTCAACGAAGGATGGGGGCAGTTTGATGCTGCAAGAATCGGCAATGCAGTTAAGGCTTTTGACCCCTCAAGACATTGCGACCACGCAAGCGGATGGTATGATCAGAAAGCAGGCGACTTCAGAAGTATTCACAGATACACAATTCCCGTTCAGGTTCCCAAAAAGGAAAACAACAGAGCATTTGTACTCAGTGAGTTCGGTGGTTATTCACACATTATAGACGGCCACGTATGGAATAAATCAAAGAGCTTCGGTTATATGATGTATAACTCAAAAGAATCGCTCACAAAGGCGTACAGAAAGCTTTTTGAAAAGCAGATTATTCCCAACATCAAAAAGGGTCTTTCAGCTACTGTATATACTCAGGTAAGTGACGTTGAATTTGAAGTAAATGGTATTCTTACTTATGACCGTGCTATTGTCAAGGTTGATGAGGCAACTCTTAAAGAGATTAACAGTAAAATGAAACTTTGATATTGTCACACATTTTGTGTGTCAGGTTGACAATTTGAGTTAGATATGATAAAATCACTTCATAGATTATGGAGTGATTTTTTTTATGGCTCACAAAAAGATAAAGTCTTATGATATAGTTATAACAGCACTTATGACAGCACTGATTGCAGTATGCTCCCTTGTTGCAATTCCTGTGGGTGCTGTGCCTGTAACGCTTCAGACCTTTGCGGTGTTTGTTTCAATCGGAATCTGCGGCTGTAAAAAGGGTGCAGTATCTGTACTTTTGTATATACTTCTCGGCATTGTCGGACTTCCCGTGTTTTCAGGCTTTCAGAGCGGAATGGGTGTCATTGCAGGGCCCACGGGAGGTTATATAATCGGATTTCTGCTGTCTGCATTGATTGCAGGTTTTATAAGTGAAAAAAGCGGCAGAAAAATCGGTTTTCTTATATTGTCATTTGTCGTAGGACTTGTAATCTGTTACCTTTTCGGACTTTTGTGGTATATATACGTTTTCTCAGGCGGCAAGGCAGATTTTGCATCAGCATTTTCATTGTGCGTGTTGCCTTATACAATTCCCGACTGCATAAAAATCGTGCTTGCGGCAGTTGTTTCAAAAACAGTGGGAGAGAGGTTGAAAAAAATATGAAGACATCTGAAAAAGTACTTGAAATCCTTGAGAAGAATAAAGGTAGCTATGTTTCGGGCGGAAGTATTGCAGAAAGTCTGTCTCTCAGCCGTAATTCTGTGTGGAAAGCCGTGAGAAATCTTCAGGACAAAGGCTATAACATCGGTGCTGTCACAAACAAGGGTTACATTCTTTATAACGATAATAATTTTATTTCCGCACAGAGCGTAACAAAGTTTGTGAATGCGGAAAACATCAGCATTTCTTTTTATGAGAGTGTTGATTCAACCAATACAATGCTCAAAAAAATGGCAGAAAACGGAGCACCTGAGGGGACTGTGATTATTGCCGCAGAGCAGACCTCGGGCAGAGGCAGACTCGGCAGAAGTTTCTCTTCACAAAACGGCACGGGCATTTATTTCAGCATTCTTTTAAGACCTGATATGAAACCCACCGAATCACTTCTTATCACAACATGTGCCGCTGTGGCTGCCGCAAAGGCAATTGAGTCAAACACGGGCAGAGTTGCTTCAATCAAATGGGTGAATGATATTTTTGTGCGTGACAGAAAGGTTTGCGGTATTCTTACAGAAGCTTCATTTGACCTTGAAAACGGCAGACTCAGTTACGCTGTGCTCGGAATAGGTATCAATATGTATTTTCCTGAGGATTCTGTGCCCGATGATATAAAGGGTATTGCAGGCGGTATTTTTGACGAAAAACCTGACGGTGATGCTGTAAGCCGTATTGTTGCAGATGTCATCAACAACTTTTTTGCAGATTACAAAACCCTCTCGGGCAGGCATTTTCTTTTTGATTACACAACACGCTCATACCTTGACGGTAAAGCGATAAATGTAATCAAACCCACTCAGGTCAGAAAGGCTACTGCACTCGGAATTGATGAGGATTTCAGACTTCACGTGCGTTATGAAAACGGTGAAGAGGAATTCCTTTCTTCCGGTGAAGTCAGCACAAAGCTTGACTGATTTAATCTCTGATGATATACTTTTGTAGGTGATAATATGTTTGTTGTTATCGGTGCTGGCGGATTTCTTGCAAGCGAATTCATTTATTCGGTGCTTCAAAAAACTGATGAAAAAATTCTTGCTGTTGCACGCAGTAAAAATATTGCTTGTGAAGAAAATGAAAGGGTAGAAGTGCTCACGGGTGATTTGCGTGAGACAGACTTTCTCGATGAAGTTGCCGCAAAAATAAATACTTATGATAACGTGAAGATTTTCTGGACAGCAGCGTGTCACAATATTGATTTTGTTGCAGAAAATCCTGATGCGGCACATTATATAAATGTTGACGTGCCCGACTATCTTCTCGGCAGAATAAAAAATATAAATAAACTGTTTTTTACTTCAAGTGATACAGTTTACGGTGAGGGCGGAGAATATCTTTTCAAAGAAGATGACGCTCTTTCTCCCGTCAGTGTTTACGGCAGACAGAAAGCAGAAGCGGAAAACGTTTTTGCAAAGTATGGCGGTGTGTCTCTGAGATTACCTCTTATGTTTTCTTTCGGCAAAGCTCCTGCAAAAAAGCATTTCTGTGATATGGTTGCAGATAATCTTCGTAACGGCAGGGAAACTGTTATGACAACAGGATTTTTAAGGTCTGTGCTTGATTATAAAACTGTTGCCGATATAACTCTGGAACTTTTTGATAAAGAATCATTACCTGCTATGCTCAATGTTGCAGGTGATGAATGTCTTTCAAAATATCAGTTGGGACTAATGCTTGCCGCAAAACTCGGTTGTGATGCGTCTCTCATTATTCCTGCAGAAAAATGGGGCGAGTTCAGAGAAGGCGCAATCCGTACGGATTCCACACTTCTTGATAATTCTCTTGTAAAAAAGATTCTCGGCAGGGAAGAGATTAAAATAAGTTTATGAGGTGTATAAAATGAAGAAAATAACAGCATTGATTATTTGTATTGCAACGATGCTAAGTTTTTCAGCCTGCAAAAAAGCTGACGGCGGAGCAGAAGCAGAATCGGGCACTATTGCTTTTGAAAGTGCAGAAAAAGCTTATGAAGAAATGATAAATGCCGCAGCCGGCGGAGATTATGCAAAGGCTGTGCAATGCTATAATTCAGGTGCGGCAGGTGTGGAAGATACTGATGTTGTGAATTGGTATTTTTACTCACTTGCAATGGCAGAGTATACAGAAAACGGCTGTGTAGGTTATCCTCTCACCATTCTTGAGTATAATGTGAATGCCGATTTTGAACCTGCAAAAATAGCAAAAGGCGAGCTTATGAAGCAGGTAAGAGATTACAACGGTGTTTATGAATGCAGCGGTGTATATCTTTATATTATTGACGGTAAAATCGGAATCGGTGTCGGTCAGCATCTTACAGGTACTGTTTTCTGTAATGCCGAAGTTGCAATAAAAGACGGCAAAGCTTATTATGCCGAAAGAAAAGCAGACGGCTCACACGAATTGCTTTATTCAATCGAAAGACAGAATAATTCTATTGTTATAACCGCACTTGAGAGCAATACTCAGGATATGTATTCAGGTACTTATTCTGTTTCTCCCGCAGAGTATCCGGAGCTTATATACTGATAAAAAAATTTCGCAGGAACTTTAAGTTTCTGCGAAAATTTTTTTTGCATCATTATAACCTTTGTTGTAATATACAGTCAGCTTTTTTGAATCTGTTGTAATCATATTGAGTCCCTTGTCATTATCGGGAGAAATGATTACCGCTTTGCCTTCTTTTACATATCTGTCGAGTGCATCAAGCTGGCTGTTGTAAATTTCTGGTCGTCTTTTCATCAGATCAAGAACCTTGGGCGTATCCTTCAGAAAAGGTTTCATAAGTGATGAAAATTCACGGTTTTTTCTGACAGCTGGTCTCGGTATGATAACATATACCTTGTCACAACCCATTTTAATTGCTTTTTCAATGGGGATTGGAGCCGCAACACCACCGTCTGCATATCTTTTGCCGTCGTGAATGAATGGTTTGCAGGCAACGGGCATAGCGCAGGATGCCTTTATCGTCCACAAATCGTCTTTTGCAATATCTTCTTTGGTGAAATATTCTGCTTTGCCTGTGTCAGCATTTGTAACAACGGTTATAAGCTGAGATTCTGATTTTTCAACCTCTTCAAAATTCAACGGACATTCACCGTCTGAATCTGACAGAGCTGAATAAATGTAGTCAAGGTTGAAAAATGAACCTGTTTTCAGCATATTGCGGTAACTCATATATTCTTTTCTTGAGGAGAATTCCGCATAAAAACGGTATGTTCTGCCTCTTTGTTTTGCAAGGAAAGAAACGAGGTTTGCGCTGCCTGCCGAAACGCCTATGCATACATCAAAAGTGATGTTGTTGTCAAGAAAATAATCAAGCACACCGGCACCGTATATGTCACGCATACCGCCGCCTACATCAATTATCCCTATCATAAAAATCACCTTCCGAAACAGCGAGATTCTTGATATCCCAGGCATCTTCAGCCAAAAACAATGCTGCGAATTTCGGACTTGTTGCAAATGAAAAATGGTCTTTTTCGCAGATGATAATGTGATTTGCAAGTCGTGCGTGAATTGCCTGAAGCACAACTGCAATTCTGTTTGTTACCATAATATCAGCCTGTGATGGAGCTGAAATTCCTCCCGGATGATTATGTGCAAGAATAACTTGAGTTGCATTGCAGAAAAGAGTTTCTTCAATGAGTTTTCTTGTGTCAACCTGGGTGAAATCTGTTGCCCCTTCGCTGATAATAACTGTTTTGAGGATTTTGCCCGCATTGTTGAGGCAGACAGCTACAAGAGATTCTTTTTTCAATGTGTCAAAATACGGACGCAGATATTCAACAGCTTCAGTTTCGTTGAGAATATGCTTTTTGTCTGCATTTTTGTTTTTCATATATCGTTTTACAATTTCGGGAATAAGCTTGAGCAGTATTGCAGAATGTTCACCGATACCGTTTATTTCTTTCAATGCTCCGTAGGGTGCATCAAAAACACCGTTCAAAGATCCGAAACGGTTGATAAGCTCGTGAGCCATAACATTTGTGTCTGCACGTGGTGTTGAATAGAAAAGTAATAACTCAAGAATATTGTGGTCAGGAAAAGTGTCAAGCTTTTCATCTTTCATAAATTGCTCTTTTATTCTTTTTCTGTGACCTTCGTGTATGTTTTTTCTAATGTCATTCATAATTTTCACCTGTGGGATTAAGTAATCAAAAAGCAGTTACTCAATAATAGGGTAACTGCCGTAGTGAAAGTTTTATTCTGCAAAATCAACACTTTCTACTGCTTTTCTGAATTTTTCAAGAGTGTTTACAAATACACTTTTGCCGTAGCAGAGAAGTTTTTCATTGTCATCGTCATCACAAAGTGCTGCAAATGTTTTGCCTATAACATCGGGAGCAGTTTCTTTGTCGCTGAGATTCATATAATAGAATGAGAATGCTGTTGAAGCAAGGAGCTCATTGTAGAGTGCGGGTGAATCCTCTGTAAGAGTATCATAAAGAGTGGAGATTGCTGCTGTGGAAAGCAGTTTGTCCTGCATATAATGGTTGAAAACATATTCAGCAGTAAAAACAGAAAGAATAATAGCCTGGTCTTTGATTCTTCTGTCGGGATTTTCAATACCGCAACCGAGTGCCATATTCCATAACTCTTCTTTTTCTGCCGCTTCGTGGAATGAATCAGCAATTGCTTCACCGAGTTTTTTAGCTTTCTGCAGATTGCCCGAAATAACCTGACGCTTCATTTCGTCAACAAGAATAACAGGCTCGGATTTGCTTGTCTGCTTTATGGGTGAAAATATTTTGATATCATAATCCTCGTTATGCATTTATATACTCCTTCAGCACATTAACCTTCTGATGCGGCTACCTGTGCTTCTAATTTTTTCTGCTGTCTTTTGATTTTTGTTTTGTAGTTGAGCAGTTCATTCAGCTGCTGCTTGGGTGTTGTGTAATCACCGATTGACCATGCACCGTGATTGTACATACCGTGGAAATCACTGCCGCCTGTCATAAGAAGCTTGTTTTTCTTTGCAATTGCAATGAGCTTTTCTTCTGTTTCCTTTGTTGCTGTGGGGTGCCATACTTCAACGCCGTTGAGACCTGCAGCAATAAGCTCATCAAGAATATCAAAATTATCATAAAGTGCAGGATGTGCAAGAACTGAAATGCCGCCTGCTGCCTTGATTTCGTTGATTACTTCGAAAACATCGGCAAAGCTGGGCTGAACATATATATTTCCTGTCTCTGCACAGAAAAGTTCGTTGTAAAGGTCGCCGTAAACAGACATTGTGTAACCGCACTGCATAAGAGCGTGCATAACGTGCTGTTTGAAGAGGTTTGTGGAGCCTTGAGCGCATCGCATAATAAGTTCCTGAGAAACGGGGAATCTCTTTGCAGCTTTGAGCATCATGAACTGGCCAGCTCTTTTTCTTGAAACAGAATTCTTATGGCAAAGACCTTCGATTCTGTCAGGGCTGTCAAAAAGATATGCAAGAATGTGGACGTTTTTGCCGTGTTTTGAATCATAAGCTGAAAGCTCAACACCGGGAATTACTTTAACGCCGTTTCTTTCACCTATTATTTTACCTCTGACTGTACCTGCAAGACAATCGTGGTCGGTAATTGCAATTGTATCAACACCACGTTTTGCAGCAAGTGCAATAAGTTCTTCCAGTCCTAATGTGCCGTCAGACAATTTTGTATGACAATGTAAATCTCCGCTCAAGAAAGTATCCTCCTAGATATATATAGCCGTAAGTTGAAAAAAGAGGAAAATTCCTCAAAATAACTTGATTTTATTTTACTCTCTTTTTTTTTGTTTTTCAAGAGTTTATAATAAAAAATACCAAATTATTTTTATATTTTATGTTGTATATTCTAAAAAGGTATGATAAAATACACAATGAAATAAAACGCATAAGGAGAGTAGTAAAATGCTTAAAAATATCCCTTCAATTATTTCCCCCGAACTTCTCAAAATTCTTCACGAAATGGGTCACAGCGACGAAATCGTTATCGGTGACGGTAATTTCCCCGCTGCATCAAATGCAAAGAGACTTATCCGTGCAGACGGTCACGGTGTGCCCGAGCTTCTTGATGCAATTCTTCAGCTTCTTCCTCTTGATACTTATGTTGAAGCACCCGTTATGCTTATGCAGGTAACACCCGGTGACGATGTTGACCCCGTTATCTGGAAAGAATACAGAAAAATCGTTGACAAGCATCAGGATGATGTCAACTTTGAAGAAATTGAAAGATTCGCATTCTACGAAAGAGCAAGAGATGCATATGCAATCGTTGCAACAGGCGAGAGCGCACTCTACGCAAATGTGATTCTCAAAAAAGGCGTAGTAAAATAAATTTCAGCAAAGCAGAGGCCGGCTGATATCTTGTAGGGGCGGTGATTCATCGCCCGGCACGAATGTGCATTTTCCGAAAGGAAAATTTAACGGCAAAGCCGTTCTGCTGCGCAGCGGGCGATGGGTCATCGCCCCTACTGTTATATCAATCAATTTATTCTTTAATTACGTAATTACGAATTGATTCCGAAAGGATTTTTATTATGTCAAAAAGAACTGATTATATTTCATGGGATGAATATTTTATGGGTATTGCAGTGCTTTCGGCAAAGCGAAGCAAAGACCCCAATACTCAGGTCGGTGCCTGCATTGTAAACGGAAACAACAAAATTATGTCTGTAGGTTACAACGGTTTTCCCGTTGGCTGTGACGATGATGTTTTTCCCTGGGAGCGTACAGGTGACGAGCTTGAAACAAAGTATGCATATGTCTGCCACGCAGAGCTGAATGCAATTCTCAATAACAGAGGTGCAAATCTTGAGGGGTGCCGCATTTATGTTACTCTTTTTCCCTGTAACGAGTGCGCAAAGGCAATCATTCAGTCAGGCATAAAAGAGGTTGTTTATATCTCAGACAAATATGCAATGACAAAGGGCACAATTGCATCAAAAAAGATGCTTGATGCAGCAGGTGTTACACAGCGTGCTCTTGATGCATCGACAGATGAAATAGTTTTATCATTAAGATTAGAGGATATGTAAAATGGAAAAACCTGTAAGAGGTTCGGCTTTATTGCCTGACCATATTATGATAAGCATCAACGGTGATGCTGCTACTCAGATGGCTGTTACATGGAGAACTTGTACAGATATAAACGAAGGTTTTGTTCTTTACAGAACAGCAGACGGAGAACTGATGAGATGTGACGCATCAAAAGATCTTTTTGTCAGTGATATTGATGAAAGCTACATATTCTCAGCTCTTCTTACAAATCTTTCTCCCGACACAGAGTATTATTACACCTGCGGTGATGCTTCATACAGAAGTGAAGAATATTCTTTCAGAACTTCTCCCGAAAATCTGACAAAGTTCAAGTTTATCTGCGTTTCAGACCAGCAGCAGGGACAGCCCTTTGATTGTCCCGATTATTCATATTTTCAGAATTTTGTCAAGAAAGTTCTGAAAGAAAACCCCGATGTAAGATTTATTCTCACAGGCGGTGACAATACGGACTGCGGTCAGCATGAGGTTCAGTGGAACGGTGCATTCAGCGGTCTTAAGGGTATCTGCGAGTCAACACCTGTTATGATGACTCTGGGCAATCACGATAACCGTGGTTTTAAGGATTACAGAAACGGTATCGGCAGATATTATTCTGAGCCTGCCGAGTACTTCGGTAAGCAGTTCAAGGGAGCTTACCCCTATAACGGTCCCGAAAACTGGAAAACCGAAAACTATATGTTCGACTACGGTAATGTCCGTTTCTGTGTTATGGGTGTAAACGGTCCCGAAGATGTCAATGACTGGGTAGTTGAAGAACTCAGAAAGTGCGACAAGACATGGAAAATCGGCGCATATCATTTCCCCATCTGTTATTCGGGTACAGATTGTCAGAATTATGATGCTTATCCTGTTATGACAGAAGCATTTGAATCATATGACCTTGTGTTCTCAGGTCATGAACATAATTTCTCAAGAAGTTTTCCTCTGAGACAGGAGAATCTCTACGACAGACCTTCTCAGGGTACAATTCATTATATGCTCGGCAACAGCGGTGCAAATCCTCCCGGCTCAAGAACAATTTCAAAAGTCTGGCACGCAGCTTTCTATCCTCAGGAAGTGCAGCAGGGAATGGTTGCAATCGTGGAAGTTGACGGCAACAAAATGACACTTACATCAATGCTTGATGACGGCAGAATTGCCGACAGATGTACGATTGATAAGGATAAGGACGAAATCACTCCCTATGCAATCGCTCCTGAATTCAGACTCACAAGAATGATGTTCAAGGGCATGGAGCTCGGTCTTATGAACTCACATACACCCTGCATGAATCAGGACGGCATCTGGTATGCACCTCTTGCAACACTTGTGAATTTCATCGGCGGTTATGTGACAAAGGAGAAGGGCAAAATGACTCTTTCCGTTTACGGTCACACAGTAACTTTCTTTGAAGACAGCGATATTGCAGATGCAGACGGTAAAGAATTTAAGTTGCCCGCAAAGGTAGTAAGAGGCGCAAGAGAGCAGCTCTATGTACCTTGTGACGGCTGTCACGCTTTTGAAATGCGCTGGGCATATGCAGACAGAAATAACTTCATTTCTTTTGAACACGAAAGTGAAGATAAGCCTGTAACAGTACAGCCCTGATATCAGAATTTTTCCGCTTGTGCGGTCCAGAGCAGACACAATCTTTTTGTGTCTGTTTTTTTGATGTAATAATGGTCATTTTATTCTGAAAAGTCCATTTAATTAATAGAAAATTTACAAATAAATATGGCAAAAGAAAATAGATTCTGCTATAATATCTTGGAATGTCGCTATAATTCGACTTTGTAAATTCGGTAAAAAAATTACAGATAAAATCAATTGATTTTTAATTCGGAGGATATACAATGAGCAGAAAACCTACCAAAGTATCAGTTTTTGGTATTCAGCGTAAAATTGTTGCAAATATGACTGTTGAGGGTTGGACAGATGCACCTCATTGCAGTTATACATTTGAGCCTGACCTTACAGAGTTTTACAAAAAGTATCAGGTGTTTGCAGAAGAACTCAAAAAAGACGGCAAGAGAATCACATTCAATACAGTAATGATGAAAGCTATCTGTGAAGCTCTCAAATCTGCACCCGAAATGAATGCTCACATCAAGTTCAACCGTAAGCTTGTAAGAGGTGAAGTTACAACTTTCGACCAGATTGACGTTTCTATGCCCTGCATTCTTCCCGACGGCAGAATGATGACAATCACAATGGAAGATATGGGTAACCGTTCTCTCGGCAATATGACAGAATATATGGCTGAAATGATGAGAAAGATGGAAAAGACAAACTTTGAAGAAGCTATGTTCGGTGTTTCATTCAACGACACAATTGAAAAGCTTTCAAAGGGTAAAATTGTTAAAGTTGTAACCCGTCTTGCAGGTTCATTCATCACAACAAAGAAGCACAGAGTAAAGAAGCTTTCAGGTGCCGCAAAGAAGGAATACGATGCTATTCCCGATTCAGAAAAGATTACTGCAAAAGACCTTAAGCAGGGTACAATCACAATTTCAAACACAGGTTCAATTTCAAGAAGTCACGATGGTTCAGTTTCAATGCTTATCATCATTCCTCCCCAGGTTTGCGCTATCTGTATCAACGCTATGACAAAGAAGCCTGTTGTTGTTACAAATGCTGAGGGTGAAGATGAAATCAGAATCAAGACAACAGTTCCCATCACAATTGCATTTGACCATCGTTGCCTTGACTTCGGTGAGGTAAAGCCTTTCCTTGATGCTTTACAGAAGATTGCAGACAATCCCGAAGAAATTCTCAGATATTAATGTGATAATTTAAGATTTTTTCAAGCTTTGTGTTTATACTTATTGTTGCAGACAAAAAGTATTCATAAAGCTTGATTCTTTTTTTAACATAAATTTTCCTTTCACAAACACACGAAAAAGGCGGTCACACAGACCGTCTTTTCGTCTTTATATTGACAAAAAACGATTTTTTATGTTATAATTATAAAGATATTTCTAAAATCAAAAAAACATTGCGAGGGCGATTTATGGATTGGCGTGAAATTTACAAAAGCAGATTATACACCCCCGAAAATGCGATAAAACTTATTAAAAGCGGTGACAGAGTCGTTACATCATTCGGTTGCTGCGAACCTTTCGGTATTGAAAATGTACTTGCAGATAATTATGCAGACTATGAAGATGTTCAGATTTCTTCAATGATTCAGATGGGCGCAAGTCCCCTCTTCAGAGAAGAGCTGAAAGGGCATATCAAGGTGAATTCATTCTTTGCGGCAGAAAAGAGCCGAAAGGCAATTGCAGACGGCACTGCTGATTACACAACCTGTTATTTTTATGAGATTCCTATGGTGCTTCGTGAGGTTGTAAAACCCCGTGTTGCAATTATGTCAGTTTCTGCTCCCGATGAAAACGGTTACGTTTCACTGGGTACAAATGTTGACTATATCGAGAGCACTCTTTCTTACTGTGAAGTGAAAATTGCTCAGGTAAATAAATTTGTTCCCAAAACACACGGTGAAGCAATCAAGCACGTGTCGGAATTCGATTGTTTTGTGGAGATTGATATGCCTTTGCCTGAAGTACCGTCTGTTGCTATCTCAGATGTTGAAATGGCAATCGGCAAAAACTGTGCTTCACTTATAAAAGACGGTGACTGCATTCAGCTGGGTATCGGTGGTATTCCCAATGCTATCTGTGCAGAGCTTTACACAAAAAAAGACCTCGGTCTTCACTCTGAAATGGTTGGTGACGGTGTGATTGACCTTATCAGAAGCGGTGTTATCAACAACTCAAAAAAGAATATTCATCACGGCAAAAGTGTGCTCGGTTTTGCATTCGGAACAACAGCACTTTTTGACTTCCTTAATGATAATCCGGCAATTGAAATGCACCCCATTGAGTATGTCAACAATCCTGCTGTAATTGCTCAGAATGACAATATGGTTTCTGTCAATTCTTGTCTTCAGATAGACCTTCAGGGGCAGGTTGTGTCAGATACAATAGGTCTTTCTCAGTTTTCAGGCGTAGGCGGTCAGGTTGACTTTGTAAGAGGCGCAACGATGAGTAAGGGCGGCCGTTCAATCATCGCAATGCCCTCAACTGCAAGGGGAGGCACCGTTTCAAGAATTGTTCCCGTTATAACAGAGTATTCTGCTGTCACAACCACAAGAAACGACGTAAACTATGTCGTTACCGAGTACGGAATTGCTCAGCTCAAGGGTAAAACAATGAAAGAACGTGCACGAGCACTCATTCAGATTGCTCATCCCGACTTCAGAGAATCTCTCTGCAACGATTTCTTTGAAAGATTCAATGAAGCCGCATTCTGATTCATATTATGTAAATCAAGCATAAATTAACAAATTATGCTTGATTTTTTTTTGTTTATAGTATAATATATATTATGTAAATTTATTTTTGGAGGCTTTAATATGAAAAAGTCAATGTTCAGAGTATTAAGCATTGTTCTTTGTTTTGCCCTTCTTTTCGGCGGAGCAGTCAGCACAAGTGCTGAAGACGGTGCAGCAATTTCAAGAGTTACTTGTGTTGTAAACGGTGACGCTGCAACATCAAGAGGTTTCACATGGTACACTCCTGCAGAAACAGATTGTACAATTGCAATTTTTGCAGACGGTGCACAGGTAGACGCTACAGTTACATATGACTGCGGTAAGTGGGAAGGTAACTATATGCACAAGGCAACTGTAAGCGGTCTTACAGCAGGCACAGCATATGCTTACACAATCACAGCAGGTGCAGATACAATCAGCGGTGCTTTCGCAACTGATGACGGAGATGACGTTGTTAACTTCATCGTTGGCGGTGACGTTCAGGCAAGCAGTCTTGAAGCATTCACAGTCGGTCAGAAGGTTATGGAAAAGGCTTATGAATTCTTCCCTGAAGCAGAATTCTATGCAACTCTCGGTGACTACACAAACGACAGCACAAACGAAGAATGGGATCTCTATGCTCAGGCTTTTGATGGCGTAAACACACAGACAACTCACATTCCCGTTGTTGGTAACCACGACAGCAACTCAGGTTGGTTCAATGCAATGTTCAACCTTGACACAACAGAAAGCGTTACAACAAACAACGGTGTTAACTATTCATTTGATTACGGCAATGTTCACGTAGCAGTTGTCAACACAAATGATATGATCGCTATTTCAAATTCTCAGCTTAACTGGCTCAGAAACGATATGAATTCAACAGATGCAGACTGGAAAGTTGTTCTTATGCACAAGTCACCTTACTCACTCGGTAAGGACATCAAGTGGCCTGATGCTTGTTATCTTCAGGAATCACTTGCAGCTGTATGTGATGAAACAAATGTTGACCTTGTTATGTCAGGTCACGATCATATGTATGTAAGAACAAAGCCCCTCAACGACAATAAGGTTGTTGATCAGGCAGACGGTACAACATACATCCTTGCAGGTGCAACAGGTTCAAAGAGATACGAATTCCGTAAGTTCATTCTTGACAACTATTTCTCACAGGATATCCTTGCAACAGCAATTGCACAGGCAAACGGTGAATACTTTGCAAACGGTAACCTTGACAACCTTGACGAAACAAACAAGGGCGGTATTTTCAACACAGTTTCAATCAACGGCGGTGAACTTGTTCTCAAGTCATATGTTGTAAACGATGAAACTCTTGAAATCAAGCAGATTGATGAACTTGCAATTTCAAAGGCTCAGGGTGAAAACAAAGCTACATTTACAGGTGACAACACAACATCATCTGCAGCTTACACAGCAGACCTTATGGGCAGTGTTATGAATCTTGTTTCATACACACTCGGCAAGTGGCTTCCCATGTTCCTCAAGACTCTTCCCGCACTTCTTAAGGAATACATCGCAACAGGCACATTCTAAAAATTCAAAGGAGCTGTTGATACAGCTCCTGATTTTTTTAACTAATGCAAAATGCGCAATGCATAATGCACAATTGAGCAGATTCTGTTATTAAGGCCGATTCTGCTTTATAAAAGGGGTAAGGACAAAGCCCTTCCGATTATAATTGTGCATTGATAAATTATTATTTATAGGTGATATTATGTCAAAGACGATTCTTTTTCAGGGAGATTCAATCACAGACGGTGCACGTATGAAAGATTGTGACTGGGACCTTAATCATCAGATGGGGCACGGCTATGCATATATTGTAAACAGCACTCTCGGTGCAAAGTATCCTGAGAAAAATCTTAAATTCATCAATAAGGGTATTTCAGGCAACCGTGTTGCAGATCTTTATGCAAGATGGCTTGAAGATGCAATCAATATAAAACCTGATATTCTCAGTATTCTTGTGGGCATAAACGATTGTGAACAGCTCAGATTCTACGGCAGAGGTTCAGATGCTGTCCGTTTTGAAAAAGTGTACCGAATGCTTGTTGAAGAAGTGTTGGCAAATAAACCCGATACAAAAATTGTTCTTATGGAACCCTTCGGATTGCCTGTAGGAGACGACAGAAAAGACTCTTTCTCTGAGATGTATAATATGCTTAAAGGTTATCAGAAAGCAACTGAGAGGGTTGCAGCGGATTATGGTACAATTTTTGTACCTCTTCAGGAAAAGTTCTTTGAACTGTCAGAAAAATACGCTCCCGATTACTGGAGCTGGGACGGAATCCATCCCACAGTCTGCGGCCACGGAATCATAGCAGAAGAGTGGATAAAAAAGTGCAGCGGATTGATATAAACAATAATTTGTTCGCAGAAATTAATTGATATATCGTAGGGGCGATGATTCATCGCCCGGTACGAATGTGCATTTTCCGAAGGAAAATAAAACGGCAGAGCCGTTATTGTTCGCTTTGCTCACAATCGGGCGTTGGATCAACGCCCCTACAAGCTCGATTTTAAT
>JAZTWP010000065.1:0-36250 GCA_045636025.1 Acutalibacteraceae bacterium | reverse complement strand
TGAAACACCACTACAGAGAAACATCTGAAGGCGGTCTTGCTAAACTATATCAGTAAAAAAAGGAGTCTCAATTGAGACTCCTTTTTTTACTGATATAGTTTAGCAAGACCGCCTTCAGATGTTTCTCTGTAGTGGTGTTTCAGGTCTTTACCTGTCTGATACATTGTTTCAACAACAAGGTCAAACGATATTTTTCTTGTTGAAGAAAGGAAGTTTGCGAGGTTAAGCGCATTTATAGCTCTCATTGCCGCGACGGCTCCCCTTTCGATGCACGGAATCTGAACAAGACCGCATATCGGGTCACAAGTAAGACCAAGATGATGCTCCATTGCAACTTCTGCGGCATATTCTATCTGATCAATACCCATTTCAAAAAGCTCGGCAAGAGCTGCAGCTGTCATTGAGCATGCTGTACCGATTTCCGCCTGACAACCGCATTCGGCACCGCTGACTGAAGCATTTGTCTTAACGATATTACCGATAAGACCGCCTACAGCAAGTGCTCTGAGAATATCTTCATCTGAAAAGCGCTTTTTCTCCTGCATATATTTGAGGGCTGCCGGCATAACGCTGCAAGCACCGCAAGTGGGGGCAGTTACAACTGTACCTGCTGAAGCATTCTGCTCACCTACCGCAAAAGCATATGCGCAGACTGTTCTGTTTTCTCTTGTCACTTCACTTTCGTCAATGTGGCGCTGATTGTAAAGATACTGAGCTTTTCTCTCAACATCAAGACCGCCTTCAAGCACACCTGAAGCCTCGAGACCTTTTTCAATGCAATCTTTCATTGCATACCAAACTTCATAAAGATGGTTTTTTATTTCAGGCTCATACATAAAAACATAATCGCTGAGTCTGAGATTATATTTTTTACAGAAAGCAGCTATATCTGAGAATGTATTTTCGGGATAAATATCAGGCATTTCGCTGAATTCCTTACCCTCAATTTTTATATCACCGCCGCCAATACTCATTGCTCTCATTGATGAAACTTTTTTACCGTCTTTATAACCTACAAAATCAAGAGTGTTTTCATGAGGCAGTTTTGTTTCGTCATTATTCCAGATAAGTTCAGTTTCAATTGAAGAAAAAGGAGAAAGTACAGCTTTGTCTGTATGATGTCCTTTACCTGTTTTTGAAAGTGAACCGTATAAAGTTATAACAACTTTATCTATATCGGGATTTTCAGCGGCAAAAATCATTGACGCTTTTTCAGGCCCCATTGTATGTGAACTTGAAGGACCTTTTCCGATTTTGAATACATCTGTAATAGATTTCAATTAAATCACCTGTATCAGAGAGTATTTCCGTTATAAACAATACATTTACCGGTAGTGTCTCCGCTGAGTTTATAATCAACAAGTTTGCCGTCTTTCCAAGAAATATCAACTTTGATATTTCCTTTAGCACGAAGACCTGTAATGCTGCCGTTTGCCCACTTATCAGGAAGAGCAGGAAGAAGATAAATTGTATCTTCAGTTGACTGCATAAGCATTTCAGCAATACCACTTACAGCACCAAAGTTACCGTCAATCTGGAAAGGAGGATGAGCATCAAACATATTGGGATATGTTCCGCCGCCACCTTTATAACTGATGTGATATCTGTTATCAACAGGACGAAGCTGCATATTGATAAGCTGCATTGCGTGATTACCGTCCCACATCCTTGCCCAGAAATTAATCTTCCAGCCAAGGCTCCAACCTGTGCCTGCATCGCCTCTGTATTCAAGAGTCTTGCGACAAGCTTCTATCAGGTCAGGAGTATCTTTGTGATTGATAAGTCTTGCAGGATGAAGAGCATAAAGATGTGAAATATGTCTGTGGTGAGGTTCTGTCCATTCTTCCTCATTATACCATTCAAGAAGATCTCCTTTTGAACCTACCTTGAAAGGAAGAAGCTTGGGAAGTTTTTCTGCAATATCTTTTATTGTTTCACAAGATTCACCGAGGATCTCAGATGCTTTGAGGCAGTTACCGAAAAGTTCCTTGATAATTGACATTGTCATTGTTGATGTCTGAGAAACTGAACATTCATCCTTGCCGACATAGAAATCATTCTCGGGTGATGTTGAAGGAGCAAGTATAAGATATCCGTCTTTATCAGGCACAAGAAGATCAAGATAAAATTCTGCAGCTTTTTTAAGAACGGGATAAGCTGTGTTTCTGAGATAATCTTTATCAAGAGTATATTCATAATGCTCATAAAGATGTCTGCAGAGCCAACCTGAAGACATAGGCCAGAATGACCACTGAGAATTACCCTGAACGGGAGTTGTCATTCTCCAGATATCAATATTATGGTGACCGGTAAAACCTCTTGCGTGATAAATCTCTTTTGCAGTCTTCTCACCTGTTACACTCATTTCCTTGACAAAATCAATCAGAGGAAGATGCATTTCAGGCATATCAACCATAAGAGTCGGGAAATAGTTCATTTCAGTATTTATATTAACTGTATAGTTTGAACTCCAGGGAGGACGGACTCTGTGATTCCATATACCCTGCAGGTTCATTGCCTGAGTGCCTTCTCTTGATCCTGCAATTGTAAGATATCTGCCGAAATTAAACAGAAGACCATAAAGTCCCATATCGTTATTTGTATTATAGAACTGAGCAAGTCTCTTGTCTGTAGGAACACTCTCTTTATTGTCAGTACCGAGATCAAGACATACTCTGTCATAGAAAGACTTATAGTCAGCAATATGAGCTGAAATCACCGTTTCATAATCTTTTTCAGCAACAGCATTAAGCATTGCAAAACATGCATTTTTGTATTCTTTGCCTTCAAGATTAGGGTGCTTATCAAAACCGTTAAAACTGCTTTCACATGTAAAATATACATAAGCGGTTGTTGCATCAGAAACCTTAACTGAATCAGAATTATATACAACATTACCGTCTGCTTTTACTTTTACAGCACCTCTGAAACTCATACCCTTTTTTGATTCATCATCAGAATACTGAATATATTCTTCCTTGGGTATAACATCCTCATTACTGGGTGAAACTGACGGACAGATACCATCAAGAATAAGAAGATTATCAGCTGAAAAAACAGTATTTTTAAGAGGTGATTTCATCTTAAGTGTGAAATCTACAGCACCGTTTTTATTTGCTTCAATTTTCATGACAAATGCTTTATCAGGGAATGAAACAAAAGATGTTCTTGTATATTTCACATCAGATTTTTCATATTCAACTGTATGTACAGCAGTTGAAATATCAAGTTTTCTTGAATAATTTTTAACAAAACCTTTATGACATTCAATTTCAATATCACCAAAAGGCATATAAGCTTCTGAATTAAGCCCCTCAAAATCCTTTTCAAGAAGTTTCTGCGCTTCAACAAGTTTGCCGTCAAGAGCAAGCTCTCTAGCTTTTATAAAACTGTCATATGAACACATATGCTGATAAGTCTTAGGATAACCTGTCCAAAGCTGGTCATAGTTAAGAGAAACAGTTTCCTTTTGTGCCTTACCGTAAATCATAGCACCGATGCTGCCATTACCGAGCGGAAGTGCTTCTGTCCATTCTCTTGCAGGTTTTTTGTAATAAAGTAAATTAGAATCAATACCCATAGTATTACTCCTTAAAATATATTCATAGCTTTAATAATAACTTATATCAGTATATAATGCAATACAAAAATTAAATTATTTTACTTGCTTTTTTATTACTATTGCGGTAAAATATATTAGATATGTATAAGAAAGGAGTACATCTCAATGTACGATGTGCTTGTAATCGGCGGCGGTGCTGCAGGCTGTATGGCAGCAGGAACTGCAGCAAAAAACGGAAATTCCGTTTTATTGATTGACAGAAATGAAAAAATAGGCAGAAAAGTTATGATAACGGGCAAAGGAAGATGCAATGTTACAAATGCATGCTCATTACTTAATGAAATTATTGAGAATATACCCGTTAACGGCAGATTTATGTATAGTGCGCTTTCAAGATTTATGCCTTTTGATACAATGGACTTTTTTGAAGGTCAGGGTGTCCCTCTTAAAATTGAAAGAGGCAACAGAGTTTTCCCCGAGTCAGACAAAGCTGTTGATATCGTAGACGCATTACACAGATTTATTAAATCAAACGGAGTAAAAAGAGCTACTGGAAGAATTAAGAAATTCAACACAGAAAATGGAAGAATTATTTCAGCAGAAGATGAAAACGGCAATACTTATACTGCTGAAAAATACATTCTCGCAACAGGCGGCAAGTCTTACCCTCTTACAGGCTCAAGCGGAGACGGTTATGAACTTGCAAAGCAATGCGGACATACAATAACAGAGCTTAAACCCGCATTGGTTCCTCTTGAAACAACAGATAACTGGACAGGCTCACTTCAGGGACTTGCGTTGAAAAATATTGCGATAACGGTAAGAGATAATGATACATATCGTGATGTATACAATGATTTCGGTGAAATGATATTTACTCATTTCGGAATCAGCGGACCTGTTATACTCAGCGCAAGCTCACATATGAAAAATATTCACAGTAACAAGTATACTGTTGAGATTGACCTTAAGCCAGGATTGACAGAAGAAAAACTTGATACAAGACTTCTTCGTGATTTTGCAGAAAATGCAAATAAATCCATTGCAAATGCGCTTGTAAAATTACTTCCGAGCAAACTTATACCGGTTATTGTCAGATTGAGCGATATACCTTCAGATATGAAAGTAAATCAGATAACAAAAGATATGAGAAAAGATCTTGTTTATCTCCTGAAACACTTTGAGGTCAATATCGGTGGTTTCAGACCCATAGAAGAAGCCATCGTCACATCCGGCGGTGTAAGTGTTAAAGAAATTAATCCAAAAACAATGCAATCAACCATCTGCGAAAATCTTTACTTTGCAGGCGAATTGATTGATGTAGATGCATATACAGGCGGATTTAATCTTCAGGTTGCATTTTCAACCGGAGTTTTAGCCGGCAAATCTATATAAAAGGAGTTACCATAATGATTAAT
Source organism: Acutalibacteraceae bacterium (assembly GCA_045636025.1). Taxonomy (GTDB): domain Bacteria; phylum Bacillota; class Clostridia; order Oscillospirales; family Acutalibacteraceae; genus UBA1081. Next base: position 31,270 of record JAZTWP010000065.1, on the reverse strand, counting down.
ATTGCAATTGACGGACCTGCAGGTGCAGGCAAAAGCAGCGTTGCAAAAGCAGTTGCAGCAAAACTTGGTTTTATTTATGTTGATACAGGTGCATTATATCGTTCAATCGGTGTAAATGCGATCAAAAACAACATTGAAACAACAGATGCAGAAGCTGTTATAACACTCTTACCTCACACAAGAGTGGAACTTAAGTATGTTGACGGAGCACAGAGAGTTATTCTCAACGGTGAAGATGTTTCCGAGGAAATAAGAATGCCTGAAGCTTCAATGGCGGCATCTAATGTATCTGCAATCCCCGCAGTAAGAGAATTTCTACTTGACCTTCAGCGCGATATGGCAAAAAACAACAACGTAATTATGGATGGCAGAGATATCGGCACCGTTATTCTTCCAGATGCTGAATACAAATTCTTCCTTACTGCATCAGCAGAAGTCCGTGCTGACAGAAGATTCAAGGAGCTTAAAGAAAAAGGAATCGATGTTGATTACAATGTACTTCTTGAAGAAATTATTCAGCGCGATTACAACGATTCGCACAGAGCAACTGCACCTCTCAAGCAGGCTGATGATGCTGTGCTTATTGATTCGAGCAACCTTACACTTGAAGAATCAATAAATGCAATTGTTAACAGAATCAAGGTGTAAAATATGAACATTATTCTTTCTGAATATGCAGGATTCTGTTTTGGTGTTAAAAGAGCAGTTGACACTGTCGATGAACTTTTTTCTCAAGGCAAAAAAGTTGCAACCCTGGGTCCTCTGATTCACAATCCGTCTTATATTGAGGATTTCAAAAATGGAGGCGGCACCATCATCAATGACGTTAAAGAAGTTGACAAAAATACACATCTTGTAATAAGAGCTCACGGAATTACCAAAGAGTCACTCTCAGAAATCAAAGAATCTGCAGTTGAATTTACTGATGCAACTTGCCCATTTGTAATGAAAATTCAGAAAATCGTAAACAAGGAGTCAAATCCAGACAATGTAGTTATCATCGCAGGTGACGAAAATCATCCCGAAGTCCAGGGGTTCAGAAGCTATTGCAAAGGTCAGTCTTATGTATTCAAAAACTGTACTGAACTTCAGAATCTGTTGAAAAACAATGATATTTCCAATAAGGAAATAATTTATGTTGCTCAGACAACTTTCAGTATAGAAGAAAACAAAAAATGTTCAGAATTCATAAAAAAGTACTGTACAAATGTGAAAATATTTGATACAATATGTGATGCAACATCAAAAAGACAAAAAGATGCTTGCAATTTATCAAAGAGATGTGATATAATTATCATTATTGGTGGCAAGATTAGTTCCAATACACAAAAGCTGAAAGCTGTTTGTGAAAACAATGCGGAAACTTATCTTATTGAGTCTGCTGAGGAATTGAAAAATATCGATTTCAGCAGATGCAACACTGTTGGCGTTACGGCTGGAGCCTCAACTCCGGCCTGCATTATAAAGGAGGTAATTAAAACAATGTCCGAAATCAACAAAACAAACATTGAATCTGCAGAAGCTGTTGGACAGGCTGTCGCTGATTCAGACATGTCATTCGAGGAAGCACTCGAAGAATCATTAAAAAGTCTTAATTCCGATCAGAAGGTAGTGGGTATCGTTCTTCGTGTCACACCTACTGAAATTCAGGTAGATATAGGCAGAAAGCAGACAGGTATCATTCCTTATGATGAGTACAGCGCTGATCCTACAGCTGACCCTGCAAAGGAAGTTAAGGTTGGCGATGAACTTAACCTCATCATCATGAAAACTAATGACGCTGACGGCTTCATTACCCTGTCCAAAAAACGTTATGATGCTCAGGCTAACTGGAGCAGCATTGCAGCAGCAAAAGACAATGCAGAAGTACTTGAAGGCACAGTTTCAGAAATTCTCCCCAAGGGTGTTATTGTTTTCTCAAACGGTGTAAGAGTATTTATCCCCGCTTCTCAGGCAACAATTTCAAAGAACGACAATCTCGAAGCTCTCAAGGGCACAACTGTTCAGTTCAGAATCATTGATGTTGACAACAGAAGAAGAAGAGTTGTAGGCTCAATCAATTCAGTTCTCCGTGAAGCAAGAAAGGCATCAAGAGATGCATTCTGGGCTCAGGTTGAAGTTGATCAGAAATATGAAGGCACAATCGTTTCTCTTACAGAGTTCGGTGCGTTCGTAGAAATCGCTCCCGGTGTTCAGGGACTTTGCCACAGAACAGAACTTTCATGGAACAGAATCAAGCATCCTTCAGAAGTAGTTGCTGTTGGCGACAAGCTTGAAGTAACAATCAAGAAGATTGATGCTGAAAACAAGAAGATATCTCTCGGCTACAAGAAGATCGAAGACAGTCCTTGGGAAATCCTCAGAAGAGACTACCCCGTTGGTTCAATCATCGACGTTCAGATTGTAAGCCTTACAACATTCGGGGCATTCGCACAGATCATTCCTCACATTCAGGGTCTCATTCATATTTCACAGATTGCAAATCACAGAGTTGAAAAGCCCCAGGATGAACTTAACATCGGTGATACAGTTAAGGTTATGATTACAAACATCGACTTCGAAAAGAAGCACATCAGCCTTTCAATCAAGGCTCTCCTTGCTCCCGAAGAAGCTGAAGTTGAAGAAACAACTGAAGATGAAGTTCCCGAAGGTACAGCAGTGCCCATCGAAGAACTCCTTGCAAAAGCTGAAGCTGCTGAAGAAGCTGCTGAATAATTAAACATACTAAAAGACGATATCAAATGATATCGTCTTTTTTTTGTTATTAAAATTTATAATCAATAAAATTATTTACATAATCTAATGCTTCACAAAAACAAACTCTGCTTTTATCAAATAACTGTACTATTGTCCAAGCATGCATACCGACAATACCGTCAGCTTTATAAAGCTTATATTCAACACCGCATTGTCTTAATTCTTCCGCAAAATCAAAAGATTCATATCTCAGCAAATCTTTATCGCCCCACACAAGAAATGCCGGAGGATAACTGCTGTTAACCTGAGGTGACACAAATTTACCCTCTTCAGAATTAAGATATCTTACCGCATCATCAAAATCTCTGTGAAGATAAGTTTTTACCATAGTTTTAATATCAGGAAAACCTGATTGTGGCTTTTTGCTGTCACTCATCCTACGAAGATCAAAACATCCTGAAAGACACACCATAGCCTTTATTTTGATGTCATCAATATGTTCAAACTTCAGATTAAGCTTTTCAAGAATTTTCTTGTTACCGATAACAGAAGAAATGTAAGACAGAAAATAACCGCCTGCACTCTCCCCTGCAAGTACAATATTGTCTATGTCAAAATTATACTTATCGGCATTATCATAAACATAATCTATTGCACTGAAAACTTCCTGTAGCTGGGCAGGATAAACTTTTTGCGGCGCATAAGTGTAACTTATCGAAACAGTATTAAAGCCTTTTTTTGCCCATTCAGAGATGTAGGCATTTCGCATTTCTGTTATACCGGAAACCCAGCTGCCACCGTGAATATAGACAAGCAACGGTCTCTTTACGATATCTTTGTGCTGATATACATTAACATACTGAAATTTATCATTTCCGTATTTTATATGCTTATGATATGTTACACAATCAGGAGCAGTTCTGTATGTTAAGCCATAAACCAATCCTTCAGTAAAATTATACCAAGCTTGCGCTACTTTTCCCCGAAAATATAATTTATCCATTTCATCGCCTCCGTTTTTATTATATCAGCTAAAAACTGAATTATCAACATAATTAACAAAAGAAGCAGACAATATAATGTTGTCTGCTTCTTTGCTTTTATAAATATTGAAATTAAAGAATTTCAGCTAAATCATAAATAAGTTTTTCTGTCTTTTCCCAGCCCAGACAGGGGTCTGTAATTGATTTACCGTAAACACATTCTTCGGGTTTCTGCGCACCGTCTTCAATGTAACTTTCGATCATAATACCTTTCACAATTTTCTTAACATCATCAGAATGACGGCAGGAGTGAAGAACTTCCTTTGCAATTCTGGGCTGTTCCATCCATTTTTTGCCTGAATTAGCATGATTAGTGTCAATGATAACGGCAGGGTTTGCAAGACCTGATTTATCATATGTTTCAGCAAGATTTATAAGGTCTTCGTAATGATAGTTAGGCAATGACTGACCTTGCTTATTGACATAACCTCTTAAAATAGCATGAGCAAGAGGATTACCCTGACTTTCAACTTCCCATCCTCTGTAAATAAATGTATGAGAATGCTGAGCCGCTGTTATCGAATTCATCATAACGGAGATATCACCGCCTGTTGGATTCTTCATACCGACGGGTATATTAAAACCGCTTGCAGTAAGACGGTGCTGCTGATTTTCAACTGATCTTGCACCTATTGCTACATAAGACAGAACATCGTTAAGGTATCTGTAATTTTCAGGGTAAAGCATTTCATCAGCACATGTAAAACCTGTTTCCTGCATCGCTCTGATGTGAAGACTTCTGATTGCAACAACACCTTTCAGCATATCTTCCCCCTTGTGAGGGTCAGGCTGATGAAGCATCCCTTTGTATCCGTCACCTGTTGTACGAGGCTTGTTTGTGTAAATTCTGGGAATGATGAGGATTTTATCGTCAACCTTATCCTGAACAGTTCTGAGTCTTGATATATAATCAATTACGCTGTCGTCATTATCAGCTGAGCATGGACCGATAATAAGAATAAATCTGTCATCTTTACTCTCAAAAATATCCTTGATTTCCTTATCACGTTTTTCCTTCATCTGTTCAAGTTTATATGTAATGGGATACTGTTCCTTTATCTCCATAGGAATGGGTAACTTTCTTTTGAAATTCATATTCATTTTAATCGCCTCTAAAAATTATTTTTTATCAAACAATGCTCTGCGTACGGTTGAATGACGCATCATTTTACGCATAGCATCAACATCTTCGGTTTCAAGCATTGATTTTAATTCATTGAATTTGTTTATAAAAAAATTCATCTGTTCAAGAAGTGCTGTTTTATTTTCGATGAAAGCTCACTCCACATCACATCATTTATACGTGCAATACGGGTAAGATTACGGAATGAGTCGCCCGTAAACTTTTCCATATTCTCCTTATCGTTACATATCATGAGAGTTATCGCAATGCAATGGGTAAGCTGTGAAAGAAAACCTATCATTTCATCGTGTTCTTCAGGTGAAAGAGTGGTAACATTTGAAAATCCGAGTAATCTACCAAGCTCCATACAAGTACCTATTGCTTCGGGAGTATTTTTATCGGTGGGAGTAACAATGTAGTTTGCCCCCGTAAACAATGTATCGGTACTGTTTTCACCCCTCGAAACCTCACGTCCTGCCATAGGATGAGCCGCAATGAATTCAATATCAGGCCGAAGCATTTCCTGAACCTTATATACTATACTGCATTTTACACCCGTTACGTCGGTAATGAGTGTACCGCTTTTGAGAAGGTGCTGATTTTTCTCAATCCATTCAATAAAAATATGAGGATAGAGAGCAAATATAACAATATCCGCTTCACCGATAATTCTTTCATCAAGTTCGGTTGAGCCTTCATCAATTATCCCTTCTTTTAGTGCATAATCTATTGAGCTTTGCTCCTTTGTGATTGCACTTATGTTAAATCCGAAGCGTTTGAGAATTCACGCATAGCTTCTGACTAAAAGTCCGAGACCGACTATGAGTTTTTTTACTTACCTTAACTATCATTGAGTTTTACCTCTGCGCCAAGTATTTTTATATCCTCAAAAAATGAGGGATAACTCTTTCTTACTGCTTCGGCACCTTCAATTGCTCCGCCATAAACCGAAAGAATCAGCGACATAGCCATAACAATACGATGATCATTATGTCCGTCAAGAACAATTTCATCATTCTTAAATTCAAGTTTCGGAATAGTTATTGTATTTTTGCCGAAAATCAGTCCGCCACCGACTTTACAGAGTTCTTCGTGCATAACCTGTCCTCTGTCACTTTCTTTTATTTTCAGACGGTCTGTACCTGTAAAAATTGCACCGTTTTTAAGCGTTGCAAGAGCAATAAGCACAGGGCCGAGGTCGGGACAGTCTGAAATATCCAAAGTAGGCATACCTTTTGAAATCTCATTAAAATATTCTTTATATTTTTTGTCGCCCTGAAGGCTGTCAACTTTCAGATTACCGATTTTCACATCAGAGCCGATATAATTGAACGCATCGAGAAAAGCGGCATTTGAATAATCACCCTCAACAGAGCCTGAAAACGGCTGAAGTTTTGCTTTTCTGATTGCAATGGTGTATTCATCCGTAAATTCAATTTCAGCACCAAATGATTTAAGTGCAGAGATTGTCAGATTGATATATGATCTGCTTTCAAATGGCGGAATTATACGAATAATTGAATCTTCACCGAGATAAACAAGAGCAAAAATAAGGCCTGTGATAAACTGGCTGCTTATACTGCCGTTGATTTCGTATTCTCCGCTTTTAAGATTTCCGCAAAGAGTGACGGAATCTGAATTTTTTCTAAATTCAAAAGCGTTGTCATCACAAAGTTTTTCATACACATCTAGCGGCCTTTCAAGAAGTCTTTCACTTCCTTGCAATGTAATTTCTTTGCCTGTACACAAAACAAGAGGGATAAAAAACCTTAATGTGCTTCCGCTTTCTCTGCAACGCAGCACCTGAAAATCCGTTTTCATAAAGTTTTCAGAATTTATGCTGACGGTGTCATTTCCCGTGCTGATTTCAGCACCGAGAGCCTTAAGACAATCAAGCGTTGCAAGAATGTCTTCGCTGTACTGAATACCTGATATTTCGCATTTTTCTCCTGACAATGCAGCACCTATAAGATATCTGTGTGCCAAACTCTTTGACGGTGGTGCATTTATACCTCCCTGCAACCTGCAAGGACTAAAAATCGCTTTCATATTATTTACCTTCTGTCAGATAATCAATTGCTTCAAGATAACCGTCTGTGCCGTGCCCGGTGATTGTTTTTACACAGGCAAGACGGATATAACTTATCTGTCTGAAATCTTCTCTTTCTTCGACCTTTGAAATATGTACTTCAACAGTAGGAATGTTTACAGATTTCACAGCATCAAGAATTGCAATACTTGTGTGTGTATATGCTCCGGGATTTATAACAATTCCGTCTGCATCGGAGTATGCATTCTGTATTTCATCAACAAGATCGCCCTCGTGATTTGACTGATAAATCTTAACATCTATGTTTTTTGCATCGCAATGATTCTGAATTTTAGCCACAAGATCGGCATATGTTTCTCTTCCGTAGTGCTCAGGCTCTCTTATGCCGAGCATATTGATATTCGGGCCGTTTATAACAAGAATTTTCATATTATCATCTCTTTTCTTGTTTTTATAATATACTCTGTTTCCGCTTCAGGCTTTTCTATGTCGGGAACAATCACATCGGCGGTCGCTTTATAAATATCAATTCTTTCGTCATAAAGTTTTTTCAGTTTGTCCGCTGTATCAGAAAGAGGTCTGTCATCTGTGGGACAAAGTCTGTCAAAATCTGCATTTATAAAAAAGATTTTTCCATTTCGTTTCAGGGCTTTCACATTTTCCTGACGAAGAATTGCACCGCCGCCTGTTGAAATAATCTGACATCCTTTTGATGAAACATCTTTTATAACTTCTGTCTCAAGGTCACGGAAATATTTTTCGCCTTTTTCGCTGATAAGGTCTTTAATCGGACATCCGCAACGTCTGACAATCTCTTCATCTGTGTCAACAAAGCTGAAACCATCAATATTCAGTATTTTTCCTACTGTGCTTTTACCGCTTCCAGGCATTCCCGTGAGAACGATATTTTCTTTTGATGCAAAAACAGATGCATACACATTCTCTGCAACTGTTTTCGGAATTTCTATATCAAGAAACTTCTCAACTGCAACAACTGCCTGCATAACAAGCATATAAAGTCCGCCTTCGGCTTTTATGCCTTTTGCTTTTGCATTCAGAACAAGATTTGTACGAAGCGGATTATATACTGCATCCACAATGCCTTCCAAATTCTTAAAAACTGAAATATCAATCGGTTGTAATTCACAGTCGGGATACATTCCCGAGGGAGTAGTATTTATTATAACCTTAGCATCAGAATTCTCATTTACCGCTTCTTCATAAGTTATATTGTTTCCGTTTTTTGTTCTGCTTACTGTCAGCACTTCAGCAGCACCCATATCTGCTGTCAGAACATTGGCAGTTTTACTTGTTCCACCCGTTCCGAGTATGAGAACTTTTTTATTTTTCAGCTCAATGCCGATTTTTTCTATAAGAGCTTTCATTCCGTAGTAATCGGTATTGTAACCGTAAAGCTTTCCGTTTCTGTTTACGATAGTATTTACTGCACCTATCCGTTTTGCAACATCACTCAATGAATCAAGATAAGGTATTACCGTCTGCTTATAAGGAATTGTAACATTTATTGCATTGAAATCTTTTTTACGGAAAAAAGACTCGATCTCATCTTCATTCAATTCAATGAGTTCATATTCGTAATCGGCAAGCTTCGAGTGAATTTCTTTTGAAAAGCTGTGAGTCAGCTTTTTGCCGATACATCCGTATTTTTTCATAAATCAGTCATCCAATCCGTGCCGAATCTCATCGCAAGCATATCGCAGATGACGATTGCAGTTGCCGCATCCTGAACAACTCTTGCTCTGTGTACAATTGCGGGGTCGTGTCTGCCTTTGGACTCAATAACAGCATCAGTCATATTCTTGAAATCAACTGTATTCTGAGCTTTGAAAATGGTAGGAGTCGGTTTTATAGCTGTGCGGAAAAGAATAGGCATACCGTTTGTTATTCCACCATTAATACCACCGTTATTATTGGTTTCGGTAACAATTTTCCCATCTTTAATACGCAAAGGATCGTTCGCAATGCTGCCTTTCATATCTACAATGGCAAAACCTGCACCGAACTCAATTCCCTTGACTGACGGAATTGAAAACATCATATGTGAAATCAGGCTTTCGACCGAATCGAACCAAGGTTCACCAACACCTGCAGGAATCCCTGTTATTGCTGTTTCAAGAACACCGCCTACGCTGTCACCCTCTGCCGAAGCTTCAAGTATTCTGTTCTTCATTGGCTCTTCGCAGTTTTCATCAAGAACAGCAAAAGTCTTTTCACTCAGAGCCTTGATATCAGCAGTAAAATCAACAAAATCTCTGTCCTGGACTCCTGCGCACTTTTTCACATGAGTGCCGACAAGAATACCTTTTGCTTCAAGAGCCGATTTGCAGATTGCACCTGCTGCAACAAGTGCTGCGGTGATTCTTCCGCTGAAATGTCCGCCGCCTCTTGAATCCTGAAAACCGTGATATTTACACTGTGCGGTATAATCTGCATGGGCAGGTCGTGCAACTGTTTTAAGATCTGCATAATCGGAGCTTACTACATTTTCATTGGGAATAAGAATTGTTACAGGTGTTCCGGTTGTTTTTCCGTTTATAACACCACTTACTATCCTGAAATCATCCTTTTCTTTTCTCGGTGTTGAAATTTTTCCGTCAGGACGCCTTAGAGTCAGCATTAGCTCAATATATTCTCTTTTTACTTCAATTCCCGGTGCAAGCCCGTCAATAACAGCACCGATATATTCTCCATGGCTTTCACCAAACAAGGTTACAGCAACACTGTTTCCGAATGTGTTTTTCATTTTATCACCCTCACAGACAAGTTCTTGCCATATCAATGACCTGACTGCATTTCATTGTTATGATATTAAATTTTCCGATTTCATTGACCGTTGTTACGGAAACTGAATCTCCGTCAGCTTTTTTATCGTGGAAAATCATATCACTGATTTTGTCCCAATCAAAATCGATAAGATTATACAGATTACATTTTTTCAGGACTTCGATAACTCTTGGTCGTATTTTTACATCGCACATCGGAATAATCCCAAGAGCCACGCATTCACCGTGATAAAGATCTTCCATATTCACGCTGCTTTCAATGCCGTGACCGATTGTGTGACCGAAGTTGAGCATCTTTCTGATGCCTGATTCCTTTTCATCCTGTTCAACGACACTCTTTTTAATGTTAAGTGAACGGATAATTATTTCATCGATATTTTCATTTATATCTTTATTTTCAAGTATATCAAAAAGATCTTTGTCCGATGTAAGAGCCATTTTAACAGCTTCCGCAAGACCGTTTGAAATCTGTCTGTCAGGAAGAGTCTTAAGAAGTTCAGAATCTATAAGAACTTTTTTAGGTTGATAAAAAGCACCAACTATATTTTTAACACCTTCAAAATTGATTGCAGTTTTTCCGCCTATTGAAGAATCAATCTGTGAAAGAAGTGTTGTGGGAATATTATAAAAATCAATACCACGCATATAAGCTGATGCCGCAAATCCTGAGAGATCACCGACAACGCCTCCGCCAACACCTACAACACAGTCTTTTCTGGAAAACCCGTTTTCAAGCATTGTATGAAGAAGTTTTGAAAAACCATTAATAGACTTAGAATCTTCTCCGGTTTCAACAGTACATATAACAGCAAATTTGCATTGTTTTGCCAGCGTTTCTGCATAAACAGACGGTACACCGGAATCCGTTACAACTAATACTCGTCTGTTAAGATTGATGTAATCTGCTGCTTTTTCAAGAATTCCTCTTTCTACAATAATATCGTAGCTGTTCTCTTTCAAATCAAGATGTATATTCATATTTGTACTCCTATATTTCGCTATGCGGTGCAAATGCGCCTGCAACTTTAAGTTTATCGCAAACATCATTTAATTCAGCGATCATTTTTTTACCCTCTTCGGTATCGGTATTACCATCAATTTCTATATAGAAATAATACTGCCAGGAATGTTTTTTAAGGGGTCTGCTTCTGAGCGCCGTCATATTGTAACCATATTTACCGATTATGCTGATTGCATTAGCAAGTGAACCGGCTTCGTTTTTAACAGTAAACATCAGCACAGAGCTTGTAAGTGACGGTGACTTGGCACCGACTTTTGAAAGAACTGCAAAACGAGTTGTATTTTCGCCGCTTTTATTGATATTTGCTTCAATAATTTTAAGTCCATAAATTTCGGCTGTTTCAGCACTAGCAATAGCACCGAGGGTTTTGTCATTCATTTCTGCTACTGTTTTTGCTGCTATTGCAGTATTATTAGCTTCTTCAACATCAAAGCCACGGAATTTAATATAATCATGACACTGTCCGAGCGCCTGAGGATGACTTGTTACTTTCCTGATATCATCGATAGTTGCATCAGGCAAACCGAGAAGATTCTGATGAATTTCAAGTTCATAAATACCGTTTATGAAAAGATTTCCTGAAAAAATAAGGTCAATAGTCTGACCGACTTCACCTGCATAACTATTTTCAATAGGAAGCACAGCAACATCTGCAGCTCCGTTTACAACAGAATCATAAGCTGATTTGAAATCTCTATATGAAATTCTGTTGCTTTCGGGAAAAATTCTACCTGCAGCAATATGAGCAAATGCACCTTCAACACCACTGTATGCAACTTTAAGACCATTCTGCAGACGATGTTGATACGAACGTGACACAGACATTACATGTTTTATGTATTCTATATAATATCCTTTGAAAATCTCGTCTTCTATCATTGCAGAATTTTTTTCAATTACATCAGATTCCCTTTTTTTATCAAAAATAGCAAGTCCGAATTCTTTTTTATATTCAAAAACCATTTCAGCAGCTTTCATTCTCTGAACAAACAATTCTGCCATCTGTGAATCGACATTATTTATGATTTCTCTTGCCTCATTCAATTTGTCTGACATATTATCCATTCCTTTCAAATTAAAAAACCTCACTTGCATAAATTACAAGTGAGGCATAAAAATCAATCAAAATAAGTAAATAATGAACTTACTGAGCTCTCACTTGTAATTTTTCAAAAGCAAAAAAAGCATAGCTATAGTAAAAAGCTACGCTAAAGCTAAAGAAATATTTACTTGAACTTATAAGTGCAGAGTTCATTTCAGTAACCTTCTAATATTTTTTAATTATTGTACGCTGATTAAATTGAAAAGTCAAGTAAAATTTGAAAAATAATTCATCAAGCAATTCGTATGCATAAATATGCAATTATTTCAGTAAAATTCAATACCTGAACAAAAAATGTAAAATAAAAAAGACAGTGCTATGACTGTCTTTTTTGTCATTCGTGTCAGAAAAAGAACTAGGTGAAAACCTGATTTTCTTTATTTTCACTTAAATAATAACATTATTACGTATCCATCGCGAAAAAATAAAGAATATTAGTATCACAATCATAGATTCCCAATGTATAATTTACAGAATATCGTGATAAAAGTTCACTATCATCATATCTATCGTCTGAATTTTCACTGTGCCTATCAAAAAAATAATAATATCCATTTTTTATTTCAGGTAAAATTGCCTCCCCTTCCTCACTGCTTATATGAGGAGCCATATTTACCATTGTGTTTAATTCAGTATCAAAATATTCCCCTCCATAAACAACAGTATGAAGATTGCTTGTTAGGGGAAAAGATTTCCACTTATCATTCTTCTTTATTTGCTCTAATAAATCGTTGTTTTCAAAACTATATTCAGCATATGTAGAGCCATCACCAAGAAATCCACCATGGTCATCGTTATATTCTTTTTGAACACCTGCGCTAACGTCAATATCAATATGTTTTGAAATAGATTTTTTTATGCTTTCCGAATTAGATTGCGTTTTAGTTGAACAAGCAGAAAATTGAAAACATAATAATATACACAAACACAAGGTCAGTAATTTTTTCATAAAATCACCTCTTGGATTTAGTATAGCATAAAAGTACAAATAAATCAATGCGGAGCATTGTGTTATAATTCGTGGCGAAGCCACACCGAACTTATTACCTATTACTTTTTACCTATTACTTTTTACCTATTACTTTCCAAAAATCCCGTACTCTTTATTTGAGGTAAGAGTGAAGAGGTAAGAAGTAATAGGTAAAAATCCCGCCCACTTTCGTGAACGGGATTTTTGGTGCTGGTGACCGGACTTGAACCGGTACGGTATTTCTACCGAGGGATTTTAAGTCCCTTGCGTCTGCCGATTTCGCCACACCAGCTTTTCAATATCCGTTATTATAAAACTTTTTACATCAAATGTCAATATATTTTTAATGAAATATATTAATGCACCTACACAACATTTTGTATTTATTTCTCAAACAACATTATACTATTTAATATATCTATGATTAGACAGACTAAAAAAACTTTTTTGATAATTTTCAACAAAGTTTAATTTTACTATTGCAAAATCGTCAAAATAATGTAAAATATATATGTATTTATTTTTTTGGAGGTTTTACAAAATGCCCGATTTAACACAAGAACTTACACAGATTCCTGTTGGACCTCTCGGTATTGTTGCTCTTCCCGGATGCGAAGCATTCGCAAAGAAGGTTGATGAGTACATAGTGTCATGGAGAAAAGAACAGATCAGTGAACACAAGCACTCTATCGCTTTCAACGGCTACCAGAAAGACAGCTATATTCTCGATATGAGATTCCACAGATTCGGTACAGGCGAAGGCAAAGCTGTTCTTCACGATTCTGTAAGAGGATATGATATTTATCTTGTTGTTGATGTATTCAACTATGGTGTAACACACAATTGCTATGGTATCGAAGTTCCCACAACACCTGATGAGCATTTTGCAAACCTCAAGAGAGCTATTGCAGCTTGTGCAGGTAAAGCTGAAAGAATCAGCATTATTATGCCCATGCTTTACGAAGGACGACAGCATAAGAGATCAAGCCGTGAATCACTTGACTGTGCTCTTGCACTTCAGGAACTCTGCGATCTTATGGGTGTGGACAACATCATCACTTTTGATGCTCACGACGCTCGTGTTCAGAATGCTATTCCTCTTAAAGGCTTTGAAAATGTTCAGACAACATATCAGATGATCAAGTCTCTTGTTAAGAACGTTAAAGATTTCAAGATTGACAAAGATAACCTTATGATTATCTCTCCCGACGAAGGCGGACTTCAGAGATGTATCTACTACTCATCAGTTCTCGGTGTTGAACTCGGTATGTTCTATAAAAGAAGAGACTATTCTGTTATCATCAACGGCAGAAACCCCATCATCGCTCACGAATTCCTTGGTGATAATGTAGAAGGCAAAGATGTTATCGTTGTTGACGACATGATTTCTTCAGGCGATTCAATGCTAGAGGTTGCAACAAAGCTTAAAGACCTCAAGGCTAAGAGAATCTTTGTATGTTCTGCATTCGGTCTCTTCTGCAACGGTCTTGAAACATTTGACAAGGCATATGAGGACGGACTTATTGACGGTGTGTTCACAACAAACCTTGTTTACCAGACAGAAGAACTCAAGTCACGCCCCTGGTATTTCTCAGTTGATATGTCAAAATATGTTGCTCTTCTTATTGATACTCTCAATAATGAAAAGTCACTCAGCGAACTTCTCAGCCCAGGTGCAAGAATCGATGCATTCCTCAAGAAAAACGGCTATAATGTAGTTCCTCACAAATAATTGATACTAAACAGCGATTTTATATCGCTGTTTTTTATATTCGATTCTTTGTGCAAAACGCTTTTCTTTCATTCATATATTTGTGACATCATACAAAATTGAAAACGCATATACAAAACAAAAAATATATGTGCTATAATGAAAAAAAAATCATACGGGGTGACAATATGATTTCAAACAAATATACATTCACTTTTACATCATCATCAAAATTGGCAGATATCTATGCCTGCAGATATACACCGTCTGAAAACAGCAAGCCAAAAGCTGTAATTCAGATTGCACACGGTATGGCCGAGCACCATGAAAGATATGAAGAATTCATTGAATTTCTTACTTCTAATGATTACGTAGTATATATCAACGATCATCTTGGACACGGCAAATCTATTAAAGAAACCTCTGAGTTAGGATATTTCGGTAAAAACAACGGTTATCTCTACCTTGTGGAAGATATGAAAATTCTTACTGAAATTGCAAAAGCTGACTACCCTGATCTTCCGATAATTCTCTTCGGACACAGTATGGGATCAATGCTTGCACGTCTTTATTCTGAGAAATACGGTAAATATCTCAGTGGTGCCATTTATTGCGGTACTACAGGAGCTAATGCAGCTGCAGGAGCAGGTATTACGATTATAAAAGCAATAGCGAAATTCAAAGGTGATCATTATCGTTCAAAATTTATAAATAATCTTGCATTCGGTACATATAATAATAAAACTGAAAAGAGAACAGCCTTTGACTGGCTTACTACAGACAATTCAATAGTTGACAAATACATAGCTGATCCTCTTTGCGGATACCTGTTTACAACAAACGGATACAGAGATCTGCTTACACTTATGCAGGTTATCAGCAGAAATGATTGGTACACATCTGTGCCTAAAGAACTACCAATTTATCTTATTGCGGGCGATGCTGACCCTGTGGGCACATACGGAAAAGGTGTACAGTCTGTTTATCAGGGACTTGTTGATACAAATCATTCTGATGTTAAAATAAAACTTTACAGCGAAGACAGACACGAAATTCTTAACGAAAAAGACAAATCAGATGTATTCAAAGATATCCTTAATTGGATTGAAACATTATAAACATCTAAAAAAACAGGGAGCTGTACATAGCTACTGCTCCCTAATTCAAAAAAATTACAAAAAAAATGAAAAAGTACTTGACAAACTCAAATTTATATAATATAATAATTAAGCACTCGAGAGAGTAAATATCGCGGAGTAGAGCAGCTCGGTAGCTCGTCGGGCTCATAACCCGGAGGTCATGTGGTTCAAATCCCATCTCCGCAACCAAATATAATTCTCAGATTAAATCTGAGGATTTTTTTTATTTAGATATCAGTATTATTTCAGAAATATTAATTTGATAATTTTATAGTTTTTCAGTATAACGGTTTATTATACATACTGAGACAAAATGAATTGAAAGAAAATTCATTATTTTTTTCGTATATATATAATAATCTCGCAAAAACAACTAAAAATCCCGTTCCCGTAAAGTATAAAATTATTTCACTCATTTTATTTGTTGCATCACCTCTAACAATTATTACAGCGATGATTCTAATTCTTTTCCTTTCAGTTGAAAATAGTATGTCAATAGAAAATTTGTGGGTATTCTGCTGTTTGACTCCTGTTCCTGTTGCATCAGCAATATTAGGAATAATTATGAAGAAAAAAGGTTATAAATTTAAAAGAACATTATAATGGGTATTATTATGACTGCAGTATTGTGCATTTACGGTTCATTTTCCTTTGTTTTTAATGATTTTTTTAATCATAGTGATGAAATGATTGTTAGAACTGAAAATATTCTTAAGATAGACATTCCCGAACATAAACAAATCGTTACACAGGATTGGAGTAGCGCAATACAAACGACAAACAGATGCACAATTCTAACAACAAGTGACGTGTTTTTTGAAGATTCTGCGTTTGATGTGTTTGAAAAAGAACTTTCAGAAAATAATAAATGGTTAAAAACTATATCTAATAATATGTTAGAAATTACATCTTCCTATGCACAATCAATAGCTTTTGACTATACTTTGATTTATAATATTGACACATCTGAATATAATACGTTGCCTTCCGACAGCGGAATGTACAGATTTATAAATCTTTTATATGATTCTGATTTGAACCAAATGAAAATAGTTGAATATGAATTAGATTATGTAAATTAATTAACAATCCCGAGTTACATGACTTGGGATTATTTTAATGTATATACTTGTTAATTTCCTTATAATATAGTATAATTCGATTGGGGTGAAAATTATGAGGGTTGTTATTGCGATTGATTCATTTAAAGGCAGCCTGAATTCAATTGAAGCAGGAGAAGCGATCAGATCTGCTATTCTTGAAGCAGATAAAGATGCTCAGATTATTATAAAACCTATTGCTGATGGCGGTGAAGGAACAACTGAAGTTTTTTCATCAATTTATAATGTGGAAAAAATTAAAATACCTGTGCATAATCCGTTAATGCAAATCATTGATGCTGAATATTGCGTTACTGACAAAACTGCAATAATTGAAATGGCATCTGCATCAGGAATAACTCTGATATCTCCTGAAGACAGAAATCCGCTTTTAACGACTACTTTCGGTGTTGGCGAAATGATAAAAGACGCCATAAACAGAGGCTACAGAAAATTTATCATCGGAATAGGCGGAAGCGCAACCAATGACGGAGGCATCGGAATGCTGAGTACATTGGGGTTTGATTTTCTTGATATGGATGATAAACCTGTTTCTTACGGTGCAAAAGGACTTGAAAATCTGAGTAAAATCAGAACAGACAATGCAATATCGGAGTTGAAAGATTGTATATTCAATATTGCATGTGATGTAAAAAACCCTTTGTGCGGTAAAAATGGTTGCAGTGCAGTTTTTGCTCCACAGAAAGGTGCAACAGCTGAAATGATAGATGATATGGATAAATGGTTACTAAACTATGCCTGTATTGTAAAAGATATTTTTCCTGATTCAGATATAAATAAAGAAGGAGCAGGTGCAGCAGGAGGTCTTGGATTTGCGTTTTCTGCTTTCACAAATGCTCATCTAAGACCAGGCATTGATATAATTTCAGAAGAAACAGATATTGAAAATGATATCAAAGATGCGGATATTGTTGTAACGGGAGAAGGAAGACTTGATTCACAGACAGTTATGGGCAAAGTACCGGTCGGAATTGCAAAACTTGCAAAAAAATATAATAAAAAAGTAATTGCATTTGCAGGTTGTGTTTCAGACGGTGCTGAAATATGTAATGACTACGGAATTGATGCTTATTTTCCCATTTTAAGAAATATCGTATCACTTGATGTAGCACTCAGTAAGGATATAGCAAAAAAAAATCTTTATGACACTGCTTATCAGGTATTCAGACTAATTAAGACAGGAGAATAATTATGGATTGGAACAAAAAATTATATATATCAGATGAAAAACCCCTTGATAAACTATTGTCAGGATATAGTTTTACAAGTATTTTCAGAAAAATTGCTTTTGTAGGCGACAGTATGTCATCAGGCGAATTTGAACAATGCGATAAAAACGGAAATAAATATTATTTTGATATGTTTGAATATTCGTGGGGACAGCATATTGCAAGAAGAAACGGTCTGACAGCATATAATTTTTCCCGTGGTGGAATGACAGCAAAAGAATATATTGACTCTTTTGCTGAAGCTAACGGATTCTGGGATAAAGAAAAAGCATGTCAAGCGTATGTCATTGCACTCGGAGCGAATGATGTAATTAATCAACATATGGAAACAGGGAATGCCGATGATATGGTTAATTATAACACCGACACTTACATCGGTGCATATGCAGAAATTATAAGACGATATAAAGAAATCAGTCCCGATGCAAAATTTTTCTTTCTTACATTACCCGATGACAAGAAATTTGGTTCAGAAGAAACATATGACAGCATAAACAAGGCATTGTATTCCCTTGCAGATTACTTTGAAAATTCTTATATAATTGATTTATATAAATATGCACCAACATTTAATGAAAAATTCAGAGAAAAATATTTCCTTCACGGACATATGAATGCAATGGGATATATTCTGATTGCTGAAATGGTTGATTCATATATCGACTATATAATCCGTCAGAATCCTGATGAATTCCTAAAAGTACCCTTTGTTAATTCTGGGATTGCGATACTTTAATTGTAACACTTTCACAAAAATGACCGTCGATTTTTTTCGACGGTTTATTATTTATTGTTTGCATTTAAAAAAAACTTATGATAAAATTAAAAAGATGAATATCATCAGAACTTAAATTTACAGGAGGTTCATCTGTAATGGGAAAAAACTTAGTTTATGACATTCATGAAAAACCAAAATTTACTCAGATGATAGTTTTTGCATTTCAGCAGTTGCTTGCTATTCTTGCAGCAACAATTGCTGTCCCGACAATCATCGGTCTGCCCACTCAGATTCCAGCAGCTATTCTCGGTGCAGGTGTAGGTACGCTCGTTTATCAGCTTTTTACCAGAAAAAAGAGCCCTGTTTTCCTCGGCAGTTCATTTGCATTTCTTAATTCACTTGCGGTTGGTCTTGCATATGGTTATTGCGGTATTATCCTCGGTTCTGTTGTTGCCGGTCTTGTTTATGTTGTAATTGCAATTGTTATTCATTTCGCAGGAACAAACTGGGTTAATAAACTTATGCCTCCTGTTATTATAGGGCCAACAGTTGCACTTATCGGTCTTTCACTTGCAGGTGCCGCAATGTCAGATATTGTAAAAGCAAACTCATCACAGATAAACGGCGGATATAATCTTGCTGCTCTTTTCTGCGGTCTTGTAGCTTTCTTTACAATTGTTGTTTGTTCTACACAGAAAAAAATAAAAATGGCTCGTCTTATTCCTTTTATTATAGGTATCGGTACCGGTTATACTGTTGCTGCAATATTTACAATTATCGGAAAATCAGCCGGTATTGATTATCTTATGATTATAAACTTCCAGCCTGTTATTGATAATTTCTATGCTGCAGACGGAACTTTCAAAGGTCTTACAGCATTTGTTAACTACCCTGATTTTGCTCTTATTGAAGCTGTTAAGGAAATCACAAGCGGTAATCTTTCAGCAGCAGTTCTTAATGCAAATCCCGATGCAACTATTCTTAATGCAGGCGGTATTGCTGAAGTTATCATCGCATTTCTTCCCGTTGCTCTTGTTGTTTTTGCAGAACACATTGCAGACCATAAGAATCTTTCATCAATTATTGAAAAAGATCTTATTGAAGAACCCGGTCTCAAGAGAACTCTTCTCGGTGACGGTGTTGGTTCAATGATGGGTACAATTTTCGGTATCTGCCCCAACACAACATACGGTGAATCAGTCGGTTGTGTGGCTATTACAAGAAATGCATCAGTTGCAACAATTACAACAACAGCATTTATGTGTATCATACTTTCATTTATAAGTCCTGTTATGGCTGTTCTTCAGACTATTCCTTCATGTGTAATGGGTGGTGTATGCCTTACACTTTACGGATTTATCGCAGTATCAGGTCTTAAAATGTTCAAACATCTTGATCTTGATAATAATAAGAATCTCTTTGTTGTTGCAGCTATCCTTATCTCAGGTATCGGTGGTCTTACAATCCAGATACCTTATGCCATTGCTGAAAACGGTGCCGTTTCAAAGACAATTCAGATTACAGCAATTGCTACTGCGCTTATCATCGGCATTATTACAAATGCAATTCTTACAAAAGTTGAAAACAGCAAAATAGGCAAAGAAAAATAATCCGGAGGCAAAAATGAAAAATTACGATAATGTTACTATTTTTGATCATCCTCTGATCAGACACAAAATAGCCATTCTCAGAGATGAGAATACAAGTATGAAAGAATTCCGTGAACTTATTGAAGAAATTACAACTCTCATGACATACGAATGTATGAAGGAAGGAGTTCCTACAACTGAAAAAACAGTAAAAACTCCTCTTGAAGTATGCACACAGACTGTAGTTAAAGACAACTCTGTTGCTGTTGTTCCTATTCTCAGAGCCGGTCTCGGCATGGTCAACGGAATTCACGTCCTCTTCCCTTCTGCACGCGTCGGACACATTGGTATGTACAGAAATGAAGAAACACTGCAGCCTTGCGAATACTACTGCAAGCTTCCCGAAGGTATTGAAGATATGCTTGTACTTCTTGTGGATCCTATGCTTGCAACCGGTGGCAGCGCATGCGATGCAATAGAGTCTCTTAAAAAGAGAGGATGCAAAAACATCAAATTTATGGCTGTTATCGGTGCGCCTGAAGGCGTTAGCAAAGTTGCAGAAGCTCATCCTGACGTAGACATTTACGTATCTACACTTGACAGATGTCTCAACGAAAACGGTTACATTCTTCCCGGTCTCGGTGATGCCGGTGATAGGCTTTTCGGTACAAAATAATTGAATAAATTAACAAATAGTTCTTGACATAACCTTTCAGGAACTATTATAATATCCGATAACCTATTTCCACATTCAAAAAATTCACCAGAGGTATATATGCAGGATTTTATAAAAATAATCGGTCACGGAATCGGATTTGTGTCCATAGCATTATTTTTTGTGTCATATCAATATTCTGACAAAAAAAAATTATTGCTTTTGCAGACACTTGCAACTGCTCTTAGTTGTATCCAATATCTGTTTATCGGTGCATATTCAGGTTTTGCACTAAATATAATTTGCATTATCCGAAATTTCATTTACTACATCCGATATAAAAACAGAATAAAAGCAATGCTGGGTCCTATTGTGCTTGCGAGTGCTATTGCTGTTGCATGTGTATTCTCCTGGGAAGGATATCATTCTTTGCTTATAACAACAGGTCTTGTTATCAACACAATCTGTATGGGTGTTTTTGATTCACAGAATCTTCGTAAAACAATTCTTATTTCATCATCATTTATTCTCGCTTACAATGTATTTGCACATTCCTACAGCGGTATGATCGGTGAAACATGTTCTCTCATTTCAGCTGCAATAGGTGTATTGAGATACAGTAAGCAAAAGAAACAAAAAAATACAATTGAACAAATTGAAACAACCGCTGAAATTTGAACAGCGGTTGTTATTTTTTTATATTTTTTTTAATATAGATAAATTTTTTTGTTGAAAATATCCATTTTGTGTGCTACAATTAATTAACAATTTAATCTATGAAACGGAGATGTAAATAATGAGTAAAACTGTTCAACAGATTATGGACATTATTAAAGAAAACAACATCAAAATGGTTGACTTTAAGATGGTTGATATCAACGGTCAGTATCGTCATGTAACTATTCCCGCACAGAATTTCACACCTGAAATTATGCGTGACGGTGTAGGTTTTGACGCTTCAAACTACGGTTATGCTGTTGTTGAAAAGAGTGACATGGTATTTATTCCTGATCCTGACACAGCAATGATTGATCCCTTCTGCGAAATTCCCACTCTTTCAATGAGCGGTAATGCAATGATTATCGACTCCCCCGAAAACCGTCCTCTTGCACAGTATCCCAGAAACATTGTTCTTGCAGCTGAAAAATATATGAGAGATTCAGGCATTGCTGATACAATGATGATTCTTCCTGAATTTGAATTCTATCTTTTCGACCAGGTAGGCTGGGAAGTTAAGCCCAATTCAGTTGCTATGAGTGTTGATGCTAAACAGTCATACTGGAACAGCGCAACTCAGGGGCTCGGTCATATCGTTCCCCTTCAGAAAGCTTACCATATTGCAAAGCCTTTTGACACTTCTTATGAATGCAGAAGTGAAATGTGTATGCTTATAGAAGATGCAGGTATCCCCGTTAAGTATCATCATCCCGAAGTTGCTGCTTCAGGTCAGTTTGAAATCGAACCCATGCTCGGTGAAATGTCAAAAATGGCTGATGCAACAATGATGATTAAATATATTATCCATAACACAGCTGCAAAATACGGCAAGAGTGCTACTCTTATGCCCAAACCCGTTTACGGTGAAGCAGGAAGCGGTATGCACGTACATATGCTTCTTCTCAAGGACGGTGAACCTGTATTCTCAGATGACAACGGTTATTCACATCTCAGCGAAACAGCTCATTACTTCATCGGTGGTCTTCTCAAGCACATAGGTTCACTCTGTGCTATCACAAATCCCAGCACAAACTCATTCAAGAGACTTGTTCCCGGATTTGAGGCTCCTGTTACAGTAGGTTATGCAACATCTAACCGTAGTGCAGTTATCAGAATTCCCGCTTATGCAAAACAGCCCTCAGAACGCCGTTTTGAAATCCGTAATCCTGATGCTACATGTAACCCTTATTTCTGCTATGCCGCACTTCTTATGGCAGGTCTTGACGGTATCAAAAACAAGATTGATCCTCACGCAAATGGTTGGGGGCCTTATGATATGAACCTCTACAATCTTCCCGAAGAAGAAAAGGCAAAACTCAAAGGTCTTCCTACATCTCTTGAAGCTGCTCTTGATTGTCTTGAAGCAGACTATGAATACCTCACAGCAGGCGGTGTATTCCCCGAAGAGCTCATCAAGAACTTTATCAAGAGAAAACGTGCAGAATGCAGTGAAATCTCAAAGATTCCTCATCCTGTTGAGTTTGAGAAATATTATAATCTGTAATTATTTATCAGGCGGCAGTTTTCTGTCGCTTGATTTTTAATTTATTATATGCTAACATGAAATTGAGGTGATATTATGGATAATACTGAAAATATTTATACTGTAAATCATGGAATTGAGCAGTATGTAATGTCTGTATCAAAAGATGAATACATGAACATCTACAAACTTTCAACAAGGCAAAGAAATAAATCAATTTTAATTTTCGCACTTATTTTTGTTGTGTCAGTATTGATATTTATACCCTTCAATTCATTAACATCTCTTGTCATGCTTTGTACAGGTCTGTTTTATATTCTCTTGATGCTGATAGGTTCACATTCAATCAAAAAGAACTGGGTTAAAAAAAGTCTGATTATAGAAAACAGGCAGTATCTTATTGATGTTTTTGATGAAAAACTGTCGCTTTCAATTATTGAAAACGATGAACTTATAAGTAAAGTTTCAATTAATTATGACAGCATCATCACAATGAAAGAAAATAACGAATTCTTTGTTTTTTCTGATGAAATGCAAATATATTTTATCAGAAAGTCGGTAATCAGTCCCGAGAGCATATTGATTGACAAGTTTAGGAAAAGTACCGAAAAATACTCAGATATCAAAAAACATAATGCTGTGACAATAACTTTTCTGATTATAACTTTTGGATTGTATGCATTTGTTGCTACATGCAAAGACAATATTGCATTACATCTCGGTAATCCTTGTTATTGGATGTATTTTACAGCATTACCTTTCTCGCTCGGAATGATTATCAATGCACTTGACCGTAAAAAACGGGATCTTAAGTGGATTCCCGTATTGATTGCCGGAATTGTTATTTCAGTTTTATGCATAGTAATCGGTCTTGAACAGGTCGGCTATAATAAGTATTATGACAGCGGATACAATGTTATTACAGAAACAGAGAATCACCTCGGAATTGAAATGCCGAAGCCTCATGATATATCATTTTATAAAGAAACTTTTTCTGAAGACAGCAGGATTGAAATACTCAATGATGTTTTAATTGAATATTACGACTATGGCGTTATCAAAAATTCTATGAATGATAAAATCTGGCTTGATGAAATTCCCGATGATTTTTATAATGTAATCCCCTATCCTGATTATTACATCTACGATTCCGACAAAGTAGTTCTTTATAATGTCGGCACAAAAGAAATCAACACTGTTCCTGAAAGCGGAACACATCAACTTGTATTTATTTCTTATATTTTTGACAGTATTGATATTGTTGAATACACAATTACTTTATAAAAGCAAAAGCACTGCCCAATAACGGGCAGTGCAATTTTTTTAATATTCTTACATAAGTGAAAGATAAAGTGCTTTGATTTCTTCAACAGAAGTTTCTCTGGGATTACCGGGACGACAAGCATCGTCAAATGCTGACTGTGCAAGGAAATCAACATCTTCTGCCTTAACAATATCTTTAAGGTCAGCAGGAATGCCGACATCTGTGCTGAGCTTCTTAACAGCGTCGATAGCAGCTTTTCTTGCATCACCGAGTGTCATTGCGTCAACACCGTCAACACCCATAGCCTTTGCAATATCTCTGTACTTCTCGCCTGTTTCAGGAGCATTATATTCCATAACTGTGGGAAGAATGATAGCATTAGCAACGCCATGAGGTGTGTCATAAAGAGCACCGAGAGGATGAGCCATTGAGTGAACAATGCCGAGACCTACGTTTGAGAAGCCCATACCTGCGATGTACTGACCGAGAGCCATACCTTCTCTGCCTGCATCTGTGTTATCTACTGCACCGCGAAGGCTGTTAGCAATAATTTCAATAGCCTTGATGTGGAACATATCACTCATTTCCCATGCACCCTTAGTGATGTAGCCTTCAATAGCATGAGTGAGAGCATCCATACCTGTAGCAGCTGTAAGACCTTTAGGCATTGAAGCCATCATATCGGGGTCAACAACTGCAACAACGGGAATATCATGAACGTCAACACAAACCATTTTACGGTTGTTTGCTGCGTCTGTGATAACATAGTTGATTGTAACTTCAGCTGCAGTACCTGCTGTTGTGGGAACTGCAATGATGGGAACGCACTTGTTCTTTGTAGGTGCTACACCTTCAAGAGAAACAACATCAGCGAATTCAGGGTTTGTGATAATAATGCCGATAGCTTTTGCTGTGTCCATTGATGAACCGCCACCGATAGCTACGATACAGTCAGCACCTGATGCTTTGAATGCTTCAACACCTGCCTGTACATTTTCAACTGTAGGATTTGCTTTGATTTCTGAGAAAATCTCATAAGCAATATCTGCTGTGTCAAGAATGTCAGTTACTTTTTTAGTAACGCCGAACTTGATAAGATCAGGATCAGAACATACAAAAGCCTTTGCAAATGCTCTTGCCTTGATTTCATCAGCAACAGCTGAAATTGCGCCTTTGCCGTGATAGCTTGTTTCATTAAGTACAAATCTGTTTGCCATAAAAAAGTCTCCTTTTTATTGAATACATTTTATAATCAAAATAATCAACGACTATTTTTGAATACTGATACAAAACGGATAATTGCATTTCTGCAAAATACAGTACGAATCCAGACTTTACTGAATAAATTCCATATAAAACTATTTTCATCAATAGTTTTGCCTTTTCTTATTACCTTTTTACATTCAGCAATAATGCAATCTTCATGAAGCGGACCTTCAATATAAGTCTGAGCATCACCGACAAACCATAAATTCTCACCGTCATACTTTTTTACTCTGTGAAGAACAAATTTGTCCTGAGATCTTCTGTATAATAGAATATCACCTTTTGTGGGCATTCCATTGCATCGTGTAAGAAAAACATAATCTCTCTTATCAATTAGAAAAGGACTCATACTGTTGCCGGTGACACGAAGTTTTACTTCATTATTATTGTCAAAATGTTCATTTAATATCTGAATAAAATCAGATGAATCCAATCTTAAACAATTTTCCATACAATCATCCTTTTGTTAATTATATAACAATTTAATTTCATTATGTTTCTTTTTTAGAATATTGCCACATTTTATTACATTATTTGTTTCTTTCAGACAAATTTATTATTGACTTTATACAATTATTATGATATATTCATAACAAAGATAGAGGTGCATTGATTATCAGTAAGATAACCGATTCCCGATAGTAAATTATCTGAAAGGAATCATTGCCGAGGTTTGCAGAAAGTATCGGATTTACTGCATTCCGGTTTGTATCAGAATATGATACAGACTGTCACATTTGTGGAGTGCTATCGTGATTTTTCAGAGATCATGGTGTATTTCACTATGGTCTTTTATTAATTGTTCCAGAAAGGAAGATTACCTTGAAAACACGAAAAAAATTACTGTGTATGCTCGTTGCAATTGTCTTCAGCTGTTTTATGATTATTTCAGCTGCTGCATCATCTGAGCCTGCATCAGACAGCACAATTACAACAGGTGCAACAGAAGCTGTTGAATCAGCTGATTCACTTGACGTCTACATTGATGACTGCGGTGATTGCGACGGTACAGGCGTAACATGTGACCACGGTACAATCTGTGAAACATGTAATGGTACAGGTACTGTCAATGTAAAAGATTCTGCAGAAAGCGATTACTTTGCAACATTCCTCGCACTCCTTCCTCCCATCATTGCTATCGGACTTGCACTCATTACCAAGGAAGTTTATTCTTCACTCTTCGTTGGCATTGTTGTAGGCGGTCTTCTTTCAGCAAATATTTTCAAAGCAGGTTTCAGCCTCACAGATGCAATGGACTTCATCATCAGCGATGGTCTTATCACTGCTGTTTCTGACAGTTCCGGTATTTTTATTTTCCTTGTTATCCTTGGTATTATGGTTGCTCTTATCAACAAATCAGGCGGCTCTAGAGCCTTCGGTGACTGGGCTGTAAAACACATAAAATCAAGAGCAGGCGCAATGCTTGCAACATTTGCACTCGGCATTCTCATCTTTATTGATGACTACTTCAACTGTCTTACAGTCGGCTCAGTTATGAGACCTGTAACAGACGCTCATAAGATTTCAAGAGCTAAATTCTCATACCTTATTGACGCTACTGCTGCTCCTGTATGTATGATTGCTCCCATTTCTTCTTGGGCTGCTGCAGTTGCTTCTTACGCAGAAGATGGTCAGGGGCTTGCTCTTTTCATCAAAGCTATTCCCTACAACTATTACTCACTTCTTACATTTGTATTCATCATCGCAATCGTATTCTTCAAAGTTGACTACGGTCCGATGAAACTTCACGAAATGAATGCAATGCTCAACGGTGACCTTTATACTTCTGGTGACAGAGTTGACAATGTAGTTGAAGAAAAAGGCAATGCAAAAGGTAAAGTTATCGACCTTATCCTTCCCGTTGTTTTCCTTATCGTAGCTTGTATATTTGCTCTTGTATACAACGGTGGTATTCTTGACGGTGCTGACTTCATCACAGCTTTCTCAGACACAGACGCAACAGTAGGTCTTCCCTGGGGTGCTCTCATTGCTCTTGTTCTTACAATGATTTATATGGTATGCAGAAGAGTTATCACATTCAAAGGTGCTATGGAATGCGTACCCGAAGGTTTCAAAGCAATGGTACCTGCAATCACAATTCTTACATTTGCAACAGCTCTTAAGAATATGACAGGTCTGCTCGGTGCAAAATACTTTGTTGCAGACCTTATGAACGGTGCAGCAGAAGGACTTGCAAACTTCCTTCCCGCAATCATCTTCCTTGTAGCTTGCGGCCTTGCATTCGCAACAGGTACTTCATGGGGTACATTCGGTATTCTTATTCCCATTGTTACAGCTATCTTTGCCCCTGATTCAACAATCCTTGTTATCGGCATTTCTGCTTGTCTTGCAGGTGCTGTATGCGGTGACCATTGTTCACCCATTTCAGACACAACAATTATGTCATCAGCAGGAGCACAGTGTAACCATATCAACCATGTTAACACACAGCTTCCTTACGCACTTACTGTTGCCGGAATCTCGTTTGTATGTTATTTGATTTCAGGTTTTGTGCAGAATGCAATCGTTATGTTTGCAATCGGTATTGTTCTCACAGTAGCAACAATATTTGTTATCAAAATGCTTACAAAAAAAGATAAAAAAGCAGCTAAATAATCAAATTTTTTACGAATCTCACTATCTTCGGATAGTGAGATTTTTTTATATTATTATTGATATTGGTATATATAAATGATATAATAATAAAAAAATCTAAGGAGTTAATTATGCTCTATATAGGTATAGATCTCGGCACATCTGCAGTCAAACTTCTGCTTGTTAATGAAAAAGGCGCTATAATAAATGAAGTATCCAAAGAATATCCGGTATATTTTCCGCACTCAGGCTGGTCTGAGCAGAATCCGGAAGACTGGGTTGTTGCAGTAAATGAAGGACTTGCAGAATTGCTTAAGGATTGCGATAAATCCACAGTAAAAGGCATTGGTTGCGGCGGTCAGATGCACGGACTTGTTGTTCTTGATGACAATGACAATGTTATCCGTCCTGCTATTCTCTGGAATGACGGCAGAACACATAAAGAAGTAGATTTTCTCAACAATGAAATCGGCAAAGATGTTTTATCCGCAAATACCGCTAATATTGCATTTGCAGGTTTTACAGCACCGAAAATACTCTGGATGAAGAATAATGAACCTGAATTGTTTAACAAAATCAGCAAAATTATGCTCCCCAAAGACTACATAAATTACATTCTTACAGATATTCATTCATGTGACTATTCAGACGCATCTGGAATGCTTCTTCTTGATGTAAAGAATAAATGTTGGTCTGAGAAAATGCTTGAAATCTGCGATATAAACGAAAAACAACTTCCGAGTCTTTATGAAAGCTATGAAGTTACAGGCACATTAAAGCCTGAAATTGCAGAAAAATTCGGTCTTTCCCCCGAAACTGTTGTTGTAGCAGGTGCCGGAGATAATGCTGCAGCGGCTATTGGCACAGCAACAATAGGTAACAGCAATTGCAATATTTCTATCGGCACATCAGGAACAGTATTTATTTCAAGTAATGAATTCGGCGTTGATAACAACAATGCTCTTCATTCATTTGCCCACGCAGATGGCGGTTACCATCTTATGGGATGTATGCTTTCTGCTGCATCTTGCAACAAATGGTTTATGGATGACATTCTTTGCGATAAAGACTATAACGCCATACAGTCGCTTATAAATGAAGACAAACTCGGTAGAAATGAAGTTTTCTTTCTTCCCTATCTTATGGGTGAAAGAAGCCCTGTTAACGATACAAACGCAAGAGGCACATTTATAGGTATGAGCCTTGCAACAAAAAAAGAAGATATGCTTCAGGCTGTCCTTGAGGGGGTTGCTTTTGCCATCCGTGACAGTTTTGAGGTTGCAAAATCCCTTGGTCTTAGAATTAAAACAAGTAACATCTGCGGCGGCGGAGTCAAAAGCAAACTGTGGCTGAAAATCTTTGCAAATGTTCTCGGAATACCTCTTAATATCCTGAAAACAGAGCAAGGCCCCGGCTACGGCGGTGCAATTCTTGCAATGGTTGCCTGTAATGAATATAATACAGTAGCGGATGCCTGTAAAAATCTTGTCGAAATTTCAGAAACGGTTTATCCCGACGATGAACTGACAAACCGTTATGAAATCAAATATAAAAAATTCAGAAAGATATATCCTGCACTTAAAAACACATTTGCAGATATGATAACGGAGGAATAAAAAATGGCAGAAATCTTTAACAACATTCCTGAAATCAAATACGAGGGACCTCAGAGCAAAAACAACCTTGCATTCAAATTCTATGATCCTGAAAAAATCGTTCTTGGCAAAACAATGAAAGAACATCTCCCCTTTGCGATGGCTTGGAGGCACAATCCCTGCGCAGGCGGAACAGATATGTTCGGCAGAGACACAGCAGATAAATCATTTGGTGCTGAAAAAGGAACAATGGCACACGCAAAAGCAAAAGTTGATGCAGGTTTTGAATTTATGCAGAAACTCGGTGTTGAATTTTTCTGTTTCCACGACGTAGATATCATTCCCGAAGCAGATGATATAAACGAAACAAACGCAAGACTCGACGAAATTTCAGATTATATTCTTGAAAAGATGAATGCAACCAGCATCAAGTGTCTCTGGGGCACAGCAAATATGTTCTCAAATCCCCGTTTTATGAACGGTGCAGGCAGTACAAATTCAGCAGATGTTTACTGCTTTGCTGCAGCTCAGATCAAAAAAGCTCTTGACCTGACAGTTAAACTCGGCGGTAAAGGTTATGTCTTCTGGGGCGGCAGAGAAGGTTATGAAACACTTCTTAATACAGATATGAAGTTTGAACAGGAAAACATTGCAAGACTTATGAAAATGGCTGTTGAATACGGCAGAAAAATCGGATTCACAGGTGATTTCTATATCGAGCCCAAGCCCAAGGAACCCATGAAACATCAGTATGATTTTGATGCAGCAACTGCAATCGGATTCCTTCGTCAGTACGGTCTTGATAAAGACTTCAAGATGAATATAGAGGCTAACCACGCTACACTTGCAGGTCATACATTCCAGCATGAACTTCGTGTTTCTGCAATCAACGGTATGCTCGGCAGTATCGATGCTAACCAGGGTGACTATCTCCTCGGTTGGGATACTGATGAATTCCCCTTTGATGTTTACGAAGCTACAATGTGTATGTATGAAGTGCTTAAGGCAGGCGGTCTCACCGGCGGTTTCAACTTCGATGCAAAGAACAGACGTCCCAGTAATACTTATGAGGATATGTTTGAAGCCTATATTCTCGGTATGGATACTTTTGCTCTCGGTCTTATGAATGCTGCAAAAATCATTGAAGACGGCAGAATTGACGAGCTTATTGCAAACAAGTATTCAACATTCAGAAACACAGAAATCGGCTCAAAAATCCTCTCAGACAATGCTACACTTGAAGAACTTTCAGCTTATGCAGAAGAGCTCAAAGGCATCGACTCCCCTTGCTCAGGCAAACAGGAAAGACTTGAGGGAATAGTTAACAGCATTCTGTTCGGTTAATTACAATTTTATTGAAGGCAGATTTTTCGTCTGC
>JAZTWP010000064.1:0-2163 GCA_045636025.1 Acutalibacteraceae bacterium | reverse complement strand
ATGGGTTCAAATGCTGCAAGATAGATTTCACGAAGAGTTCTTTCGTCAACAACAGAGTCAACTGTCATTCTTCTTGTTTCCTGATTGTTTGCAGCAAAGTGCTTGAGAGATGTACCTACACCTCTTGACTGAACACCCTTTACAAATGCAGTACCGATTCTGCCTGCAAGATAGGGGTCTTCTGAGAAATATTCAAAGTTTCTGCCGCAAAGGGGAGAACGTTTGATGTTTGCACCGGGGCCGAGAAGAACAGAAACCTTTTCTTCAAGACATTCTTCACCGAGAGCCTGACCCATTTTTTCAATAAGTCCGGGATTCCATGAACTTGCTGTTGAAACTGCAGTGGGGAAACATGTTGCAGGCTTTGAACTCATAAGTTCGCCTTTTTCTTTTTTATCTTTCTTCTTTCTCAGACCGTGAGGGCCGTCACACACCATAATTGAGGGGAGACCAAGCTCTTCACTATCCTGGAGATGCCAGAAATCTTTACCTGAACAGAAGTCAGCCTTCTGCTGAAGGGTCATTTTTGCAATTAAATCGCTGTGTTTCATGATTTACCTCCTGAAAATATACATAACATATTCATTATAACATAAACAAAACAGTTTTTCATCTGTTTTGCAGAATTTTTACAAAAAGATAATTATTCTGTCAGACCGAGAATGCTGTCAGCGTCAAGAGAATCTGCCGCATCAATATTTTTGAGTTTTTTCTGAATAATGTCATTTCTCTTGGTTGCTTCATCAAGAGAAGTACCTGCTTCATCAATTTTCTTTCTGACTTTTGTAAGAATAGTATCAAAGTTTTCATACTGCTTTTTGATTGCAGAAAGAATTTCTTTGATTTCGTTTGCTTTTTCGTTAACGGCAATTGTACGCATTCCCATTGCAACGGAATTGAGAAGTGCAGTAATTGTTGTGGGACCTGCAATCATAACAGAGTATTCATTCTGAATTTTTTCAAAAAGTCCTGTTTTTGATGATGCAATTTCCGCATAAAGTCCTTCTGTTGCAAGGTACATAATTGCAAACGGTGTTGTTTCGGGGACTGATATGTATTTTGCAACAGCTTTTGCCTCTTCAACAACTCGTCTTTCAAGCGCTTTTCTGGCTTCTGCAACCGCAATTGCATCTGCAGAATCAGCAGCGGCACAGAGTCTTGCATAGTCTTCCATAGGGAATTTTGAGTCTATGGGGAGATATGTGATATTCTTACTGCCGTCACCTGCAGGGATTTTTATCGCAAACTCAACAAAATCCTTGTGTCCTTCTGGTCTGAAATTCTTGATATACATATTGGGCAGTGTCTGGTCAAGAATTCCCTCAAGCATATATTCTGCCCAGGTGCCTCTTGCCTTGACATTTGTAAGCACTCTGTTGAGTGATGTCACATTCTGAGTGATACCGCCTGAGAGTTCTTTCATTTCACCCAGGGAAGTGTAGAGTTTTTCAAGCTGACCCGAAACCGTCTTGAAAGATGAATCAAGACGCTGAGTGAGAGTAGATGTGAGCTTTTCGTCAACTGTTGCTCTCATTTCCTCAAGCTTTTTTTCATTGCTCTGAGTCATTTTGTCAACTGATTCGGTGAGAGTCCTGAGCACCTTTTCATTCTGTATGGCATTTGCAGTTTTGATTTCAAGAAGAGACTCGTTGAGTGAAGAAACAATGCGGTGCTGCACCGTAAGATTCTTTTCACTCATATCATTTATTCTGTTTTTGATTGAATCTGCAACAAGAGTGTTTTCGCTTCTTGTGGCGGACATCTCTCGTGACAAAGCTTTTTCAAGTGAGTCAATACGGGCATCTGCCGAGCCACCGTTTTTAGATTTTGATGCCTTTACGGCAAAGTATAATGCACAAAGCGAAACTGCAAGTATGCAGATCAGCAGAATTATAATTATAATAAAAACAGGTTCCATAAAATTACCTCCGTAACTGAGTATAACAGAAAACAGAATAAAAGTTAATATATTTTATAAAATTTCTTATATACTATAGAAAACGCAGAGAAAAGATGATATAATAAACAAGAATTTAGCGAAGCAGAAATTAATTGATATATCGTAGGGGCGATGATTCATCGCCCGGCACGAAAGTGCTTTTCCGTAAGGAAAATTAACGGCAAAGCCGTTCTGCTGCGCAGCGGGCGTTAGATTAACGCCCC
>JAZTWP010000063.1:0-17881 GCA_045636025.1 Acutalibacteraceae bacterium | reverse complement strand
ATTAAAATCGAGCTTGTAGGGGCGTTGATCCAACGCCCGATTGTGAGCAAAGCGAACAATAACGGCTCTGCCGTTTTATTTTCCTTCGGAAAATGCACATTCGTGCCGGGCGATGAATCATCGCCCCTACGATATATCAATCAATTTCTGCTTAGCTAAATTATTGTTTACAAAAACACTCCCGCTTCCTGAGAAACGGGAGTGTTATCATCAATAACCAAAGAAATCTTTGTAATATTCGTACCAGTCTTCAGCACCGCCGCTGCCGCTGAATGGATCCTGACTGCCGCTGTTTCCTGAAGAAGATGAAGCTGTTGTGTTGCCTTTATCTTCAACAAGAGTTACTGTGACTTCAGACTCTGTCTGTGACCAGTCATCAGTATTGACTCTTACTATTTTGAGTTTGAGTGTATCGCCTGCAGACATATCTTCAATCATATCTGAAAGCATACCTGTGTCTGTCATATTTTTTCCGTTTACGGCAACAATCATATCACCGACCTTTACATCTTTGTTTGCGAGGTCGCTGTCGCTGCTGATATCAGCAATAACGATTGTGCCTGAGGGAAGCCCCTTCATCTGAACATACATTGCGTATGTCTGGCTGTAATTTGACGGTGTCTGATAAGAAATGCCGAGCTTTGCTCTGCCTGCAACATAACCGTTTGCAATGATTGAATTGAAAACGTCTGCAACAACGTCTGAAGGTACGGCAAAGCCCATTCCCTCATATTCTGTTGATGCGATTTTCATTGAATTTATACCTACAAGCTGACCGTCACCGTTTACAAGCGCACCGCCTGAGTTACCGGGGTTGATTGCCGCTGTATGCTGAATACAATCCATTTCGTATCCTGTATTTGAGCTGACAGGTCTGTCGATTGCTGAAATTATACCGTTTGTGAATGAACCGAAAAATTCTGAACCGCCGGGGTTACCGACCGCATACACAGTCTGACCTACAACAAGGTTTTCTGATGATGCAAGAGTTGCCGCTGTAAGCCCTGAAGCCTCAATTCTGACAACAGCAAGGTCTGTTCTTGTGTCCATACCCACAAGGTCAGCGGGATATTCCGTGCCGTCTGCCATAAGGACTGACAGAGCAACATTTGAATGATTGACAACGTGTGCACAGGTTACGATGTAAGTGTACTTACCGTCATCATCTTCCTTTACAACAACGCCTGAGCCCTCTGTATAGAGCGAATTCTTCTGATATACAAGAATGCCGACATTGTACTGCTGTGCGATTTTTGCAACATCCACAGCTTCGCCTGCATTTATTGTGCCTGCGTCCGGCAGAATATCGCCTACATTGTCCGTATCGGGTTTTTCCGGCACAACGTCTGATGAAGGCTCACCGATACCGGGGAAAGGTGTCACAGACGAACCGTCACCTGCAAAGATTGCAACAATAAGAGCAACTGAAAGCACAACAATCACCGCAATGAGAGCAATGAACACTTTCATCCCCTTGTTCTTGTTTGCAGGAGGAGGATTGAACCCTTCAGGAGGCTGATTACCGCTGTTGAAGCTGTTATTCTGTCTGTCGGGATTCTGATTGAAATTATCCGGATTATAATTACCCTGATTGAAGTTATTCTGATTATAATTCTGCTGATAAGGTCTGTTGTTCTGCTGAGAATAATATCCGTAATCGGAAGAAGCTCTTACCTGATTGTTATACTGCTCTCTGTTATAATGATATTCACCTGTCTGAGCATTGTTCTGCTGAACATTCTGCTGTGTGTCGTTGACAATCTCTGCTGTCTGCTGAGGTTCAGCTATTTCAGCTGTTTTTTCATCTGAAAAATCAAGACCGTTCTGAGAAGGCTGAGTAATATTGTTTTCCTGAAAATTTTCATTTCCGGAATTATCGCCGTTCCTGATTTCATTATCCATTTTGTTTCCTCCGAAAAACGATATATTAAATCAGACTTCGGAAAGTCTGGTTTTTAAGTTTACTGTAAATTCCGTGAATTTTCCCGCTGTACTCATAACGGAAATATCACCTTTGTGAAGCTCCACAATATTTTTTACGATGAACAGACCGAGTCCTGCACTCTTTGCATCAAGACTTCTTGATTTGTCACCTTTATAAAAACGCTCAAACACGTGATTTACGTCTTCCTGAGCAATTCCTTTGCCGGTGTTTCTGATAACAACCGTAATATTGTCTTCATCAGCTGACATTGAAACTGAAATTTCTCCGCCCTTGTCTGTAAATTTCACTGCATTGTCAACAAGATTGTAAAACACCTGGCCGAGCATATCGTGGTCTGCAAAAATATAAATATTTGAAAGTTTTTCAAGTCCTTTTATATTTATATTCTTGTCATTTATCTTCTGTTCAAATCCGATAAAAATATTTACGATCTGCTGAGTGAGATTGAACTGAGAAGGATTTATCCTCAGCTCTCCTGCTTCCATTTTTGACATATTGAGCATTGAAACAACAAGACGTGAAAGTCTTTTTATTTCATCAGAAACGATTCTCAGGTAATACTCACGTTTTGATTCATCGATTGTGCCGTCAAGCACACCGTCTATGAATCCGCCTATGGTGGTCATCGGAGTTTTCAGCTCGTGAGAGACGTTTGCAACGAATTCCGTTCTTGAATTTTCAAGTTGTTCAAGGTCAACAGCCATTGCATTCATTGCAGCGGAAAGCTCGTCAAACTCCCTTACCGTGTTTCTTTTTCTGTTTTTTATTCTGTATGAAAAATCCCCTTCGGAAAAACGCTTTGTTGCGTCTGACATATCCTTGAGAGGCTTTGTCATATTATAAGTCATTATATAGGCAATAAGCCCCGTTATGAGCATAAAGCCGATTGCCGCCGCCGAATACAGATTGACGAATTTCACCCTGTATATTCCGAGACCTGTTTCGATATCCTGCACGGCAAAAACAATTGCATCCGTATCGTCATCAAAACTCTTCTTGGAAACTGATGCCGACACGAAATACTCATCGTCATACAATCCGCCAAGGTCACTTTTTGTTGCAAGAATACCGCTTATCAAAATTCCCGTTGTTATTTCACCGGGAATTTTTATGTCTGAATGTTCTTCGCAGTTTGCGGGATTCTGTGACAGATCATTACTGCTCATATGTCTGCAGAATATAATGTTTCCCGAAATATCTGTAATATAGACATCTGCCTTTGCTGCTGCGGAAATACTGTCAAGCGTATAACACAGACCTGCCGATGCTGAATTGCCCTCAGACTGAAGATATTCCTGATATGCGTCAGAAACATTCTGCGAATATTCATAAAGTCGCTGTTTCTGCTCGTCTTCCCAGGTCTCCGTGACAAAAATACCTATAACCGCACCAAGAATGATAAGGCTTACAAGCTCCACGCTCAGGAAAAACATCATATATTTTGAAAACAGACTTACTCTGCGACGGTTTTTATTCTTTTTTGAAGACATTAAAACCAGATCCCGTTATCAATCTTTTGTTTCAAATTTATAACCGACACTCCATACTGTCTTGAGTTCCCATTTATCGGAAACGCCTTCAAGCTTTTCACGGAGTCTCTTGACATGAACGTCAACAGTTCTTGAATCACCGTAGTAATCGAAG
This sequence comes from Acutalibacteraceae bacterium, assembly GCA_045636025.1. Taxonomy (GTDB): domain Bacteria; phylum Bacillota; class Clostridia; order Oscillospirales; family Acutalibacteraceae; genus UBA1081. The sequence continues at coordinate 14,292 of JAZTWP010000063.1, read as the reverse complement.
CCCCATACTTCATCAAGAAGCTGGTCTCTTGTAAAAACTCTGTTGGGATTGCTTGCAAGGTGGAAAATAAGTTCGAGTTCTTTGGGAGGAGTATCCACCTGAGCTCCCTTTACTTTGAGTTCGTAGTTTGTAAGATTGATTGAAAGCTGATCGAAATGAACCTCTTTGATCTGTTCTGCCGCAGAAGAAACTGTTCGTCTGAGCACAGCCTTTATACGTGCGAGAACTTCCTTTGTTTCAAAAGGTTTGACGATGTAGTCATCTGCACCAAGTTCAAGACCGAGAACCTTGTCAAAAGTTTCACCCTTTGCTGAAAGCATAATGATGGGCACATTTGATAATGCACGCAGTTTTCTGCACACCTGCCAACCGTCAAGACCGGGAAGCATAATGTCAAGAAGCACAAGGTCAGGCTTCATTTCTGCAAAAGCGCTGACTGCTTCAAGACCGTCATTGACAATCATAACAGTATACTTTTCTTTTTCAAGATAAAGTCTGAGCAATTCGCAGATGTTGACATCATCATCAACAATCATAATTCTTTCATTTGCCATTTTTATCCTCTCCCAAAAAGATACGGCACCTGAAAATCAATATTTTTCTGTACTATACATCCGAAAACTTGATTTTTCCTTAAAAAATGTTTTTCTGCGCCTGTATCTTAAAATTTCATTTTACTTTTTCTTCTTACTTTTGTTCTTGTTGTTTTTCTTTTCAATCAATTTAAGAAATACCGCAAAACATATCACAAATGTTGATGCAAGTATTATTATGAACACGCAAACTGTTATCGGGTCATCAATAATTTCCTCAAACCAGTTCTGCTGAGTATCATCAATATTATCGGGATACTGATTTCCCACATCGGGAACAATAACGGTATCCGCAGGAATAATCGGCTTCTGCTGAGGATACTGAATATTCAGATTACCGAGATTGAGCTGACCGAAGTTCATACTCTGGGATGAATTGTTTGACTGTGACTGTTCAAAAGCATCAAGTCCGCCGACACCGCCTATACCTTCTGTATCAATATGTGAATCATCATCTTTTGAGTAGCCGAATATCAGCGCAAGGAAGTCTGATGCTATTGAGCCTAAACCGATTGAGGGAAGCATAAGAGATGTTATGCTGAGAATTCTTTCGGGAATCTTAAAGGGAATCTTCTGAACAATATCTGCAATGGAAGAATCCATTCCCAGGTCTCCCACAACCTTGTCAACATAATCTTTTACCGAACCGAGAGCATCAGAAACAGTATTTCCCGCAACTGCCTGAGTTTCACCCTGAATGATGTTGAATTTGTATGTTGAAGAAGTTGTTGAACCGTTTTTGCCTGTATATTCAACAGTCACAAGAATGGGCACGGACTCAGCTTCTGAATCAATTGCAAGTTTGACATAATAGTTTTCTCTTACAACCTCATTGTTGATAAGAACTTTTACCGTTACACCCTCTGACTCACTTGTGGCGCTGATTGTCTGGGGATATACCCATATATTTTCGCTCTTATACTTGAGTGTTACATCGTACTCAAAAATATCTGCGTAGAATTCGCCTTCTTCAAGGTCAAAGTAGTGTGTATTCTGACAGATGATATCAAAAGCCTTTGTGTATGACTCTGTATCACGCACGGTGACACCGTTTTCCTTACCGATAAGCTGAAGCATATGGAATGCGAGATTATCGTCATTCACGGCTTTTTCAAAACCCTTTGTATCGATTGATACTCCGTAGATTTCACACATAACCGCACAAAGATATTTAATCTTGATTTCTTCAAAAGTTGCAGTTGAAGAGTCAATTGTAATGCCCTGAGAACGGATTGTCATTATAGCGATAAGACGGTATATTTCTTCATCAGAAGTTGAAGATGTTACATTGTAGCCTGCACTGAAAAGCATAAACTTACATGCAGCGATTACGTAATCCTTGAGACCTGTAAGCTGTGTATCCTCATCAAATTTGATAACCGAATCAAGCTTTACGCCAAGCAGGTCAGAAATATATGCTGTGAATGCATCATAAAGACCTGTTCCTCTCTGTACAACATAATTTTCATCTGCAGTGATGATTGAAAACAACGCTCTTGCAACAACTGCAGTTTCTTCTGTCTCTTTTTCGGGATAAACAATACCTATACTCTCAAGATATGAGCGTATGAATTCGTCTGAATAGCTGTCACCCGCATTGCCTGCAAAACCGAGTGCAAGGTCAAGCATATAAAGATAGATGACATTTGTCATATTTTCATTGAGTGTATAAACAGACTCATATGTCTCAACATCCTCTTTGAAAGACTCTGCTGTTGCTTTGTAAGGATACTGAGCCTTTGCAACAAGTGTATTGCGCTGTGACAAACCGTCAATATTATTCATATTTTCTTTTACAATCATATCCTTAAGCCACGACGGGTTTGCCGTATCATAAGAATACTGTGTTTCACACATTACCAGTGCCAGCGCATTAAAACCGCACGATAATGCAGAAATCAATATGAGCACAGTCATAAAAACTGCAATCAGCTTTCTGGATTTCATTCTTTTCCTCCGATATAACTCTTACCACGGCAGAGTAAACCTGCCCTGAATATATAATTATTCCTATTCATAATAATAATATATTTTTTATGTAAGAATGTCAATGCTTTATTTTTATTTTATAATATATCCCAAAGCTTAACTCGGTATTGAAAAATATATATTTATTGTGATATACTATAATAAAGATTCCGTTATGGAGGTTATATTATGAAAAAGACAAGAACTGTTGCAGCGATTCTGCTTGTGACTATGTTATTTTCAATATTTTTTGTAAATTCCTATGCAAAGGAGCCACCGGTTTCATCATTCACGGTGGGCACCGCATCAGCGGACAGCGAATCTGAGCTTGGTGCAATCAACTGGTATCACAGCTACGACGGAAAATATTACATCTTCCTGCCTGCAACTGCAGACAGAAGCAACCTCACAGTATGGTTTGAAGCTGAAGATGAAGTAAAATGCGGTGATGTGACACTCACAAGCGGCACAAAGACAGATATTTTTGCATCAGGTCAGGATTTCACACTCACCTGCAAAAATGAAACTTTCAATCTCTGCGTACTTCAGGCAACTGATACGGGTGTTATCTACATCAACACAGAAAGCGGCAGTCTTGACGCTGTCCACGCAGACAAGGAGCATAAAGAAAAAGGCACAATCCTCATTGCAGACAAAGACGGCAACGTGCAGTATGACGGTGAGCTTGATTACATCAAGGGCAGAGGCAATTCAACCTGGCTCCACGAAAAGAAGCCCTACAACATCAAACTCGAAAGCAAAGCAGACCTTTTCGGAATGGGCAAACACAAAAGCTGGTGTCTTCTTTCCAACCACGCAGATGCAACATTGATGCGTAACCAGATTGCATACTCAATTGCAAGAGAAATCGGCATTGATACAACTTCAGACACATATCAGAATGAATTGTACATCAACGGTGAATATATGGGTCTGTATCTCATCACGGAAAAGGTTGATATCGGTGAAAACAGAATTGATATCCACGACCTTGCGGGTGAAACTGAAGATGTAAACGAGCTTGACCTTGAAGAATACCCCCTTGCAGGCAGTCAGAATTCAACAAAGCTCAACACTTACAAATATGCAGACATTCCCAACAACCCTGAAAACATTACGGGCGGTTATCTGCTTGAGCTTGAAAAAATTTACCGTTATCCCGATGAAGCATCAGGTTTCATAACAAAAATCGGTCAGGCTGTTGTTGTAAAAACACCCGAATATGCAACAAAAAATCAGGTTCAGTACATCAGAGGCTATTATCAGGAATTTGAAGATGCCCTTTATTCTTCAACTGGCTACAACTCAAAGGGCAAACACTTCAGCGAATATATTGATGTCAAGTCATTTGCAAGAATGTATATTATGCTTGAATACACAGCCAACTTTGACGGCTGCAGCTCAAGTTTCTATATTTACAAGGATGTTGACGGCAAACTCGTTGCAGGTCCTGCCTGGGACTATGACCTTTCTCTCGGTATGCAGCTTTCAAATCAGCTCATCAACAGCGTAGACAACACAGGTGACCCGAAGCTTCTTTATCTTCAGACCTGTTACCTCGGCAACCACGCAACAAACAAGAATGCTCTTCTCGCTCAGGCTTTTTCTCACTATGCATTCCAGACAGAAGTGCAGAATATGTGGCATTCAGAATTTGCCCCTTACTATGAAACACTCAGAGAGCTTATTGACACTTTTGCAGAAGCAAACAAGAGTTCTGTCATTATGAATCACGTCAGATGGAATATCTTCGGCACAACTGACCTTGCAAGCATTGAGCATCAGTACAATCTGAATGTAAATGTCGTTACTCAGTACACAGACACAAGATATTCATTTCTCGAAGGCGCATACAGCAACAACACTTATTTTGTGAAGTATGATGTTGGTCAGTACGGCAAAACACTTGTAAAAGACACTACTGTTTATAATTCCGAAGATGAAGCAATAGTACTTCCCGGTCCCGCATCAACAAAGAGCAATGTAAAATTCCTCGGCTGGACAACAAGCCCCTACAACGTAGGTACTGTATATCTGCCGGGTGATACACTTATTGTTGAAGACAACACAAAGCTCTTTGCAGTATGGGATGTAAATTCAAAAACAACAAACAAAATGACTTCTGTCCTTGAAAAAATTCATCAGTTCCTTGAAAAAATTCTGGGTATGTTCTCAGCAATTTTCTCAGCCTGAAAAGTCTGAAAAAGAGGTAAAGAAATGCTTATTTCCCCATCAATTCTCGCAAGTGATTTCTCAAGACTTGCAGAAGAAGTAAAATCAATAGAAAATGCAGGTGCAGACCTTGTTCATATCGATGTTATGGACGGTATGTTTGTTCCCAACATCACACTCGGTGCACCTGTAATCACTTGTCTCAAAGGCAAGACAACACTCCCCTTTGATGTTCATCTTATGATAAACGAACCTGCAAGATACATTGATGATTTTGCAAAAGCAGGTGCAGATATCATCACTTTCCACATTGAAGCCACAGAAGATGTGAAAGGCACCATTGAAAAAATAAAAAATGCAGGCATAAAACCTGCACTTTCAATAAAACCCGGCACACCTGCCGATGTTGTATTCCCTTATCTTGAAGACCTTTATATGGTGCTTGTTATGACTGTTGAACCCGGCTTCGGAGGTCAGTCATTTATGCCCGGAACAATGCCCAAAGTCAGAGCTATAAGAGAAAAAGCCGAAGAACTCGGACTTGACCTTCGCATTCAGGTTGACGGCGGAATTGACGATAAAACAGTTTCTGCCGCAACGAAAAACGGAGCAGATGTGCTCGTTGCAGGCAGCTACATCTTCAAAGCCGCAGACAGAGCCGAAGCGATAAAGAAGCTGAAACAATAATTTATTCGCAGAAATTGATTGATATATCGTAGGGGCGATGATTCATCGCCCGGCACGAATGTGCTTTTTCCGAAGGAAAATAAAACGGCAGAGCCGTTATTGTTCGCTTGCTCACAATCGGGCGTTGGATCAACGCCCCTACAAGCTCGATTTTAATTTCTTCAAACATTTCCGCTAAATTATTGTTTACCTGCTCAATACCGCAAGAACACCTATTGCATCGGGTGATGCAAGGAGTTTCCAATGTTCATATGTAACCGCCGCAGAGTTGCTGCAACAGATGTCGCAGAACTCGTTTGCGACGGTTTTTGTTTTTTGCGAACGGGCAGGTTTTGACGACAGAATAAGACGGTATTTTTTGCCGTCGGTGTAAAGTTCACTGCTTGAAACGCAATCTGAATTATGAAGTGCTCTGGCAAGTGCTCCGATGTTTTCAATATCAGACGACTGACAGACTGTTTTTGTGTTCAGTTTTCCCGCAGAAGATGGTTCATTGTCAAAACTGAAATTCTCATCTGTTAAGGTGAAATAAAGAGTACAGCCACCTTTTTCATCGGGCACGGCTTCAATAAGCATCTGATTTGCAAGGCTTAAATTTCTGCCGAGAGTCGTACCTGCCTCATCAAGCAGAGTCCAGAGCACTCTGCGTGTTTCAACATTCGAATAGTCAAGTTCATCATATGTAATATCAAGATTTTCAAGGTCTTCCTTTGTAAGCTCTATGGAGATTCTGTTATCTGTCTGAGCTTTTATTATCATTACAACCACACCCCTTACTTATATCTTATTCACAAGAGCTGTCTTTTGCAATGATAAAAATTTTCCGTCTTTTTTGAAACTTTATGCACATTTTTCCATACAAAATTCGAAACTTAATTTTGTAGCTATTTCACATTGTTTTACTTCTTTTTCTGTGCTATTATTATTTTATAAACCGTCAAGAGGTGGCAAATTTATGAAAAATATTTTCAGAAGAACGCTTTCTGCTGTTTTGTCTGTGCTTATGTTCGTGTCAATATTCACGGGAATGAGCCTTGTATCATCTGCGGCAGATGATGTCTTGCAGTATATCACTTACGAAATCAAAAACAAAGAAGTTATAATCACTGGCTTTGACAAAAACGTATACGGTCAGATTACGCTTCCCGAAAAAATCAAAGGCTATCCCGTTACCGAAATCGGAGAAAACGCATTTCTCCAGTCAGGCATATCTCATGTTGAATTTCCAAAAACACTCAAAAAAATCGGCTACGGTGCATTCTGGAATTCTCTGCTTGAAATTGTAAGCATTCCCGATTCGGTCACATCAATCGGTGATGACGCATTCGGTGATTGTTTCTCACTCAAAGCAATTTATACAGGCAAAAATATAACATCTATTCCATCTCAGATGCTCAGGGAATGCGGCTCACTTACCGACGTTTTCATCAACAAAAAGGTAAAGGAAATCGGTTTCTGGGGCTTCAACCTCTCTGAAAATATTGAAAACATCTATTTTGAAGGTACTGAAGCAGAATGGAAAAAGATTACCGTTGCAGAGGGCAATGATGTGCTTAAAACAGCAAACATTGTTTTCAACTGTACAGACTCTTCTTATGCAGTATGTCAGCCTACACAGTACAATGAAACGTTACATATGGGCTATTCAATTGCTCTCGGTGAAGTCACTATTGAATACACCGATTCAAATATTACGGGTGACTGCGTCATTCCCGAAAAAATTAACGGCTGCCCCGTAACAACAATTTTTGATGCCGCTTTCAATTTTGAGCCCGATATGAGCTCTGTTACAATTCCTGCATATGTGGATAAAATTATTAATACATTCGGCTCACAGTGTTTCAATGTGAAAAATATTTATGTTGATGAAAGAAATCAGCATTATTCAAGTCAGGACGGAAATCTGTTCAACAAAGACAAAACCAAACTTCTCCGATATGCAATAGGAAACGATCGTCAGCACTATACGATTCCCGATACCGTTACAACAATCAAAGAATTTGCATTCTGCAGAATGTACACAACGCTCAACCTGACGATTCCTGCAAGTGTTACAACCATTGAAGAATTTGCGTTTTATAATTCACATCATCTTTACAATATAAATGTAGACAAAGACAATCCCAATTATATGTCTGAAGACGGAGTGCTTTTCAATAAAGACCAGACAAAGCTTATCTGCTTCCCTGCTCTCAAAGTCGGTGCATATCATTGGGGAGGCTATGAAAATGATGGTGTTGATACAACAAAAGATTCTTACACTATTCCTTATGGTGTAAAAGAAATCGGCAACGGTGCATTCAGTTCATGTGAAGAACTTGCAAAAATTGAAATGCCTGACAGCGTGGAAATTATCGGAGAGAATGCTTTTGAAAGGTGTTATAACCTAGAAAATGTTGTATTGCCCGAAAGTATCAGAGATATTAAACGTTATGCGTTCTTTGAAAGCGGACTGAAATCGATACACATTTCTGATTCAGTAGAATCTATCGGAAATCAGGCTTTTGAAGGTAGTAAGAATCTTTCTGAAATAAATATCGGCAACAATATAAAATCCATCGGTTGGGGCGCGTTTTCAAGAACTGAATATTATGAAAATGCTGACAACTGGGAAGATAATGCACTTTATATAGGCAATTGTCTGATTGAAGTCGAAGATGAAAAAATAACAGAATATACAGTAAAAGCAGGTACACGAACTATCGGTTGGGGCGCTTTTTCATGGTGTTACAATCTGAAAAAAATTAATCTTCCTGCAAGTCTTAATGCTGTAGGCGACTATGCTTTCGCTTTTAATTCAACTCTTGAAAAAGTAGTAATTCCTGAAGGCGTTACGGAAATCGGGTATGCTGCTTTCGGCTATTGTGACTCATTGCGTGAAGTTTCAATCCCCGAAAGTGTAAAAACAATTGCAGAGGGCGCATTTTATGCCTGCGACAGACTTGAAAAGATAAATTTTGCAGGTTCTGAAAACAAATGGAACAAAATCGATATTGAAAATAAAAATAACGAAAATCTTCTGCGTGCTACAATAACATACGGAAAAGATTCAGCAGACGACCTGCCCGAAGAGGAACCTCCCGCAGAAAATCCGCCTGTTGAAGAGCCGCCCACCGAAGACAACATTCCCGATGATGTTCTTATGGGTGACCTTGATATAGACGGAAAAGTCACAGCAATTGATGCAAGAACTGCTCTTCGCATATCAGCTCAGATTGAAAAAGGAACAGCATATCAGATTACTGTTGCAGATATGAATGCAGACGGCAGAATCACAGCAATTGATGCAAGAAAAATTCTCCGCATCGCAGCACAGCTTGATTGACAACAAAAAAATTAAAGCGGAGCCGGGGCTCCGCTTTTTCTTCTTTTATTATACTTCCAGCTCTGCAAGTACGGGATAGTGGTCAGAGATATATCTGTCCCCTGCTTTATCTGTGATTGTGTTGCAGGACTTGACTTTGAAACCGTTTTTGATAAAAACAAAGTCAATCATTTCTGAGGAATTTTCATCAAAACCGTTGTATGTATTGACATCGTTTGCATTCGGGTCAAGAGTTCTTGCATCTGTAAAGCCCTGAGCAATGATTGTCTTGTAAGCTCCTGAAGTGGGGTTAACATTGAAGTCACCTGTCACGATTGTGGGCACACCTTCAAACACGTCTGCTCTTTCGGCAATAAGCTTTGCGCCTTCGCTTCTTGCAATATCACCGATATGGTCAAGATGTGTGTTGAAGTGTGCAATCTTCTTGCCTGATGCCTTTTCTTTGAGAACAGCATAAGAACAGATTCTTACACAAGCTGCATCCCAGCCTTTGCCGGGTTTTTCGGGTGTTTCTGAAAGCCAGAAATTACCTGTTTCGATAACTTCATACTTGTCTTTCTTATAGAAAACGGGGGAAAATTCGCCCATTCTCTTGCCGTTGTCTCTGCCGACACCGACATATTCATATGTATCTTTCAGTTCTCTGTAAAGATAGTTCATCCATCTGTAATGAGCTTCCTGAAGACCGAATGTATCAGGCTCATACTTTCTGATAACGTCTCTTACAAGAGATTTTCTCTTTGTCCACCAGTTCTGACCTTTGCCACCGCAAAGAACATTGAATGACATTACTTTCATATTTAACACTCCTATTCAATTTCTGCAACAACGGGATAATGGTCAGACGGATATCTGCCGTCGATTTTATCTGTTACAGTTATTACGTTGCTGACTTTTTCCGCACCACGGACAAACACAAAATCAATCATCTTTGAATTATCGCCGAATGCGTGGAAAGAATTGACTTCATCTGCAGTTTCTGCAATAGTTCTTGAATCAACAAAACCTCCGTCAACAAAAATTCCGTAGATATCAGAATCGGGGGTTACGTTGAAATCGCCCATAAGCACTGTCTTTATATTACCATAATTTTTCAGTTTTTCAAGTATAAGATTTGCGCCTTCCACCTGAGCCGTTCTGCCTATATGGTCAAGATGAGTATTGAAAACGGCAATTTTTTCACCCGTTTCAATATTTTCAAAAAGAGCACCGCTGCAGGTTCTGTTTTCTGCACCGTCCCAGCCCTGTGACGGCTCACAAGGTGTTTCAGACAGCCAGAAATCAAGCCTTTCAACAGCATAGAACTTGTCTTTTCTGTAAAAAACGGGAGAAAACTCACCGCCGTTTTTACCGTCGTCCTTGCCGATGCCCACATATGCATAATTTTCCTTAAGCTGACCTGAAAGATATCTCATCCAGCCGAAATGTGCCTCCTGGATGCCGAAAAAATCAGGCATAAAATTTTTTATTGTATCTCTGACAAGAGGCTGTCTGCGGCACCAGTGATTTTCTTTTCTGCCCGCACACAGAACATTAAATGTCATTATTTTCATCTGATTTTCTCCTTTTCATCTCTGCCTCAGAATAAATGCAACCGCAGAAATCCTGTCTGTAAAGCCCGTATTCGGCAGAAAGCTCTATAGATCGCTTGTATCCGTTTCTCTTCTTGAAATCGGAATACAGATACTTCACACCGCATTTTTCAGACAAATCCTTGCCTATACTGTTAAGCTTCGCTGCATTTTTGTAAGGACTTATTGAAAGCGAAGTGGTGAAGTAGTCAAAACCGTTTGATGCGGCATATTCAGCCGTTTCACCAAGACGCAGTTCATAGCACCTGAAGCATCTTTCACCGCCCTCCGGCTCTTTTTCAAAACCTTTTGCAACGGCAAAAAATTCAGAGGTATCATATCTGCCCGCAACAAACGCTGTTTTACCCTGAAGCGGCATTTCGGCAATCAGCCTTTTTGCCTCATCTATGCGGTAATTATACTCTTTTTCTGACGTAATGTTGGGGTTATAAAAAAACAGAGTGATATCAAAATATGAAGACAGATATTGGAGCACATAACTTGAACAGGGCGCACAGCATACGTGCAGAAGAAGTTTTGGTTTTTTTGGCAAATCTGATATGATTTTCAGCTCTTTATCAAGCATAAGCTGATAATTTTCTTTCTGCATCTGTCTCACCTCTTTTTTTTGATTATACTATAACAGAATAAAAATAACAAGCAAAATTGACAAAAGTCATTCAATATGTTATATAAAAAGTGAAATTAAAAAAAGGGGACCGGTTATGGAAAATTTATCATACAGATTTGCAGAAGAAAAAGATATTGCGGTAATTCTTGAGTTTATAAGAGAGCTTGCAGAATACGAAAAAATGCTCGACGACGTGATAGCGGATGAAAAGCTCCTCAAAGAATGGATTTTTGATAAGAAAAAGGCAGAAGTAATACTGGCAGAAGTTGACGGCAAAGAGGCAGGCTTTGCGCTGTTTTTCCATAACTTCTCAACATTTCTCGGCAGATCGGGAATTTATCTTGAAGACCTCTTTGTGAAACCTGAATTCAGAGGCAAGGGAATCGGCAAGGGTCTCCTGAAACAGCTTGCCAAAATCACTGTGGAGAGAGGCTGCGGCAGACTTGAATGGTCATGCCTCGACTGGAATAAACCGAGCATTGACTTTTACCTTTCACTTGATGCAAAACCTATGGACGAATGGACAGTTTACCGCCTGACAGGTGAAACTCTCAGAAAGATGGCTGAATAAATATTTCATCAAACACTTGCATTTTGCTCATTATTGATATATAATAATTGAGCATAAATTTCCGGGGTATGGCGAAGTTTGGTATCGCGCTTGGTTCGGGACCAAGAGGCCATGGGTTCGAATCCCGTTACTCCGACCATTTAGAGTGTTCATTACGGATTTAAGTGATGAACACTCTATTTTTATTTGTTTCTTCATAGTATTTAATTTATGTATCGAGCAGGTTTTGCCTGCTCTTTTTTATTATGCCGTGAGGTATTCAACGGCCATACCTTGCCTCATATCCAATTTGAGATTTTCCTCTTCTGAAGGAATATCAATGTTTCCTACAAATCGGTAATGAATAACTATTCTTTGAGTTTTGTTCTTGCCCGTACCCTCTGTTTCATGAACCTCAATGCGATCAATGAGCTCGTGAAGAAGCGGTGCGGTTATTGCCTCCATTCGTATGAAGCGTCTTATTGACTCCACAAAAACAACTCTTTCGTTTTTCTTTTCACCTAACGCTTCAAGCTCCTCATGCAGCTTTGCGATTTTGGTTTTAAGCTCTTCCCTTTCGATGCCGTATTTCTGTGACATATGCAAGAACCATTCATCCGTTACCTTGCCGAGAGCATAATCCTCATAAAGCTTTTCATACAGAGTATTTACTCTGTTCTGCCTTGATGTGCATCTCTCAAGCTCGGAATTGATACGCTTTTTCTCACTCTGCATATCAGCCTCGGTTTTCATAGTAAGCACCTCTACAAGCTCATCCTCGTTATTCTTAAGATAACCTGCAAGCTTTTTCAGCTCCATTGTGACTATCTGTTCAACAGCATCAGCTCTTACATAATGTCTGTGCTGACAGCTACCTCTGTAATCCTTTACATAATTAGAGCAACTGAAATAATGAATATTCTTGTTTCGGGTGTTCACATGATACCACAGCTTATGTCCGCACTCGGCACAGACAAGGAAATCACAGAAAATACTTTTGCTTCCGTTTTCCGCTAACGGCTCACGGCGCTTGCAAAAGCCTACAAGTTTCTGTACCGATTCAAAGGTGTGTCGGTCAATAATCGGCTCGTGAACATCCTTGAAGATTTTCCAATTCTCTTCGGGATTCATAAGCCTTTTCTTGTTTTTGAAGCTCTTGGAATAGGTTTTGAAGTTTACGACATCACCGCAATATTCCTGACGGATAAGAATCTGACGAATGGTAGAGCTTTTCCATTTATACGGATTAGGCTGTACCTTTTTACCGCCTCTGCCGATTCCTCTTTCCTGCCAATAGGCTGTGCAATTTTTAATACCCTTGTCCTGAAGATGCCTTGCGATTTTATCCAGACCGTAGCCTTCAAGGTAAAGTCTGAAAATCTCTTTTACTACCTTTGCGGCTTCGGGCTCAACAATCCATCTTTTAGGATTTACAGGGTCTTTCATATACCCGTAAGGCGGCTGAGAAAGTGGCTCACCCATATTACCTCGGATTCTTTTCGCAGAGCGTACCTTATTTGAAATATCTCTTGCATACATCTCGTTCATAACATTTTTGAACGGGATTATTTCATTTTCACCGTCAGCGCTGTCAACCAAATCTGTAACAGCGATAAAGCGGATGTTATGCTCAGGGAAGTATGATTCTGTGAACATACCCACCTCAACATAGTTTCTGCCGAATCGGGACATATCCTTGACAATGATTGTTTTGACATATCCTGCTTCAACATCTTCCATCATTCTTTTGAAATCAGGACGGTTGAAGTTTGTACCTGTGTAACCGTCATCAACATAGAACCTTGTGTTGTCAAAGCCTTTTTCCTTTGCATAACGGGCAAGCATAAGCTTCTGATTTTCTATTGAGTTGCTCTCACAATCCTTACCGTCATCACGGGAGAGACGGCAGTAAAGAGCAGTAATACCTGAGTAATTTGACTGCATTAGTCCTCCTTTCCGGCAGTCACGCATACACATTCTGTGTTAATTGTATTTATATCTTCGGCAGTAGTCAAATGTGCGAAATTGCTACCTAAATATCTTTTAATTTTATCAATGAAAGTCATTGATTCGGTTTCACTGTGTTTAACAAAAACAATATAACGGACACCGTTGATAACATATTCTTCGGTTTCCGGTCTTTCAAGCTTACCCAATCTGCATTCTGCACGGGTATCAATCTTAAAATAATCAAATCTTAATTTGCAATACTCCCAAAAGGATATTATTTTACCTGACATTTATATTCCTCCTTATTAAAAATTTTCTTTTATTTTTGTTGGGGTGTTAGGGGTGTAAAACCCTTAACAAGCGGAATTTGTATCCCACATATCCAATGCTTGTTAAGACTTATGCCACGGCATAAAATGTCGCAACAAGCAAATGTGTCCGTACGAATTCAATGCTTGCTAAGACTTTGCCGCGACAAAAAAAGTCGTAGCAAGCAAATGTGTGGACACAAATTCAGTGCTTGTTAAGACTTATCCCACATTTTTTATCGCTCCCACTGTCGTTGCTTTTGAAGAAAAACAGCATACCGTGCAAGAGCTTTTTCTGTTATCTCTTCCATCTTTTTCGGCGGCATATCTTTCTTGAAATACTTCTTAAAAGTTTCAACCGGGATTTTCACATACTCCTTTTGATTAGCTTTTTGCTCCTGCATAATTTCAAAGATGACATCCATAGTGAGCTTCTTTTCATCACTTAACTTATGCATACGCTGTGCCTGTGAGAGCGACGGAGTGCAATCTTCACTGTCAATAGTTTCAATTAAGTTGCGCTGTTCCTCTTCTGTT
>JAZTWP010000062.1:0-7984 GCA_045636025.1 Acutalibacteraceae bacterium | reverse complement strand
GGCACGAATGTGCATTTTCCGAAGGAAAATAAAACGGCAGAGCCGTTATTGTTCGCTTTGCTCACAATCGGGCGTTGGATCAACGCCCCTACAAGCTCGATTTTAATTTCTTCAAACATTTCCGCTAAATTATTGTTTATTTTATCATTTCCGCAAATTCATCTTCGCTGATGACTCTGATTCCGAGTTCATTAGCTTTACGGAGTTTACTTCCGGCATCTTCACCGGCCAAAACCATTGTTGTTTTTTTGGAAACGGAAGATGCAGACTTTCCGCCGAATTCTTCGATTATTGCACTCGCTTCATTTCTTGTGAACTGTGAAAGACTTCCCGTAAGCACAAATGTCATCCCCTCAAAGCGTTTGTCCTTGACTTCGCGTAGAGATTTCATATTAAGACCGAGTTCTTTCAGTTTTTCAATAATATCGTGAGTGCCGTCTCTCTGCATAAATTCATAAACACTTTCAGCCATAATCTGACCGAAACCGTCTATTGACGCAATATCTTCGGTTGATGCATTCATAATTGAATCCATATCACCAAACTTATCTGAGAGAAGTTTTGCCGCTTTCTGACCGATGTGACGGATACCGAGCGCATAAACAAGCCTGTAAAGGTCATTTTCCTTTGCCTTTTCAGCGGCAGAAATCAGGTTGTCTGCAGATTTCTCACCCATACGGTCAATTTCTGCAATTTTCTCTCTGTCAAGACAGAAAATATCGGGAGTTGTTTTTACAAGTCCTTTTTCAACAAAGGTTTCAAGCACCGCTTCACCCATTCCCTCAATATCCATTGCATCACGGGAGCAGAAATGAATGAGATTACGAAGAAGCTGTGCAGGGCATTCGGGATTTATGCATCTCACAGCGGCTTCGCCCTCTTCACGGACAGTTTTGCTGCCGCAGGAAGGGCAGATGTCGGGCAGTTTGTAAACTTTGCTGTCTTCACAATGTTTTACAACACGCACAACTTCGGGAATAATATCACCGGCTTTGCTGACAACACATCTGTCACCAATGCCGAGTTGCTTTTCATTTATAAAATCTTCATTATGAAGTGTTGCACGGCTGACAGTTGTACCTGCAAGAATGACAGGCTCAAAAACACCTGTGGGAGTGAGCACACCTGTTCTTCCCACATTCACTTCAACATCAAGAAGAGTTGTTTCCTTTTCTTCAGGAGGATATTTGAATGCTGCGGCCCAGCGGGGGAATTTTGCTGTGCTGCCTAGCATTTCTCTGTGAGAAAAATCATTTACCTTAACAACTGCACCGTCAATATCAAAAGGAAGAGAATCTCTGACACTGCCGATTCTTCTGATTTCACCGATAACATCGTCGATATTATCAAAAAGAGTATAAAACGGAACTGTTCTGAATCCCATTTCTTTTATAAAATCAAGGGACTGCTTGTGAGAAGTTATTTCTTCACCATCAATACGCTGAATGTTGAAACAGAAAATATCAAGCTGTCTCTGAGCAGTTATTTCAGGTTTCTTCTGTCTGAGGCTTCCCGCTGCGGCATTACGGGGATTCTTGAAAGGCTTTTCACCGTTCATATCCTGCTCTGCTGCAAGTTTTGCAAAAACTTCACGGGGCATATATACCTCTCCCCTGACTTCAATGAGAGGGAGTTCTTTTTTTGTTCTCAGAGGAATTGAGCGTACTGTACGGAGATTTGCGGTAACATTTTCGCCCACATCACCGTCACCTCTTGTGGAGCCTACAGTAAACACACCGTCACGGTATTCAAGAGACACGGAAAGACCGTCAATTTTAGGTTCAACGACATAACAGGCATCAGGACAGACTTCCTTGACTCTGCGGTCAAAATCTCTGAGTTCGTCTTCTGAAAATGCATCCTGAAGACTTTCCATACGAACTTCATGGCGCACTTCTTCAAACTGCCCCTCGGCACTACCGCCTACTCTGTGAGTGGGTGAATCGGCTGTGAGAAGTTCAGGATATTCAGTTTCAATTGACTGCAATTCCCTCATCATCATATCATAATCATAGTCTGAAATCTCATTTGTATTTTCAACATAATACTTATGGATATGATAATTGAGCGTATCTCTTAATTCTTTTGCTCTGTTTTCTGCTGTTCTGAAATCCATGCTTATTCCTCCGCAAATAGATAAATTCATTATATCACAACGGCAAGTATTTTTCAATCATTATATGAGGTTTTGCCAAAGGTCATCTGAGCCGTCCGAATAGATTTCGGGCACAGGTCCCACAATAACGGTTTCGGCAACGACAATGCTGTTTTCAATCTCGGTTGAGATATTTCCGCTCTGCAGAATAATATAAATTTTTGTGGTTATATTCATTATCATCTGGTGTCTTGTCTGATTAATGCCTGCTGTCTGAAATTCGTTGATTACATTTGTTGTGGCAGACCCCGACAGCGCAATAGCGAGATTAAGTTTCGGTCCTCTGCCCGTAAAAATATCAATACCCGTGAGAGTGCCTATCGGTATTGATACTTTTTTCTCCCCCACCGCAGACAAAGAATCAACAATTTCGCCTCTTATTGATGCGCACAATGTATTGACGCAGATAGTGTCAACAGTTACAGATGAAATATTCCCCAGCTCATCACGGGTTATATCACAAAGCTTTTCATAAGCAAAATCATCGGTACACAGCACTTTTTTTATTGCATCATTCACCGTTTCAGTTGCAATATTTCTTGCTCTTGACTCTGCCATTGCTGCTATGACGGGTCTTACACGGATTTCAATTCCGATTAAAACAATCAGCATAACAACGAGTGCAAAAGCAATCAGAATCACTCCACGGAGTTTCCGCCTCTTTTTGCGTCTGTACAATCGTTTCATAATATCACCACATACATATTATGAAAATGTGAGATGCAATGATAATATTAAATTCACTTGCTAAACAATCAAAGATATGATATAATAAATAGTCACTTGATTCTTTCAGAGGTGAAATTATGTCAACAGCCACAAATGAAATTATGCTTGAGTTATATATAATCCGTCACGGGCAGACTTTCGGCAATCTGGGTAAAAGCTCAGAGGGAATGAGCTTTGAAGATATACACGATCCCGTGCTCACCCCGAAAGGTCAGAATCAGGCTGAAAAACTCGGTGAAAGATTCAGAAATTACCCCTTTGATGCGGTCTATGCAAGCGGTCTCAGACGTGCAATGCAGACAGCAACAGAAATTGTGAAAATACAACCTGAAAACGGTGCAAAAAATATAATTGTTCACCCACTTCTTTCCGAAGTGGGAGGTGTGAAAGAAGAATATCAGGGACTCTCCTTTGATACGGCAGAAATGATGTTTCCTTTTTTAACTCTTGCTGAGGGGTATGACAAAAATGAAAACATCATCAGTTTCACAAAAGGCTGGAGCGATAAAGAGCAGCTTGCAAGAGCGGAAAACGTGCTCTCTTACATAAAAAGCCGTCACAACAACGGTGCAAAGGTTGCTGTTGTTGCCCACGCAGCATTCAACACATTTCTGTTTCATTCTGCTCTCGGTCTTGACCCCGAAAAAGTGATTTTTGACCCTCATTTCCTCAATACGGGTGTCACAAAAATCGTATTTTTCAAAGAAGGCACAGGAAGATATAATATTGATGTACAGCTCGTTTATCAGAATGACCTGTCACATCTTTATGCAAACTACCCTGAATACTCACTTGAGCCGTGTTATTTTTAACAATTGACAACCTTTTTCATATAATGTAATGATTGCGCAGAAAAAATCATTACAAGGAGTTGATAACTTGGAAATTTATCTTGACAACAGCGCAACTACTAAAGTCTGCCGTGAAGCTGCAGATGCGATGATGAAAATGCTTACGGAAAACTACGGCAACCCGTCATCTCTTCACCGCAAAGGCGTTGAAGCCTCAAAAGCACTCGAAAACGCAAGACAGAATATTGCAGATGCGCTTTCATGCGGTAAAGATGAAATATATTTCACACCCAGCGGCACAGTTGCCAACAATACTGCAATTTTCGGTGCCGTAAATGCAAACAAGAGAAAAGGTAACCGTATAATCACAACAGCGATTGAGCATCCGAGTGTAAACGAATGCATGAAGAAACTTGAAGAGCAAGGATTTGAGATTATCCGTCTCAGACCTGACATAAACGGTGCGTTTTCACCTGCTGAGCTTATGAATGCAATCAATTCAAAGACTATTCTCATAAGCATAATGGCAGTAAACAACGAAATAGGTACAGTAAATCCCATAAATCAGATAAAGACTGCTGTAAGAAGAGCAAATTCTCAGGCACTCATTCACGTGGATGCTGTCCAAGGATTCGGCAAAATCCCCCTGAATCCCGGGAAAGCGGGAATCGACCTTATGTCTGTAAGCTCTCACAAAATTCACGGTCCGAAAGGTGCAGGCGCACTTTACATAAGAAAAGGACTGAAAATTCACCCCTATATTGTGGGCGGCGGTCAGGAAAAGGGAATTATTTCAGGTACAGAGCCTATTCCTGCAATCATCGGTTTCGGAGAAGCTGTAAAAGCACTGCCAAACCTCACAGCAGAACTTTCAGATATAAAAGAAATCAGAGACTACTTTGTTCACGAAGTCACAAAAATCGGCGGAATTCACATAAACTCTCCCGCAGATGCACTTCCCTACATCATAAATCTCTCTGTACTCGGTGTACCGTCACAGACAATTGTCAATTCACTTTCTGAATACGGAATCTATGTTTCAGCAGGGTCTGCCTGCAAAAAAGGTCACAGAAGTGAAGTGCTCACAGCTATAGGTCTTGACGGAAAACGGATTGACTCTGCAATAAGAATAAGTCTTTCACGTTTTAACACAAAACACGATATGGACGAAGTAACAGAAGCACTGAATAAAATAGTAATGAGAATAAGAAGATAAACGGAGTTAAAAAAATGAAGGAAATCATACTCTTAAAAGACGGCGAACTTGCCCTTAAAGGTCTTAACAGACGAACATTTGAAGACATTCTTATGAAAAACATCCGCCAGAGACTGCGTCATTCTGTGGGTGAATTCAAATTCACACGTTCACAGTCAACCTGCGTTATCTCTCCCGTGGATGAAAATGTAGATTTTGACAAAGCAGTTGATATCATTCAGCACATTTTCGGTGTTGTGGGCATTTCACGTGCCGCACAGTGCGAAAAAGATATTGAAGTTATCAAGACAACTGCACTTGAATATCTCAGAGATGAACTTTCTTTTGCAAGAACATTCAAAGTTGAAGCAAAACGTTCAGACAAGAATTTCCCCTACAATTCACCCGAAATCTGCAGAGAAGTGGGCGGTTTTATTCTGTCTCATCTTCATCACCTCAAGGTTGATGTTCACAATCCAGATGTAAAAGTTACAGTTGAAGTCAGAGATAACCACGCTTTCATTCACGGCAATCAGCTCAAAGGTGCAGGCGGTATGCCTACAGGTACGGGCGGTAAAGCCTGCGTGCTCATTTCAGGCGGTATTGACAGTCCCGTTGCAGCTTGGATGATGGCAAAGAGAGGTCTTCAGCTTACAGCAGTACACTTTGCATCACCTCCATACACATCAGAAAGAGCTGAAATGAAAGTTCACGAGCTTCTCAGAAAAGTTGCAAGATACTGCGGCAGAATTGACCTCTACACAGTACCTTTTACAGAAATTCAGGAAAATATAAGAGACAATTCACCTGAGGATATGTTCACCATCACTATGCGACGCATAATGATGAAAATTGCAACAAAAATTGCAGAGGACAAGGACTGCGGTGCACTCATAACAGGTGAAAGTGTAGGTCAGGTTGCCTCTCAGACAATGTGGGCACTCCGTTGTACCGACGATGCTGCAGGTCTTCCCGTTTTCAGACCCTGCATCGGTATGGACAAGAATGAAATTATCACAATATCAAGAAAAATTGATACATTTGATATTTCAATTGAGCCTTACGAAGACTGCTGTACAGTTTTCACACCCAAGCACCCCAGAACAAAACCCACACTTGAAATGGCAATTGAAGCTGAAAGTGCAGCCTGGGACGATGAACTTGTAAACACAGCAATCGCAAATGCAAAACACCTTGCTATCTTCTGATTTCACATAAAGTATTTTTTATAATCAGACAGAATGCAAAAAGCGCAACAACGCATTTAATGACAGTTAAAATTTTTATAATTTTTGCCGCTTTTGATGCAACACACAGATTTTTGACAATAAGCATAAAGAAACACCTCCGAAATAGTTTCGGAGGTATTTTTTGCAGTTAAAATTAAGATATGCAGATAAACAAAAAATTATTGTAAAGCACAAACGCCGCCGCGGAGGTCGCGACGACGAATGTGAAAATATTGTTTGTTTGGGAAAAACCGATTTTTTATTCTTCTTCTGCGTGTTTCTGAGCTTCCTCAATAACCTTCTGAGCTACGTTCATGGGAGCTTCTTCATAACGACAGAAATCAAAGTCAAAGTAGCCTCTGCCGATTGTAACACTGCGCAGTACAGTTGCGAAGTCTGTCATTTCAGCCATGGGAACTTCAGCTTCGAGCATCTGCATCTTGGGTTCTTCTGCAGGACCCATACCGAGAACACGGCCACGTCTCTTTGTAATATCGCCCATGATATCACCGAGGTTATCGTCAGGCATATATGCCTTGAGAGTTCCGATGGGTTCAAGGATTACGGGCTGTGCATCAGGATTGAGCTTCTTGAATGCAAGTGAAGCAGCAGTCTTGAATGCCATTTCTGATGAGTCAACGGGATGATATGAACCATCATAAAGAGTTGCCTTGATACCAACAACGGGATAACCTGCAACAAGACCTCTTGCAACGCTTTCACGAAGACCCTTTTCAACTGCGGGGAAGAAGTTCTTGGGAACTGAGCCGCCGAATACTTCCTCTGCAAATACGAGCTCGTCACCCTCGCAGGGCTCAAATCTGATCCAAACGTCACCGAACTGACCGTGACCGCCGGACTGCTTCTTATGTCTGCCCTGAACCTCAACCTTTTTCTTGATTGTTTCTCTGTATGCAACCTTTGCAGGTGTAAGATCAACCTCAACGCCGAACTTTGCCTTGAGCTTTGATACAACGATATCGAGATGCTGCTCACCGATACCTGCAAGGATCATTTCCTTTGTTTCTTCGTTTGTATAGAATGAAATTGTGGGATCTTCGGTCATAAGCTTCTTGAGACCTGAAGCAACCTTATCCTCTTCACCCTTCTTCTTAACCTTAACTGCCATTGACAAACAAGGCACGGGGAAGTCGATACCCTCAATTATAACTTTCTTTGCGGGGTCACAAAGTGTATCGCCTGTGTTTACATCATTGAGCTTTGCAACTGCACAAATGTCACCTGCAACTACTGCGCCTGCATCCTCCTGCTTACCGCCCTTGAGGAAGAGAACCTTACCGATCTTTTCACTCTGACCTGTTCTGGGGTTATAAGCAGTAGCATCCTGCTTGAGTGTACCTGTGATAACCTTTATGTAAGAGAGCTTGCCAACAAACGGATCGGCAACTGTCTTGAATACAAGTGAAGAAAGCGGAGCGGAAGCATCAACGCTGAGCTCGATATCCTCACCGTCCTCTGTCTTCGCCTTCTGCTTAAATGACTCAGCAGACGGAGCAATTTCCTTGATAAAATCAAGGAGCATATCAACAGCCTCGTTCTTAAAGCCTGAACAAGCAACAATCGGAACGATATCGCCCGAAGAAAGACCGATGCGAAGACCGCTCAAGATTTCATCCCTTGTGAAGTCCTCACCGTTGAAGAACTTCTCCATAAGCTCCTCATCAACGCTTGCAACGCTCTCCTTGAGATGCTCAAGCATATCTGTAATGTGGTGGTCATCAGTCGGCATCGGAACTTCCTTAGCGGGACCGCCGTCAAACTCATAAGCTTTATTTTCAATAAGATTTACGTAACCATGAACCTTGTTATCAGCAACAAGCGGAATGATTACGGGGCAAGCTGCTGCGCCGATTCTTTCCTTAAT
>JAZTWP010000061.1:0-11807 GCA_045636025.1 Acutalibacteraceae bacterium | reverse complement strand
AGTATGCCGACTTCCTTATCAAGGTGTTCAATCTCTATGTCAAGGACTAGGTAAGGCACAATTATGTCAGCATCCGTCAGTTTGACAACTGGGTAAGGCTTTTTCTCAGACAACCCACCGAACAATGCGGTATTCAGGGGCATTGCACACATCAGTATGTATCCGAAGCTAACGGAAATATCTATCCCTGCGACTTCTACTGCACCGATGAATATTTTCTGGGCAACATAAAGGAAACCGACTTCACCGCAATGGAAAAGAGTGAAACTGCGAAAAATTTCATCAGAGAAAGTCTGAAAGTGCCTGAAAAATGTAAAACCTGTGCCGTAGCGGGAATGTGCCGTGCAGGAGGTTGCAAACGTACTCAGAGAAGCGAAGATTACTGCAAAGCCTACAAGAAATTCTTCACTTCATGTCTGCCGCTTTTCAGAGTTTTTGCAAACGAAAAACCGAATAACAGATAAAAAAATTTCTGACCCTGAGTTTTACCTCAGAGTCAGATTTTTTATTGATATTAATATTCGTATATATAGGGCATATAGAATGAACCCCATTCACCTGCATTATTTGAAATAATAAACGATACCATATAATTATCAATTTTTACTGTTTTATATTCGATATATGAGCTTGTTGAACTTATTTCAATATCTGCACATTCATAAGTTTTGCCTGCATATTCTTCTGAATAATAGTCAAAAACTGTATACTCGAGATCATATGAATCATACACAGGTGTAACCTGTGACAGCACAATATCAAGATACTCAGTTTCTGTGTATGCATTATTGAGTCCGTAAAGAGGTTCTGCAAGAATTACAACCTGAGTCATTGAATCATAATCCAATGCAACAAGCCAGCAATCCGTTTTACCGTCTGCAGTATATACAGAATAATCTTCTGCTGAGCCTTCTGTCCAGCCTGTAAAATCAATCCACATATTTGCCCATTCGTTTGAATATATACCGTCCACAAATTCACCGACTGTATATTCAACGGGAGCTTCTGTTGTTGTTTCATCAACAACTTCTTCCTCATCATCAGTATCAACAGCATCTGATGTTACAATCTCATCATCTTCATCATCGTCCACGTTTTCAACCTCTTCATAAACGTCTTCAACGGGAGCATCACTATTGCCGATAACACCAACTGCAACTATGCCTGCAATAAGACCGCCGATAATAAGCACGGCAAGAACGATAAGAAGAATGTGCCACCACTGAATACCACCTTTTTTAGCAGGAGGTGTCACGGGAGCCTGATAAGGCTGCTGAGGAGCCTGCTGATACGGCTGAGGCTGATACTGAGGCTGCGGATTCTGAGGAGCCTGATCATAACCTGTGGGGGCATAGCCCTGATTTGCACCTGCGTCAACAAGCTTGTTACCGCAGGTTCTGCATATTACTTCACTGTCATCATACTGAGCTTTACAATAAGTACAGATTTTCATAAAATTACCTCTTTCTCGGTTTATTTACAAAAAAAAGTATATCACTTGAAATGCATAAATGTCAATATTGATTTTTTACTGCATTGTATTCATCATTTCAATGATGAATACAAACAGGTCTGTCTCTTCACGACCGTTGAGAGTAAGCATATCTGAAGGAATAACTGATCTGAAATCATTGATTGCCATAACATAACCGTCTGTAACACCATCAGGGTAGAATTCAAGCACTTTCAGTTCGCCTGCAACAAAATAGAAAACAAGCTCTGTTGCGCCATCTTTATATCTGTAAAGAGTAGCAGATTCACCGTCAAGCATTGCTGCACTCTTTTCAGTTCTTGTGAAATTATACTTTGAAAAATTAAATGTATCAGCAAGAGCAACCATTTCTGTCATATCAAGTTCACCCTCCATAAGATCAGTAAGCTCCTTGATATTCACATAATGGTTTTCGCTGTTTACAAAATATGTTTCACCGTCAAGAACAAGAATGCCCATCTGCATACCTTCAACACTCATATACAGCTCCATATTATTACCACTTATTGCAAGTTCAATAGAGCCTGCTTCATCATCTGTTGAAGACATATAATATTTGCTGTTGAGAACAGCATTGATTGCTTCATCTTCAGAAGAAAAACCTGCATCTGAGCCTGAGGGACCGGGTCTTACAGCAGAGTTTCCGCCTGATGAAGCTCCGTTATTTGAAGAACCGTTATTTCCGGAACCGCTGTTTGAAGAACCGTTGTTCTTTGTTGTTTCTTCCTGTGAGTCAAGAGGACTTCCGTCACTTGAAGTCATATTCTCAGTTTTTCCGGTTGTGTTTTCTTCAGCAACGGCACTCTGTTCAGCACCTGAATAACCGGAATTGCTGTCGTCTGAATCTTCATCCTCATCGTCTTCATCAGCTTCCTGAGTGACACCTTCACCGTCAACCGGGTTATTGTCGTTATTTTTTGCCGCAAAGAATACAACAGCCACAACAATACCTGCAACAACCAGCACAGATACAACAATAAGAAGAATGTGCCACCACAGAAGACCTTTCTTTTTCTCTGCAGGAGCTTCAGGAGCTTCTGCTTCAACAATCACTTTAGGCTCTTCTATAGGTTCGGGAAGCTTTTCTCCGCATACCTGACAAAAATTCACCTGATCAGGAAATCTTGAGTTACATTGTGTACATATTTTCATTTCATTTTCCGCCTTCTCTTAATTTATTGTATAACATTGTCCCATTCGCAGATAATACCTACCGTATGCAAAGAGAAATTATCTTCTTCATCAGGGAAAGTATTGTCATTGAACATATCATTCCATTTCAATCGTGCACTGTTTCCTCTTGCAGGATTGGGAACATTCAGTATGTGAGTATAACGCTCTCTGAGCCCTCTTCTTGAACAGCTGTTGGGTTCTCCGCTGTCCCAGTTTGTGTAGGTTATTGCTTCACCTGTAACCCAACCGGTCTGAGTATCAAGACCGAGCCAGTATTGTTTCTTACCTCCCTGGTCAAGAAGTCTTTCAATTGCGCTTTGTTCTTCTGCAGATGATATTGTTGCAAGATGTCCGCCCTTACTTTCACAAAAAGCTTTTGCCGAGCTCCATGTCATACTTACATCAAAAATCTGATATGTATGACCGTTCCATACAATTTTATCAGTATAAGCATAATTGACAACATCATCTGTTTTGTCATTTACTCTGTCTTCTGCAAGTTTCTGTGCATGTTTTGATGAATAAGCGTAAATCACATTGCCGTTTTCGTCTGTGCGGCTGTAACAATGTACTGCCTCATCCTCATAATATCTTGCAATACAGTATGCTGCCTGACCGGGGCTGCAACCGTCTTTCATTATAAATGAAAGCACGGTATTCACATCAGAATTGGCATCAACACCATACAAAAATCCGTCATATGAATCCCAAAATGTCACTTTTGTCAGTACCGATTTTGCAATATATTCATAATCGATATACGGATATATATCATGATCAACATCAAGTTCATCAAAACAATCAAGCACATATGTTGTACAGTTATTGTCATACAGATTATAGTTCTTTGTATAGCTTTTTATAAAATCATTATATTCATCATACTTTGAAGATTCAAGCACAATCGGAAGCGCTACTGTACAAAGTGTTGGTTCCGGATTCGTTTCTGTATATTTATGATGAGTGTCCGGGGCATCTGTATAATAGTAATAATTCGGAGTCTTTACATAGCCTGCTTTACTGCTGCCCGATGCGGCTTCAATAGAGTCAATACCGCCAAAGAATCCTGAGGTTTCAGTTTTTCCGTCTTTTGTATAACTCATCCAGGAATGTCCTGAATTACCGTTGTAAACAATTCCGCTGTCGGGTGAATCAGGAGCAGACACATGCATCGAAATTACGTCTTCATCAGGATAAAAATAATTTATGTAGTCCTCATATGTCTTAAAATAATCTGCAGCATACGGTGTCAGGTCTTCATCATTCAGAAAACCGTCGTTATCGTAATCATCATCATCTTCTTCGTAAATATCACGGATAGAAACAAAGTCATCGTGAGGCTCTTCAAGAATAAGATAATCAGAAAAATGCTCAAGTGTTGCAGTCAGCACATTGCCTTCATAACTCTGATTTGAAACACGTTCAAGCATAAGTGTTTCATGGTTTACATAGTAAAGTGCATATGACTTTTCTGCATCATAAGTATCACCGCTGAGTTCAAATGAAACATTTGCAGAATTGAATTCACCATCAAGATTGAAATTCACGGCTGAGCCGAACATACCGTCAATCTTATCGGGAGCAAGTGAAGAAGCCGCAGGAATCTCACACACATCAAAAGATTTGAGCTGCTCTGCTTTCATTTCAATATCAATTGTCATATTAAGCTGAGAACCGATTGCCTGCTGACAGTTATGACTGATGACAGTCTGTGAATCATCAGTACCGATTGCATCAAAGCCGAGACGGATTTCATCGGGGTCAAGAATTCCGTCATCATCGGTATCTTCTTTTGCAGGGTCGGTGCTGTATTCTATTTCTTCTGCATCAGAAAGTCCGTCTGCATCGGTATCTGGCGCAAAAGGTGAACAATTATTCTTCTGCTCGTCGGCATTTTTCACTCCGTCAGAATCAAAGTCTTCTTCACCGTCTTTGATTCCGTTGCCATCACTGTCTGCATTATAAGGCTGTGTATATGCATATAACAGCTCAAAAAGATCAGAAAGTCCGTCATTGTCAGAATCTGTACCGTCATCTTCTCTTGAAACAACACTTATATCGTGTCTGTTATCACATTTTATACTGACAGAATCAACAACATTTTCACCGACATATGCAGAAACTGTTATTGTATTTATTCCGGGCCAGAAAATATAGTCTGTGAATTTCCAGTTTTCGGCAGAGTCTGTTTCTGTTTTTGAAACAAGCACCTCCGTCTCATCGGTTATTTCACAAACAAGCTTATCTGCAACCAGATAATCAGGATATGAACCTTCAATACTTTTGAATTCTGCTGTTGTTGTGTAAAGATCAGTTTTCTCATCATAAGAAAGTTTCTCTGTATTGATCACAAACTTTGATTTTTCAAAAACCGATTCTCCGCAAGAACAAAGCGTAATAAGAAATGTCAGCGAAAGAATTATACATAAAATCCTTTTCATATTTATCACTCCATATAATGAAAAGTTTTCTTGTTAAATTAAAGTATATAAAATCCGCCATAAATTGTCAACAAACAACTAAATATTATTAAAAAAGATATTATTTCATATACAGTATCTTTATTTCATTAACAGATTTACTTTTACGACAAATGTGGTAAAATGACAACAACACTGTTTTGTATCGGCACGGAGAAATCAGAAATGAACTTCTTGAAAGAAAGAATCATAAAAGACTGTGTTGTAAAACCCGGCAATGTTCTTAAAGTTGACAGTTTTCTTAATCATCAGGTAGATGTTGCATTGCTTGAGGAAATGGGCAGAGAGTTCAGACGCCGTTTGGCTGACAAGAACATAAACAAGGTACTGACAATTGAGGCATCAGGTATAGGAATTGCCGCTTTTGTTGCAAAGGAATTCGGTGTGCCGATGGCTTTTGCAAAGAAATCAAAATCTGTTAACATAGACGGTGACATGTACATTGCTGAAGTTGCATCAATGAATGCCGAAAACGACACAGTTAATTTCAGAGAACAGTAAAATTTTATATTACATTTTATTTTGCAGTATTGATAGACGATATAAGCATTCTTCGGATTGAATAAAAAAAGACAAGTCAAAAGACTTATCTTTTTTTTGCGAAGCAGGAGACACTCCCCTCTTGCGGTCGTACTCGATACCCGCACCTTTCGGTGCTCGAGTTCGTGTTTTCTTATCTCAACCCACGAAAAAAGACACCCTTGTGGGTGTCTTTGTTTGTGGCGGAGCAGGAGAGACTCGCAGGACTTTGTCCTGCGGAATAAATCCTATTTTATGTCCGTGCTCCTCCGGCTTCGGCGAACCGTCGCACATGGACGATGAGTTCGAGTCTCTCCTTTTGCATTTTTTCTTATACAACAAATAAAGACACCCTTGTGGGTGTCTTTATTTGTGGCGGAGCAGGAGAGACTCGAACTCTCGCACCGGGGTTTAGCCGGCCTACGCCCTTAGCAGGGGCGCCTCGTCACCAACTTGAGTACTGCTCCGGGTAACGTGTTAGTTCCTATTTTTGGATAAAAAAAATGGCGGAGAGAGTGGGATTCGAACCCACGGTACCCGTAAAGGTACGACGGTTTTCAAGACCGTTCCGTTATGACCACTTCGGTATCTCTCCATAATGCTCGATAATAATAACACATCAATTCAGATTTGTCAATAGCATTTTTCAAATTTTCTTGCTTTTTTTATAAAAATATGTTAAGCTGAAAAAAATAATAATAACGGAAGGTGTTAAATATGAAAAATATTGAATGTGCAATCTACGGTGCAGGTTCACTCGGAACTGTTCTCGGTGCCTATATTACAAAAAACGGTGGTAAAATTGACCTTATAAACCGTAACAAGGCTCACATTGCCGCACTCAAAGAAAAAGGCGCTGTTATCACAGGTACAGTTGAAATGACTGTTCCCGTTAATGCTCTTACACCTGATGAAATGACAAAGAAATACGATGTTATTTTTCTTATGACAAAACAGCTTCTCAACAAAGAGGTTGTCACTTTCCTTAAAGATTATATGACAGAAACAGGTGTTATCGTCACACTTCAGAACGGCATCCCCGAACCCGGTATTGCAGAAATCATCGGTGAAGAACACACAATGGGCTGTACCGTTGAATGGGGTGCAGAGCTTACAGAACCCGGTGTATGTATTCTCACAAGTGAGCCTGACAGCCTTTCATTCCATATGGGCAAAATGAAAGGTATCACAGACGAACAGTTCAATATGGTTAAAGATATTCTTGAACTTATGTGTCCCGTTTATGAGGAAGAAAATCTTATCGGTGCCCGTTGGTCAAAGCTTCTTATCAACGCAACATTCTCAGGTCTCGGTACTGTTGTTGGCGGTGCATTCGGTGATGTTTCAGAAAATACCGATGCAAGAAAAATTGCTGTCCGCTGTATGAAAGAATGTATCGACGTCGGTCACGCTGCAGGTGCAGAGTTCGTACCCGTTCAGGGCAAGGACATCACAAAACTTTTCTACTATACAAATCCCGTTAAACGTGCATTCGCAACACTTCTTGTTCCTATCGCAATGAAAAAGCACAGAGGCATTGTTCCCTCAATGCTTCAGGATATCAGAAACGGCAAACCCTGCGAAGTTGACGCAATCAACGGTGTTGTCTGCGAATGGGGCAGAAAATGCGGTGTTCCCACCCCCATTAATGACAGAATTGTTGAAGTTATCAAAAAGGAACAGTCAGACGAAAGAAAACCCGTCCCCTCAAACATCAGATTCTTTGACGATTTACTCTGATATAACAAAGAGAAAGCAATTAATTTTGCTTTCTCTTTTTGTTTATTTTTATTGAAACACACTAAAAAATATGCTAACATATTTTTATAATTAAAATCATTGCAACAATTTCATTTCTTTAATATTAAGCTGCTTTGTAAACATTCTTATAAAACTGTGTAATGAGGAGATTGTAAAAATGGAAACATCATTAAAAATTATTTCAGAAACCATAAATAGTGAAAATCTTGAAATTGAATATGATATTATACCCTACAACTCAGACAAAAAGCATAGCGATATAAAAAATGGACTTGATATAATAGATAGTCAATTACTTGATATTGAAGATAAACTGCTTGAATATAATTCAGAAATTGACAAACTCACAAATCATGCAGATGGCATTGATTATACTATTGCCGTTGCAAGCGGAGTTATTACCGGACTGATCGATTCCTTTTTTGTGGGAGAATTTTCTTTTGAAAATGCCCACGAATTCGGTAAAGAAAAAATTGAGAATTTTGTTGTCAAAGTGGCAAAAATGCAAGGTTTTAAGGGCAGTGACAATGATGTTCCGGGGGCAATAAAATTTTTATCAGAAAATAAAAAACACAAAAACGGCAAAAAAGGTTTTCACTTAGCATCAGATACTGTTACAAGTATTTTTGGCGGAGGCTTACAGCATCATTTAAGAGATTTTGCTCATCATCCGACTCCTGTCGGATTGGCATTTTCATTACTTACTCAAATCACAAAAAAAGCCTACGGAACAGATACATTCGGAAATTTCATAATTGTAGATATCCAAAATGAAACTTTCATAGGTGACGATATCCCTAAAAAGATATTGTATGGCTTTGTATTTTGGATATTTCATATGGTAAGTGATATGGCAGGTTCAGGAACTCTCAGTGAAGGCACAGGATTGCCGGGACCATTATTATCTCTTATAAAAGAACTGTCTGTCTTGCCGATTTTCAAAAACAAAGAAATAGCAAATATTGAATTACCCAAGCTTATTTCCAAGCTTTTTAACGGAACTTTACTTAATGTCAGATTTGATTTACGAACAGAAATCGGCATACTCCATGAAATTTCAAAACAGGCAATGCCTGTCATAATAAATGAATGCATTGTACGTGGTGCCTATTTTTTACGACGACTTGCAGCTGAATTGAGGAAAGATGACATTTCCTCTTTAACAGATTTGAAAAAAATCAACTGGCATGCTGTATTGCCGATTAAAAACAGAACCATTACAAGAATGCTCACAATTTCCTGCGGAACGTTTACAGCAATAGATATCGGAGATGCTGCAATCAGAGCCGTTATCAGTTCAGGCGGAATCAATCCGGAAACTGCAAGAAAATTCATTCTGCGTGTAAATTTTGTCGGAATCGGAAGATTTGCAATTGCTGTCGGTTCTGATATTTCTCAGGGCATAAGAAAAAATAAGCTGGAATATGAACGTATTAATCTTCAGAACCAACAACTTCATTTGCTCAATGCAAAACTTTCATATAAGCAGGCAGAAATGTGGATATCTGCAGAAAGTGCTGAGATCGCAATAAAAGAACTCTATAAAACTGCAGAAGCTTCTTTCCGCTATGCTTTTGAATCTTTTACTGAGATAGAAAACAATATGCAAAAAATTGACAATTATATTGAAATCATAGAAGATAATAATTCTGATATCAAAAATGATATGTTAGATGCATTGCTTTGGGGGTAAATAAAAAATGAATGAAAAAAATTTTTTTAATAAATACAGTCAACAGCAAACCGGCACAACAAACAATGAAGATGTTTTTTCCGAAACTATTACATCTACAGTAGAAAAAATAAATATACTCAGCGAAAAAGTAGAAGAGGCAAAAAACGCAGCAAAACAGGCAATGCAAAAAGCTGAAGAAGCAAGTCAGGCAAAAACAGGTTTCTTGCGAAATTCAAAAGCAATAAATTCTATTCAGGACAGTTTAGTAGAAATTACAAATGCTCAACAAGCTTCCACCGATGCACAGGAAGCTTCTTGCAGATTTCATGAGCAACTTGCAGAAAGCACTAAATATTTGTTCGAACTCGGTGTTTCAAACATCGCCATGAACAGAAAAGTAGTCAGAGAATTGGAACTTAAGCTGCAGGGCGCATCTGAAGAAGAATTGAATGATTTGGCAAGACAGAAATTAATAGGTGTCATCAAGCAGCTGAAAGACCAAGAAGATCAGATGATAAAAACTGAACGAAATACAAAAATACTAAAGGATCATCACAATGATATCAATTCAATGAAAACAAACATTGGTTCATTGGCAGATGATGTTGATGACATTGAAAAAAATATAGATACTTTATTTACAGAAATAAATTCTATTAAAATTGCTGAGCAAAAATCAAAGCAAAGAAATTACAATAAAATATTAAAGGCTTCAAAAAACACATATCTTAAAGCTTTTTTATTAATTTTGTCTTCACTTTTAGGTATAGCAAATTTTGTCGGATTATATATTTTAAGCAAAAGAACAAAATCTGTTTTTCTGAAAATTGCTAACATTCTTTGCATAATTGTTTCAATTGCTTTTACAATAGCAGTTTCTGTTATTCCTGAAATTAATTCTGTTCTTAGCAATATATATTTTTACAGCATGGCATTGTCTGTACTGACTCCGTCCGTTTTGCTTCTTGCAAACATAAAAAATTATATATGTGCAGATATGCTTCTTGAATACTTGTCAAAATATGGTATTGATACAGATTTTATCGCACCGATTGAAAATATTCAGCCTCAACCAATCCCTTGGGTTACTCCGCAAATAAAAAAAGTTTCAAAAAAACTCTTTTCACACAAACAATATTCAGTTCTTTTTACGCTTGATATGAAAATGCGTGAAATTGCGTAATAAAACTTTATTTATTCACAAACACATAAAAACACCAATCCGATAAGGAGAATAATTATGGGCAACAAGATTATTGTTGCAGGTGGCGGTCACGGTGGAATCACCGCAGGTATGCTGCTTGCAAAACACGGTTATGATGTAACTGTTTACGAAAAGAACACAAGAGAAAATATGGGGCACGACTGGACCGATATTTTTGACAAAAAAGGTTTCACCGCCCTCGGTCTTGATCTTCCCGACAAATCTCTCTGGAATCTCAAGCACGATATGACTTTCTACGGTCCTGCAATGGAAACAGCTCTTCATCAGAACACTCCGATTGATGAGCTTGAAATTCAGATGGAACGCAGAGATATATACAATTATATCATAGAAAATGCAGAAAAAGCAGGTGTAAAATTTGTTTACGGCTGTGAAATTCTCGGTGCTGTTGTTTTAGGCAACAGAGTCACAGGAATAAAGACTGCAGACGGTGAATTTTATGCAGACCTTGTCATTGATGCGGCAGGTATGAACTCTCCCGTGAGAAAATCACTCCCCCATTGGCTCGGAATTCAGAACAGTTCAATCGATTATGAACAGTTCTATGTTTACAGAGCATTCTGGAACAAAACTGCAGAAGTTGACGACATAGATGCATTCAAAGTGCTTATGCTTCACGAGAACAAACTCGGCATCACCTGGGTTGCAACCGAAGATGAGCACACAGACGTGCTTATCGGCAGATTTTTACCCTTTGATATGGCTGAAGTTGACAGAACAATGGCAACACTCCGCAAAGATAACGACAGTATCGGCACAGAAAAGCTCCGTGGCGGTCAGTTTGTCAATATTCCCGTCCGTCAGCCCCTCGGTGTTATGGTTGCAGACGGTTATGCCGCAATCGGTGACAGCGCATTTATGACTGTACCCGTTATCGGTTCAGGTATTGCAAACAGCTTCAAAGCCGCAAGAATCCTTGCTGATACAGTTATTGCAGACAGAGACAATGCTTTCAGCGCAGAAACTCTGTGGCAGTATCAGACAAAATATTACAACAAGCTCGGCAAAGGTCTTGCTCCTCTTGCCTGCGTAAAACTTATGCTTACCCGTCTTGAGGGAAGTGAACTTGATTACATATTCAGAACAGGCATTCTCAATGCAGACGATATGACAATCGGTGCAGATTCAACAGACCTCGCATCAATGCTCGGCGGAATGAAACCTGCTGACATTAAAATCAAGCTGTCAGGTCTTATCAACAACAAAGTTGTTCTCAAAAAGGTTGTCAGAATGGGTCTTGAGCTTCTCAGAGCAACAGCAGTCACATCTGCAATGCCTAAAAAGTACGACCGCAAAGCCGTGCTCAAATGGGTGAAAGAGTATAATAAGTGCTTTAAGCACTAAACAATAATTTATCTGCGATAAATTATTGTTTAAGTAAGAAGTAATAGGTAATAGTGAATAAGTGTGGAAGGGGCTTCGCCCCTTACCCTATTATAACCGGGTGCGGGTGTCCCGCCCTAACTTCTTCACTCTTACTTC
>JAZTWP010000060.1:0-29002 GCA_045636025.1 Acutalibacteraceae bacterium | reverse complement strand
AGGTAAGCTCTCTTTTCAGCCTTTGTGAATTCAGCAGGCTGCTGAGTAAAGTAAAGCTGCCAGTTGCCGTCTGCAAGAACATCTTCACTGTCATCTGAAATGTAAACGTCGATACAGTTATCTCTGTCAGGTCTGCCAAGTTCAGCCTTGAAAGGAAGATTAAGAACCTTTTCATGCTGACGGAGATGCCAGTTGTCTGCTTTCTGACCTGCAAGTCTTGTGCAATGGATTCTTGACTGCTGACCTGCACCTACACCGATAGCCTGACCCTGGTATGCATAGCAGACTGAGTTTGACTGTGTATATTTAAGAGTGATAAGAGAAATGATAAGGTCTCTCTTTGCCTCTTCGGGAATATCCTTATTTTCTGTAACAACCTTTGTAAGGAGTTCGTTGTCAATCTTGAAGTTGTTTCTTCCCTGCTCAAAAGTAATGCCGTAAACCTGCTTTACTTCCTGTTCCATGGGCACATAGTTTTCATCGATCTTAACGATATTGTAGTTACCCTTTCTCTTCTGCTTGAGAATTTCAAGTGCTTCGGGCTCATAACCGGGAGCGATAACACCGTCTGAAACTTCTCTCTTTATAAGAAGAGCTGTTGTAACGTCACAGACGTCTGAAAGAGCAATCCAGTCACCGAATGATGACATTCTGTCTGTACCTCTTGCTCTTGCATAAGCACAAGCGAGGGGTGATTCATCAAGACCTTCGATATCATCAACAAAGCAAGCTTTCTTGAGGTTATCTGAAAGAGGTGTGCCTACAGCTGCTGTTGTGGGGCTTACGTGCTTGAATGATGTTGCACAAGGCATACCTGTTGCAGCTTTAAGCTCCTTTACAAGCTGCCATGAGTTGAATGCATCAAGGAAATTGATGTAACCGGGTCTGCCGCAAAGAATTTCAATGGGAAGGTCGCTGCCGTCTGCCATATAGATTTTTGCAGGCTTCTGATTGGGGTTACAACCGTATTTAAGTTCAAATTCGTTCATAATAGCCTCCGGATTACTTATTTTTATTAACGATTCTTGTTTCTGTTTCGCCTGATTCAATATCAATGTATCTTACGAAAAGAGAAACCTTGTTGTCTTCATTAAGATTTGTCCAGATAAGGTCTGTAAGCTCATCAATGCTTACATCGGGAAGTTCAAGTGTCTTGGGCTCGCCTTCGTATGAGGGAAGAGGATTGCCGTCACAGTTATATGTATGAATAAACTTTGCCTTACCGGGGATGGGGTTTGAGTAAGCATATGTGAATCTTTCACAAGATGAATCGTCACCCTCTGCACTCTTGAGAATTGACATTGCATAGTTCATACCGTCATTTTCAAGACGGATGATGCCTGAAATTCTGGGAGTAAAGTTAGGGGCATCGTCTTCAAACTCTCTTGTGCGGAGAGCCTGTTCAAATGTCATCTGCTTATCCATAAGGTCATAGATTGTGTCTGTCTGGTCACCGTTTGTAACGATTGTTTTGTTACCGAGCACTCTTACCGGATAGTAGATGATAAGATGAGGATCTGTCATCTTTGATTCATCAAATGCCTTTGTTCTCATTGCATCGCCTTCTGCAACGAAAACACGGTTACGGCTGTTTTCACTTCTGCCCATGATGAAATAAGCAGTTACAGCCTTTTTGCTGTCGGCACTCTTGCCGATTATGATACCTCTGCCGTGATAAGCAAGAGAATTAAGCTCATTTGCGATAGTAGAAATTTTCATTCTTACTCTCCTTTTATGTAAACTATATTGTCTTTAACTTCCAATCTGTCTTCACAGAAGAGTTTTACAGCTTCGGGAAGAATTTTCCATTCAACTTCTTCCATAATTCTCTTCTGGAGTGTTTCGGGAGTGTCACCCTGTTTGACTTCAACTGCCTTCTGTATAATAATGGGACCTGCGTCACATTCGGGAGTTACGAAATGCACTGTTGCACCTGAAACTTTAACACCTTTTTCGAGTGCCGCTTCGTGAACGTGAAGTCCGTAATAACCTTTACCGCAGAATGACGGGATAAGTGCGGGATGAATGTTGATTATAGCATTGGGATAAGCCTCATAAACCTGTTCATCAATGATTGTCAGGAAACCTGCAAGAACAACAAGGTCGATATCTGCATTTTTAAGAGTTTCAACAAGTGCTTTTGAATAATCTGCAATGCTTTCATAATCCTTACGGCAAAGCACTGCCGATGCAATGTCATTGTTTGCGGCTCTTTCAAGTGCATAGACACCGGGTTTTGATGCAACAACAAGAGTTATTTTACTCTCACCGAACATACCCTGTTTTTCGCAGTCGATAAGGCTCTGAAGATTTGTGCCGCCGCCCGAAACGAGAACGGCAATGTTCTTCTTACTCAATGATAACACCCTCTTCGGACTTGATAACTTCACCGATAATGTAAGCATCTTCACCGTTTGCCTTGAGGACTTCAATTGCCTTTTCAGCATCTTCCTTAGCTACGATAACGCTCATGCCGACACCCATGTTGTATGTATTGAACATATCTCTTTCGGGGATGTTGCCTTCTTTTGCGATAAGGTCGAAAATGGGAAGAATCTTGATGTCTGACTTCTTGATCTTTGCACCGAGACCTGCGGGGATTGTTCTGGGAATATTCTCATAAAAACCGCCGCCTGTGATATGTGAAACACCCTTGACTTTAACTTCTTCAAAGAGCGCAAGCATGGGCTTTACATAAATCTTTGTGGGAGTGAGAAGAGTTTCGCCAACTGATTTGCCGCCAAGCTCTTCACGGGGAGTTTTGATGTCTGCATTTTCAACATCGAAAACTTTTCTTACAAGTGAGAAACCGTTTGAGTGAACACCGCTTGAAGGAAGAGCAATGATAACGTCGCCTTCTGCGATTGATTTAGTATCAACGATCTTGTCTTTATCAACAACACCTACAGAGAAACCTGCAAGGTCGTATTCGTCGATGGGATAGAAACCGGGCATTTCTGCTGTTTCACCACCGATAAGTGATGCGCCTGACTGAACACAGCCTTCTGCAACACCTGCAACGATGTCTGCAATTCTTTCGGGAACGTTCTTGCCGCAAGCGATGTAGTCAAGGAAAAGAAGGGGCTTTGCACCGCAGCAGATAATATCGTTAACGCACATAGCAACGCAGTCAATACCTACTGTATCGTGCTTGTCCATAATGAATGCAAGCTTGAGCTTTGTGCCGACACCGTCTGTACCGCCTACGAGAACGGGCTTTGTGATGCCTTCAAGGTCAAGACTGAACAGACCGCCGAAACCGCCGATGTCTGAAACCTCATTACCTGTCATTGTTCTTGCGATGTGCTGTTTCATAAGTTCAACAGCTTTGTAGCCGGCAGTAATATCTACACCTGCTTCTTTGTAGCTTTCACTGAAACTTTTCATTGTTTGTTCCTCCTGTATTTGGAATTTTGAAATTATTTTTACTATTTTTTAATGCGAAAATCGGGGCGAAGATTCTCTTCGTCCCAATTCAGCAAAATTTACTTGTTGTATTTTTCTTCAATTGCCTTGTTCTTTTCAAGAACAGTTGCACTACCCTTTTTTCTTGCATCTGCAAGTTTTGCTTCAAGATCTGCATCTGTAACTGCAAGAATCTGGATTGCAAGAAGAGCCGCATTTGCCGCACCGTTGACAGCAACAGTTGCAACGGGCATACCTGTGGGCATCATAACAGTTGAAAGAAGAGCATCCATACCGTCAAGATACTTAGCCGCAACGGGAATACCGATAACGGGAAGAGTTGTGTTTGCAGCAATTGCACCTGCAAGGTGTGCAGCCATACCTGCTGCCGCAATTATAGCACCAAAACCGTTTGCTCGTGCATTTTCTGAGAACTCTTTAGCCTCTGCAGGAGTTCTGTGTGCTGAGTAAACATGAACCTCAAAAGGCACTCCGTACTCTTCAAGAGTGTTGATAGCTTTTTCAACAACGGGTAAATCTGAATCACTACCCATTATGATTGCAACTTTTTTCATAATTCTGATTCCTTTCATGGCTGTAATAAAAAAGGCAGTCCTATCCTGAGGACTGCCCAGACGGTCGGCATTTACTGAAATTAATCAGCAAAATATTTCTGCTCCCTGCGGTCAATTCCGCTTATCCGTCAGTCACAGAAACCTTATGCTGATTATATCATCATTTGCATTAAAATGTCAATAAACAAAATAATATATACAATTAAAAATATCAGGTTAAAATCTCAATTAATTTGTGACAATAGACAATAAAAAACATTTATTATTCATTATCAAAGTTCTTACGCATATAATCAAGAATTCTTTTTTCTATACGGGAAACATAACTTCTTGAAATGCCGAGAAAATCTGCAACCTGCTGCTGAGTGAGAGGTTCATTGCCGTCAAGACCGTACCTGAGAATTATAACTGTTCTGTCTCTGTCATTCTTCATATTGTTCACAAGACTTCGCACACGTTTAACATCGGACTTTTCCTGAAGGTCATCAACAATTGTATCTTCAACACAGATTATATCGGCAAGCGTCAGCGGATTCCCCTCACTGTCAGTTTCTATAGGTTCATTCATTGAAATATCCTGAGCTATTTTTTTCTGAGCACGGAAATACATAAGAATCTCATTTTCAATACATCTGCTGGCATATGTGGCAAGCCTTGCGCCTTTGTCATACTTAAAGCTGTTTATTCCCTTGATAAGTCCGATTGTGCCGATTGAAACAAGGTCATCCTGATCATTCACCGCAGAGTAATACTTTTTGATTATGTGCACAACAAGACGAAGATTGTGCTCCACAAGAAGATCTCTTGCCTGTTTGTCACCTTCTGCGGCTTTCCTCAGAGCTTCGGCTTCCTCTTTTTTTGACAACGGTCTGGGAAAAAGATTCGGCGATCCGAGATGCAGTGCAAAAAGAATAATGTTCTCAAAAAACTGCAACAAAACAGAAAAATCCATCATACCACCTCGATGAAGTATATGAAAAGATTCTTTCTGTTTTGCAAGTCCGAAAAAGTTAAATTTATGCAAAAAAACACCGTTTCAACTGAATGAAGCGGTGTCTTTGTGTTATATTTTTTTACAGGCAGAAACAAACTGATTGAAAAGATTCTGCTGTAATGCGTCTTTTTTGCTCATATGCTCAGGGTGCCACTGCACACCTACACAGAAAGGATGGTCAGAAAGCTCAACCGCTTCAACAAATCCGTCTTCGCTGACAGCAGAAACAATGAGGTTTTCACCCGCTTTTTCAACTGCCTGATGATGAAGGCTGTTGACTCCCGTTTCTGTTTTTCCGATAACAGAAAAAAGCTTTGTATTTTCGGTAACGGTTATATTGTGAATTGCTTTTGCACGCTTCAGAAAATCGGAATGACTGCACTTTTTTATACCTGCAATATCCTGATGAAGAGTGCCTCCGTTTGCAACATTCAGGAGCTGAAAACCTCGGCAGATGCACAGAATCGGTTTGCCTGTTTTCACAAATTCATTATATATCAGGAATTCGTATTTATCACGCAGTTCATTTGGTTTTCCGCACTTTTCTTCTCTTTCTCTACCGTAAAGTGAAGGCTCGATATCTGCACCGCCGGGAAGAAGAAGACCGTCACAGTTAATAGATTCTTTTACGGCTTTTTCTGTATCATCAAGTTCAATCCAACGGACTTGGGCGCCTGCTCTTTCGAGGCTTTTCACATATTTGCTCTTCATATATTTTCTGAAAAGGTCTGTGCCCATCTGAGGAACGGCAATTACAACACTCACAGTAATCCCTCCATATAATTTTCTGAAAAAAATTTTAGCAGATTAACTTGATAATGTCAACGAGGATTGTTATACTTGTTTTATAGAAAAATACAAAAGGAGTGAAAGCCTTGAAATACGATTTTACCAGCATTCCCGACAGACGTAATTGCGGAAGCAACAAATGGAACGGTGCAAAAAATGCATCACCTGAGTTTGTTCCTCTTTCCGTTGCTGATATGGAGTTTTTCCCTGCTCCCCAGATTGTTGATGCAATAAAAAAGACTGCTGAAACACAGGTTTTAGGATACACAAGCCCGACAGAGAAATATTTTGATGCAGTTATTTCCTGGATGAAACGCAGACACGATTTTGACGTAAAAAAAGAATGGATTATCAACACTCCCGGTGTTGTTGATGCTCTTGCAATTCTTATTCAGGCAAGCACAAAACCCGGTGACGGTGTAATCATTCTCACTCCCGTTTATTACCCGTTCGATATGGCTGTACTTGCAAAAAGCAGAAAAATAGTTTACAGCGAACTTATTGAAAATAACGGCAGATATGAAATTGACTATGCTGACCTTGAGAAAAAATGTAAAAAAGCAAGTGCACTTCTTTTCTGTAATCCTCACAACCCTGTAGGCAGAGTATGGACAAAAGAAGAACTTAAAAAGGTTGCAGATATCTGTTGCAGAAATGATGTTTTCATTATCGATGATGAAATTCATCACGATCTGATTATGCCCGGTTATGAACATACCGTTATGGCAAATGTGGGCGATTTTGTGCTCAACAATATTGCAATCTGCACAGCACCCAGCAAAACATTCAATCTTGCAGGTCTTCAGTGTTCAAACATTATCATTCCCGACTCAAAAACACGTGCAAAAGCAACTGCCTGTTCGCTTTTCAATATGCAGATGGGACTTAATATTTTTGCTTACCCTGCCTGCATTGCCGCTTACAATGAATGTGAAGACTGGCTCAATGAACTCATTACTGTTGTTCACGAAAATGCGGTGATTGTTGAAAACTTTATGGCAGAGCATTTCCCCGAAATCAGAGTATATCCCCTTGAGGGAACATATCTGCAGTGGCTTGATATGAGAAAGCTCGGTATGACACATATTGAGCTCCGCAAAATGCTTGAAAAAGCAGGACTTTATCTTGACAACGGTGAGATGTTCGGTCCTCTCGGCAGAGGTTTTCAGCGTATCAACCTTGCCTGTGCAAAAGTTACAATAGAGAAAGCTCTTGACCGTTTCAAAAATGCTGTTGAAGAAGTCAGAGCAGAATGGAATAAAAACGAAAAGCCTTATCATAAGACACTCACTGTTGGTGAAAAGCTCGAAAACTTTGTTTATGATTCTCCCAAAGGCACAGACAGAACTCTCAGCGGTAAAACATTCATTATATTCTCAAGATTCTATGAATGTGAGCTTTGCAGAGTGCTTCTTGCTTCATTTACTGCAGCATACCCCCTTTTCAAAGCAATGGGTTATGATATAAAATTCGTTATGCAAAGCGATATTCACACTCTCTCAAAGAATCAGAAGAAATACCCCTTTGAACTTGTGGCAGACCCAGAATGCAAGCTTTACGATATGTATAATGTCTTTGAAGCAGACGGCATTGTAAATATGCTCGCAGGTGACAAGCTTGTTGAATTTGTGATAGGCAAAAATGTGTATAAAATGCTTAGTCTCGATATGATTGAATCCGTCAATTCAGCATTATCTCCTGCTGAAGAAACAGACGGTCCCCGTGAAAATCAGCTTTGCGCTTTTGTGGCTGTTGACAAGGATATGAA
The DNA here is from genome assembly GCA_045636025.1 of Acutalibacteraceae bacterium. Lineage (GTDB taxonomy): Bacteria > Bacillota > Clostridia > Oscillospirales > Acutalibacteraceae > UBA1081. The sequence goes on along the minus strand of JAZTWP010000060.1, from coordinate 21,471 downwards.
TATCACTTACGCACACTACGCAAAGACAATGACTGACTTCCCTGATGTGAAAGACATCATTAAAATTCTCAGAAAGTGAGGAATTGATATGTCAAAGGAAAAAAGTTCTGAAAACAAAAAGAAATTAGGTGTTGCCGAGCTTGCGTGTTACGGTATCGGCAACTGCATCGGATCAGGTATCTTCGTTTCAATGGGTACGGCAATCGGCTTTACGGGAAGATCAATAACGCTTGCACTCGTATGCGCCTGTATAGTTGTGCTTTTCGCTTATGCTTACAAAACACTTATGTCGGGTATGTTTGTGCTGCCAGGCGGTAACTACAGCCAGTCAGCACTTCTTCAACCTCCCCTTCTTGTAGGTGTTTCTGCAATTTCAGGTATTTTTGTAGGTCTTGCCTTTGCAATGTACGGACTTTCAATCGTAGAATATGCGTCAATCATATTCCCTCAGATTGAACCATTCGGAAAGTTTGTGGCAATCGGAATCATTACGCTTTTCTTTGCTACAACTTTCCTTGGCGGAAAATTTATGGGCAAATTCAATCTCATAATGGTTGGTGTACTGATTCTTTCTCTTCTTGTTTATATCATCGCAGGTCTTCCCAAGGTTGATTTTTCAACAGCAAACCCTGCATCTGAAGGCTATTTCAGCGACGGACCTTTCGGCTTCATTATGGCTGTTGCAATGATGAGCTTTGCGTGTCAGGGTGCAACAAGACCCATTGAAATGACTCCCGATGCAAAGAATCCCAAGAAAACACTTCCCAAGGCAATTCTTATTGCATCATTCGTTGTTATGATTGTTTATGTTCTTATTGCTATTGTAACAGCAGGTGTTCTTCCCATTGACCAGGTTGCAGACAAGAATCTCGGTGTCGTTGCTGAAAAGATATTCCCCCGTGCAATTTACGTTATTTTTACTCTCGGCGGTGCTTGTTTTGCAATTGCAACATCACTTTACGGTGCTATTGCAGGTGTTCAGCATCCTATGCTTGCAACAATTGAAGACGGTTGGCTTCCCGCATTCCTCGGCAAGAAAAACAAAAAGGGTTACCCCTGGGTAATGATGCTCGTGCTTTACATAATTGCTATTGTTCCCGTGTTTGTTGATATGGGGCTTGATGACCTCATCTCGCTTATGATGATTCCCACAATGATTCTCAATCTCATCAACAACTGTCTTATGTTCAAACTTCTCAAAAAGTACCCCGAAGCCTGGAAAAACAGCTTTTTCCATATGCCTAAAGCAGCATTTATTGTTACAATCATTCTTGCAATCATCGCAGACCTGCTTATCAGCGTTTCACTCTTCACAACTCTTGAAGCAGGCGACCAGTATTTCCTTATAGGTATGGTTGTATTCCTTTTCGGTTTCAGTTTCTACAGAATCAAAGCCGGAAAAATCAATCTCAAAGACCTTGAAAATGCAAAACAGCAGGCTGAAAAAGCAGTTGAAGAAAGTCTTGCAGTAAACTAAAAAAATAAAGGAGCTGTACAAAATACAAAATACAGCTCCTTTTTTAATTGCATTCAGGATAAAAAAATATGCCGTTTTTACGGCACCGAACAAATTAATAATACCATAAAAACACATCAAAGTCAATATTTTTCAAGAGCATTATATACAAAATCTCCGTCTTGTATAAATATTTTTAGTTAACTTTGTACAAATTTACATCTTGAAATACTGTTTTTTGTGTGCTATTATATAGACACAGAGAGGTGATACCAATGTACAGGTAAAACCCGGGATTCATAAATACAAAATATGAATCAGATGCCTGAAAATGATAATTTCAAAGAAAAGTTCATCTTACTTAAAGACAAAAAAAATTCAGTCACAATGAAAGGATCGGAAAACAAAAGGCATCAGTAAAAAATCTGCAGAATTGAGAGGTACACAAAAAGATGTTAGATATCAAGAGTGAACAGAAATAACCCTCGGCCGAAGCACCATGGTTGGAACGGTCGGGGGTTATTTCTTTTTGCACTTGACTCTTTACATATCTGTTTATATAATTTATCTGAAAGGCGGTGACGGAATGGTAACGGTAAGCATTATAAAAGGCAACAAAATATCTGTTCTTAACACAGAAAAAGGGCAGAAGCTGTCTGACATACTTATGAGCAATTCTGCTGACTTTCAGCATCCTTGCGCAGGCAAAGGAATCTGCAGAAAATGCACCGTTCCCGTAAACGGTGAAGATGTACTCTCCTGCCGTTATATCATTGAATCAGACATCACCGTCACGCTGCCCGAAGAAAATATATCAACATCCGAATCAGACAAAAATATGATTCTGAAAGGCAAAACAAATATAGCTGTTGACATCGGCACAACAACCATCGAAGCTGTGCTGACAGACGAAAACGGCAATGTTTCAGACAGCATAAAAATGCTCAATCCTCAGAAAATTTTTGGTGCAGATGTTATCTCAAGAACAGATTATTGCAGAAAAAACGGTTCAGACGAACTGCAATCTGTCCTTATAAACGCAATTAATTCATTATGCGGAAAGCTCCTTGAAAAACACGGCATAACATCAGCAGATACAATGTATATTGCAGGCAACACAACAATGCTTCATACTTTTTTCGGTGAAGATTGCTCAGGGATTGGATTAAGTCCCTACACACCTGTTTTTCTTAAAGGCATACAGCAGAAAGCCTCTGAATCAGGCATAAACAGCGTCAGCAACATCGTTTCTCTGCCCAACATTTCAGCATTCATCGGTGCTGATATTGTCGCAGGTCTCAATATAACAGAAATGCCCTCAGACAACAGATTCAATCTGCTTATAGACCTTGGCACAAATGCCGAAATCGTGCTGTTTTCAGACAACAAGACAATCTGCACCACGGCAGCTGCAGGTCCTTGTTTTGAAGGAGCAAATATATCCTGCGGTATGTCTGCCCTCCGTGGTGCCGTATACAGATTTTCATTCCTTAAAGGTGCAGAAACAATCTGCAACACAAAGGCTGAAGGTGTTTGTGCAACAGGTCTTATTGACATTGTTGCAGAGCTTCTCACAAACGGATACCTCGATGAAACGGGGTGTCTTGCAGATGAAAAATTCCGCATATGCGATAATGTTTTTATTACACAGGAAGATATAAGAAAATATCAGCTTGCAAAATCAGCAGTTTATTCTGCTGTGTGTTCACTTCTAAAATTCAGCAATATCACATTCAGAGAAATCGACAAAGCTTATATCAGCGGAGGTTTTTCAGAAAAGCTGAATCTCTCCAATGCAATACTCACGGGACTTCTCCCCGTTGAATTGCAAAGCAGATATAAACTCCTCGGAAACAGTGCTCTTTCGGGAATACTGAAATATATCAGGAAGAGAAATGACCTTTCACGCTTTATTGAAAATGCTGTATGCATTGACCTTGCATCTGACAGCTATTTTGCAGCCTCTTTCATAAAAAATATGACTTTTCCCGAATTATAAATGAGAATGTTAACAATGAGTGAATTTTTCAACATTTGTTTTCAATTTGGTTATTGATTATTTTTCATTTTATGGTATGATATATAAGTAATAATTTGTATTTTATTGAAAGGACCATTTATTATGGCAAAATATCTTATAGTCAATGCTGACGACTACGGTATGTGTACCGCAGCAAACGAAGCTGTTCAGGAACTTTTCCTTGGCGGCTGGCTCAAATCTTCAACAGTTATGCTTCCCTGCCCTGCAGCAAAAGAAGCAGTTCAGTTCTCTATTGATCATCCCGAATATCCCATCGGTGTTCACGTAACACTTACAAGCGAATGGGCAAAATATCGTTGGAAACCTCTCACAGACGGCAAATCACTTGTTGACGAAGAAGGCTTCATGTGGCACGAAAGTGACATGGTTGAAAAGAACGCTAAGTATGAAGAAATCGAAGCTGAAGTCCGTGCTCAGATCGATTATGCTCATTCACTCGGAATGAAACCCTCTCACATCGATAATCATATGGGTTCACTTTACGGTCATTACACAGGCAGACTCAGCCTCGGCAAGCTTGCTCTTCGTATCTGCGGTGATTACGGCTATGCTTACCGTATCTTCACAAAGCATGACAAGAGAATCTGTCCTGCAGGTACTCCCTATGCAGTTTACGCAGCAATGACTCTTCTTACAAACCTCTGGGGTAACAAGTACAACGTAATTATGCCCGACTATCTTCTCTTCCCCGATTGGAACAACGATATGCGTGCAAGCTACGAAACATACAGAGATACAATTCTCAAGATCTGGGCAGATATCCCCGACGGTGTAACAGAAACTTTCATTCATCCCTCTGTTGAGAATGATGAACTCAAGACAATCACAGGTCTCTGGCGTGACAGAGTATGGGAATATCAGCTTATGAAAGATCCCTATACTCACGAATATCTCAAAAAGCACGGCGTAGAGCTTATCAGCTACCGTGAACTTATTGAGATGAAGAGAAAAAGAGTTAAAAAAGCTTCATATTGATAAGACTTGAAAGCACATCCTGAGATGTGCTTTTTTGTTACATTTCAACAAACTTTTTTTGTTAAATTTATAACAAAATAATTTTTATTTTTAATATAGTTTTATTGACTTAAAGAAATAATTTTGTTATTATATAATAGTATTATATTATAAACAAAAGGAGGAATTTTCTTGACTGATGCAAGAACATTAGCGTATATCAACCTTTACGCAGTTCTGGGTACACTTGAAAATTTGTGCGCTCTGGACGAAGATGCAAGAGCTCTTCTGACAAACAAAAAACCTATCACAATAGGTATTGAAGTTAAAGGAGGCCCTGCTGCCACCATTACCTTCAAAAACGGAAGATGCAGAATGGAAGACGGTATCGGCCCCTGCGATATCAAGCTCCCCTTCTCATCATGTGAAAAATTCAACGGAATGATCGACGGTACCGTTACCCCCATCCCCTCAAAGGGATTCCAGCATATCGGTTTCCTTCTCAAGGAATTCGTACCCCTTACAGATCTTCTCTCAAAATACATGAGACCCGATCCCGAAGACCTTAAGGATGAAAAATTCTTTGAAATCAGCACAACACTTATGTTCTACACAATTGCTGTTGCAATTGCTCAGATAGGCAATAATGATGAAATCGGTAAGTTTTCTGCTGACCATATGGTTAACGGCGAAATCCTTATGTCTATCAAGAATGGTCCCCAGGCTACCATCAGAGTAAACAACCACAGACTCATCACAGTCAAAAAGGGTACAGATACACCCAGAGCACTTATGGAGTTTGATAACATCAAGCTTGCTCGTGATCTCTTCGACGGCAAAGTCAACTCAGTTGCTTGTGTCGGTGAAGGCAAGATCAGAATGGGCGGTATGATCTCAATGGTTGACAATATGAACAGAATTCTCGACCTCGTAGGTCTTTATCTCGCTTAAGGAGGGTACATAAATGGCTTCAAAAAAATACGCAAATCATAAAAAGAGTCAGGAATGGTTCAAAAGAGCCGTTGACGTAATCCCCTCAGGTATTTACGGTCACCTCGGTCCTGCAGAAGGTCTCTGGCTTCCTACAACATCATGGCCTTTCTTCTCAGAAAGAGCTGAAGGCTCATATATGTGGGACGTTGACGGTAACAGATATATCGACTATATGTGTGCTTACGGTCCCAACGTTCTCGGTTACAACGATCCCGATGTAAACGCAGCAGCTATGAAACAGGCTGAACTTGCAAACTGTACAACAACTCCCTCATACAAGATGGTTGAGTTCGCAGAACTTATGGTTGACACAGTTGCATCTGCTGACTGGGCATTCTTTGCAAAGAACGGTAACGATACAACACAGGCTGCGATCATGTGTGCACGTTATCATACACATAAGAAAAAGATCATCTTCGTAAACGGTTTCTATCACGGTGTTTCAATGTGGACACAGAAACTTGACTACCCCGGTGTTCTTCCCGAAGACGTTGCAAACAATCTTTATGTTGACTGGAACGATATCCCTGCACTTGAAAAGCTTATTGCTGAAAACAAAGGCGAAATCGCAGCTTTCATCGCAACACCTTATATGCACGGTAACTTCCTTGACAATGAACTTCCCGCAGAAGGCTACTGGCAGAAGGTAAGAAAGCTCTGTACAGACAATGACATCGTTCTTATCGTAGACGACGTTCGTTGCGGCTTCAGACTTGACCTTGCAGGTTCAGACCATTACTACGGTTTCGAAGCTGACCTTATCTGTTTCTGTAAAGCTCTTGCAAACGGCTGGAACGTTTCTTGTCTTTGCGGTAAGGATTTCCTCAAGAGTGCAATGAGCGGTCTTTCATACACAGGCAGCTACTGGATGAGTGCTGTTCCCTTTGCAGCAGGTATCGCTTGTATCGAAAAGCTCAAGAAGCTTGACGCTCCTGCAATGTTCAAGAAGCTCGGCACACAGCTTACAGACGGTCTTACAGCTGCAGCTGCAAACAACGGCTTCAATCTCAAGTGTTCAGGTGAACCCGCACTCTTCTACACAAGAATCACAAACGATGACAGCCTTTTCATCCATCAGGACTGGGTTCAGGAAATGGTAAGCAGAGGCATATTCATCACAAGCCATCACAACCATTTCATCAACGCATCTCTTACAGAAGACGATATCAAGTACACAATTGATGTTGCAGAAGATGCATTCAACGCAGTAAGAAAGCGTCATCCCGAAGCATTCTGATTTAACAGAAATAAGGTAATTAATTGTACATTGTAATTTGTGCATTATAAATTGATAAAATCGAATGGAGGAAAATATTATGCCACTTTCAAAACAGGAATGGCTTGCTCTTGAAAAGAAAGCTTACGAACTTCGTCTGCTTACTCTTGATACAACAAAATGGGCAGGCAGCGCTCACATCGGCGGCGGTATGAGTGCACTCGACGTTATGACAGTTCTTTACCACAAGTATATGAACATTGATGTCAAGAACCCCAAATGGGAAGACAGAGACAGATTCATCCTTTCAAAGGGTCACGTAGGTGTTGCTTATGCACCCGTTCTCTGCGACCTCGGTTTCAATGATAAAGAACTCCTCAAAACTTTCAACCTTTCAAACTCAACTATGGGTATCCATCTTGATTCAAACAAGGTTGTAGGCGTTGACGCTTCAACAGGCTCACTCGGTCACGGTATGTCAATTGCTGTTGGTACAGCTCTTGCTGCTAAGGTTACAGGTAAGGATTTCAAGACTTACGTTCTTCTCGGTGACGGTGAATGTGACGAAGGTTCAAACTGGGAAGCTGCAATGTCAGCTGCTCACTACAAGACAACAAATATGATTTCTTTTGTTGACCGTAACAAGTGTATGATCGACGGCAGAACAGAAGATGTTATGCGCCTTGAACCCCTTGCAGACAAGTGGACAGCATTCGGCTTCATCACAAAGGTTGTTGACGGCGGCAATATCAAGGAAATCTGTGCTGCGATTGACGAAGCTCTCGCTAACGAAACAGATTCACCCTATATGATCATCCTTGATACAAAGAAGGGCGAAGGTATTGACTACATGGAAGATAACTATGTATGGCATTACGGCGCACTTGACGATACAAAGTATCAGCAGGCTAAGGAAAGCCTTGAAAGACATTATCAGAAGAGAATCGCAAGAGTAGAAAAGGAGGCTGAATAATATGGCAGGCGGATTAACCTATACAGCACTCGATTCAACATCACTCTCCACAGCGGAGATTTACGGTCAGGCTCTCGTTGAGCTCGGTGAAGCACATCCCGAAGTTGTTGCTCTCACAGCTGACCTTGCAAAATCAACAAAGATCGGTGAATTCCAGAAAAAGTTCCCCGACAGATTCTTCAACGTAGGTATCGCAGAACAGAATATGTTCGGTGTTGCTGCAGGTATGGCAAGAGCAGGTCTTGTTCCCTTCCTCTCAACATTCTCACAGTTCGCATCATTCCGTTCAGCTGACCAGCTTCATACAGACCTTTGCTACCAGAACGTAAATGCAAAAGTTATTGCTACACATTCAGGTACATCATTCGGTCAGGCAGGTTCAACTCATCACGCTATCTGCGACTTCGCACTTACACGTTCAATCCCCAACCTTACAGTTATCTGCCCTGCAGACGGTCTTGAAACATACAACGCTGTTATGGCAGCTTACGAAACACCCGGTCCCTTCTACATCAGAATCAACCGTGGTTTCGACAGAGTTCTTTACAAAGATGCTAACTACGGCTTCCAGATCGGTAAGGCTGTTACAGTAAACGAAGGTTCAGACCTTACAATCATTGCAACAGGTTCTTGCGTATTCCAGGCTTGGGAAGCAGCTCAGTTCCTTGAAAAGAACGACGGTCTCAAGATCCGTGTTCTTGATATGCATACAATCAAGCCCATCGATAAAGAAGCTATCGTTAAGGCTGTTATGGATACTCGCCGTATCATCACAGTTGAAGACCATAACATCATCGGCGGTCTCGGCTCAGCAGTTGCAGAAGTTATGGCTGAAGCAGGTAAAGGTTGTGCATTCAAGATGCTCGGTCACAAGGATCATTTTGCTCCTATCGGTCTTCATGAAGATATCATGAACGCTGTCGGCATCGACTCAAACGGTATCATCAACGCTGTCAGAGAAACAATGAAGATGGACTTCGAAGAAGACGACAACTGGGACGACGAAGTATAATCTTTAAGGGAGGAACAAAAAATGGCTTCAAGAGAAGAATTTTTAACCAATAAAATTTTTATGAATGCCGTGTTGCCCCTTCTCAAGGTTATTGTTGCAGACACACCGTCTCTTGCAAAGAAATTCAAGGCAGTTCACTGTATTTATCAGGTGAGCGCACTTGATCCCGAAGCTCCCGACGGAAAATATGCAACTCATTTCCAGGTTAATTCTGACGAATGGGTAATACACACAGAAAAAGTTGAACCCAAGCCTATGGTTGAGCTTGAGTTCCAGAGTGTTGAGGCTATGAACCTTTTCTTCAAAGGCAAAATCGGCCCCAAGACACTCCCCAAGATGAAAGGTCTTGCAAAACACACAGGTGCTTTTGTTGCATTTATGATGGCTCTTCTTAAAATGTCATCAATCCTTACAGCAAAAGAACCCCCTGAAAAGGAAGAAGACAAGAGACTTATGGTTAAGTGCTATTTCTATCTCCTTTCAAGCGGTATCAGCCAGCTTAACAAGAACGGTCATGAAGAAATTCACGAATGGGCAAAGAAGAGCCCCGACCGTGTTTATGCATGGGCTGTTAACGACGAACCCTCAGTATCTGCTTACATTCGTGTAAAAGCAGGTAAGACAAGAGCGGGCAGAGGCACTTACAAGAGAGCACTTCCATTCTTCACAATGCGTTTTGATTCATTTGACAGCGCACTCGGCATTCTTATGCAGACAGCAGATATGCTTGACTCCACAAGAAGCGGTAAGCTTATCATGGACGGCGCTCCCGAATTCGGCGCACAGATCGGTGACTTTATGATGCAGGTCGGTGCAATGGCACAGGGTTAATAAAACAACATAACAACAAGCCGTGGAATTAACCACGGCTTGATTTTTTTGCTTTTATCAATATTTTCTTGAAAGCTGAGCTTCTGCTTCTTCCCTTGTGATTTCACCGCTGTTTGCCTTTGCCATAATCTCAACATCCTTGTCATTGAGTTTATAGAAAATATAGAATGCCATTGAAAGCACATATCCGATAACGGGAACAAGTGCGTATGTCAGCCACAGTCCTTTTATAGCCTCGGGAGTCTGTGTGATACCGCTTGCTGCAAGCTCCTCAAAACTTGATGCAGTAACTTCTTTCCAGCCGAACCAGCCCAGAACGATCATTGCCATTGAAGATGCAATAGCAGCGGTAATCTTAGCTGAGAATGTCTGAATAGCAAAAGTGATACCCTTTGCATCTGTACCTGTCTTGAATTTGCCGTACTCTGCACAGTCGGGTGTGAACATAAAGTTCATTATACCTACGATTGATGCAGGAAGAGTTCTGAGAACATTAAGAGCGATGAATATCCAGATGTTGCCGTATCCGCAGACAAATATAAGTACGCTGGAAATGATGATACCCACATTGCTCCAGAAATAGACCTTGAATTTATCAAACCTTCTGATAACAACAGGAACAAGAATTGCCGCAACAAGCTGCATAGGTGTTGTGATTGCACCGATAACAAGGCTGAAAAGTGAATCTCCGAAAAGATAATATGAAGCCACGATACCGAGAGTATTGTTAGTAAGGAATGAGTTTGCAACAATAAATCCGCCGTAGTAAACGAGAAGATATTTGTTCTTTACAAGATATCTGAACATCTCAATAAGTGAGAAATTCTCTTCACTTTCACTTCTGACATAATTTCTCTCTTTACCTGTTATGCCAATGGGAATCATAACGATTGCACCGATGATTGATGCGATAACAACAGTCCAGGTATAGCTGAGACCTACTCTTTCACTGGGAAGAATCGTAAATATACCCGTAATGAGAGCAATACCGATACCGCTGAAAATCTGACGTCTTGACATAAGAGTATTTCTCTCATCAAGATTGGAAGTGATTGTTGTAACCATTGTGTAAATGGGCACATCACAGATTGTGTATGCAGTATCCCAGAAAATATATGCAAGAGCAAACCAGATGAGCTTGACATTTTCGGGAGATGCTGTTGGAATTGCAAAAAGAAGAATTGATGCTGCAGGAATCAGAAGAGTGGAAATTCTTACCCAGGGAAGGCATTTGTTTCCGCTTTTGAATTTGATTTTATCGAAAACAGCACCGAACAGTGCATCGTTGACAGCGTCCCAGACCTTGACAGCCATAACAACTATACCGGCTTTTGCCATATCGATGCCTGTCATCATAAGATATGTAGTCAGAAAATTTGCCACAAGGAAATAAAAAATATTCTGCCCTGCAAAATAGACAAGGTATGAATTTCTTTCTTTGAAAGAAGTCTGCCATTCAATTGCAGGCTTGTTTGCCTTAGCCATAAAAAAACCTCCTGCGGATTTTATAAATCAATTTTAACAGAATTGATTTTATTTTACAAGTATTTCACCTGTAATGCCTATCCTTTTTCCTTCATTATCAAAAATCTGAACCATACCGTTTTCCTTTTCAACAGTAACATATCTGCCGTCTGTAAAAAGATACATTCCTGAGCCGTCGGATAAACAATATGAGCCACTGTAGTCATCCCAGAATTTCTGAGCATTTGCAATTGTTGTTTCTCTGAAATTCATTGCAGTACATATAACAAACTCAGGTTTGAAAACCTCAAAAACACCCTTTGAAGCCGCTGCACGCACCTGTCCGTGGTGGGGAAATTTTACAATATCAACATCAAAAATATCTTCACCGCATTTTTCAGCATAATATGATAACATCACATCAAACGGCTCTTCGGCATATTTCGGTGAAACAGGTAAATATGCATTTTCAGCTCTTTTCATAACATCGCCCGTAAAAAGCATTGTCCTGTTTTTATATGTGACTTTAAGCCACATTGAATTTGAATTGACAACCGCTTTCGGGAAATCTGCAGCTGTATTTGAAGCCTTACCGCCATTATAATAAATATCAAGCAGATGCGTTGCTCTATGGGGTGTTCCCCAGTCTTCTGAGGGAGCAAACAAGTCAAAAACAACCTTTCCATCTTCTGATTTTATCTGCATAGTTTCACCGAAAGGCACATATATAGTCTGAGTTTCGGGAGAATATTCAGCCAGAGTACTCAGAAACTTCAATCTGCCCTTGGTGTCAATAACGCCGTCGGAATAGTAATACGGATCACAGATATTATAAAGCTCTGTTTTTTCAAAAACAGACTGTTCAGTAAGATAAACTCTGTCAATTTCAATAAAAGGCGACGGAATGATGTCGTGAATGTAAGTATTCATATGGTCTGTATGAAAATGGGAAAGAATGACTGTTATTTTAAGCTTGTAATTTTCATCAGTTTCAGCAACACCTTCAGGCAGAAGCTCTTTGCGAAAATTCATAAGATAAGAAAAGACGGAATCATCACCTGTGTTTTTTGTTCCTCCGTCAAGAACGAGAATTTCACCCTTGTAACTGAACACAAAACCATCCTGCTTTTGCACTTCACACCCTGCCGCAAAAAGCTCAAGATTATCAGTTTCAGGCATAAATTTATTCAGATAAACCGTGTCGGATATCTCGGTATTTTCATTTTCATCCAGCATTGATGAAATACGCAGAATTTTTCTTGCGTCGGAAGAAGTGATTCTGCCATCTTTGTCTGCATCAGCAACAGGAAAAATGTTTTCACCAGCTTCTTCAAGCTGTGCAGACACTCTCAGCACTTTTCTCGCATCGGATGCAGAAACAGTTCCATTCATATCAACATCACCGAGCAGAACAACCTTTGCAGATGCACCGATGCAAAGCAAAAACAGCAAGATAAACACAAATATTGTACTCAATACCTTTTTCATTTTCTGTCTCCTTAAAACTCACTGAGATTATTATATCACATTCAGCAACATTTTTCTACACAAAAAAAACGCAGGCACCGAAGTGTCTGCGTTAATTTTATGCATTCAATTGTAAATTGTACATTGTTAATTGTACATTGAATTAATACATTCCGCCGCCCTGAGCTGCTGCTGCCATTGCTGCTGCCTGTGCTGCATCTGCTGCGGGATCGGGCTTATCTGCAACGAGTGATTCTGTTGTAAGAACCATTGCTGCAACGCTTGATGCGTTCTGAAGAGCGCTTCTTGTTACCTTTGTGGGATCAAGAATACCTGCTTCAGCCATATCTGTGTAATCTTCTGTTGCGAAGTTGAAGCCGTAACCGACTTTACCGCTACGGAGAATACCGTCGATGATAACTGAGCCTTCAAGCCCTGCGTTTGCTGCAATCTGTCTGATGGGAGCTTCAAGTCCCTTGAGAACGATAGCAACACCTGTCTTTTCGTCGCCTGTTGTTTCATCAAGAAGAGCCTTTACTGCGGGAGCAGCATTGAGAAGAGCGATACCACCGCCTGCAACGTAGCCTTCTTCAACAGCAGCCTTTGTAGCTGCAAGAGCGTCTTCGATTCTGAGTTTCTGCTCCTTCATTTCGATTTCAGTAGCAGCACCAACATGGATAACTGCAACACCGCCTGAAAGCTTTGCAAGTCTTTCCTGAAGCTTTTCGCGATCGAAATCTGATGTTGTTTCAGCAATCTGAGACTTGATCTGACCGATTCTGCCCTTGATTTCTGCTGTGTCACCTGCACCGCCTACGATGATTGTGTTTTCCTTTGTGATCTTGACCTGCTTTGCTCTGCCAAGCTGTGTGAACTGAGTATCCTTAAGCTCGAGGCCGAGGTCTGAAGTGATAACTTCACCGCCTGTGAGGATAGCGATATCCTTGAGCATTTCTTTTCTTCTGTCACCGAAACCGGGAGCCTTGACAGCGATACATGTGAATGTACCACGGAGTTTGTTTACAAGGATTGTTGAAAGAGCTTCGCCCTCAACATCTTCTGCAACGATAACAAGCTTCTTGCCTGCCTGAACGAGCTGTTCAAGAAGAGGAAGAATTTCCTGAATGTTTGAAATCTTCTTGTCTGTGATAAGAATGAAAGCATCATCAATAACAGCTTCCATCTTGTCTGTATCTGTTACCATGTAGGGTGAGATGTAGCCTCTGTCGAACTGCATACCTTCAACAACGTCACAAGATGTTTCGCTTGTCTTTGATTCTTCAACTGTGATAACACCGTCTGCTGAAACCTTTTCCATAGCTTCTGCAATAAGCTTACCTACTGTTTCATCAGCAGATGAGATTGTTGCGATTCTTGCGATATCGTCGCTTGTTGCAACGGGCTTTGAGTTAGCCTTAACTGCTTCAACAGCAGCTGCAACAGCCTTCTGGATACCCTTTTTAACAACCATGGGGTTTGCACCTGCAGCAACGTTCTTCATACCCTCTGTAACGAGAGCCTGAGCAAGAAGTGTAGCTGTTGTTGTACCGTCACCTGCAACGTCGTTTGTCTTTGTTGCAACTTCTTTAACGAGCTGAGCACCCATATTTTCAAAGGGATCTTCAAGTTCAATTTCCTTTGCGATTGTAACACCGTCATTTGTGATGAGGGGTGCGCCGTATTTCTTATCAAGAACTACGTTTCTGCCCTTGGGGCCGAGTGTGATTTTAACTGTATTGCTGAGTTTATCAATACCTGCAAGGAGAGCTTTTCTTGCATCCTCGCCGTAAATAACCTGTTTAGCCATTACTATTACTCCTTCTGAATTATTCTACTACTGCAAGAATGTCATTCTGACGGCAAACTGTGTATTCATCGTTGCCGAGTTTGACTTCTGTACCTGCGTATTTATTAAGTATAACCTTTTCGCCTACTTTAACTTCCATAACGATTTCCTTGCCGTCAACAACTCCGCCGGGGCCTACTGCAACAATTTCTGCAATCTGGGGCTTCTCCTGAGCTGCGGATGAAAGGATGATACCGCTCTGTGTTTTTTCTTCTGCTGCGACAAACTTAACTACAACTTTGTCACCCAAAGGTTTAAGTGTCATTGTATATTCCTCCTGAAATAATTATCTTTTAAGGTTAGCACTCTCAATTCTTGAGTGCTAATGTATATTGTAATCATTTTTTTCAAAAAAATCAAGTACTTTTGAAAATTTTCTCATATTTTTATAATATTACTATAATAAAAGTCTTTTGTTAACCTTTTATTAAAGATGTTAACCTTTTATTAAAGATAATTTAATTGACACGTGTCGAAAAATATGTTATCATAAAACAAAAAAAACGGGTGATTTTTTATGGCACATAGAAAAGAAGACCTGCGAATCAAAAAAACACAAAAAGCTCTGTCCGAAGCAATATTATCATTACTCAAGACACAATGTTTTGAGGATATATCAATTATTGACATATGCAAAAAAGCAAATGTCCACAGAGCAACATTTTACAAGCACTACAAAGATAAAAACGACTTCATTGAGCATGTCACAAACGAAAAGCTGTTTGAACTTTTTCAGCTGAGTATTGATGGAATTGATATAAACGACAAACCTACTGTCTACAAATCAATCATAAAAACAACAACACGTTTTGTTTATGACCACAAGCAGATGTTCAGACTCGCTGCCGGCACAACAAATGTAAAATACTATAACTCAACTGTAAAAATAGTTGAAAATTCCATAACAAAATTCATATCGAACTCAGAAATTCACACAGCGCTTTCAGATATCCCCACAGATGTTGTTGCAGCATTCATCACGGGAGGACTTTTTGCTCTTTTCAACCGGTGGATAACAAATGGTGATGAATACACTCCCGAAGATATTGAATCCTATCTTGAAAGATTAATATTCCTTAATGAAATCAGATACAACGAATCTCTTATCTGAAATATAAACAATGCACTCATAACAAGAAGTGCCGCAGATGCCAACGCATTACTGCTGTAATACTCAGCATTGTAAGAAAAGACATCAAGACTCACATCAACAAAACACAATATGATTTTTGTCACGGAATATGACAAAACAGCATTCACTATGCGGAAGAAAAAGTAAGTTTTTACTTTTACTCCGCATTTTTTTATTGCAGATAAAAGCTGAAATGCAACGCTGAGTCCTCCGAATGCAATACAAGCGGAAACAAACGGAATTCCACCCAGCTCCGCAGCTGCCGTAATGCCCGAAGACACCTCTGAAACAGCAGAAACAAGCAACAATATATTTTTGTTTTTGATAAACAGTTCTGCAACGGACATAAGAGCAGAAAACAAAACTACCCAGGCACTCACAGACAGAATTCCCGTTGTTGCATAGTTTACGGAATCTGTCAGAGCTGATGAAAAGTCTTTCCGTACGCATTTTTTTGTTTCAGGAGTTATGAGAGAGGGTTTCAATCTGCTGTAAACAATTCCCGTAATCAAAGAAGATATACAAAGTGCCGCAAATATAACATATCCTGCTTTTGCGCAACCGAGAATTCTCTCCCCAATTGCAGTTATAACGAATGACGGTCCTGCATTGACACAGAATGAAAAAATATGAGAGAAATCAGAGTCTGATAATCTGTTCTGCTCTTTCAGCTTCACAGCAACTCTTGCACCCACGGGATATCCTCCCGTAAAGCCGAAATAAAACACGGAAAAGCAATCGGCAGGAAGTCTGAACAAAAATTTCATAAGAGCCGCAAAAAGTTTATTTCCCCGTTCAAAAACACTTCTCTCAACAGAAAACGAAGACAGCACCATAAACGGAAACAGCGACGGAACAAGCACTTCGGCAACCACAGACAGACCGTTTTGAACTCCCTTTCCTATCTGCTGACGTAACAGAATCAGAACAACAGCAAAAACAATCACAACAAGAAAAATTATTTTCTCTTTAAGTTTTTCAACAGCTTTTGTCATAAAATTCCCCCTGACATATGTGTATGCCGCAGAAGTGCTATTTATGGCGGACATAACATATATTTTTCAAGGGTGATAATTACAATGAAACAATCAAAAAGAAAAAAAGAAAATCTGCTGAAAAAATTCAGTCACGAATTCCGCATTTCCGAACCGTCTTTATCAGATACATACAAAATCGAATTCAGAGGCACAGCCGATGTTATAATTGAGGGTTGTCTCGGAATTGTTGAATACAGAGATGACTGCATCGCCCTGAATCTGGGAAAAAGAACTGTCAGTTTCCTTGGTGCAAATCTTGTTCTCACGTCATTCCTTGACGGGTTTGTCAGAATAAGCGGTACAATTGCGTCTGCCGAATTCTCTTCATAAGGAGCAATCTGATGATTTACATATGGATTATAAGATTTATAAGCGGTTATGTTGATTTTGTATGCAAAGGCGGTTTTCCCGAAAGATTCATAAATCTTTGTGCTCTGTACGGCATCACTCTGAGAAACACAAAAACTGAAAAAAATGAAATCCGTGCCACAACAGACATTGCGTCTTTCAGAAAAATACGACCTGCCGTGAAAAAATCGGGAATGAAACTCAGAATAATCAAAAAAGGCGGTCTGCCATTTATTATTGCACCTTATCTCAGAAGAAAAGGGCTTATCGCAGGCATTATTGCAAGCGTTTTTCTCATTGTGTGGCTCAACAACTTCATATGGACAACCGATGTGAGAGGCAATGTGAATTTCACCACAGAGCAGATTGAAGAAATCGGCAAGGAATACGGCATTTATCCGGGAGCCAAGAAAAATTCCCTGAATGTGTCTGACATAAACAAAAGAATCAAAAATGATTTTGACGACATAAGCTGGTTTGCGCTTAATATTTACGGCTCAGATGCCACACTTGAGCTGACAGAGAGATTTGACAAAACAAAGATTTATGACAAAACAACCCCATGCAACATTGTTTCTGATGAAGACGGTGTTGTGATTGAGCTTATCACTCTCAGTGGCACACCTCAGATTAAAACAGGAAGTGCCGTTGCAAAAGGTGACCTTCTTATCAGCGGTGTAACGGAAAAAACAGACGGTTCTGCTGATTTTGTACACGCAAGAGGAAGTGCAGTAATCAGAACAAACAAAAAAATTCAAGCTGAAGCAGCTGTCAGCTCTTCTGTCAAAACAATAACATCCGTGAAGGAAATTTATAAAATCACTTTTTTCGGAATTTCTCTGAATACGGGAAAATCCGACGGAATAAAAGTTGCTTCTTTCACAAGACATCTTGACTACAATGACAGAATCCTGCCCGTTTCTGTAACAAGAAATGTTTACTGCGTTTTTGCAGATAAAAAATTAAGTTCTGACGAAAAATCATCTGTCCTGCTTGCAGCAAATGCGCTGTTTGAAAAAGAAAAGCAGATTATGAAAAATTCTGAAACCGAGAAAAAAACGGTAAGTTTTACAAAAGACAATGAA
Organism: Acutalibacteraceae bacterium; assembly: GCA_045636025.1. Classification (GTDB taxonomy): domain Bacteria; phylum Bacillota; class Clostridia; order Oscillospirales; family Acutalibacteraceae; genus UBA1081. The sequence goes on along the minus strand of JAZTWP010000060.1, from coordinate 3,616 downwards.
ACAACCGTTTTTACAGCCGAATACATAAATCACAGAACGACAGGAATTGAGAAATATTTCGAAGTTTCGGCAGAATAGTTTTTGTAACAGGTGCACAATTAATTTTGCAAATTCTATAAAACATTAATAAAATTCTGATATTGCGATAAAATTGCCGGAAATGTATAATAATATAGTATAGGTATAAGTTTATAATTTTTAAGAGGAAGTAAAATGTACGAACAAATCGTCAGTATCGACAGAATGGAAAATGCCGTTGCTCTTTTCGGCAGTTTTGATGAAAACATCAGATTTATTGAAAAAGAGTTTGCAGTAACCATTCTCAACCGTGGTTCAGACCTAAAAGTTTCAGGTGATATTGAAGCAGTTTCTTCTGCAGTCAGAGCAATAAGCGGTCTTCTCACACTCATCAACAAAGGTGAGCCGCTGAATGACCAGAATGTGAATTATGTAATTTCACTTGTTAAAGACGGCAATGAAGACAGACTCAATGAAATTTCAGGAGACTGCATCTGTATAACAACAAAAGGCAGACCGGTCAAACCCAAAACTCTCGGTCAGAAAAAATATCTTGACGCAATAAAGCAGAACACAATCGTTTTCGGCGTAGGTCCTGCAGGTACAGGTAAGACTTACCTTGCTGTTGCAATGGCAGTAAACGCTTTCAGAGCAAAAGAGATAACAAGAATCATACTCACAAGACCTGCAGTTGAAGCAGGTGAAAAGCTAGGTTTCCTTCCCGGTGACCTTCAACAGAAAGTTGACCCTTATCTCAGACCGCTTTATGATGCTCTTTTTGATATGCTGGGTGCAGAAAGTTTTCAGAAATATCAGGAAAAAGGCAATATTGAGGTTGCTCCCCTTGCATATATGCGAGGCAGAACACTTGACGACAGTTTTATTATTCTTGACGAAGCTCAGAACACAACACCCGAACAGATGAAAATGTTCCTGACACGTCTCGGTGTCAATTCAAAAATTGTTGTTACGGGCGATATAACACAGATTGACCTTCCCGACGGCAAAAAGTCAGGTCTTGTGGAAGCCACAAAGATTCTTAAAAATGTTGAAGACATTCAGACTGTGCGTTTCAGCGAAAAAGACGTTGTAAGACACAGACTGGTTATGGATATTATCAAAGCTTATGAAAAAAATGAGGAGGCACGAAAAAGAAAATGAAAGATAAAATCAAAGTAATAATTGACGACAGACAGAAAACAGTTAAAATCCCCACAGGCACAAGAATGCTCGTGCGCCGTTGCTGTAACGCAGTCCTCAAGAATGAAAAATTTGAAGGTTCAGCCGAAATCAGCGTCAGCTTCGTTGATAACGAAGAGATACATACAATCAACCGTGAACATCGCAATATTGATGCTCCCACAGATGTACTCTCCTTCCCTCTCGGTGAAAACGGTGAATATGACATCAATAACGACACAGGCGCAAAGATGCTCGGTGACATCATAATTTCTGTTGAAACAGCTCTTGCACAGTCAAAGGAATACGGCCATACATTCCAGAGAGAAATGGCATTCCTTACAGTTCATTCAATGCTTCATCTTCTTGGTTATGACCACGTTAACGGCGGTCTTGAAGCAGTCAGAATGAGAGAAAAGGAAGAATATGTTCTCACACAGATAGGTCTTCCCAGAAGCAACAGCTATACTGAATAATCTGAAATTTATCAATGCATAATTCACAATTCACAATGCACAATGAATCTGTTTTAAGCTTGTGCAAATATCTATAATTGTGCATTATGCATTTTGCATTGTGCATTAAAAATAAAGGAGTAAAAATTTTGAATACATCAAAAACAGCATTTATTGCCATTGTTGGTTGTCCCAATGCGGGCAAATCAACAATTCTCAACCGTCTTCTCGGTCAGAAAATCGCAATTGTTTCTCCAAAACCCCAGACAACAAGAACAAGAATTATGGGTGTGCTGACTCAGAATAACACTCAGCTTGTTTTTACAGATACACCCGGTTATCACAAGCCCAAAACAAAGCTCGGTCAGAATATGGTCAAGGCTGTTGAAAACAGCATCGGTGACGTGGATGCATGTCTTCTCGTTGTTGAGCCTAAAGGCGATATCAGACCTGCTGAAGAAGAGCTTATTGCAAGATTCATCAAGGAAAAGATTCCTGCTGTGCTTGCAATCAACAAGATTGACACAATCCCCGATAAAAAAGAACTTATGGAGAGAATTATGATGTTCTCTCAGATGTATAACTTTGAAGCAATTGTTCCCGTTTCTGCTGTTGACGGCAACGGTATGAATGAGCTTCTTGACGAGCTTATGGCTCTTGCATTTGAGTCAGAGCACTTTTTCCCTGATGACACTCTCACAGACCAGCCCGAAAAGGTTATTGCGTCTGAAATGATAAGAGAAAAGCTTCTTCGTCTTATTGACAAAGAAATCCCCCACGGCACAGCAGTTGCCATTGAGAGATTCAGAGAGCGTGAAGACGCAGAAATTATTGATATTGAAGCTACAATCTACTGTGAAAGAGATTCTCACAAAGGCATTATCATCGGCAAAAACGGTGCTATGCTCAAGAAAGTTTCCACAAGAGCCAGAATTGAGCTTGAAAAATTCCTCGGCTGCAAGGTTAACCTCAAATGCTGGGTCAAGGTCAAGGAAGACTGGAGAAACCGCGAAGGTCTTATTCACAACTTCGGACTTGATACACAATGACATTTTCATCTGACGCAATCGTTCTGAAAATCACAAAAACAGGCGAATCAGACAGACTTCTGACTCTCCTGACCCGTGACAGAGGAATTGTAAAAGCCTTTGCAAAGGCGGCAGACAGACCTAAAAACAAGCTTCATATGTCTACAAATCTCTTCTGCTACGGCAGATTCACATTCTACGAAGGTATAAAATCAACCAAAGTTGAAGAGTGTGACCTTAATGAAACATTTTTCGGTCTGCAATCAGACATAGAAAAACTTGCACTTGCGCAGTATTTCAACGAGCTGATAATTGAAACAGCACCCGTTGAAACAGATGCAAACGAATATATGAGACTTCTTCTGAATTCATTATATTTCCTTGCAAACGACAAAAAAAATCCGAGAATTCTCAAAGCACTTTTTGAGCTGAGAATTGCTTCGGTTTCAGGCTATATGCCGTCACTTGTTGCTTGTGCGGAGTGTGGCGAATTTGAAACAGAGCCTATGCATTTCAACACCGAAACCGGTGAGCTATACTGCTGTGTCTGTAAAGGATCAGGTACTCACGCCTACCCTCTTGAAGTTATATCTGCAATGCGACACATCGTCTTTTCAGAAACAGACAAGCTGTTTTCCCTTAATGTTTCGGAAAATTCAATTCACTATCTTCAGGCTGTTGCAGAAAAATACCTGATGTCGGTTGTGAGAAAAAAATTCAGAACACTCGATTTTTATAAATCAATGCAATAATGACGGACAGTTATCTGCCCGTCATTTTTTATTGTGTGTAGTATAAACAATAATTTAGCGGAAATGTTTGAAGAAATTAAAATCGAGCTTGTAGGGGCGTTGATCCAACGCCCGATTGTGAGCAAAGCGAACAATAACGGCTCTGCCGTTTTATTTTCCTTCGGAAAAAGCACATTCGTGCCGG
>JAZTWP010000059.1:0-19560 GCA_045636025.1 Acutalibacteraceae bacterium | reverse complement strand
GCAGATGCGAAAATGGGAAAAGCTGTAAGGGTAAGAATGATTGCTGTCACAAATGAAAAAATGCGGATAAATCTGCTTTTCATGAGTTTTACCTCCCCGTATTTTCGTATGAAAATGATAGGGTGGAAAGGTTTTTACCTTGCCACAATACCGTATTCTATCATCTTTCGTCATTTTAGTCAATATCTATGCTTATTCTTTGTGAAAACATGATAAACGGGAGATTTGACAGGTTACATGTTTGTAAACATTCACAATGATTTTGTTACATATTTGTAATTTCTGACGTAAAGTGCAGGATGTGAGATGTCTCAATCAAAAAGAAAAAAACATAAAAAACATCATTATAAATGTATTGTTGTGATATTGATTCCAGATAACAGCAAATTGGCTGAAATTGTTTGTTAAAAAATTATCATTTTTTAATTGATTTTGCGTTAAACATATAGATTTATTTGAAAACATGTGTTATAATGACTAAGCATGTATAAAAATCAGTTCGGCTGTGTGCCGATATTTGATCGGAGGATAAATATCTATGAAAAAGAAACTCAGCACAATGCCTTTTACAGGTACTCCTGAGCAGGAAGCTCAGCTCAAGGAAGTTATTGCAAAATATGCAGGCGACAAAAGCAATCTTATGGCAGTAATGCAGGAAGCTCAGGGAATTTACGGCTATCTTCCCAGAGAAGTTCAGGTTATGATTGCTGAAGGTATGAATGTGCCCCTTGAAAAGGTTTACGGTGTTGCAACATTCTATGCACAGTTCTCACTTACTCCCAAGGGAAAATATAACATTTCAGTTTGTCTCGGTACAGCATGTTATGTTAAGGGTGCTCAGCAGCTTATTGATAAGCTTGAAGAGTGTCTCGGCATCAAAGCAGGAGAATGCACAGAAGACGGAAAGTACTCTCTCGAAGCTTGCCGTTGTATCGGTGCCTGCGGTCTTGCTCCCGTTCTTACAGTCAACGAAGACGTTTACGGCAGACTTGTTGCAGATGATGTTCCCGGAATTCTTGCAAAGTACGAATAATTCTGCACTATATTAAAAAATATATTGTCGTTTGAGAGGATAAGGTCTTATGAAGATCGAAACAATTAAGGATCTGCTCGATGCAGAAGTTATCTGCGGAGATGAAAGTCTCGGAGCAGATGTTCATTCAGCCTGCGGAAGTGACATGATGAGCGATGTTCTTGCATATGTAAAAGATCAGGCTGTACTTCTTACAGGTCTTGTTAATTCGCAGGTTATAAGAACTGCAGAAATGATGGATATGTTATGCATAGTTTTTGTCAGAGGTAAAAAGCCCACTCAGGAAATGATTGAGCTTGCAGCTGACAGCGGTATAACAATCCTTGCGACAGACATGCGTCTCTATGAAGCTTGCGGAAAGCTTTATATGAACGGGCTTGTCGGAAACGGCAGGAAATTATGAATGATTCATTGACCTTCCATTTTGATGTTGACGGCGAAGACTTCACATCTGCCGGTCAGGCATCGGTTCAGGTAAAAAAGAATCTCAGACGTCTCGGAATTGCTCCCGAAACAATAAGACAGGTTTCAATTGCAATGTATGAGGGCGAAATCAATATGGTTATCCATGCAGGCGGAGGCTCTGCGGATGTCATAGTCAGTGAGGATAAGATAGAAATTATCCTTGCAGATAAAGGTCCCGGTATTGCAGATATAAACCTGGCAATGCAGGAAGGCTATTCAACGGCAACAGACTCTGTCCGTTCATTGGGCTTCGGTGCCGGTATGGGTCTTCCAAATATGAAACGCTACACAGATGAAATGACAATTGACTCTGTTGTGGGCGAAGGCACAACTATAAAGATGGTTGTGAATCTTTAATAATACTGATTATGCATTATGCATTGAAAAGAGGGATGAAGATGTATAAACATTCTGTTGAGCTTGATGTTATGAAATGCACAGGCTGTACAACGTGTCTGCGTCATTGTCCCACAGAAGCTATACGAATCCGCGACGGTCGTGCTGTCATAAATGAAGACAGATGTATCGATTGCGGTGAATGTATCAGAGTTTGTCCGAATAACGCAAAGAAGGCGATGTGTTCAAAATTTGAACATTATCAGGACTATAAATGGAAGATAGCTCTTCCTGCTCCTTCTCTTTACGGTCAGTTTGACAATCTTGAAGATGTTGATACTGTTCTTCAGGGGCTTCTCGATATCGGTTTTGACGATGTTTTTGAGGTTGCAAAAGCTGCTGAATTCGTAACAGAGTATACACGTCTTTATCTTAAAACCGAGGGAATAAAGAAACCTGTCATCAGCTCTGCTTGTCCCGTTGTTGTAAGACTTATTTCACTCAGATATCCTTATCTCAGAGATAATCTTATGCCGATTCTTCCGCCTCTTGAAATTGCTGCAAAAATGGCAAGAAAAAAGGCAAAGGAAGAGCATCCTGAGCTTGAAGATTCAGATATCGGTCTTTTTTTCATCTCACCTTGTCCCGGTAAGGTAAGTTATATCAGAAACGGCTTTGGTGATTACAAGAGCGAAATTGATGTTGTAATTTCACTTAAAGATGTTTATTTCAAACTTATCGCAGCAATGAAAAAGGATAAGAGTCCGGATGTTGTATCAGAAACGGGTATGATAGGTGTCGGCTGGGCATCCAGCGGTGGTGAATCCTCGGCAATACTCAATGATAATTATCTTGCGGCAGACGGCATTGAAAATGTAAACAAGGTGCTTGATGCCATTGAAAACGGCAATATCCCTCAGCTTGAATTTGTTGAGCTGAATGCCTGTACGGGCGGTTGTGTAGGCGGTGTTATGACAATTGAAAATCCTTTCATTGCAAGAACACGTCTTCACTCTGTCAGAAGATATCTTCCCGTATCTGTAAACAGACTCCCCAAGGATATGCACTTTATTCCTGATGATATTCTCTCTTATGAATTGCCCGAATACACTCCGATTTCAAGACTCAGCAAGAGTTTCAGCGAATCAATGAGAATGATGGCACAGATTCAGGAAATAAAACAGACTCTTCCCGGTATAGACTGCGGAGCCTGCGGATCACCGAGCTGTAAAGCTTTTGCGGAGGATATCGTAAGAGGTCAGGCAGATATAAGTCTTTGCCGTGTGATGAACTGCTCCCCGAAAGGAGAAAAAGAAAATGACAGTTAACGAATTGTGTGAAAAATGCGGTTTTTCGGCTGTTGTTATTGCAGACGGTGACAGAGAAGTCACGGGATGCTACATCGGTGACCTTTTAAGTTGGGTTATGGGCAGAGCAAATGCTGATAATGCGTGGATAACAATAATGTCCAATATCAATATCATTGCAGTTGCTTCTCTCGCTGATGTTGCTTGCATAATTCTTTCAGAGGGCGTAACGGTTGATGATCAGATCATCGAAACCGCAAAGCAGAAAGAAATTAACATTATTTCATCTCAGCTGCCGTCTTATGAGACGTCAGTAAAAGTGTCGGAAATGATATGAACAAGTATTATTACGATCTGCACATTCATTCATGTCTTTCACCCTGCGGAGATGACGATATGACTCCGAATAACATTGCCGGAATGGGAGTGCTCAACGGACTCAACATTATGGCTCTCACAGACCATAACACCTGCAAAAATTGTCCCGCATTTTTTAAGGCGGCCAAGAAAAACGGAATTATCCCCGTGGCAGGCATGGAGCTTACAACAGCAGAAGACATTCACGTTGTATGTCTGTTCGAGGAGCTTGAAGATGCAATGGCTTTTGATGAGTTTGTGAGCAGTCACAGAATGCTTATTCCTAACCGCACAGATATTTTCGGTTTTCAGCAGATTATGGATGAAAACGATGAAGTAATCGGTGAAGAAGAACATCTTCTCTCCAATGCAACGGACATTATGATTGATACTGTTTATGAAATCGTCACGGAGCACAGAGGCATCTGTTATCCCGCTCATGTTGACAGAGATGCAAACGGAATAATCGCAATGCTCGGCACTTTTCCCGATTATGATTATATGGAGTTCAGGACTTCAGAGTTTCATTCGGGTGAAAATATAGATATATATAATGAAAAGTATCCCAATCTCAGAAAAACTCTCAAGGTTGTGTCGTCAGACGCTCATTACCTGTGGGATATAAAAGAGAAAAAGGAATATTTCGAAATAGATGATGAGCCCTACAGCAGTGCGCTTGTCAGACAAAAACTTTTTGAGATTTTAAGAAAAGGGAAATCGCTATGAAAGAACTTTCATTGAATATTCTTGATATAGCTAAAAATTCCGTCAAGGCAGGAGCTGACACGGTTTATGTCACGCTGACAGAAACCGATGATCTGTTCACAATGTCAATCAGCGACAACGGTTGCGGAATGAAACCGGATTTTCTTAAAACCGTTACGGACCCGTTCAGTACAACGCGTACAACACGAAAAGTCGGAATGGGGATTCCGTTTCTGAAGCTTGCAGCCGAGCAGACCGGTGGCAGTTTCAGTATTGAATCAAGGCACGAGAGTGATTATCCTGATTCTCACGGTACGGTGACAACAGCTGTTTTTGATAAAAACAGCATTGACTTTACACCGTTGGGTGACATTGTTTCAAGTATCACAACTCTTATTCAGGGCAGTCCTGATATAAGATGGATATTCAGTCACACAATGCCGGTCGGTGAGGTATCACTTGATACTCAGGAGCTTAAAGAAGTCCTCGGTGATGTGCCTCTCGATAATCTGGAGGTAATCCTCTGGATAAAAGGCTATCTTGAAGAAGCCTATGAAAATTGTTAAAAATGCATTGTGCATTAAATATGTAATTTATATGAAAGGATAAGATAGAGTATGAAATCATTGGCTGAACTTGCTGCAATCAAAGAAAAGATGCAGAGTAAGGTTGTTCTTCGCGAAGGCAGCAGCGACACAAGAGTAGTTGTCGGTATGGCAACTTGCGGTATCGCAGCAGGCGCAAGACCCGTTCTTAACGCATTTGTTGAGGAGGTCGGCGCACAGGGACTTGCAGGCAGCGTTATGGTTACACAGACAGGCTGTATCGGTATCTGTCAGTATGAACCCGTTGTTGAAGTTTATGAAGCAGGCAAAGAAAAGATAACATACGTTAAAATGACTCCCGAAAAGGCAAAGGAAGTTGTTGAAAAGCACCTTAAAGGCGGCAAAGTTATCGACGAATATACTATTTCAAAGGTATAATATTTTCATTGTAATATAAGTTGGAGGTAAAAAATATGATTCGTTCCCAGGTTCTGATATGCGGCGGTACAGGCTGTACATCATCGGGCAGCGTTACTCTTATTGAAGAATTTGAGAAACGCATTGAAGAAAACGGTCTCTCTGAAGAAGTAAAAATCGTTAAGACAGGCTGTTTCGGTCTTTGTGCATTAGGCCCTGTTGTTATCGTATATCCCGACGGTACATTCTATTCAAGAGTTCAGAAGGATGACGTTGCAGAAATCGTTTCTGAGCATCTTCTCAAGGGTAGAACTGTTGATCGTCTTGTTTACTCAGATGTTGACGAAAGCGTTAAGGAGGAAGCTCTTCATGTTTCTCTTAACGATACAACATTCTACAAATCACAGAAGCGTGTAGCTCTTCGTAACTGCGGTGTTATCAACCCCGAAAGCATTGATGAGTATATCGCTATGGATGGTTACGCAGCTCTCGGTAAGGCTCTTACAGAGATGACTCCCGAAGATGTTATCCAGACAATCAAAGATTCAGGTCTTCGCGGCAGAGGCGGCGGCGGATTCCCCACAGGTCTTAAGTGGAGCTTCACAGCAGCACAGCCCAAGGGCCAGAAATATGTAGTATGTAACGCTGACGAAGGTGACCCCGGTGCATTCATGGACCGTTCAGTTCTTGAAGGTGACCCCCATTGTCTTGTTGAAGCTATGGCAATCTGCGGTTACGCAACAGGTGCTTCAGAAGGTTATGTTTACGTTCGTGCTGAATACCCCATCGCTGTTGCACGTCTTCAGAAAGCTATTGACGATGCAAGAGAATACGGTCTTCTCGGTAAGGACATTTTCGGTTCAGGTTTCGACTTCGACCTCTTTATCCGTCTTGGCGCAGGTGCGTTCGTTTGCGGTGAAGAAACAGCTCTTATGACTTCAATTGAAGGTAACAGAGGCGAACCCCGTCCTCGTCCTCCCTATCCCGCAATCAAGGGTCTTTTCGGCAAACCCACAACAGAAAACAACGTTGAAACATTCGCAAACGTTCCCCAGATCATTCTCAAGGGTGCAGAATTCTTCAACACAATGGGTACAGAAAAGTCAAAGGGTACAAAGGTATTCGCTCTCGGCGGTAAGATCACAAACACAGGTCTTGTAGAAGTTCCCATGGGTACAACACTCCGTGAAATCGTTGAAGTTATCGGTGGCGGTGTTCCCGGCGGTAAGGCATTCAAGGCAGCTCAGACAGGTGGTCCCTCAGGCGGTTGTATCCCTGCTTCAATGCTTGATATCGAAATCGACTACGACAACCTTGTTGCACAGGGTGCAATGATGGGTTCAGGCGGTCTTATCGTTATGGACGAAACAGACTGTATGGTTGACATTGCTAAGTTCTTCCTTGAATTCACAGTTGATGAATCATGCGGTAAGTGTACTCCCTGCCGTATCGGTACAAAGAGACTTTATGAAATTCTTGAAAAGATCACAAAGGGTAACGGTACTCTTGAAGATCTTGACGAAATGGAAAGACTCTGCCACTACATCAAAGAGAACTCACTCTGCGGTCTCGGTCAGACAGCTCCCAACCCCGTTCTTTCAACATACCAGAGATTCAAGGACGAATACATTGCTCACGTAGTTGACAAGAGATGTCCTGCAGGCGTATGTAAGGATCTTCTTACAATCACAATTGAAGAAGACAAGTGTAAGGGTTGTACTCTTTGTTCAAGAGTTTGTCCCGTTGGCGCTATCGCAGGTACAGTTAAGAATCCTCACGTTATCGATCCTGCTAAGTGTATCAAGTGCGGCGCTTGTATCGAAAAATGTAAGTTCAAGGCAATCGTAAAGAAATAAGGAGGAACGGATAAAATGGCTGATGTTAATGTAAAAATCAACGGTAAAGAATATACCGTTCCTGCCGGCAGCACAATTCTCGAAGCTGCACGAATTGCAGGTATAAATATTCCCACACTCTGCTACCTTAAGGAAATCAATGCAATCGGTGCTTGCCGTATCTGTGTTGTTGAAGTTAAGGGTGCAAGAAGCCTTGTTGCTGCTTGTGTATTCCCCGTAAACGAGGGAATGGAAATTTTCACAAACACTCCCAAGGTTATTGAAGCAAGAAAGACAACTCTCAAGCTTATCCTTTCAGACCATAAGAAAGAATGTCTTTCATGTGTAAGAAGCGGCAACTGCGAACTTCAGCAGCTTTGCGCAGATTACGGTATTGAAGATACATCTGCTTTCGCAGGTGTTACAAATAAGTATGACATTGATAAGTCAGCAACACATATGACTCGTGACAACGAAAAGTGTATCCTTTGCCGTCGTTGCGTAGCTGTATGTGAAAAGAATCAGGGTGTTGCTGTTATCGGTGCAAACAACAGAGGCTTTGATACAGCTATCGGTTGTGCATTCGATTACGACCTTGGCGATGTTGCTTGTATCTCTTGCGGTCAGTGTATCACAGCTTGTCCCACAGGCGCTCTTGCAGAAAGAGATGATACTCAGAAGGTATTTGATGCAATCAACGATCCCGAAAAGGTTGTTCTTGTTCAGACAGCTCCCGCAGTAAGAGTTGGTCTCGGTGAAGAGTTCGGTTACCCCATCGGTACTGTTGTTACAGGCAAGATGGTTTCAGCTATCCGTGCTCTCGGCGTAGATAAGGTATTTGATACAAACTTTGCTGCTGACCTTACAATTATGGAAGAAGCAACAGAATTCCTCGGCAGATATACAAAGAAGGAAAATCTTCCTCTTATCACATCTTGTTCACCCGGCTGGATCAAGTACTGCGAACACTACTATCCCGAAATGATTCCCAATCTTTCAACATGTAAGTCACCTCAGGGTATGTTCGGTTCAGTTGCAAAGACATACTATGCACAGAAGGAAGGCATCGATCCCAAGAACATCTTTGTTGTCAGCGTAATGCCCTGTACAGCTAAGAAGTTCGAGGCAGAAAGAATGGATCACACAGCAGTAGAAGGTCTTGCAGATATCGATGCAGTTGTTACAGTTCGTGAACTTGCAAGAATGATCAAGAAGGCAGGCATTATGTTCAATATGCTTCCCGACGGTGAATTCGACGCTCCCTTCGGTCTTGGTTCAGGTGCAGGTACAATCTTCGGTGCTACAGGCGGTGTTATGGAAGCTGCTCTTCGTACAGCTTACGAAACACTCACAGGCGAAGAACTTGAAAAGCTCGAGTTCTCAGACGTACGTGGTACAGAAGGCATCAAGGAAGCAACTTACACAATCGCAGGCAACGAAATCAAGGTTGCAGTTGTTTCAGGTACTGCTAATGCAGGCAAACTCCTTGATATGATCAAGGCAGGCGAAAAGTCATATGACTTCATCGAAGTTATGGCATGTCCCGGCGGCTGTGTAAACGGCGGCGGTCAGCCCATTCAGCCCGCATCAGTTATCAATAACTACGATGTAAGAGCTCTCCGTGCAGCAGGTCTTTATGAAGACGACAAGAACCTTCCCATCAGAAAGTCACATCTTAATCCTGATGTAAAGGCTGTTTATGATGAGTTCTTCGGTGCTCCCAACAGCCACAAGGCTCACGAAATCCTTCACACAGGCTACACAGCAAGAAAAGTTTATTAATCCGGATAAACAATAAACAAGGCGATGTATCACACGATACATCGCTTTTGTTGTTGATTACTGCAACAGATACGGAATAGGATAACTCAAATCACCGTCAGTGTGGCGGTGTATTATTTTTTGTGTTGACTTATCTTATGAATAGTGTATTATAAAGATATATTGTATCAGAGGTGATTTTTGTGTTATCACAGGTGTTGAAAGAGAGAAATCTCCCTCCTCTTAAATCAGGCGAGGAAATGAAAGAAATTATGCAGCGTGAAGTTTACGGCTATCTGCCCGATGTACCGTTTACATACTCTGTTTCTGAGCCGACTGTTATTGAAGACCGTTACTGCTGCGGTGAAGTGGCATTTTCCTTTGTTGAAATGACAATAAACATCGGTGAAAAGAGTCATAGCTTCCGTATTGACCGACTTTTGCACAATGACGGCAAAAAAAGGCCGCTTATAATTATAAATAATTTTCATCAGATGGCAGAATCTCATTATTTCCCCCGTGAGGAAATGAGTGAATACAATGTAGACTATCTTCTTTTCTGCTACAAGGATGTTTCCTCTGATGACGGTGATTTTTCAACAGGTCTTGCGCCTATGCTTCTTCCCGACGGTCAGAATACAGACACAACCTGCGGTAAAATCGGTATCTGGGCATGGGCGGCAATGCGTGTGCTTGATTATGCACTCACTCTGCCCTCAACAGATGCGGAAAATGTGATGATTTCGGGTCATTCAAGACTCGGCAAGACAGCTCTTTACACAGCAATGCTTGATGAACGTTTTAAGTTTGCATTTTCAAATGCGGCAGGCTGTGCAGGTGACTCAATTGCTCACGGTAGTACGGGAAAAATGAAAGAACACCTCGACAGACACCTGAAACTCCGTGGTGAGAATATTTCAGACATTGTTGAAAACTTCCCCTATTGGTTCTGCAAGAATTACTTTAAGCATACAAAAGAAAATCAGTCAGATATGTTTGATCAGCATTATCTTCTTGCATCAATTGCACCGAGATATGTCATTATCGGCTCCTGCGATATGGATTTCTGGGCAGATCCCGAATCTCAGCAACTCTGCTGTCTTGCGGCTTCTCCTGCCTGGGAAAAAGACGGCCTGAAAGGTATTGACGATGCGGAAGATTATCTGCCCACGGGTGAAGCACTCCTCGACGGCAGAGTAGGGTACTTCAAAATCCATTCAAAACATTTTTTCTCACGACATAGCTGGAAAAGATGTATTGAGTTTGTGGAAAAGAATAAGATTGAAATGAGGTAAAAGTATGTTATATCGTATTAAAACAAAACTCAGTAATGAAGATTATCTTGATTTTAACTTATTTGTCAATTTTTGTACCCCTTACGGAAAAAAACAATTTGAAAAAGCAAGAATATTATTGGCAATGATCCCGTTGTGGACGTGGTTGCTGGGAGTGCTTTTTTCGCATTTTGAAAATATCGAATGGTTTGCACTTATCGTTGATATTGTGCTTAGTGTAATCGTATATTTTGTAACAAAACCATTTATGCGTTTTGTTACAAAGTGTAATTGTAAAAGAATGATGAAAAAAGCAAAAGTGCCCTTTACACCTGAAGCAACAATGGAATTTTATAACGATTTCTTTGTTGAGGAATCACCCGAAACACGAACAGAAGTTAAATATAGCTCAATCATTCAGGTATATCTGGTTAACTCAAAAATGATATATTTATTCAACAGTACTATCGGTGCATATCTTATTCCTGTTTCTTCTTTTGCCAATGCTGAAGAATATAACAGCTTTATGAGCTTTATTGCAACAAAAACAACCCCCGTTATATCAAAAAATTTCAAGTGATTTGTAAAGAATAACAATAATTTATCGCACAGCAGAAATTAAATGATATATAGTAGGGGCGATGATTCATCGCCTGGCACGACAGTGCATTTTCATTGAGGAAAATTAAACGGCAGAGCCGTTCTGCTTCGCAGCGGGCGTTAGGTTAACGCCCCTACAAGCTTTATGTTAATTTCTGCAAACATTTCGCTAAATTATTGTTTGACTTTTTTTGCTTAATAATTATAATTAAACTATATAACAAAAAGAGGTGCAATTTATGAAATATATAAAAAAAGCACTATGCTCATTTCTTGCAGTTCTGATGATTATTCTGTCAACATCCGTTTTTATTTCTGCCGAAGGTGGAACTCAGCTTCAGTTTGGTGATGACGGTAAATTTCAGATTATGATTTTTGCCGATGTTCAGGATGTTTCCCCTGTCAAAGAAACAACTCTTCAGATGATGCATGAATGTCTTGATAAATACACACCCGACCTTGTCATTTTCCTTGGTGACCAGACTGTTGCCACCGGTGACGAGGAGGAATACAAAGCCGTAAAGGAAATAGTTGCACCCTGCGTTGAAAAGGATGTACCCTTTGCTATAGTTTTCGGCAATCACGACGGTGAAAGAGAAACCTCTAAGGAAAAGCTTCTCACCTTTTATCAGGAATTCGGCTGTCTGACAACAGACACATCCCCCGATATGTACGGTTGCGGCAACTGCAATCTTCCTATTCTCTCCTCTGATGGTAAAAAGACTGCATTCAACCTCTGGCTTTTTGACTCAGGCTCAACAAACCCCGACAAAGAGGTCGGTGGCTACGATTATGTCAGAGAGGATCAGATCGACTGGTATAAAACCACAGCCGAAGAGCTTAAAAAAGCGAACGGAGGAGAGGTTGTACCGTCCTTACTTTTCCAGCATATCATTATGCCCGAAGCTTACGAAGCAATTTACCCTCGTCTTCCCTTTAAGATGGGCAAGGATTACACAATTGACGGGACAACTTACTTCCCTGTGCCATTCTTCAACAGACACACAGGTATTATCCTTGAGCCTTGCTCACCTCCCCGTGTAAACGGCGGTCAGTGGGACGCAATCGAGAGTATGGGTGATGTCATTGCCACTTTCCACGGCCACGACCATGTCAACGACTTCACTGCAACTTATGAGGGAATTGATATTGTCAATGTTCCCACAGTCGGCTGTCAGGCATATTCTGATGCAATTTCAAGAGGTGCAGGTCTTATTACTCTTGACGAAAAGGACCTTTCAACCTATGAATATGAAATGATTTATTTCTTCAATATGGCTCTCGAAGAGGGTTCCGAAATCCTCAGCAAGGACGGAGCAAGAAGCGAAGCCTATTATAAACTCGTCAGGTTTTTCAGAAAGTTCCTTGACGGACTTCACAACATTTCTGTCCCGAAAAAGCTTGAAGAAAAGGTAAAGAAAAATTATTAAAGGGTGAATCTTTATGCACAAAAAAATAGCACCCACTCCTCCTATGGGGTGGAACAGCTGGGACTGTTACGGTGCCGCTGTAAATGAAGAACAGTTGCTTGCAAATGCTGATTATATGGCAGAGCATCTGAAAGAATACGGTTGGGAATATGTTGTTTGTGACATTCAGTGGTCAGAACCCACTGCAAGCAGTTTTTATTACCACTATTTCGCTGAGCTTTGTATGGATGAATACTCAAGACTCATTCCCAGTGTTGAGCGTTTCCCCTCTTCGGCAGGCGGAAAAGGGTTCAAACCCATTGCAGATTATATTCATTCTCTCGGTCTCAAATTCGGCATTCACATTATGCGAGGAATTCCCCGTCAGGCGGCACATCAGAACACAAAAATCAAGTGCGACGGTGTAACTGCAAGAGATATAGCATGCCCCTCATCAATCTGTTCCTGGAATCCTGATATGTACGGGCTTTATGCAGACAAAAAAGGTTCGCAGGAATATTACAATTCAATCTTTGAGCTTTACGCTTCCTGGGATGTGGACTACATCAAGTGTGATGATATTGCAAACACAGAAATGTATCCCGATAATCCCTATTCTGCAAGAAAAGAAATAGAAATGATCCGTAAGGCAATTGATAACTGCGGCAGAGATATGGTGCTTAGCCTTTCTCCCGGTCCTGCACCCGTATGGGAGCACGAACACCTTGCAGCAAATGCAAATTTGTGGCGTATGACGGGCGATTTCTGGGACGAGTGGAGTAAGCTTCACGCTATGTTTGAGCGTTGTTATGCTTGGCAGGAATATGTTCAGCCCGGTGCCTGGCCGGATTGTGATATGCTTCCTCTCGGCAGAATTCAGAAGACAGAAGAGCTTCCTGAATACAGAAACCGTTACACACGCTTCACTCACGATGAGCAGATTACAATGATGACTCTCTGGGGAATTTTCCGTTCACCTCTTATGATGGGCGGAGAAATGCGTGAAAATGATGAGTTCACACTTTCACTTCTTCAGAACAGAGAACTTATTGAAATGCTTAAAAATTCATACGGTGCAAGACAGTTCAGCCGTGAAGAAACTGACGGCAAAGGCGAAATTATCTGGACATCTAATGGTGACAAATGCAAGTATGTTGCACTTTTCAACACAGATGAAAAGACAAGAGAAATCAGTTTTGATGTTACAGATATTTCAATAGGCGGAATTGAATACAGCATCCACGATATGTGGTCACACACTGAATATACAGTGACAACCGATAAATTCTCTGCAAAAGTAAATCCACACGGAGCAAGACTTTTCAGAATAGAAGTAAAATAACAGCAAAAAAACCGTGCAATCTTAAGATTGCACGGTTATCTTTATGCTGTAATGATTTTATTTGAGGTCGTCAAGCATTGCATAGTATTCTTCAACGAGGAATGAACCCATATGCTTACCTACTGAAAGAACTTCGTCAGCGATTTCTTCACCGATGATGTGACCCATAAATGCGAAGTTGTTGTCTGTAAGAACATAACCGAGAGCGTCATTTGTGATGCTTACGGGGTAGATTGTTACGCCTTCAACTGCATTTGTAAGGCTGTCGTAGTTCCATGTTGCATCGTCCCATGTTGTGCCGTTTGTGATTTCATCGTCCCAGAAAACTTCGGGGTAGAGCTCAGCGGGGAAGAGTGCAAGACCGAATCTGTTGCCGAATTCAACATAACCCATTTCTGAGGGCATAAGAGCATTGCCGTTTTCGTCAACAAACACCTTGTTGTTTACAAGTCTGATTTCACAAGCGAGAACAAGAATGCTGTTTTCGGGAGTGATGAAGATTTCTCTGTGAGTTGCGTTAAGAACGGGAGAAAGTTCTTCTGAGAAGTCAGCAGCAAGAACAAGTTTGCCGAATTCTGTACCGAGAGCCTTTGCAGAAGCACCCATATCTTCCCACTCTGTCATACCTGTTGTGTCAACTTCAATTTCTCTTGACATCTGACCTACAGCACCGGGAATCATAACAAGGTTTGCACCTGTCTGTTCCTTGATGTACTGATCCATATAGTAGATGTAGTCAGAACCTACAAGACCGTTGCCTGCGCTGAATGATGTTGCGTGGCAAGTTATATCTGTGATGTATGTGGCTTCGCTGCCTGAATCGGGAACGAAGTAAAGAGCTGCTGTTGCGGGAATATCTTCCTTAGCAATGAGGTCTCTTTTGTCCTTGATGAAATCGCTGAAATCAATTTCATCAAAGTAGAGCTTACCGCTTTCCATATCAGCAAAAGCTTCCTTTACAGCTTCAATTGACTGTGCAACGAAATACTGCTTGAAGTAATCTGCTGTTTCCATACCGGGAACAGATTCTGTTTTGCCCATTGCGTTATACATAAAGCCTAAGAGAAGCTTTGTTGCAAAACCTGTGCTTACACCCTGAGTGTCAAGAGCTGAATGAGCGTGAGTTGCAGAAATGTTGATACTTGCAACCTTGATGCCCTGTTCTTCACAGTAAGCAATAACAGCCTTACGGATTTCACGTACGTCTGTTGATGTTACACCGAGACAGTCAATTGCGCCGAGAACAACCGCACCTTCACCGCTGTTATCATCGATAACTGCAACACGGATTCTCTGGTCGTCATAAACACCCTGAGCAATCTTGTTTGTAAGGTCTCTGCCGAGGTTGTAGTTGCCGCCTTCAACGTCTTCGGGAAGAACGCTGCGGCTTGAATAACCGAGACTCCAGTAAGCACCGTCTGCTGCCTGAGTCTGATATGTTTCACGGCCTTCCATAAAGCCTACTTCTTCAGAATCATATTCTGAAAGAGGTTTCCAGTCTGCGGGGTTGGGATAAAGTTTGCAGATAAGGCTTACAAGACTTTCAACAATATTGTTGAGTGTGTTGTAAAATCCTTTTGAAATTGTTGAACCGATTGCTTCACCCATTGAATCTTCTGCGAAAACTGTAACTGAACCACAGGAGAAAATAAGAGCAAAACAAAGAACAAATGAAACGATTTTTGTATATCTCTTTTTCATACAAAACATCCTCCTTTATAATAACATTATTATAAATAAAACAGAAATATATGTCAACAGCAAAAGATCAGATGAAAGAAAATTCGGCAATAATAGGCAAATGATCAGACACGACTTTATTCACTGTGCATACATTTTTGCACCTGAGACCTCTGTAAAGCATATAATCGATTTTAATATCGGGCTTGTCTGACGGGTATGTGGGCAGATTTTTTGTTTCTGAAACATTATCTGTATCACTCAGACGGTCAAAGAGGGGAGAAAGCACTTTTGCATCGGGAGTGTCATTGAAATCGCCCATAACAACAACGGGCAGGTCTGTTTCGTCCAGCAGTCTGCAGAGAGTTTGTACCGCATTTTTCCTTTCCTGGCCGGAAAGACCCATATGGCACACAAAAAACAGAACTTCTCTGCCGTCAAAATCTGCAGAAGCTCTGATTACGCATCTTGTTTCATAGCTTCGCCAGGGGAATTTTATCTTCGGGTCGGGAATTTTTATTGTTTCGGCGCTGTTGAATTGGCGATTTGCAATTATTCCGTTTCCGTAAGGGCTTGTGCCTCTGACTTTTATTGCTTCACCGAAATATCTCTCAGCACTGAGCTTATCTGCAACCGTGTTAAGCTGGTCGGTGTATCCGTTAACGGGTCCTTCACCGCGCACTTCGTTTAGTCCGCAGATATCGACATTGCAATCTTTTATAAAGTCTGCAAAAAGGTCAAAATCAATTTTTTTATTCTGATAATCAAGAAAATGCTGCACATTAAAAGTCATAATACGCATAAGGAATCACCTCATGCGTATTTTAACACATATTGAAGATAAAATAAAGCCTTTACAGCTTTGCGTTCATTTTTTTTGTTGCGGATTTAACACAGATGAAGACAATTGCCCACACTGTGAAATAGATTGCCGCAAAACCTGCTGTGAAAATGAGAAAAGCTTTCATTTCAAAGGGTATCCAGTTGTTGATGATATAACATAATGAATACACAATGTAAAGTGAACCGAGGTGGCAAAGCAAAGATTTTGCAATCGGCCAATGATCAATCTGATTGAATACAGATGCACCCGCGTGTACAAAAGCGAGAAGATATGTTGAAATAATTGTTGTAAAAACTTCTGTGCCTGAGAGTGTTACTTCTGCGAAAAAGGAGATAATGAAAAGAACGATACCTGTTATAATCGGACCGAAACCGCCGAAAATAAGCCCTCTGTGTAAAAATGATTTAACATATTTATTCATACTATAAACCTAACCTTTCTTTGATGAGTTTCAACTGACGGCGTGAGATGTAATCTGTTGCACCGTTTTTGAAAATTACTGCCATTGCGCCCGAAAACTTTGATTCAAAACGGTCTATATGTTTTATGTTTGCAATGCAGGACTGATTTATTTTTATAAATGAGGACGGGAGATTTTCTTCTATTTTGTAGAGCCTTGTTTTAAGCTGCCACTTTTCTTTTTCCGTGACGGCAAAGACTTTGTTATCCTCTGTTGTGAAAAAGTAAATTTCTGATAATTCAAGAATTTTTGAGGCAGTTTCTCTGTAACCCGTCAGTTCAAAATCGTCCTGAGTTGCAAGGTCTTCGAGTTTGTCAATGAGCCTTGAACGCTTTTTTGCATATATAATAATTTCCTCTTCTCTGTCCTCGTTTATTTCAATGGTACATTTCATCTGACCACCTCCTTACAACTTTATTTTATAGTATCTGAATCTTGTTTGCAATGTGTTTCAGGTGTTCGGTTGTTTTTGCTCAGTAAACGGAAAATGCCCCCGTTTATACGGGAGCATTTATCATTTCTGTTAAGTTTTTCATCAGATTGTTGTCAGGTACGGGGATATCTTTGAACGGGAATTCAATTCCCATATCATCATACTTGACCTGACAGATTTTTCTGAAAGCGAGAAGTTCTGTTTTGTCAATACAATGATTACTCTGAATGATTTTTCTCATAGCGGCAATGTTTTTTTCATTGTCGTTGATGGTGGGAATAATAACCTGCCTTAAAGTGACGGGTATTTTCTTTTCATTCAGGAATTCAAGAAATTCAAGGGGTTTTGCCATTGAACAACCCACATAATCTCTGTAAAGACTGTCTTCTGTGTACTTTATATCAAGCAGTACTCTGTCTGTATGGCTGAGAAGTTCTTTTACGCTGTCGCTCAGAATACTTCCCGATGTGTCAAGGCAGGTGTTTATGCCGTTTTCGTGGCAAAGTCTGAACAGCTCTGCACAGAAATCTGCCTGAAGAAGCGGTTCACCGCCTGAAACGGTGATTCCGCCTTTTTCACCGAAATATTCACGGAAACGAAGTACTTTTGAAAGAATTTCTTCCGCTGTGTACTCAGTGCCGCCGTTCATATCCCAGGTGTCGGGGTTGTGACAGCAGCCGCAACGCAGGTTGCAGCCCTGCATAAAAACAACATATCTTATGCCGGGGCCGTCAACTGTGCCGAGAGACTGGAAAGAGTGAACTCTGCCTGTCATATTGCTTCGTGGAATGTTCTGCTGATAACTTCTCTCTGCTGTTCACGTGAAAGCTTGTTGAAGTTAACCGCATAACCTGAAACTCTGATTGTGAGGTTGGGGTACTTCTCGGGATTTTCATAAGCATCCATAAGTGTTTCACGGTTGAGAACATTTATGTTGATGTGATGAGCCTTCTTTGCGAAGTAACCGTCAAGAATACCCACAAGATTTGAGATTCTTTCTTCTTCATTCTTGCCGAGAGCTTCGGGCGTGATTGAGAATGTGTTTGAAACACCGTCACGGCAGTCATCATAGCTGATTTTTGCAACTGAGTTGAGTGATGCAAGAGCACCGTTCTTTTCTCTGTTGTGCATGGGGTTAGCACCGGGAGCAAAGGGAGCGGCTGCCTTTCTTCCGTCGGGAGTAGCACCGGTGTTCTTACCGTACATAACGTTTGATGTGATTGTAAGAACAGAAAGAGTGTGAGTTGCATCTCTGTAAGTGGGAGTCTTGCGAAGCTCTGTGATAACACGGTGAGCCATATCCTTTGCGATAAGGTCAACTCTGTCATCATCGTTACCGTATGTGGGGAAGTCACCTGCTGTATTGAAATCAACAATGTAGCCGTTTGCATCTCTTACGGGAAGAACATCTGCAAACTTGATTGCGCTGAGTGAATCGGCAACAACTGAAAGACCTGCAATACCGAAAGCCATAAGACGGTCAACATCTGTATCGTGAAGAGCCATCTGTGTCTTTTCGTAGCAGTATTTGTCGTGCATATAGTGAATAACGTTCATTGTGTTTACATAGAGTTTGCTGAGCCATGCAATATAAACGTCAAAACGTTCCATTACCTTGTCGAAATCGAGTTTGTCAGTATCCATAACATCCATCTGAGGACCGATATGCATACCGCTTGTTGTATCGTAACCACCGTTGATTGCGATAAGAAGAAGCTTTGCAAGGTTGCATCTTGCACCGAAGAACTGCATCTGCTTGCCTATTTTCATTGCAGAAACACAGCAGGCAATTGCATAATCATCACCGTAATGAGGACGCATAACATCGTCGTTTTCATACTGGATTGAGTCTGTATCAGCAGAAACCTTTGCGCAGAAACGCTTGAAGTTTTCGGGAAGCTGAGTAGACCAGAGAATTGTAAGGTTGGGCTCGGGTGATGAACCGAGTGTGTAAAGAGTATTGAGCATACGGAAACTTGATTTTGTAACAAGAGTTCTTCCGTCTTCACCCATACCTCCTACAGCTTCTGTAATCCACATCGGGTCACCGCCGAAAAGTTCGTTGTATTCGGGAGTTCTCAGATGTCTTGCAACACGGAGTTTGATGACGAAATCGTCCATAATTTCCTGTGCAGTTTCTTCTGTGAGAATCCCGTTTTCAATATCTCTTTCAAAATAGATATCAAAGAATGTGCTTACTCTGCCCAGAGACATTGCTGCACCGTTCTGCTCTTTGATAGCGCCAAGGTAAGCAAAATATGTCCACTGAACTGCTTCTTTTGCATTCTTTGCAGGTTCGCTGATATCGAAACCGTACATCTTTGCCATTTCCTTGAGTTTGCCAAGGAATGCTATCTGCTGAAAGAGTTCTTCATTGAGTTTGATTTTATCTGCATCAAATGTTGATTCACTGAGGGCATTCTTGTCTTTTTGTTTTTCTTCAATAAGTCTGTCAATACCGTAAAGAGCAACTCTTCTGTAGTCACCGATGATTCTTCCTCTGCCGTAAGCATCGGGAAGACCTGTAATAATATGGCTTGAACGGCAGGCTCTCATTTCGGGAGTATAGGCATCAAAAACACCTGCATTATGAGTTTTTCTGTGAGTTGTAAAAAACTCTTTAACTTCAGGATCAATCTCATAGCCGTTGTCGGAACAAGCCTTTTCCGCCATACGAATACCGCCGTAGGGCATAAGAGCGCGTTTCAAGGGCTTGTCCGTCTGCAAGCCGACAATTTTCTCCAGATCCTTATCAAG
>JAZTWP010000058.1:0-21941 GCA_045636025.1 Acutalibacteraceae bacterium | reverse complement strand
AACAGGCAAAAAAATCGGCAAATAAGATAAAGCATCTGCAACAGAAATTCTTACCAACATCAAAGAAAAATTCTATGCAAATGCAGAAGAATACGCAACTCTTATTACAGATGCAGCAAACGGTTGCTCAAAGGCACTTTCTCTTCTCCCCGTGCCTTTCCTCAGCGCTGTTATGGGCGGTATTGAAACAGGTTACGATGCAAGAGATACTGTAGACCAGGGCACTCCCTACAACGGCAGCGGATGTCTCATCCACGGTACAAGCGTTGTTGCAGACAGCTTTGTTGCAATTGATTGTCTTCTCAAAGACCGTCCCGAAGATGCGGACAAGCTTATTGACGCAATCAAAGCAAACTTTGAAGGCTACGAAGAGCTTCATGAATACCTTCTCTCATGCCCCAAATTCGGCAACAACAATGATGTTGCTGATAAGGAAGCAGTTGAAGTTACTGCAAAAATTGCAGATATCATTTCTTCAAAGAAAAACTATCTCGGTAATCCTTTCCGTCCCGATTTCAGCACCCCCTCAACTCATCTTCTTTACGGCTACTGGGTAGGTGCACTTCCCGACGGCAGAAAGTCAAGAGAAATGCTCAACTACGGCATTGACCCGCTTCACGGCGATGCAAATCAGGGACTCGGTTTCCGTACACTTTCACAGATGAAGCTCCCCTATGACAAAATGACAGGTGGTTGTGCTTCACATCTTGGTATTGATCCCAAATACTTCAAAGGGGAAACTTATGAAGAAAAGGGGATTGAATTCAGAACCAAGGTATTAAATCCCCTCTTCTTCAATCCTATGCAGAACGGTATTGCACCTTTCTATACATACCTTAACATCACAACACCCGAAATTCTCAGAAAGGTTCTTGATAATCCCAAGAAATATGCTCCCTCAGGCGTATACATTATGAGAATTCACGGTACATTCGTTAACTTCCTTGACCTTTCACCTGCAATTCAGCAGGATATCATTACAAGACTTGATCCCAAGTCAACAGGTGGAATAGAATGCTGAAAATATTAGGACTTGACATCGGTACAACAACCATCAGCGCTGTTGTGGCTGATGCCGAAACAGGAAACATACTTGCAAGCAGAACAGTTAAAAATGATTCTGTGATTGAAGGCACAAAACTTCAGAATCCTGAAATAATCATAAACAAAGTCCTTGATATCAGAAATGAACTTGTCAAGGAGTTTGCTCCCGTTTCTGCAATCGGTGTAACAGGTCAGATGCACGGCATTCTGTATCTTGATAAAGACGGTAATCACGTAAGTCCTCTTTACACCTGGCAGGACACAAGCGGAAACAAGCCTTACAAAAACGGCACTTATGCTTCATATCTTACAGAAGCTACCGGTATGACAATGGCATCAGGTTTCGGCCTTGTTACTCATTTTGTAAACAAAACAGAAAATAATGTGCCTGAAAATGCCGTTATGCTTTCAACAATTCATGATTACCTTGTTATGAAGCTCACGGGCAGAAAAACTCCTCTTATGCATTCAAGTGATGCGGCAAGTCTCGGTTGTTTTGACCTTGCGAAAGCTGATTTTGACAACGAAGCACTGAAAAAAATCGGAATTGACAGAGAATTTCTTCCCGAAGTGTGCGACAAGGCAGAAATTGCAGGTAAAGACGAAAACTCTATTCCCGTTTCTGTTGCAATCGGTGACAATCAGGCATCAGTTATAGGCTCTGTATCTGATGAACATTGTGCACTTGTAAACATCGGCACGGGAAGTCAGGTTTCAGTCGTTTCAGACAGCCTTATAAAACCTGCAGACGGTGAAGCAAGACCCCTCAATGACGGAAAATACATTCTCGTGGGTGCTCCCCTTTGCGGTGGCAGAAGTTTTGCAATTCTTCATTCATTCTTCTGTCAGTGCGCTGAAATCTTTGGCGGCAACAAAGACGATGTTTATAAAAATATGGACAGAGTTGCTGAAATCAGTCCTGATGAACATTCACTCACGGTTGATACACGTTTCTGCGGTACAAGACAAAATCCTGATATCACAGGTCTTATTTCAGGCATTACAGACACAAATTTCACACCCGATGCACTTGTAAAAGGTTTCCTTTACGGTATGGCAAAGGAGCTGTTTGATCTTTATGACGGTTTCGGCAAAAAAGATATTTCAAAGCTTACTGCATCAGGCAACGCAGTAAGAAAAAGCCCCGTTTTAAGACGCTATCTTGAAGAGTTTTTCGGTGCAGAAATCTGCACACCTGCTCATACAGAAGAAGCATCATTCGGTGCGGCAATATTTGCTTCTGTTGCAACGGGAGTTTACAGCTCAACTTTTGATGCGGCAAAACAGATGATACATTATCAATGAGGTGACAATTATGAACCTTAACAAACCTTTATTTTTCAAGAAAAACAGAGTAAGAAGAATATATACGGGCGGAAGTCAGTTTGCATCATTTTTCGGTGATGACAGCACAGAGGGCTTTTTCCCCGAAGAATGGGTATGTTCCTATGTAAAAGCACTCAACGAGGGCAGCGACATTCCCGATGAGGGTATTTCTATAACAGAAGACGGAGAAAAATTTGACGAACTTCTGAAAAATTATACAGAAGAAATGCTCGGCAAATGCAGAACAGAACTGGGAATGCTTACAAAAATCCTCGACTCTTCAATCAGACTTCCTGTTCAGTGTCATCCTGATAAAGAATTTTCAAGAAAATATTTCAATAGTGAATACGGCAAAACTGAAAGCTGGATAATCCTCGGTGCAGGTGAAGATGCATGTATCTACTTCGGATTTAACAAGAGATACACAAAAGAGGAATTCAGAGCAGCTTTTGACAAGGACGAAAGCGTTCTTGTTTCAATGCTCAACAAAATACCCGTTAAACCCGGCGATGTTTTCCTGATTCCCGGCAAGGCGATTCATGCAATCGGCAAAAACTGTCTTCTTCTTGAAGTTCAGGAGCCCACAGACTTCACAATTCAGCCTGAAAACAAGTGCGGTGACTATGTGCTGAGTGATAACGAAAAATACTTAGGTCTTGATCCCGATATTGCATTTGACTGCTTCGATATGGAGCTTGATTCACTCGAAAAAACTCTCAAAGCGGCAAAATGTGAACCTGTCAGAGACGGTCATATTGAAAGACTTATCACCCACGAGAAGACTCCATGTTTTGCTGTAACAAGATATAACGTAAACGGTGAAGTGGTTTCACTTCCCTGTCCGAGTGTTTATGTTGTGACTCAGGGCAACGGAAAAATTACATGCGGCGACTATGCAAGAGATATAAATAAGGGCGATTATTTCTTCGCACCTGCTGTTATTGACGGCAAACTCTTTGCAGAAGGCGATATGAAGATTATTCAGTGTGATTTGCCCTTGAAGTAAACGAAAAAAATGAGCTGATGACCAAAATCATCAGCTCTTATTATTTTATTTCTTAATCCACGGAGTTGTGAGGATACCTACATTTTTAAGGTTGTATTCATAACTCCATTTTTCATCTTCTTCACGCCATGCTCCGGGGCCGTGCCATGAATGGCTGACATCAGTAAGATGCACTGCACCGAATGAATTATAACGGTGAGTAAAGAGTTTAATATCAACCTTATGTTTACCGTCGGCAAGTCCTGTTACAAGCAGCTCATTGGGAGAATAAACAATATTGCCCTTATCTTCGCCGTCAACGATAACCTTGACAAGACCGCCTCTGTATCTTGGTACAGTTACAAGAAGTTTGCCCTTGTCTGTTTCGGCTTCAAGGTGATATGTGATGTTACCTCCGTAGAAAGGAAGTCCCTGGGGCACAATGTCACCGAATGCAAGTTTTTCTGCCTTTTTGCAGATTGTGGCTGTACTACCGATTACTCTGACACCGAAATCACCGAGAAGATAGCACCATTCAGTGTTTGTACGGTTGCCGAGCGGAAGCTTGACGGTGAGAATGTTTGCTCCTGTCTTAAGGTCGGGAAGAGCAACTCTCTTTATTGATTTATCAACATACCAGCCGATAACATCATTTGCAACTGCTTCACCGTTGAGTGTGATTTCAGCTTTTTCAGCATCTTCAAGAGCAAGAACGGGAGATGCAACCTCAATCTCTGAATTGATTGTAAATTCGAGTGTGATTGAGTGTCTGATTTCTTCTTCGGGAATTACCCAGGGCTGAGGTACAGAGCCTCCTCTTTCTTTGAGACCTGCTTCTTCTCTTGCTACATTATCTGCACGAAGTATTTCTTCCCTTTCGTGCCACTGACCGTCGTCTGTCTTAAAACGGCACATATCAAGGAGAAGAACATTTTCTTCATCGAGAGTATAATCAACAAATGTGGGGATTTTTACATCCTCATTTGCTTTGATTTCTGCAGTTGCTTCGGAATTTTCATTTCTGCCATCTTCGATTTTAACAAGCAGAGAATCGAAATCGTACATTTCCTGTTTTATGACGGTTTTGCCGTTTGCATAGTCAACATCTGCAGGATAAATTTCACCTGAAACTGTGTCATAAACAGTAACCTTTTTATCACCGTCAAGATAGATTCTGACATCCTTTGATGCAAATACATCCTTGTTATAAGGATTGCTTGCGTGAGCAACAAAAAGCCACTGACAATCGTTATCCTGACGCATCTGATAAATGAATTTATCTGCGAGTGAGCCATTCTTATAACGGATTGTGACAGTTCTGTTGTCTTCAAGTGCAGAAAGGAGTTTTTCACGATCGAATGAAATTACGGTTGCTTTCTCATAAAGGGCTTTGCCTCTTTCGCTCGGAACAGCATTTTCATATTCGGGAGCTGAACCCATAAATATAAGTTTACCACCGTTTGCAGCAAACTCTTCAAGTCTTTCGATAGTTGTAGATCTGAGTGTTTCGCAATCGGGAACAACAATTGCATCGTATTCCATTTTGCCGACTTTAATGGGGTTTGCACCCTTTTCACAAAGAGTCGGGAAAAGAGATTCGCTGATAAAATTAAAGTCAATGCTGCCTTTGAGAAGCCAATCAGTTACATTCTGGAACTTTTCATCAAGAGCATCACGGGCAATTTCAGATTTGTCCTTGGGTCCCCAATGAAGCCAGAAAGACTCAACAGGATGAATAACACCGACTTTTACAACAGGCTTACCACGGGTCATTGCTGTGTAAACTCTTGCGAAATGATCTTCAACATAGGAATATTCCTTGTACCAGGGTGACTGATAATGGATTGAAGCGGGATAGTCACGCTTTGCTTCACCTGCCATTGAAACCCATGAAAGGTGTGGTACTCTGACAGTTACACCGAGAGCTGCCTGCCAGTCACCCTGAAGTTTATGACCTCTAAAATCAAAGTCCCAACCCGTTACACCGTAAAGCTCGGAAAGAACACCTTCATTGCCGAACTGATGACAGGCTGACTGTGCCTGTTTTGCAGTTGTGAATTCAAAACTGTTACAAAGCATATCGATACCCGGAAGATCAAAACCACGGTATGAACGCATTGCTTCACCGAGAGCCGCTGTCTGACTTTCGAGAGTGGGTTCTTCCATCATGTGACCTGTAAGGTAAAGTCCGTTTTCACGGCACCATGAACCGCACACATCGGCAAAAGCCTCTGAAAAACGCTCTGAAATATGGTCATGATAACGGTAACGGTTAAGGCTTACGCCATCTTTTTTATCCCAGAAGAGTTCGGGAAGAAAATCAAGTATATCATCACCGTAAGCTTTTTTGTATGTTTCGGGAATATCATCTGTCCAAGGCAAATTAATGTCGTGTTTGTCGGTTGAATTATTGAGTGTCTGCTTTCTGCAGAACTGAGGTTCATCGGTAAAAATTGCAGGTACTGCATCACCGAAATCATCACCAACGGTTTCTTTATATCTTTCGTGTGTCACTTCGACAAAACGTTTTACAGCATCCTTGCTGAGAGTGTCAAGATAGGACTGATTGTTATACCAGCTTGAAGGTGAACACACTTCCATGTAAGCATACCATTTTGTGCCCTCTGCAGTGTCTTCTTTGCCGATTCTTTTATAAGATTTAAGATAACCGTCTTTATCAAGAACAACATCATAAGCCGCAAGGAAATCGCCCTCACCGTTTCTGCCACCTTCACTTCTTGAATCATTGACCTGAAGACTTGCTGAGCTGTCCTCATATGAATCGGGAGTGAAAAGAAGATATCTTGCACGATATTTTTTAGCCTTTGTTACAAGACCGCCTGCGGCACCTGAGGGCCATCTGTCCTCGTCATAGAGCCATGCAAGCATTTTCTCGTCCTTTGCCTTTTCGACACAAGACTTGACGATGTCCATATATTCATCTGAAAGATAGGATGTTGCCATACCTGTACGTACGTGCATATGGAAACCACCCAGGCCCATTTCCTTGAACACTTCTATCTGCCATTTGAGTTCTTCTTTATCAAGTTTGCAGTTCCATGCCCAGAAAGGTGTTCCTCTGTATTCACTTGTGGGGTTTTCAAAAAGCTCCTTTGAAAGGCACTTTTCGCTGTTCTTTTTATAAATCATAATTAACCTCCTTAAAAGCCGAAGTTATTTTCTTTTCTTATATTTTCGATTATATCACAGGAAACTCCTGCCATATATTTGCAGAAATTATAATAATTAAGATTTTTGCCCTCTGCAAAATCACGGAAAGCTTCAATTTCCTTTGACATTACAACATTTTCATCAATAACGGGGTAAAGCTCTTCTTTTCTGCCGTCATTATAATATCTGTCAATACCCGTAAGCTTTGAAACTGATTTCACGGTAATTGCGCCGTTTTCTCCGAGGATTCTGCTGCCTAAAAATCCGTTTGCAGTTTTTGAATATGTAATAGTGACGGTTTTGTCTTCATAAACAAAAATCAAAGTGCCTGTGCAGTCTGCGCCTGATCCCAGAAAATCGGAATGTGAAATGACTTTTTCAGGTTTACCAAAAATCTCGAGTGCAAAGTAAACACAGTAAACACCTAAATCCATAAGAGCACCTGTGCAGAATTCAGGATTGAAAACATTTGGGTTCTCTCCCCTATTATAAGCTCCGTATTTTGATGAATGCTGTGAAAAATCAATTGAAGCTGTTCTGATTTCACCTATATCGGGTAATGCTTTCTCTATGACTTTAAGCCCCTCAGAATGCATTGATTTCATCGCTTCAAGAAGAATGAGATTTTTTCTGTCTGCCAGTTTGTAAAGCTCTTCAAGCTGTGAAAATGTGACCACCATAGGTTTTTCACAGATAACGTGTTTACCTGCTTCAAGACACATTTTTGCCTGCTCATAGTGCTTTGAATTGGGACTTGCTATATATACAGCGTCAATATTTTCATCAGAAAGCATCTGATCCAATGAAAAATAGTATTTATCTATATTGTTTTTTTCTGCAAAAGCTTTTGCCTTGCCTTCATCTCTTGAAAAAACAGCAACTACATCTGCATTTTCTACATATGCAGAAGACTGAATAAAGCTCTCTGTTATCCAAGATGTTCCGATTGTTGCAATTTTCAATATAAACATCTCCGTTTCTTGTATAATATAACATAAAAAAAAATAAAATAAAATAGTTTTTTTATAAAAAGAGTAGACACAGAAGAATTTTTTTTATATAATTAAGCTTGTAAAGGTGTGATTAAAAAATGCATATTAGACCTTATAAAGAATCTGACAAAATCAATTTCAGACACATCTGTATTGAAACATCGGTCGGAAATACAGCAACAGAAAAAGAGCAGAGATTTATTCTGAATCTCTACTGTGATTATTACATTGAGCAGGAGCCTCAGAATTGCTTTGCACTTGCAGATGATGAAGATAATGCTGTAGGCTATATTCTTTGCAGCGAAAATATGACACGATATATAAAAGCAACAAAGCCTTACAGAGCAGCTGTAAGAAAAATGAGTTTTGTGAAATATCTTTTTGCATGGGGAGAAATCATCGCTCATCTTCCTGCTTCAAAAAAATGCAAGGCTCATATGCATATTGATATTCTTCCCGAATTTCAGCACAAAGGTTACGGAACAAAACTTATTGATACACTTACAGATTCACTTAAAGCAAAAGGCATTGATTCTGTTATGCTTGTTGTAAACACTACAAACAAAAATGCCGTCAGCTTTTACAAAAAGAACGGTTTCAGAGATTATCTCAATTTCGGACAAGGAATACTTATGACAAAGAATTTCTGAGGTGATTGAATGGATACACTGCACATCATATTCTTTATTGTTTTTTCAGGAATTGCTGTTTCTTACGGCTGGGGTATGAGAGGCACTATTATCGGCGGTGAAAAAGGAGCAATGCTCCCCGGAGCTTTTATGGGACTTCTTATGGCTGTTTTCTCAGGGTCAGAAGCACTTGCATCATCACCCTGGATTCTTGCAGGTGTGGGTGCCCTCGGAATGTACTGCGGCGGATGTATGACATACGGTGAAACACTACACCTCTCAATGCACGAAGCAAACTCTCCTACTATGAAAAAAGGACTTATTGCGCTGTTTATAAAAGGCGGAATCTGGTTCGGACTTTTCGGCGGGATAATTGCGATGTTTATTTCTGCAATTGCAGGAATCTATCAATTATGGCAGCTTATACTTTTCTTCTGCTTGCTGCCTGTTTTTGCATTGTCATTCTATTTTATTTTCAACAAACCGCTGAAGCCTTCAGAAAACAGATTTCCGAAGATTTACTTCTCAATAAAGCGTCAGGAATCCTGGGGCGGACTTCTCGGAATTCTTGCAGAAATAATTATATTTGCTTTAATCAATAAAGACCTTGCTGTTGTTACAATGTCTGGCGGTGCATTCATTTTCGGTGCTGTCGGTTGGGTTATTGCACAGATGATGCAGATAAAAGCAAAGCACCCATTCAGAAACGGAAAACACCTGTTTGAAAAACTTTATAAGATAAATGCTCTTGAATCCTGGAAACTTATGGAATGCACACTCGGTGCCGTAGGCGGTATAGGTTGTGCTGTTACATTCATTCTTGCAAAACCTTTGTTTGCAAAGAAATTCGAGCTTATTGATGCAAACGGATTTTATTCATATATAGCTGAATCAGAAGTTTCGTTTTTACTTTTTATAATTTATGTTATTATTCTTTGTATTGACTGTATTCATTATTATATTCCGAAAAAAACTGTCAACTACAAAAAAATAATGAAAACTTTTGAATCAGCAGAATTCACTCTTTATTCCATACTTCCATTATTTCTCTGTATGATCGGAGTACACAAAGTTGCAGCTCTTGCAGCGCTTCCGATTGTTTTACATGTTCTTGTACAGGAACTGATTGAAAAAAGCAATGATAAAGAAAAAACAACAATTGCTGATAAAATTCTTTTTATGCTCCCTTTTATACTGACCACAATTTCAATAATAACTATCAAAGAGGGCTTCAGAATAACATCAACATTATTTGTTTATTCAGTTGTCTACGAATCAGCATATTTCAGAATGAAAGCAATTGAAGAAGACAAAATAAAATTCAGTAACGGTGAAAAAGCAGTACATATATATTTTGTAATTTGCTGTTTGCTGATTATGATAATGTCAATATTTATTTAATAGGAGAACATATATGTTAAAAGACGTAAAATATTTCATAATTGATATGGACGGTACATTCTACCTCGGTGACAATATGATTGAAGGTGCCTACGAATTCACAGATGCACTTCCCGAAAAGGGGAAAGACTTCAGATTCTTCACCAACAATTCATCTCACGATGCTAATGAATGCCTTCAGAAACTCATCAAAATCGGCTATCCCGTGCCTGAAGAAAAAATCATCATTTCTTCTCATGTTGCCATTGATTTTATTGAGAGAAACAGAAACGGCAAGAGAATCTTTCTTCTCGGCAATGAGAATTTCACAAGAGATTGTGTAAAAGCAGGTCTTAATCTTGTTGACGAAAATCCCGATATTGTTCTTCTTGGTTTTGACACAACTCTCACATACGAAAAAATCAACAAAGCTGCAAACTTCATTGCAAACGGTGCTGAATACATTGCAACGCATCCCGATAAGAACTGTCCTCTTGCAGTCGGTTTTATGCCCGACACAGGTTCTATGATTGAAATGTTTGCCGCATCCACAGGCAGATATCCCGACATTATCATCGGCAAACCCTACGGTCATACAGTTGATTTTGTAACAAACAGACTCGGTTGCAAAAGAGAAGAAATCTGTTTTATCGGTGACAGACTTGAAACAGATATTGCAATCGGTATGAAAAACGGAACAAAGAGTGTTCTTGTATATTCAGGTGTAACAACTCCTGAAATGTATGAGAAATCAGACATCAAGCCAACTCTTGCAGTTGAAAGTCTGAAACATCTTAAAGAATATATCTGATGAAAGGAATTTTATACAATGAGTGAAAACATCAAAAAATGCTGGTATAAAGAAATGGCAGTTTACCAGATATGGCCTCGTTCATTCTGTGACGGAAACGGTGACGGCGTAGGTGACCTTATCGGTATACTTGGAAAGCTTGATTACATCAAGAGTCTCGGTGTAGATGCAATCTGGTTCTCACCTCTTTATGCATCACCGGGTAAAGACCACGGCTATGATATTTCAAACTACAGAGAAATTGCCCCCTACTTCGGTACTCTTGACGATTTCAAGGCTGTTCTTGACGGTGCTCACGAAAGAGGTCTTAAAGTTATTATGGACCTTGTTATCAATCATACTTCTGACCAGCACGACTGGTTCAAACAGAGTAAGAATCCCGACAGCCCTTACAGAGATTATTATTTCTGGAGAAAAGGCAGATGCGGAAACAAACTTCCTCCTAACGACTGGCAGTCAAACTTTTCAGGCAGTGCATGGGAATTTGATGAAGAGGCTGATGCATGGTATCTTCACCTTTT
The DNA here is from genome assembly GCA_045636025.1 of Acutalibacteraceae bacterium. Taxonomy (GTDB): domain Bacteria; phylum Bacillota; class Clostridia; order Oscillospirales; family Acutalibacteraceae; genus UBA1081. The sequence continues at coordinate 11,082 of JAZTWP010000058.1, read as the reverse complement.
TGCAAAAGAACAGCCTGATCTCAATCACGACAACCCCAAGGTTCGTGAAGAAGTAAAGGATATTATGCGATACTGGCTCGATATGGGTGTTGACGGTTTCCGTGAAGATGTTATCACATATATTTCCAAGAAGCCCAATCTCCCCGACGGTGTTCCCGTACCCATCATCGGTGGTATGGAGCATTATATGGACGGTCCTCACCTTCACGACTATCTTGCAGAATACAGAAGAGATGTTCTTGACCATTATGACAGTGTTACTATCGGTGAAGCTCCCATGATGACAACAAAGAAAGCTCTCAAGCATATTTCAGAAGGTCCTGATCAGGTTCTCAATATGATGTTCAGCTTTCAGCATATGGAAGCAGACTGTTTCCTCAACAGCTGGCTTCACACTCCATTCAACCTCAAGAAACTCAAGAGTGTATACACAAACTGGCAGACAGAGCTTTACGGCAAGGCATGGAATGCAAACTACCTTGAAAATCACGACCAGCCCCGTGTAATCAGCCGTTACGGTAACGAAAATTTCCGTGTTGAAAGCGGTAAAATGCTTGCAACAATGTACATATGTCAGAGCGGTACTCCTTTCGTTTTCCAGGGGCAGGAAATCGGTATGACAAATATCGAACTCCCTTCCATTGATATGTATGAAGACGTTTCAACTGTTACCGTTTACAAGATGGTAAGCAAGATTCTTCCCAAAGACACAACAATGAAGATGGCTCGTTATGCTTCAAGAGATAACGCAAGAACTCCCGTTCAGTGGTCAGCAGAAAAGAATGCAGGTTTCACAACTGCAGAAAAGCCCTGGTTCCACATCAACCCCAATTATACAGAAATCAACGTTGAAGCTGCAGAGAAGGATCCCGATTCAATTCTTCACTATTACAGAAAGCTCCTTAAATTCCGTAAGGAAAACGAAATCGTTATCTATGGGCAGTATAAGGAACATTTCCACGACAGAAAAGATCTTTACGTTTACTCAAGACATTATAAAGATCAGAGAATGCTTGTAATCTGCTCATTCAGCGAAAACAATATGCTTTTCACCGCTCCCGAAGGATTTGATCTTTCAAAGGGTGAACTTGCTATCAGCACTTACAATAATCCCAAAACAAACGGCAACAAGTGCGTTCTCAAGCCCTATGAAGCAAGAGTATATCTCTATAAATAAGGTGATACAATGTCTATAATCAGAACAGAAGCTTATTATAACTCCACCACCGGTGAAGATATGATAAGAACACTTATATGGAGAAATGATGAACTGCCGCCTATGGGTATTGTTCAGATTTCTCACGGTCTCACAGACCATATTGACCGATACGACAGATTTGCAAGATTCCTTTGCGAAAACGGTTATATTGTATGCGGTAACGACCATCTCGGACACGGTAAAGCTGCAGCAGAAAGCGGAAAGCTCGGTGATTTCGGTGCTCCTGACACAGATATCCGTATGGTTGACGATATGAATGTACTTGCAAGAATTATGAAAAAGAAGTATGAGGGACTTCCTTACTTCTTATTCGGTCATTCAATGGGTTCATTCCTTGCAAGACTTTATGCGGCACAGTTCGGTGAAAGGCTCAGCGGTCTTATCCTCTGCGGCACAGCGCATCTCGGCGGTAAGGCATCATTCCTTTCTGAATGGGTGCTTCCCCTTGGTGAAATGATAGGTCCTGATAAATATTCAGACACCGGCAGCGAAGTTCTCGGCAAAATTACTGCAAGATATTTCAAAGAGGATGACGAAAACGCATGGCTTTCTCTCAGCCGTGAAAACAGAGATGAAGCGCTGAATGACCCGTATTTTGACTTTCCTATTACAAATGCAAGTGCTATGATCGTTGTAAAAATGCTTCTCAGAGCATCTTCTGATATGTGCTATGTAATGATTCCTCAGGATCTTCCCGTTATGCTTGTATCAGGCGGCAAAGATCCCATCGGTCTCTTCGGAAGAAGCGTGCTCTCTGTCTGCGAAAAGCTTGAAGAAAACGGTATTACTACCGAAATGAAGCTTTATCCCGGTCTCAGACACGAAATACTTAATGAAGATGAGTATGAGAATATCTACAATGACATTCTCAGCTGGTTAAACGATAATAATTATTTTACAGGAGAATACATATGAAGAAATCAACATTCAATCTCGGTGAGTTCAGACAGCTCGACAAAGTTTTTCTCACAGCAGACAACGGCATCGACTGTGAAAATGTGACATCTGTTGCATTTGAAGGCGAAACTCTTTACATTGCACAGGCTGACGGTGTTTTTGAATATGCTGACGGCAAAATGAAAAAGACAACTATTGCTGCATCAAAGATTTTCTCTGCAGACGGCAAGATTTATGCTGCAATCGGAAACACTCTTGCAGAAGTTAAGAAAGGCAAAGCAAAGAAAATTGCAGAGTTTGACACTCCTGTCAAAGATATATCAGTAGCACTTGACGGTTCTTTCTGGCTTATTACTGATTCACATCTTTATCTCAAGAAGGAAGACGGTTTTGAAGCAATTGTTTCTCTTCCCGAATCAACAGGTTGCGTTGCTGCTCTTGACAACAAATCAAAGTACGGTGAAACTGTTTATATCGGTTCAAGTGTTGAAGGTTTTATGTCAATGAAAGGCAAGCGTCGTCACTGGGCAGAACTTATCCCCGAAATGACACCCGTACTTTCAAGAAGCATCAACTGTATTGCTATTGACGCCCTCGGACATATATGGGTAGGTTCAGACGAAGGTCTCAATATCTACGACGGCAGAAACTTCTGGTTCAACGGCAATGATTTCTATTCTGTACCTGCAGGTTCATTCAATGATATGTTCTTTGCAAAGGACGGTAAGAAGTACTTTGCAACAAACACCGGTATTGTTACTCTTATTGAAGGTAAGATTTCATATTTATCATTCGGTGCATGGCTTATGCATCCCACAGTAACAAAGATTACTGTTTCAGACAACGGAACAATTGCTGCAGTTACTCCCAGAGGTATCAGCATAATCACAACAAAGATTATGACTCTTGAAGAAAAGGCTGCTCACTACGATGCAATGGCTGTAAAATACTTCACAAGAAATGAAGGATATCAGGTTACAAGAGAACTTCGTAAATACGGTGATCTTGATTCAGGCTGGCTTCCCAACTCAGATAACGACGGTCTTTTCACAGGTCTTTACTGTGCAAGCCAGTGTTTCCGTTATGCTGTAACAGGCTCAGAAGAAGCTAAGGCAAACGCTAAGAGAGCTGTTGAAGCCATGATAAAGCTTACTGAAATCACAGGCAAAAAAGGCTTCACAGCAAGAGCTACAAGATATTCTCACGAAGAAAACTTTATGACCGGTGTAAGAGAAGAATGGCACATTGTTGAAGGCAACCCCGATTGTGAATGGCTCGGTGAAACTTCAAGTGACGAAATGACAGGTCACTACTATGCATACGGAATCTACTTTGACCTTGTTGCTGACGAAAACGAGAAAAAGAAGATTGCTGAAGTTGTAAAGACTATCACAGACCACATTCTTGAAAACAACTTCCATCTCTGCGATGTTGACGGAGTGCCTACAACATGGGCAAACTGGGAACCTGACCTTCTCAATAACGACGACAGATGGTATTATGAAAGAGGTACAAACTCACTTGAAATTCTCTCTTTCCTCAAGACAACATACCATGTTACAGGCGAAGAAAAATACAACGATGTATACAATATGCTTATAAACAAGCATCACTATGCAATGAATTGTATTCAGTACAAGTGTGAAGACGGTCACCTTGCTCATATCGATGACCAGCTTGACTTCACAAACATCTATCCCCTTATTGTATACTCAGGAAATGATGCTCACAATGAAATCTTCAAGATGGGTCTTACACATCATTTTGATTATGAAAAGATTGAACGTTCACCTATGTTCAACATTACATACGGTGCACTTACAAACAACCCCTGCGACATTGAAAATGCTGCAAAATCACTCTCTGAAATGAATCTTGACCTTATCCGCTGGCCTGTTTTCAACAGCTACAGAAAGGATATTGTATGGGATACAGAGCAGGAAGCAATGGGTGCTCCCGCACAGCTCAAATATCCCGTTGAATACGGTTCAAGAGTTCTTATGCATTATGACGGCAACCAGTGCGTATGTGATTCAGGTTGTGAAGAATTCGTTAATGTCAACACAAAGACTGTTAACCGCACTTCTACACTTCCCGGCACAGGCGCAAACGGTAAACGTGCAATGATGCCTTATATCTATCTTCTTCCCTACTGGATGGGCAGATATTACGGACTTTTAGGTGACTAAGGAGGAAAAATTATGTTAGGTTCAATTTTCGGTTTTCTTAAAACAGCTCTTGCTCCCCTTACTGCAATTATTATGTCTGTGACAGCATTAATCTGTCCCACCCCCACATCAACAGAAACAGCAGAAATCACAAATGAATTCAGCTATGCACTCGTTGACGCATTCCTTTGCGGTCAGGGTCTTGATGAAGAAGGCGACAGCTTCTACACATCAGGTTCTCTTGCGGCAATAAAGGTTTGCTGTCTCGGAATCATTGATAAAGCAACAGGTGAAGTTCTCAAGGAAAATCTTGATGCACTTCCTCAGGAATTCAAGAATCTTGACTATGACCATATCGGTGATATTTCTGTTCAGAACGGCATAATTTATGCTCCTGTTGAAAATGTTCCCGAAACAGATCCTCTTGTGCTTCTTTATGATGCAGAGACTCTTGAATACACCGGCACATATTATGCAGTTGATTGGGAATTCCTGAAAGACGGTATTCCCTGGTGTGCAACAGATGAAAATTATCTTTACACATCACAGTTTAAGGATGCTGAAAGAATTGTTGTTTACAACCTTGACGATATGAGTTTCTCACACACAGTTGAACTTTCAGAAACAATGCAGAGAGTTCAGGCAGGTGACGTTGTTGACGGTAAAGCATACCTCAACTGTGATCCCGAAGGCAACAAGACAGTTTATGAAGTTGACCTTGCAACAGGTGAAGTAAAGCTTCTCTGTGACAGAAACACAACAGGACCTGATACAGAAACAGAAGGTTTATGTGCTCTTTATGATGAAAACGGAAACCTTGTTCTTCACATTTCAGATTACAACAAAATTGTTTCAACTTTCATCAGATCTTATATAGTAAAATAAAACAAAAAAAAATTGAGGCTGTAAATTTACAGCCTCTTTTTTATGCGAGAAAATCAAATATTATATTCCAAACTCTTTCGTCCTGAACAGTCATACGTTTCCAGTCAAAAGATTCAACGAAAGCTTTCTTCTGCTCGGGTGTTTCAAGCTCTTTTTTCTTCGTCTTTTTAACTGCAAGAGCTACATAAGAATCCTTATATTTAACAGCATCTTCAGTATAATTCGGGTTATGCCATTTATTTGTTTCAAGGTGAAAACTTATATTTTCACGGTTTTTAAGTTCATTATACAGAACATCATAAGATTCTGATTTTTTCACCAGAGGATCGTTATCAGAATAAACAAGAAGCACCTTTGAATTGGTATTTCTGAGAGTTTCAACTCCGTCAGCAGTTGCGAAAACGGGATTAGAATTGTGTTCAAGCTCGGCAATCGGCTTTCTATAAAATTTACTGAGGAAATTACCAAAAAACGAATTTATCATTCTGTCAACAGAAACAAAACCTGAAATTACAACAACACGAGAAACTTCGGGATGGTATGCTGTTATATTCATTGTCGAAAATCCGCCCCAGCTGTGCCCTATTACATAAACTTCGTTATTTTTGAAGTATCCGTCTTTTTTAAGGCTTGCAAGACAATCATTAAGGTCACATAATGACTGTCCGAGTCCTCCCGTATTTTCGCCCTCTGATTCCATACAGCCCGTATGGTCATAGGAAAAGACGCTGTAACCTTTTCTGCAGAGCATTTCGATTTCTTTCATATATGATCTGTGTCCGCCGCCAAAACCGTGATCAAACACAACAAGTTTACCCTTTATTGACTCAGGATAAGCATAAAAATAACCTTTCAGCTTATATCCTTTTGATGATACAAACGAATACGGTGTTTTTTCAAGTCCGTTAAAATCTTCTGCCGAAAAATAATATGCGGTACCGTTATCATCGCATCTGACATAAATATTCTTCTTGTAAACTTCAACAATCATCTTTTCAAAAAGCATTTCGGTCACCTCATAGAAAGTATAACATTTTGCAGATAAGTATGCAAGAAAAAAAACGGCAGAAAAACTGCCGTTTTATCTTTATTAATAGCTGATTTTGAGAGTCTTGATTTCAAAAGGTTTGAATGCGAAGTCATTACCTTCTGCAACAGACTGAACTTCTTCAAGCATATTTGTATTTTCAACTTTCTTTGCACCGTCAAAGAACTTGATCGCACAGTTGGTGTATGAACCTTCTGTTTCATAAAGTCTTGCAATGAATGCCTTTTCGTTGTCTTCACAGGGCTTGATTGATTCAACGATAACGTTTGCAGCTCCAGGTACAACAAGTGCAACAGCATCAAATTCACCCTTACCCTGAACTACAGGGATATTAAGCTCATAAGCAGGTCTGATAACATCTTCTGTTGTGAAACCGCTGTTATGAGGAAGGAATGAATAAACTGTCTTATGAACGCCCTTATCACCGATATAGTCAGGTCTGTTACCACCCTTGTGAAGTGAAAGACGCATCTTTCCGCCTTCAACAGTGATACCGTATTTGCTGTCGTTGAGCATTGCAACACCGAAACGTGTCTCTGAAAGGTCTGTGAACTTGTGGTTAACAACTTCGAACTTGGCCTTTTCAACAGCGTCATTTCTGGTTGTGGGTCTCATAACGTTACCATACTGAATTTCAAAACGTGCAAAGCTGTTCTGAACAGAAGTATCAAAAGCAGTCTTAAGGAATCTGTGATCATCCTGCCAATCCATAACTGTGTCAAATCTGACTTCAGCACTGTCTGCAAAGAAAATCATATCCTGAGTAATTGAAGACTTCTTTGAGATTGAATATTTGCTTCTGATGATAACGGCTGCAGCACCTGCAGAAACAACTTCTCTTGAAAGAAGAGCAGAAGTATCATTGAATTTACATTCAAGGTCAGCATCAACGTCCCAGTTATCCCAGTATGAAGGAAGGTCTTCAGCCATAAGGAATGTATTGAATGCATAACCGTCACCGCAAAGTTCACGATTTGCTCTCTTATCTACAAATGATGAGATGTAACCCTTATCATCAAACTTAACATCAGCAAAAGGTGTCGAAACACCGCTTTCTGAAACAGTAAGTTCACTTGCAGCATCTGCTGTACCCTTTACAAGGTTGATTTTTACTGTTGAGAATGCGGGAACTGTTACGCCGCTGATAACAAGGATATTTTTGCCGTCAAGGTTCTTGTAAGACTGCTGCTTGCAGGGAATATCAGCAACAAGACCTTCTTCACATTCGAGGAAAATGGGGTCATTTCTGTCAAATGAAAGAGTATTTGTTACTGTTACGAAATCACCGTCACCTGTAACAGCTTCTGTAATGAGTTTATCTGCAGTTTCAAGAAGTTCACCTGTCTGCTTGAGAGAAAGTTCATGTGCTCTTGAAATACATGTTCCGGGGAGGATATCGTGGAACTGATTGAGAAGAAGTGTTTCGTAAAGAGGATGGATCTTTTCGTCACTTGCAACTTCACCGTTCTTTACTGCATTTGCAACTGTGAAATATTCAAGGTCACGGAGTGCGAATTCAGCTTTTCTGTTGTTGTGCTTGATATTATGCTGGTTTGTAAGAGTACCTCTGTGAAGTTCGAGATAAAGCTCACCCATATATGTACCGGGATTCTTAGCTTCTTTTTCTGCAAGCTTCATAAAGTCGCTTACTGTCATATAATCAGTTTTTGCACAACCGTTAAGGTCTTTTACTCTGCGTGCAGTTTCAGCCATTTCATACTGAGGTCCGCCGCCACCGTCACCGAATCCGTATGCAACAAGACGCTTGTTTGTTACACTTCTTTCCTTGATTGTGCTGTACTCTTTTCTGTCACCTGAAACAAGGTCACGAAGAGCAACGGGTGCAGGCCAGCAATGAGTCTTGTTGAAGTGTGTGAAGACTTTTGTGCCGTCAATACCCTGCCAGTAGAATGTATCATAGGGGAACTCTGTTGTGTCGTTCCAGTCAATTTTTGTTGTAAGGAAGTAATCAACTGCGCAACCCTTCATAATCTGAGGAATTGCTGCTGAATAACCAAATGTATCGGGAAGCCAGAAGCTGTCTGATGTGTAGCCGAAATGTTCTCTTGTGAATCTCTGTCCCCAGAGGAACTGACGTACCATTGATTCACCTGAAGTGATGTTACAGTCACATTCAACCCATACACCGCCGTTGGGTTCATATCTGCCTTCTGCAACCTTCTTCTTGATTTCTTCAAAAAGTTCGGGATAATGCTTGAGAATCATATTGCCGTGACAAGCAGATGACTGAACAAATTTATATTCGGGATACTGCTCCATAAGTGAAATCTGGTTTGCATATGTTCTTGCACACTTTTTGATTGTTTCACTTGACATCCAGAGCCAAGCTGTATCCATATGTGAATGACCGATGATTGCTGCAAAGGGAGCTTCAGGACCGTTCTTGACTGCAAGAACTTCCTTAAGAAAAGGATGTGCTTCTTTCATTGCTAAAATGAATGTTTCTTCGTCAACATCATCATATGAATAATAAAGTCTCTTATGAACTTCATAAAGAGCATTTACAAGTTCACCGCGGCGGAATGAAGATTCTGGAAGAGTTTCTGTAAGCTCATTGATAACCTTGAGGTCAAAATAGAATTCCTGAATGAATTCATCCTTAAGACAGATATCAATTCCGTCAAAATGATAGTTATATTCTTTGAGTTCAAGACCTTCAAGAGGCTGACAACCCATATATGTATGACCTGAATAAACTTCAAGTGCAATGTCGATTTTTTCGCCTGCTTTTACATTCTGCTTAAGAAGGTCACAGTAGTGATTGCCATGGCCTGTGAAAACAATCTTAGTTGCAAATGTACCGAAAGGCTTGCCGTTGACCCAGAGAAGTGTTTCATAACCTTCTGTATGAGGCATAATAAAGAGGTTTTTACCCTCAAGCTCTGCAGGTACTGTAAAATCAGTCTTGAACCAGCAGAATTTTTCATCATCACCCCATATAAATTCACCGGCTTTTGCTTCGATGTATTTATCATCTGTGGGAATTTCATAAAGTCTGTCAAATGTTTCAAAAGCCTTGACAGATTCTATTTTTGCGACCTTTTTGAAAAGCAAAGGATCAAGAATTGTTTCAAATCTCTTGAGCTTATTGAGCATACGGTCGATTTGTTTTTCTGTAAGCATAAATTATCTTCCTTTCTCATCGGGAATCCGACTTAAATTGTATTGATTATACCATTTTTTTATAATAAATACAATGATAAAAACAAAAAAATCCGATGGTTTTTCATCGGATTTTAATATTTATGTCAATAAAGACGTACTTGTTTTTTATCAGTCATCAAACCTGAAAGAGCCTGAGAGGAATGTTACAGAATCTGAATCAACTGTAAGCAATCCGCCTTCTGTTGAAGCAGTTTTCTTTGTATCATCATCGAGCCACACGGTGCACTGACCTTTGACAACAGAAGTAACAAAAGGAATATGCCCTGCCATAACTGCAAGTTCACCTTCTGTGCCTCTTACATCAAATTTCACAACGTCACCGCTGAATTTATTTCCGTCAGGTGATGCAACGGTTAATCTGAATGTATTCATCAGTTTACCTTCTTTGCCTTTTCTACCGCTTCATCGATTGATCCGACAAAGAGGAATGCTGATTCGGGAAGGTCATCGTGTTTGCCTTCAATAATTTCCTTAAAGCCTCGGATTGTTTCTGCAATGGGAACATATTTACCGGGGAAACCTGTGAATTTCTCAGAAACATCGAAGGGCTGTGAAAGGAATCTCTGAATCTTTCTTGCTCTCTGAACAAGAAGTTTATCATCATCTGAAAGTTCATCCATACCCATGATTGCAATGATGTCCATGAGTTCATTGTATCTCTGCAGTATTCTCTGCACTTCCTTTGCAACTTCGTAATGCTCCTTGCCCACAACTTCGGGTGAAAGGATACGGCTTGTTGACTCAAGGGGGTCAACAGCAGGATAAATACCCTGTGAAGCAATGCTTCGTGCAAGAACGGTTGTTGCGTCAAGATGTGCGAATGTTGTTGCGGGAGCAGGGTCAGTCAGGTCATCGGCAGGAACATAAACTGCCTGAATCGAAGTGATTGAACCTTTCTTTGTTGATGTGATTCTCTCCTGAAGAGCACCCATTTCGGTTGCAAGTGTTGGCTGATAACCAACGGCAGAAGGCATTCTGCCCAGAAGTGCGGAAACTTCCGAACCTGCCTGTGTGAAACGGAAGATATTGTCGATGAACAGAAGAACATCCTGACCCTCTGTGTCACGGAAATATTCAGCCATAGTAAGACCTGAAAGTCCCACTCTCATTCTCGCTCCTGGGGGCTCATTCATCTGACCGTAAACAAGTGCTGTGTTTGAAAGAACGCCTGACTGCTTCATTTCGTTATAAAGGTCGTTACCCTCTCGTGTTCTTTCACCGACACCCGTAAATACGGAGATACCGCCGTGCTGTTTTGCGATGTTATTGATAAGCTCCATGATAAGAACTGTCTTGCCGACACCTGCACCGCCGAAAAGACCGATTTTACCGCCCTTTGAATAGGGGCAGATAAGGTCAATGACCTTGATACCTGTTTCAAAAATCTCTGTGCTTGTTGTCAGCTCGTCATAATCGGGAGCACTTCTGTGAATGTTCCATTTTTCCGCTGTTTCGGGTGTGGGCTGATTGTCAACAGCATCACCCAGGACATTGAAGATTCTGCCGAGAGTTTCTCTGCCGACGGGAACACTGATGGGTGCACCCGTATCGGTAACTGCAACTCCTCTCTGCAGACCGTCCGTTGAAGCCATGGCGATACATCTTGCAGTGTTGTCACCGATGTGCTGAGCCACTTCAACGGTAAGTTTTCTGTCACCTACGGGAATCGTAAGTGCATT
>JAZTWP010000057.1:0-26504 GCA_045636025.1 Acutalibacteraceae bacterium | reverse complement strand
GGCACGAATGTGCATTTTCCGAAGGAAAATAAAACGGCAGAGCCGTTATTGTTCGCTTTGCTCACAATCGGGCGTTGGATCAACGCCCCTACAAGCTCGATTTTAATTTCTTCAAACATTTCCGCTAAATTATTGTTTATTCTTTCAATATTCATAAAAATATGCTTGTATTTCTTGTGTAATTGTGATAGTATAGCTGTGAAATAATACTGCGGAGGTATTTAATATGGCAGAAAACATTCTCGACCGTTTCAAATCAAGCACAGAGGAGCAGGTGGTCGATGCTTCCAAAAAAGTTAAAGTAGGTATCATCGGTACAGGCTGGATTGCAGAGGCTCATGCAGCTTGCTACAAGAGATGTCCTGACGTTGAAATCGTAGCTCTTGCTGATATCGTACCCGGTAAGGCAGCAAAGTTTGCAGAAGACAACGGCATTGAAGGTGCTCGTATCTATAACAGCGACCGTGAACTTATCGATAATGAAAAAGACATTGACGCAGTCAGCGTATGTACATACAACAGACAGCACGCTCCCTGTACTATATATGCTCTTGAAAACGGTGTAAACGTTCTTCTTGAAAAACCCATGTGTGTTACAACAGAAGAAGCTGTTGCAATCTGCAGAGCAGAAAAGGCAAGCGGCAAGGTTCTCTCAATCGGCTTCCAGCCCAGATTTGACGAGAATATGAAGATGGTTAAAAAGGTTGTTGAATCAGGCGAACTCGGTCAGATTTACTACATCCAGACAGGCGGCGGAAGAAGAAAGGGTATTCCCACTCCTTACGGCACATCTTTCATTGAAGACGAAACAGCAGGTATCGGGGCTCTTGCAGATATCGGTTGTTACTCACTTGATATGGTTCTCAATGCTGTAGGCTATCCCAAGCCCCTTACAGTTTCAGGTTATATGTCAGACTTCTTCGGCAAGAATCCTGCAACATATCCTGCTCATCCCGAATATGCAGAAAAGTTCAGCGTTGACGATTTCGGCGCAGGTTTCATCCGTCTTGAAGGCGGCATCATCCTTGACTTCAGAATTGCATGGGATATGCATCTCGACACTCCGGGTGACACAATCATCATGGGTACAAAGGGTTCACTCCGTATTCCCTCAACAGAGTGCTGGAACGGCTCAATCGGCGGTCCTCTCAAGATTTATCACGACGTTGCAGGCGAAAAGGTTGAAACAGTTATTCCCGAAAAGGATAACGATGTTGATAACTTTGACAAGAAGATCCGTTCATTCATTGACGCTGTTAAGTACGGTCTTCCCGCACCCGTACCCTCAAGCCAGATTATCTATAACCAGGCTATTATTGACGGTATTGTGCGTTCTGCAAGAGAAGGCAAGGAAGTAACAGTTGATATTCCTGAAATCTGATAAAACATAAAAAATCAAGGAGCAGTAAAAACTGCTCCTTTTTTTATTGTGTTACGAGTGATTTGTAATTGTTGTAATTTTCCTTCTGGCGGAGTGTTTTTACAGCATCAATCCAGGGTTTTGCGCAGGAATAGTATCTTGCGTTTGCCTTGTTTGCTTCTTTGATTTTTGACTTTGCTTCGCTGAGCTGTTTTCTGCACACGGAAATTGCATTTGCGTGCACACTTACACTTTCGTTGTTTTCTTTAGCAGCCTTCATACGGTCAAGGGCATTTCTCAGAGCAACTTCGGCATCGTATTCAGCTTTGAAAAGAGAGTCAAGCACGGATTCGTCAAACACTTCAATACCGTCGGGATAATATCTTGCAGTACAACGAGCCGCATATCTGATATCACGAAGCATTTTTTCTGCAGACTTTCTGATTTCCTTGTTTTCATTACGGCAGTATTCTCTGATTGATTCTGAAACAGACAAATAGTTCTTTACGCCTGCAGCGGCAATTTCTGATGCAATTTTTATTTCGAGCATACCTTTTTCTGTGTTGTAGCGGTTAAGCTCATCCATAATGAATTTTGAAATTTCAATTTCAGCGTTTTCTGTGCGCTGTTCTTTTGTTTTTGCATTGACGGGAGTCATATCTGCATAATGCTCTGCATCGGTGATAATTTTTGATGCCTCTGCTCTGTTTTCTTCTGTAAGAGAGTCTGTTTCTCTGTCTTCAAAAGCGGAGCGAAGCTTGAGCACTCTTATCATTGACTGCTGTTTTGTCTCTGTGAAGTTGTAGAAGAGCATCGGTATAACATTCAGCACGGCACCTATTACAGATGCAATAATCAGAACGGAACTGATGTTTACAAAGTAGTCGTGATTATAAAGCACATCGTAGACGTTTGATGCGGAATAGCCGAGCGAAACGGCTGTTGATTCGTTGAGTCCGACCTTGTCATAGATAATGGGCAGTACGGAGCTTGTTGCAAGGCTTATGACATTGCCTATAAGTCCCACAGCGGCAAACATACCGTCTATTCTTTCACCTGAAATATACTGCTGATAGTCTCTGATATCTGCATTGATACTCGGTGTGATAAGATGACCGAGTGATGTTATGAACTGGTTGATAAATGAGCAGAAAAGCAGCATCCATATTATATTCGGTGTGCCCGTCATTCTTACAACGGGGAGCATCATTGCAATAAGACCGATGTTAAGCACATTTGAGAGAATGATGATTTTCTTTTTGCCGAATCGTCTGATGAAAAACGGAGCCACAATATTCGGCCAGAGTGATGCATTACCTGCAATTGCGGTTATAATTGCATACTGACCTGCTGTACAGGGTTTCTGGTAGTGATACATCCAGCCCATAATGTTGCCGAAAGAGCCTTCAAGGAAGCCCATCCAGCCTGCAAGGGAGATGATCCAGAAATATTTGTTGGAAGCAACAGCTCTGAATGCGTCTGCAAAACGCACCTGAATGATATGCTTTTTAGGTCTTACGATTTTCTCCTGAGTGTTTACATAAACGAGCACAGAGATAAGGAAACCTGCAATCAGAAGTGGCGGGAAAAGCACTCTGTATACTCTCAGGTCATAGAGTGTGTCGTCACCCGTAATAAGCTTTGCAACAATGGGGAAAAAGATATTTGCAATAGAGGGTGAAAGGTTTTCTATGATGCATCGGATAGAAAGCACGTCTGAACGCTCGATTGAGTTGGGAGAGAGTACGTTGATAAGGCTTTCGTATGCGTCAACGGTGAAATAGAAGAAAAACTGAAAACCGATGTTGCACAGAAGCACCCAGAAACATTTCCAGAAGAAAGACATTGAGTCATAGGGCAGCATCATCATAAAACTGCCTATGAGCACCGTGGGGATACCCATTGAGAGAATGTAAGGTCTGTATTTACCCTTCATACTTCTGCAGTTGTCAATCATATGCGCTCTGAGCCCCGTAAGGGGGAATGATGCAATCATACTCAGCACATAAAGTATGTAAAGTGTTTTTGCATCAATGCCGATGGTATTACCAAGCAGAGTATTTGTGGTTGAAATTATCATCTGATTGATGCAATGGGCAATGAGTCTTACACCGATACCGCCCACTGAGAGTGAAGCAATTTCCTTAATGGACATATATCTGCCCTCAGGCGGAGTTTTCCAGTTGTTCTTTATAAGGCTAATGCCGTTGGAAACAGTTGATTTTATGTTCAAGTTATTCACATCCGATTAAAAAATGATGGTTGTTACGCTTTCGGGAGTAAGTGTAATATTTTTGCCGCTTACTGTTTTTTCACAAAGGTCGTTGTCTTTATCCGTAACAGCAATGAAAACTTTTTCTGCGGGAACTGAAACCGTCTTTGACACAGCTTTGTCATTCACGGCAATAATAATTGTGTTGCCGTCTTTTGTGAAAGAGAGAAGCTTCAGGTCCTTGTCATCGTAGTCAATTTCAATTCTCTTTGCCCTATAGGGAATGTATTTTGAGAAATTGCCTGTCACATAATATCTTTTTGTCATTTCAAATGTCTTTTCGGGAAGATTTATGTAAATGAGTCCGTCGCAGTAATCAACTTCGGAAACGGCAATCCAATGCTGCCACGACGTAACATTAAGAAGTGCTATATCGTTGTAAATTGTATCGGCAGTAACAAGGGCAGATGCCATTGATTTGTCTCTTCCGCCCTGCATATGGCACCATTCACTCATTTTTACGGGGAGAGAGGGATAATGTCTGTCAAGCCATTTGCGGAAACGCTTCACAAAGGCGAGTCTGTCATTAAATCCTTTCACGGGAATGGGCAATGGCAGACAGTAAGAATGTACATCAACGGCATCAATTCTGTCACGTACAACTTTATGCTTCATCAATGCTCTTGTGTATGATTTGTTGAACCAACGTAAATCGCCTGACTCAACACCTGAAAGTTTAACATCTGCAAGAGCGGGACGTTTATTCATTTTCTCTGCAAAAACTTTCATCACTCTTGCTGCAGAGAGAGGGGAGTAGTGACAGCCTTCCTGACCGCCGTTCCATATCCAGATGGGTTCATTTATGGGCGAAAGGTATTTTACAGGCAGCCCTTCTTTAATGAAATGCTCCGTAACGTCAAGACAGTATGTTGCAAAAGCCTTGTAATTCTTCTTTGCAAGGTTGTCACGCATAATCTGATGTTTGCAAAGGTGTGACCAACCGTTTTTTGTGAGTCTTTCCACGGGAGAATTGACAAAGAGAATGATTTCATCTGCACCGAACTCGGCAGACTTTTTCATCATATAAACGGCATCTTTATCACGGCTGAAATCGTATTTGCCGTCACCGTCGTCAAAACTTTCTGTACGTCTTAAGGGGTTGCCGATGTCACCATTGCCCGAATGAGCTGAGCCGGCACCGATATTGTATCTGTAAGTGCGAAGACCTATGCCGTTTTCTTTGCTGTAAAGAAGCTCTGCGATTCTGTCACGGACTTCTTTTCCCGAAGCTTCATCAATATGAGTCCAGCCGCCCACTTCCTGCGCCCACCAGGCACCGCTTGCACCGAAACCTTCAAATTCGCTGTATATTCTGTTTGAATTTATGCGGATTTCCATAACAAAACCTCAAAATATAATTCTTAAAATAAATTATACACAACAAATGTGAATTATTCAACAAAAACGGATGTAGAAAAAAACATACCGTTTTTGTGCATATTAAATTACACTTGCCATAAATAACTCTAAAAACAATCAAAAGGATTCTTTATTCTTTTAACAATCTTCATAACCCTAATTACTCTATGTTTAAGATAATGACTCATAATGCTTATATAATCATGATGATTAATAAAGAGTCTTATATAAAGAAAAAGAGTCATAATGATTCTATTAAGAATCGTTATGACTCAAGAAGATTGCAGAAACATTGAAATTATAGATAACTTATGGTATAATTTTATAAAATCAAACTACTGCAAGGTGGTGTTGTAATGAGTTATATAATTCGCGGATTAACATTTTTACTGATACCGATTATTGTAAGCGGCGTTCTTGGATTTTTAAGGCAACCTAAACAAGCAGAGGATGGCAAGGTTTATTTGCCTAAATTTTTAGCGATATTAGGAGCTATTGCTTCTGCTATTTTCCTAATCCCTGCCATTATTACTGCTTTTTCAGACGAGCCATTGTGGGTACCTATTCTCTTTCTCTTGTTATCATCGCTCGGTGCAACCTTAATTATTGCTTTTGTGAATTGCAGAATCACTTACGACCAAGACGGATTTATTCACAAGAGTTTTTTCGGCATAAAAAGAAGATTCACTTATGAGCAAGTCACTGCAATCAAAGAAAATATGCATGAGAAATTTCTTTATGTAGGCAAGAGAAGACTAATGGTTGACGAATTCTCAATAGGTGGAGATGACTTCATTAAACTTGTTAAGAAAAAATATCGGACCATGCACGACGGGAAAAGCCTTCCTAAAATATATAAAACAAAGCACGACATATTTAACGGGAATGTTCAGGATGCGGGCGGCTTTTTATTTGCTTATATTTTAGTAGGTGTTATTGCTGTCGGTTTTTTAATCTTTGCGGTTTATTCCACTTATGCACCAAGCACACCGAATAACACAATAGAACAAACAATCAGTTTTGTATCCTATGAGAAAAACGAAGAAGAAATTATCCTAACTTCTTCAGATAATCAAATATTTAAAATTCGTTTTATCGACGAACAGTTTAAAGCAAAGGATATACAGACTCTTTGCGACGGCAAAACAGTTGTAACCATATATTCTACCGAGGTTACTCCGAAATATGAAAAAAGTTATTATTCATTAAAAGCGGTTAAATACAATGATGATTACTTTTTAAGCTTTGATGAAACAAATAGGTTACATAGACAAGAATATACATTGCTTGTTATTATTGCAGCGGTTATGTGTCTTGCTTGGGGCGCACTTGTTGCTTTTTCTATCATAATTGGTAGAAATCCCAAAAGATTTAGCAAGCGAGTTATACGGCTGTTTTTCAAGGATGGATACATTAAAAATTAACTTGCACCAAGTTTGCACCAAAGCGAAATACAAGGCATAAAGAAAACCCCGAAAACCGTGATGGTTTCGGGGTTTTTGAATACTCTTTGAAATAACAGATTATCTCTTTGAGAACTGGGGAGCACGACGTGCGCCTTTGAGACCGTATTTCTTTCTTTCCTTCATTCTGGGGTCTCTTGTAAGGAAACCTGCCTTCTTGAGTGTGGGACGAAGGCTTTCGTCGAACTGAAGAAGAGCTCTTGAAAGACCGTGACGGATAGCACCAGCCTGACCTGTAACGCCGCCGCCTGCTACTCTGACAACGATGTCGAACTTCTCTGTTGTGCCTGTGAGAGCGAGAGGCTGACGAACGATGAGCTTAAGAGTTTCAAGACCGAAGTAATCGTTGATATCTCTGTCGTTGATTGTGATTTTGCCTGTGCCGGGATATACACGAACACGAGCTACTGAACTTTTTCTTCTACCTGTACCGTAGTAGTAATTGCTTTCGTACATTTAAGTTTGCCTCCCTTTCTTAGAATTCTCTTGCTACGGGCTGCTGAGCTGCGTGCTTGTGCTCTGCACCTGCGTAAACATGGAGTCTTGTGAATGCTTTTCTGCCGAGTGTGTTAGCAGGAAGCATACCCTTGATAGCCTTTTCAACAACGAAGCAGGGCTTCTCTTTGATAAGAGTTGAGTACTTAACTTCTTTCATGTTGCCGATGTAGCCTGTGTGATGATAATACATTTTCTGATCGAGTTTCTTACCTGTAAGAACAACCTTTTCAGCATTGATAACGATAACGTTGTCACCGCAATCTTCATGATATGCGAAAGTGGGCTTGTGCTTACCTCTGAGAAGAACAGCAGCTTCAGCAGCGAGTGCGCCGAGTGTTTTGCCTTCTGCGTCAAGAACATACGAGTCACGCTTAATTTCAGCGACTTTGGGCATATAAGTTGACATAATTCTTACCTCCGTATATTTGTAATTTTTTATAAACAAAAATCAAGCACACCGTTTCCCTTGGTGCGCTTGATTATAATATCACAAGTGAATCTCCTTGTCAACACTTTTTTTTGCGATTTTTCAAAGGAGATTTCAAATGCTCCGTTTTTCTTCGTTTTTCTCGCGTTTTTGAAGTGTTTTCTCACTTATTGTTTTGCAAGAAAATCGAGTGTAAGTGTTGAAAGTGTGTCAGGATCTGTTTCAATAACGATGTGGCTGCCTTCAACTGTAACAGTTTCTTTGCCTGCGAGAGCGTTTGAGATGTTTTCGCAGTTTGAATCAGAAAGCACGTTGTCACCATCTGCCCATACAAGGAGAACTGGCATTTCGAGAGCTGCAACAGCTTCGTAGTCTGTGTTTCTTGCGTTAGCACTTGCAAAGAGCATACCTGCGCCTGTGCCGGGAATCATAAGGGGATCTGCAAGGAGAGAAGCATCATAATTCTTTGCATATTCCATATCGCCTGTTGTCATATAAACAGCCATTTTAACGATAAGGGGATTGCTGAGAACCATCTTGAAGATGCTGTCCATTATTTTGCTCATAAAGCTGTTTGAAGCCATTGAAGAGAGCATTGTGTTGCCGTTTGTTGCGATTTCGCAGGGGCAGTAGAGAAGAAGAGCTTCGATTTCGGGATAATCACAAGCGATGTTCATTGCAACACCGCCACCCATTGAGTGACCTGCAACGATCCATTCATCCATGGGAGCTACAGTCTTCATAAAGTTAGTAACAAGCACTTCTCTTTCGACAAGCTGAGTTTCAGCATTTTCTCTTGTGCTGTAACCGAAGTTGGGAAGGTCAAGAAGATAACAATCATAACCTTCTGCGCTCATAACTTCAGCCATACCGTTCCATGTTGTGCCTGAGTAAAGGAAGCCGTGAATGAACATAATTCTGCCCTTTGCTTCACCCTCTGCAGGTACAACTGTGTAGTGAATTGAGTATTCGCCCTCTTCATAGTAACCGTCTGTAACGATTTCGTCTTCAGCGGAAACAGAGAATGAGAACATTCCGAATACCATAATAAGTGACATAATGATTGCAAGGAGTTTTTTAGTGGTTGTCATAGGAATCGTCCTTTCATTATATATAATGTAATATATTAATGCATCATTCTGTGTGTCGGTAGTAGGGGCGATGACCCATCGCCCCTACGATAACCAAGAAGTCTGATTATTCTTCTGTTTTCTCGACAAGTGCAATGCCGAGGACATCAAGCTGTTCTTTGTCTACAACAGAGGGACATTCTGTCATGGGTTCTGTTGCATCCTTGAGTTTGGGGAATGCGATAACATCACGGAGTGATTCTGCACCGACCATCTGCATTACAAGTCTGTCAAGACCGATACCCATACCGCCGTGAGGAGGTGCACCGTACTTGAATGCGCCGAGGAGGAAGCCGAACTTTTCGTTTGCTTCTTCGGGAGAAAGACCGAGAAGGCTGAACATTCTGTCCTGAAGCTCGGGATTTGTGATACGGATTGAACCTGATGAAAGTTCGATACCGTTGAGAACAAGGTCATATGCCTTTGCTTTAACAGCAGCCTTGTCTGTTTCAAGGAATTCGAGGCATTCATCCATGGGTGATGTGAACGGATGATGCATTGCAACGTACTGCTGTGCGTCTTCGTCCCAATCGAAGAAGGGGAATTCAGTAATCCAGAGGAAGTTGTAACCGGGCTTGATGATGTCAAGCTTCTTTGCAACTTCGCAACGGAGGGCACCGAGTACTGAAAGAACAAGTGACTTCTTTCTGTCTGCAACAACAAGAACAACGTCGCCCTTTTCAGCGCCTGCCTTATTGAGGATTGCAGCCATTTCGTCTTCTGTCATAAACTTTGCAAATGATGATGCAATACCGTCATCTGTCATTCTTATCCATGCAAGACCCTTTGCACCGAAGCCCTTTGCTGTTTCTGTGAGCTTGTCGATTTCTTTTCTTGTGAGCTTGCTTACAGCGTTCTTTGCATTGATAGCTCTTACTGTACCGCCTGCTTCAAGTGCTGATTTGAATACTACAAATTCGCTGTTCTTGACTTCTTCTGAAAGGTCGAAAAGTTCCATTTCAAAACGTGTGTCAGGCTTGTCTGAGCCGTATCTGTCCATAGCCTCATTGTATGTGAGTCTGGGAAGCTTTTCGGGGATATCAACATTGATTGCTTCCTTGAAAACCTTGTGGATGTACTTTTCAATCATTTCAAGAACGTCATCAACGTCTACGAATGACATTTCAAGGTCAATCTGTGTGAATTCGGGCTGTCTGTCAGCTCTGAGGTCTTCGTCACGGAAACATCTTGCAATCTGGATATATCTGTCAAAACCTGCAACCATTGAAATCTGCTTGTAAATCTGGGGTGACTGGGGAAGAGCATAGAAACTGCCGTTGTGAAGTCTTGAGGGAACAAGGAAATCTCTTGCACCTTCGGGAGTTGACTTCATAAGCATGGGAGTTTCAATTTCAATGAATCCGTTGTCATAGAAATAGTCTCTTGTGATTTTTGTAACCTTGTTTCTGAGAAGAATGTTTTTCTGAAGGTCAGGTCTTCTCAGGTCAAGATATCTGTATTTGAGTCTGTTGATTTCTGCTGTGGGGCAGTTTTCGATGATTTCGAAGGGAGGTGTTTCACTCTTTGCAAGAATTCTGAGTTCTTCAACTTCGATTTCGATTTCGCCTGTAGGAATTTCTGTGTTTTTAGCACTTCTCTCCTTAACTGTACCTACAACAGCAAGAACATATTCACTTCTTGCTGAAGATGCTTTTTCAAAAACAGCCTTGTCTGTGTTTTCGTCAAAAGCGAGCTGAATGATACCTGTTCTGTCTCTTAAATCAATGAAGATAAGAGCGCCAAGGTCTCTCTGACGCTGAACCCAACCGCAGAGAGTAACTTTTCTGCCTGTATCTGAAAGTCTTAAATCACCGCAGTAGTCGGTTCTTTTAAGTCCCTGTAAAAAATCCATTATAATAATCCTCCTAAAACTGATGACATATCAACATCACCGACATTGAAATCATCAACTGCCTTGTTGATTGACATATTTATAAAGTTAACTGCAAAATCCTCAAGGGCAACGGGAACTTCTGTTCCGTCTGCCATACATTTTACATTCACAACACCGTTTGCGATTTCGTCTGAACCGAGAACTGCTGTGTAAAGAACACCCATTTTGTTTGCAAACTTCATCTGAGCCTTGAGTGAACGTCCTACTGTGTCAAACAAGCAGGCAACACCCTCTTCACGGACTTTGATTGCAAGTTCTGCAGCTTTGATGTTTGCTTCTTCGTTCATTGATGCTATGTAAAGATCCATGGGATTTTCAGGAGGAAGTTCAATTCCTCTTGCTTCAAGAAGCATCATAAATCTTTCAAGACCTACAGCAAAACCGCAAGCGGGAACCTGAGGACCGCCGAGCTGTTCAACAAGACCGTCATAACGTCCGCCGCCGCAGACTGTGCTCTGAGCACCGATTGAGCCGGTAACGAATTCAAAAACAGTTCTTGTGTAGTAGTCAAGACCTCTTACGATTGTGGGATTTACTGTGTACGCAATGCCCATTGCGTCAAGATAGTTCTTTACTGCATCAAAATGTGCCTGACAATCGTCGCAGATGTAATCAAGAATCTTGGGGGCATTCTCTGCAATGCCTGAACAAACGGGACTCTTGCAGTCGAGAATTCTCATGGGGTTTCTTTCAAGTCTGCCTTTACATGTTTCGCAAAGGTCGTCTATATTTGAATTGAAATACTCTCTGAGTGCTGTCTGATAATTCTTTCTGCATTCGGGACAGCCGATTGAGTTGATTTCGAGTCTTAAATCATCAATTCCGAAGAAGTCGAAAAGGTGTTTGCCCAGAGCGATAACTTCCGCATCAGCAGCAGGAGCAGCAGCACCGAAACATTCAACACCGAACTGATGGAATTCACGGAGTCTGCCTGCCTGAGGCTTTTCGTAACGGTAGCAGGGTGTGACATAAGCGAGCTTCATAGGCATTGGCTCGTTGAAGAGTCCGTGCTCAAGGAATGCTCTTACAGCACCTGCTGTGCCTTCGGGCTTAAGAGTTATTGAACGTCCGCCGTTGTCTTCAAAAGTGTACATTTCTTTCTGCACAACGTCTGTTGTTTCACCGACAGAGCGGTTGAAAAGCTCTGTGTGCTCAAAAACGGGAGTTCTGATTTCTTTGAAACCGAAGTTGTTGCCGATTTCAAGCATAGTGCTTTCTATAAATCTGTTTTTGTAGCTGACAGAGGGAAGTACGTCACCCGTACCTCTCGCAGCTTTTGTGAGTAATGCCATAAAAATACCTCATATACATCAATAAGGCGACATAAAGCCGCCTTAGTTTATTATTTTAGTTTATCTTACAAGTTCACGCCAGTCGAGGTCGCCTCTCTGAAGACCCATAATGAGACATTCTGCAGTAGCAATATTTGTTGCCATGGGAATGTTATGAACGTCGCAGAGTCTTAAGATATCTGCTTCGTTGGGTTCGTGGGGTTTTGCATTGAGAGGATCTCTGAAGAACAGCAACAGGTCAATTTCATTGCACTGGATTCTTGAAGCAATCTGCTGAGCACCACCGTGAGCACCGCTCATAAACTTTGTGATCTGAAGACCTGAAGCTTCGGAAACCATTCTGCCTGTTGTGCCTGTGGCGCACAAATTGTGGTGACTCAAAATTCCGCAGTACGCAATGCAGAACTGTGTCATAAGCTCTTTCTTTGAGTCGTGAGCGATTAATGCAATATTCATTTTATGCACCGTCTTTCTCTTAAAAATCAATTTTTACGCATAAATAATAACACAAAATGTCGTGTTTTTCAATAATTTTTTTATAATATTTTATAATTAATATTAGTTTATTTTAATTCTTTTAGTGCAAGAGGTATATTTTCACCCTGAATTCTGCCGGTAATTCGTTTTAATGCCTTTACAAAAGTACTTTTTTTGTCAGGCATAACAGCCGTTACGCTGCTGAAAGGAATTTTTTTGTCTTCGGGCACAATTCCGAGAAGTCTTACACCTGATTTGTCAATAACTCCGTCAACATCGAGAAGTCTTGCCTTCATTGCCGCTTTTTTCACAAAGCGGTTGATAACAAGGCGCATATCGTCTCTTTCGATGCCGAGTTTTTCTGTTTCTGTTGCCGAAGCGGCAGCACATCTTACGGAAATCTCATCTGCCGTGGCAACAAAAATTGCTCTGTCTGCGCATTTTACGGCTCTTCTGAGATTTTCGTCAATACCTGCCGAAGCGTCAATGAAGATATAGTCATAAGACTCATCAATGCCTTTTACAATGTCTGTAAAAACATCATCATCTATGCTGTCGGGGTAAATATCGGGCGAGGGGAGAAGATGAAGATTCTCATTTATTCTGATTATTGCATTTTCCGGGGCGCAGTTGCCCGATGCAACATCATACCAGTTGTTCATTTTTCTCTCAGACACGCAAAGCATAATGTCAAGTGCGCCAAGACCCGTATCAGAGTCAATCAGAAGTACTTTTCTGCCCTCTGACGCAAGAGTTCTGCCGAGAAATGCGGTGATTGTTGATTTGCCTACACCGCCTTTGCCTGAGGCTATAAGAATTTTTTCCGCCATTGTTTTTCCTCCGTTATCTGAGCAGTTCGTTTGAGGGCTGCTGAGATGAAAGCTGATTTTTTGTGGAGAAGTAGTATTCGTAGATATCTGCCGCAACGGTAGCTGTTGCAGTACCGCTGTCAACATTTTCAATGATAACGGCAATTGCGATTTCAGGCTCGTTGAAGGGAGCAAAAGAAATGTTAAGACCGTTGTTACCGCTGTAAACTTTGCCGTCAATAATCTTCTTGACCTGAGTTGTACCGGTTTTTGCGCCGACGCCCTCTGTGATTTTTGAAAAGGCTGTTGTACATGAACCGGTTGTTGTAACTGCAAGCATGCCCTGCTTTACAATGTCGATTGTTTCCTGAGAAATGCCCGTATTTTCAACAACTTCGGGTTTTGATTCCTGAATGATTTCATTGTCGGAAGAGTCCATAATGTATCTTACATAATGGCAATTGTAACGTGTGCCGTTGTTTGCGATTGTAGCCGCATAGTTTGCAAGCTGAATGATTGTGAAAAGGTTGTCTGACTGACCGATTGATGCCTGGATTGTGTCACCCATCTGCCAGATTGAGCCGATTGACTGTCTGTAAGCACGGCCTGCAAGGATACCCTTTGACTCTGACAGCTCAACACCCGTTTTCTGACCGAGACCGAGCTTTGTGCTGTATTCGTTCATAACGTCAATACCGAGAAGCTGTGCCACGTTGTAGAAGAAGATGTTGCAGGACTGCTCAATTGCAGAAACAACATTGAAATTGCCGTGTGATTTAAGGCAGGAGAAAGTAACATCGTAATACTGGAATATACTGTTGCAGTAAAAACGTGCTTCGCTGTCGATTGCACCTTCCTCAAGACCTGCAATGGCTGTTGAAAGCTTCATTGTTGAACCGGGTTCGTAAGTACTCTGCAGAACGCGGTTGATAAGGGGTGAACCGTCTGCTTTGAGAAGGTCGTTATAACTGTCAAAATATTCTGTCAGGTTATATGAAGGATAAGATGCACTTGCAAGCACTTCACCCGTGTCAACATCAATAACTGCAACAGCACCTGCAGGGGGGAGTCCCGATTCGGATGTAAGCTCAAGGATTCTTGTTGCAAGGGCATTCTGCGCAACTCTCTGAAGACCTGAATCAATTGTAAGAGTTACCGTATTCCCCTGACTGGGAAGAAGTGAGTATTCGGTTGTGACATTGTTTGCATTGTCAACACTTACTGTCTTGATACCTTTCTGACCTCTGAGATATGACTCAAGGGCACCTTCAATACCGAATTTGCCCACATTGTCTGTAAGGGTGTATGCGTTGAGTTTCAGAGTTTCCGCTTCAGATTCGGTAATCTGAGTGTTTGCAAGTTGCTCTTCAAGAGTCTTTGTGAAAGAGTCATACTCTTCACCGCTTATTATACCCGTAACACCGATGATATGCGGTGCGAGAGTGCCGTCTGTGAATTCTCTGTAGGTTCTGATTTCTGTTTCAACACCGGTGAAGTAATCACTTTTTTCCTTGATGATTGAAACTGTTGTGTTTGAAACGTCATCTGCAAATGTGTAGGGAGCTTTCAGCGAATAACCCGTTCTCCACATTTCATACTGAACAGAGGCAATTTTTCTTGCGGTTACTCTGTCGTATTCCTCAAGAGAATACATTTCAATGAGTGCGTCAAGACAGTTTTCTGCCGTTGCGTAGGGGTTGAGATTGAGCATATTCTTGTGCTTGAGTGCCTTGATGTCGTTTGCTCTGTCTTCTTTGAAAACAAGAACACCGTTGATGTTGTATTCAAGGGGAAGGTTGTCTGTCCATTCCTCGTCAGCCTCTTCACACAAAGCAATGAGTGATTCAATGATTCTGTTTCTGTCTGCCTGTTTTGTGGGGAAAAATGCGGCATTGAAGCGGATGCTGTTACCCTGTCTGTTTGAAACGAGAGTCATACCGTTTCTGTCAAGAATTTCACCTCTTGCGGCATCAACAGCAATTTCATATGTCTTCACGGAATTACTTCCGTTCTGTTCGTTGTCTGCAATAACTTTATATGAAAGAATTGCGGAATAGATAAATACAATTCCTGCAAAAATCAACAACAAAATCGTTGTTCTTCTGTTCAGACTTTTTCGTTTCAAAGACTTTTCACCACCTTTTTGTCAGCTATGGTGCATATAAGACGCACAATATAATAGATTATGAATGATGATGCAACCGTAATAACCGCAGAGGGCAGATAAAAGCCCAACAGTTTTCCGAATCTGTAGTCACCAACGGGAATATAAATTGTAACAAACCAGTATAAAACGGCATGGATGAATACCGTGATGAAACAGATGCAATATTGAGTTATGAGTTTGTTTCGCATAATGAAATGCACAAGTGTGCCTGTCACGGCACCTGCAAATGCAAGATAGAAAGCGTGAAAACCGTCAGGTCCTGCGCTGCACACATCCCAGAATGCACCTGCGGCAAAACCGTAGAAAAGACCTGCAATTTCACCCTCTGACATTGCTATTGCAATAACAAGCGGTATAAGGACAAAGAACCTTGCACCGAAAATGCAGGGCAGGATTCCGTCTGTATTCTGAAGTGCCGCAAAAATCAGCACAAGCAGAAACAACGATATTCTCTTTATGTAGAGGGGGAGTCCTTCAAATCGAAACATAGTTTTTCACCGGTTATCTGCTGTTATTCGTCGCCTGCAAAGGCTGTGATAATAAATACATCGTTGAGTGAACGCACATCAACTGCGGGTTCAATAATTGCGTAAACTGAAATATCGGCTTCTTCTGACTTGAGAGCCGTGATGGTGCCCACTGTAAGGTCACGGGGGAAGATTCCGCCAAGACCCGATGTGCACACAATACCGCCTACAGTTACGGCAGTATCCTTTGAAAGTCCTGAAAGTTTGCAGAGTCCTTCGTATGAAAGAGCGGCTGTTGTGTTTGAATAGCCGTTTTCTCTTGATTTTATTTCATAAACGCTTATGTTGAGAGTTGGGTCGAGAATTGTTTTTACAATGCAGGTTGTGGCGCTTACTTCTTTTACAAGTCCTACAATGTTGTTGCCGTAAATTACGGGGTCATTGATTTCAACACCGTCAACAGAGCCTTTGTCGAGGGTGAATGAATCGTATATATCGGCCGTGTTTCTTGTGACGATTGATGCAGAGCAGAATTCAAAATCGGGATTCTCTTCACGCACGTTGAGGAATTCCTCATAGGCTTTGAGTTTCTGCTTTGTTCTTTCGTAGTCAACAAGCTGTTCATTGTAGATGACAGCTTCGCTTTCAAGCTCTTCAATTCTGTCTTTGTAAACTGAAGAGGATACAAAAGAGCCTTTCCAGTCGGCAGTTTTTTCTGCAATGAAAGTTGCCGCTTTCTGCACGGGTGTGTAAATTATACCCGCTGCGCTTGTGAAAGGTGATGTTGCATTGCTTGTGAAGGCAGCAATGAACATTCCTGCAAGCAGAGCCGCAAGAACACACAGAATTATTTTGAATCTTGTGCTTTTGAAAAAGTTTTTCATCTTTTTTATACCTCAGATTTATCAGAGACCGAGAATATTCTTTTCAAGACATCTGCCTGTACCGATAGCAACGCAGTCAAGAGGGTCTTTGCTGATTTTTACAGGCATTTTTGTGACCTGTGAAATAAGTTTGTCAATACCTCTGAGCAGAGCACCGCCGCCGGTCAGGGTGATGCCTCTGTCAAGAATGTCTGATGCGAGTTCGGGAGGAGTTTTTTCAAGAGTATCGCATATCATATCAATAATCTGATTCACACAGTCAGAAACGGCCTCGCGCACGTCTGAAGATGTGATTTCAACATTCTTCGGCAGACCGTCAATGAGATTTCTGCCCTTGATGTTGATTGCCGCTTCACCGTCATAGGGGAATGCGGAGCCGATTTTGATTTTTATATCTTCTGCAGTTCTTGCACCGATAAGAAGATTGTGTTTTCTCTTGATGTAAGCGATGATTGCTTCATCCATATCGTCACCGCCGACTCTTACTGAGTTGGAAGCAACAACGTCACCGAGTGAAAGCACGGCAACTTCACTTGTACCTGCACCGAGGTCTGCAACCATTGTACCCACGGGTTCGCTGACGGGAAGACCTGCACCGATTGCCGCTGCCATGGGAACTTCAATAAGGCTAACGTATCTTGCACCTGCATTTCTTGCAGCGTCGTGAACGGCTTTGCGTTCAACTTCCGTAACGCCTGAGGGAATGCAGAGAAGAACTCTTGCTCTGTTGAAAGGAGAATTGCCCTGAGCCTTTTTAATGAGTGCTCTGAGCATATCTGCAGTCATTTCATAGTCTGCGATAACACCGTTCTTGAGGGGTTTTTCCGCTGTGATCGAACCGGGAGTTCTGCCTATCATTGTTTTTGCTTCGGCACCTACGGCAACAACCTTTGAGGGAGTCTCTCTTACATCAAGCGCAACAACAGAAGGCTCTCTGAGTGTGATTCCTCTGCCTTTTGTGTATACGAGTGTGTTTGCCGTACCGAGATCTATACCGAAATCCTGTGAAAATAACATAAATATCACCTTGAATTCTAAATTTGAATGTAATTCAGCGCACAAGTTTGCAGGAATTGAGAAAATGCCTGTAGAGGCGATGATTCATCGCCCGGCACGATAGTGCAAACACCGCAAGGTGTTTCAATAAAACAGTTTTACGCAATCGAACGGTGTTTCACCGTTATTGCTTTATTACATTCCGCAATCGGGCGATGGGTCATCGCCCCTACACTGTATTATTCAGTTTGTGCATTGAATTTGTTGTTTCAGACAATACTAAATCACTTTATTATAGCTTTTATTTATAAATAATACAAGTATATTTTATATTTTTTTGTAAGAAATTTTATCATAAAATCTTAAAAAACACTTGAAAACCGCAGTATTGCGTGATATAATGTTTAACGTGATAGTATGAATTACTTGAGCGAGGGCTTCCTCGCTCTTTTGTTTTGCTATTAAGTAAATATTATCGGAGGTATAAAATTGGCTGAGAAGAAAAATACGGTTGCTGTTGTATGGGATATGGCAAAACCCCTTGCAGATGAGCTCGGTCTCATTCTCTGGGATGTTCGTTTCCAGAAAGAGGGCGCAAACTGGTATCTTCGCATTTTTATTGACAAAGAAGGCGGAGTTGACATTGAAGATTGTGTAAATATGAGCCATGCAATAGATAAACCCCTCGATGATCTTGATATTATTGAGCAGAGCTACAATCTGCAGGTTTCATCAGCAGGAATCGAGCGTGAACTCATCAGAGATGCTCATTTCGAAAAATACGTTGGTGAAAAGATAATGCTCAAACTCCCCAGAGCTGTTGACGGAATGAAAGAATTCCACGGCATTCTCGAAAAGTATGAGGACGGTGTTCTCACTCTTGCATACGGTAATGACAAGACTCTTGAAGTCAATAAAAAAGAGACTTCCTGGGTAAAAGCCGATGATTTCCCCGGTTTCAATTAAGTAACAATTTTCATATATACAGAAAGGATGATCAGCAAAATGGATAAAGAATTTTTTGACGCTGTGTCTGCGCTCCAGAAAGAGAGAAATATGTCTTCAAACGCAATTTATGATAAAATTGCAAACGCTCTTGTGATCGCAGCAGGCCACAATTACGGAACAAAAGAAGGTATTTTCTGTGATATCATTCCCGAAGAATACTTCGTTCGTCTTTATATGAAGAAGACTGTTGTTCCCACAGAAGATGATGTTATGGATCCCGCAATTGAGATCTCTGTTGATGAGGCTCAGAAATACAGATCAGGTGCAATCGCAGACGATGTGGTTGAAATTGATCTTGAAATCAACGATTTCGGCAGAATTGCCGCTCAGACAGTTAAGCACGTTCTCCGTCAGGGCATCAGAGAAATCGAGCACGAGCAGGTGCTTCAGGAGTTCCAGAGCCGTAATCAGGAAATCGTTACTGCAACTGTAAGAAATATCGACAATAAGACAGGCAACCTCACACTTGAAATCGGCAAGTCAGAAGCTCTTCTTCCCAAGAACGAACAGATCCCCGGTGAAAAGTTTGAACTCGGTCAGCTTATCAAAGTTTACATTGTTGACGTAAAGGGCACAGAAAAGGGTCCCAAGGCTATGATTTCAAGAACTCATCCCGGTCTTGTAAGAAGACTCTTTGAACAGGAAGTTCCCGAAATTTTTGACGGTACAATCGAAGTCAAGGGTGTATCACGTGAAGCAGGTTCAAGAACAAAGCTTGCAGTTTACAGCAAGGATGCAGATATCGATCCCGTAGGCGCATGTATCGGTCAGAGAGGCGCTCGTGTAAGCAAGATCGTTTCTGTTCTCGGCGGCGAAAAGATTGACATTGTCAAGTACAGTGAAAATCCTGCAGAATTCATCGCAGCAGCTCTTGCTCCCGCAGAAATCCTCAGTGTTGAAATCATCAGCGATGTTGTTAAGTCATGTCAGGTAACAGTACCCGACACACAGCTTTCACTTGCTATCGGCAACAAGGGTCAGAATGCACGTCTTGCAGCAAAGCTTACAGGCTGGAAAATTGATATCAAACCCGAAAGCGGTTTCTATCAGCCCATGATTCAGTTATAATTTGAAATAAAAGCAATAATGCATTATGCATTAAGCTACGGAGGTCTTTTCTTTGCAGAAAAAAGTACCCTTGCGTAAGTGCATCGGCTGTAATGAACAGAAAACAAAAAAAGAGCTTGTAAGATTTGTAAGGTCACCCGAGGGTGATGTGAGTCTTGACCTTGTGGGCAAGAAGTCAGGCAGAGGCGCTTATATATGTCCCTCGGCTGAATGTCTCAAAAAGGCAAGAAAGTCAAAAAGGCTCGATAAGATTTTTGAAATGTCGGTACCCGAAACGGTTTACGATGAAGCAGAAAGGTTGCTTAAGGAAAATTGACAGATAAATTTTTTAATGCTATGGGGCTCGCCCGCAGAGCAAGAAAACTCTGCATCGGCCACGACGAAGTAAAAACATCCGTCAGAAGCGGCAAGGCAGTTCTTGTTGTTATGACCTGCGATGCATCAGAAAGACTTCAGCGTGAGATGTCAAATCTCAGCGGTGAAATTCCCCTTATAAAAACAGATGCAACCATGCAGGAAATGGGCATTTATATCGGCAAAAAATCAGCAGTTTTCTCCGTCATTGACGATGGACTGAAAAATCTTATATTATCAACAATTCAATAAGGAGGACTCAATATATGGCACAGGTAAATAAATACAGAGTTCATGAAGTTGCAAAGGATTTCAATGTCAAGAGCAATGGTGTTATAGAACTCCTCGGCAAATATTTTGAAGATCCGAAAAAGCATCAGACAGCTCTCACAGATGATGAGCTTGACATAATTTTTGAAACTTTCACACAGGATAAGGCTGTAAGCAGTTTTGATGAATATTTCAAGGTAACTGCAGAAAAGAAGCCTGAACCCAAGGCAGAAAAGAAGGCTGAAGAACCTGCTAAGGCAGAAGATAAGGCTCCCGCTGCAGAAGTGAAAGCAGAATCAAAGCCTCAGGACAAGAAGCAGTCTCCCAAGTCAGCTAAACCTCAGGATAAGAAGCCCGCTCCCGAAAAGAAGGGCGACAACAAGCTTTTTGAAAAGAAGGGTGAATCAAAGCCCTTTGAAAAGAAGGCAGACAAAAAGAATAACGACACTCCCATTCAGGCAAGAACAAAGGGTGACAAGCATACTATCGATACAAGAGGTTCAAACATCGACCTTGAAAAGTATAACGAGAAGTATGATGAAATCGTTCCCGAAAATGCAAGAATGAAGGACAGAGATACTGCAAAGAAGCAGAAGATCAACCAGAAGTCAAAGCAGTACCGCAAGCAGGGTATGCGCAGTGGCAAAAAGGAAACAGAGCAGGAAAGACTTGCAAGAATTGCAGCAGAAAGAGCAAAGAAGCAGATAGTTATCAAAGTGCCCGATGAAATCACAGTCGGTGAACTTGCATCACGTCTCAAGGTTACAGCAGCAGAAGTTATCAAAAAGCTCTTCCTTTACGGCATTATGGCTTCAATCAACGAAGTTATCGATTTCGATACAGCAGAAATCGTAGCAACAGACCTTGGTGCAAAGGTTGAAAAAGAAGTTATTGTCACAATCGAAGATAAAATCATCGACGACTCAGAAGACGATGAAGCAAACCTTCTTCCCAGAAGCCCCGTTGTATGTGTTATGGGTCACGTTGACCACGGTAAGACATCACTTCTTGATGCTATCCGTCACACATCTGTCACAACAACAGAATCAGGCGGTATTACTCAGCACATCGGTGCTTACAGAGTAAATCTTGACGGCGAAGAAATCACATTCCTTGACACACCCGGTCACGCAGCTTTCACATCAATGCGTGCAAGAGGTGCAATGGCAACAGATATCGCAATCCTCGTTGTTGCTGCTGACGACGGTATCATGCCTCAGACAATTGAAGCTATCAACCACGCAAAGGCAGCAGGCATTCAGATTGTTGTTGCTATCAACAAGATGGATAAACCCGATGTTAATCCCGACAGAATCCTTCAGCAGCTTACAGAGCACGAAATCGTTCCCGAAGAATGGGGCGGTGACACAATCTGTGTTCCCGTATCTGCTAAGACAGGTATGAATATCGACAAACTCCTTGAATCAGTTCTTCTTATTGCTGAAATGAAAGAACTCAAGGCTAACCCCAACAGAAAAGCAAAGGGTATCGTTATCGAAGCTAAGCTCGATAAGGGCAGAGGCCCCATCGCAACACTCCTTGTTCAGAACGGTACACTCAAGTCAGGCGATATCATCGTTGCAGGTACAGCAGTAGGCCGTGTACGTGTTATGACAGACTACAAGGGCAAGAAGATTGATGAAGCAGGTCCCTCAGTACCCGTTGAAATCGCAGGTCTTGCAGAAGCTCCCAATGCAGGTGACGCATTTGACGCAGTTTCAGACGAAAGACTCGCAAGAGAGCTTGTTGAACAGAGAAAGCAGACAGAAAAGGAAGCTCAGTTCAATTCTGTTCAGAAGGTTACTCTTGACAACCTCTTCTCAACAATTGAAGCAGGCGAAATGAAAGAACTCAACATCATCGTCAAGGCAGACGTGCAGGGCTCAGTTGAAGCTGTCAAGCAGAGTCTTGAAAAGCTCTCAAACGAAGAAGTTCGTGTTCGTGTTATCCACGGCGGTGTAGGTGCTGTCAACGAGTCTGACGTTATGCTTGCTCACGCATCAAACGCAATCATCATCGGCTTCCACGTAAGACCCGACCCCGTTGCTGCAGCAAACGCAGAGCGTGACAAGGTTGAAATGCGTATGTATATGGTTATTTACGACTGTATCGAAGACGTTGAAGCAGCTATCAAGGGTATGCTTGCTCCCAAGTACAGAGACGTTGAACTCGGCAGAATCGAAGTCAGAAGCACATTCAAGATTTCTTCAGTCGGCACAATCGCAGGTTGTTATGTTCTTAACGGTAAGGTTCAGAGAAATGCAAAAATCCGTGTTGTACGTGACGGTATTGTTATTGCGGAAGATGAAATTGATTCACTCCGCCGTTTCAAGGACGATGTTAAGGAAGTTGCATCAGGTTACGAATGCGGTATCGGTCTTGTCAAGTTCAATGACATCAAAGAAGGCGACATTTTCGAAGCATATATCACAGAAGAATACAGAGATCAGTAATATTGAATTTCAAGGGCGCCCAAACGGGCGTCCGTTGGAATTTGTATGAGAAGGATTGATTTTTATGTCAATGTACAGAAATGACCGTACAGCGGAAGATATCAAAAGAGAAATTACCGCTGTAATCAGAGAATTAAAGGATCCCAGAGTCAAGGATAAGCTTCTTACAGTTGTAAGAATCGAACTTGCAGGTGACCTTTCATTCGGCAAAGTTTATATAAGTGCGCTTGAGGGTTACGAAACAGCAGTAAACGCTGCAAAGGCTCTCACTCACGCTCAGGGACTCATCAGAAGAGAAGTCGGCAACAGACTTCACCTGAGAAAATCTCCCGAACTCAAGTTTATTGCAGATGATTCCGTGCGTAAGGGCATTGAACTCTGGCAGGAATACGAAAGCAAGACCCGAAAGGATACTCAGGATGAGAATAACTAAAGAAGAAGCAGCTTCAATGCTCCTTTCAATGGATAATATTCTTATTTTTGCTCACGAAAACCCCGACGGGGATGCTGTGGGCAGTACCTGTGCGTTGTGCAAAGGTCTTTTGTCTCTGGGCAAAACAGCGGCTGTCTGGCTTGGCGGTACACCCAAAAGTGATATCCGCTATACAGAGGGTATACTCTTTGACGGCAGTTTTTCTCCCGAGCATATCGTTACGGTTGATACTGCCGACAACAGAATTATGTGTGCAGATGTTGCAGGTTACAGCAAAGAAACACCCGTTGAACTTTGCATAGACCACCATTATTCAAACACTCTTTATGCAGAGAATACCTATCTTGATGATAGTGCCGCTGCAGCAGGTGAAGCAGTTTATGACATTCTCAGAGAGATGAATGTCACTCTCACACCTGACATTGCAGAGTGTATTTATGTAGCTGTTGCCACAGATACAGGCTGTTTCCGTTACAGCAACACAACAGCAAAAACATTCCGTACAGCGGCAGATATGCTCTCTTACGGAATAGATATCGGTGAAATCAATAAAATTCAGTTTGAAACAAAAACAAGAGCTTATGCGGAAATGGAAAAACTTGCTCTTTCTGAAATGGAGCTTCATTTTGACGGCAAATGTGCAATAATTGCACTCACTCACGAAATGTATGTCAGAAGCGGTGCTCTTGACAGCGAAACTCAGGCTCTTTCTGCTCTTCCCAGACAGATTGAGGGTGTTTTCGTGGGTATTACAATGAAAGAGAAGGAAGAGGGGCTTTTCAGAATTTCCGTGCGTACCAATTCTCCCGCAGATGCATCTGAAATTGCAGCAGAGCTTGGCGGCGGCGGTCACAAAATGGCTGCAGGCTGCTCATTCAGAGGCTCAAAGGAAGATGCTGTGAAAACAGTGCTCTCTCTTGCGGAAAAACAGCTCATTTCAAAAGGTTTGTTATGACAGGATTTATAATTTTGGATAAACCCGAAGGCATTACATCGTTTATAGGCGGTGCAATTGTCAGAAGGGTGACAGGTGAAAAGAAAACAGGACACACAGGCACCCTTGACCCTATGGCAACGGGTGTTTTGCCCGTTGCTGTAGGCGGAAATGCTCCCCGTTTCATTGAGCTGCTGCCAAGTCACGACAAAGGCTACCGTGCCTCTTTCAGACTCGGAACAACAACAGATACGCTCGATATAACAGGCACTGTTCTCTCAACAAACGATAATATCCCCGATGAAGAAACGGTGAAAAAAGCAATTTCTCATTTTAAGGGTGAAATAGAGCAGTTGCCGCCTATGTATTCTGCTATAAAAAAAGACGGCAAAAGACTTTATGAACTTGCAAGGCAGGGGATTGAAGTTGAAAGAGAAAAACGCATTGTCACAATATATAACTGTGATTTCGTGTCATATAAAAACGGTGAATACACAATTGATGTGAAGTGCTCCAAGGGCACATATATCCGCTCTCTTATCTCAGATATCGGTGAAATGCTCGGTTGCGGTGCTGTTATGACAGCACTCAGACGCACACTTTCAAACGGCTTTTCAATTGAAGATGCTCACACGGAAGAGGAGCTTAAAAGTGCAGAAGATGTGTCACAGTTTCTCATTCCCGTTGATAAGGCACTTTCGGCCTATCCCTCAGTAAAGGTAAGTGAAGCTCAGGCAAAACGCTTCAGAAACGGCGGTGAGCTTGACGCCACAAGACTCCACACAAAGCTTGTGCCGTCACTTTACAGAGTTTATTCACCCGAAAATGTTTTTCTCGGTCTGGGTGAATTCAGAGAAAATGAAACAAATCTTTTTGTGAAAAGGATACTTGTTAATGATTGATTCTTACGGCAGAAAAACAGCCGTCGCCCTCGGGAATTTTGACGGTCTGCATAAAGGACATATTGCTGTTATAAATAAGGCTGTTGCAGAAAAAAGCAACGGTCTTGTGCCGTGTATCCTTACCTTCGATTCTCATCCGATGCAGTTTCTCACAGGCTCTGCACCAAAGAGAATTATGACAAGAAGTCTTTGCGAAAAAGAATCTGCTCTCCTCGGCTGTGAAACTGTAAGACTCTCTTTTGAAGAAGTCAGAAATATGTCTCCCGAAGAATTTTTCACAGAAATTCTCATTAAAAAGCTCGGTGCAGAGTTTGTATCCTGCGGTTTCAATTATCATTTCGGAAAAAAAGGTGCAGGCACGGCAGAAACTCTCCGTGACCTTTGCGAAAAAGCAGGAATCGGCTTCAGCTGTGCAGGTGAAGTAATGCACGGTGATGAAGCTGTCAGCTCAACGAGAATCAGAAATTGTATTGAAAACGGTGACATTCAGGAAGCAAACATTATGCTCGGCAGATATTTTGCTTATGATTTTGAAGTTGTTCACGGTGACAAAATCGGCAAAAAAGTTCTCGGCATTCCCACAATAAATCAGTTATTCCCCGATTGGCATGTTATACCGAAATGCGGTGTCTATGCTTCCGCCACAGAAGTTGACGGTAAACTCTACCCGTCTATGACAAACATCGGCAAACGCCCCACAGTAGGCGGTGAACAGCTCCGCAGTGAAACAAGTATCATCGGCTTTTCAGGTGACTTGTACGGTGCTCACCCCGAAGTAAAGCTTATAAAGCTTATAAGAGAAGAAAAAAAATTCCCCTCTCTCGAAGCACTTTCAGAACAACTGAAAGAAGATTCACAGACAGCGGAAAAAATATATAATGAGGTGTTCCGATGAAAATAATCCTTGCCTCGGCATCACCGAGAAGAAAAGAACTTCTCACCCTTGCAGGTTTTGACTATGAAGTTGTAGTGTCAGAGTGCGAAGAGATACTTCCCGACGGCATCACTCCCGACAAAGCAGTTGAAGAACTTGCAAGACAGAAAGCAGAAGACGTTTTTGCCCGTCACAATGACGCAATGATTATTGCCGCAGATACGGTTGTTGCCCTTGATAACACGATTCTCGGCAAACCGCAGAATGAAGACGATGCTTTCAGAATGCTTTCATCACTTTCTGGCAGAAGACATACTGTTTTTACAGGTGTCTGCATAAAAACTAAAGACAAAACAGACATTTTCCACGTTGCAACAGAAGTGGAATTTTATGAACTTTCCGAAAAGGAAATGAAAGACTACATTGCTACGGGTGAACCGATGGATAAAGCAGGTTCTTACGGTATTCAGGGCAAAGGCTTTGTGCTTGTAAAGGGTATCCACGGTGACTATTTCAATGTTGTAGGTCTTCCCCTTGCAGAAACGGTAAGACATATAAACAATAATTTAGCATTGCTAAATTATTGTTTAAGTAATAGGTAAGAAGTAAGAGTGAAGAAGTTATGGCGGGACACCCGCACCCGATTATAATGGGGTAAGGGGCAAAGCCCCTCCACACCTATTCACTATTACCTATTACTTCTTACTTCAACA
>JAZTWP010000056.1:0-66751 GCA_045636025.1 Acutalibacteraceae bacterium | reverse complement strand
GTAAGAGTGAAGAAGTTATGGCGGGACACCCGCACCCGATTATAATGGGGTAAGGGGCAAAGCCCCTCCACACCTATTCACTATTACCTATTACTTCTTACTTCAACAATAATTTATCGTTTTACGATAAATTATTGTTTACCCTTGCATTTTCCCTTTCTGCTTAATATAATGTATGTATCATTATATAAAGGTGTTTTTATGGATATAAAAGAACTTTGCAAAAAACTTATTGAAGGTGCGGGGGTTTCGGGTGCGTGTCACACAATGACAAATGCCGCAGAAATTCTCTCGCAGTATGCTGATGTGCGTACGGACGCAATGGGCAGTATCATCGGTACTGCGGGTGAGGGAAAAACTCACATTATGCTTGATGCACATCTCGACAGAATCGGTCTTATTGTGACAGATATTGACAAAACGGGGTTTCTGCGTGTTGATAAGTGCGGCGGAACAGATGCTCGTGTACTCGCTGCGGCAGAAGTCACAGTATGGGGCAAGAAGCCTATTTACGGTGTTATCACAAGCACTCCGCCTCATCTTTCAAAGGGTGATGACGAATCAAAAGCTCCCGATTTTGACAGCATTTTTGTTGACACGGGTCTGCCTTACGAAAAGCTGAAAGAAATTGTTTCAGTCGGCGACAGAATCACAATTGATGCGCCTTTCACTTCCCTTGCAGGTACAAGAATCGCAGGTGCGGCACTTGATGACAGAATCGGTATGGCAGCTCTTGTGCGTGTACTTGACATTATCAGAGAGAAGAATCCTCCCGTTAAGGTGTCTGTTCTTTTTTCTGTTCAGGAAGAAACAACAGAAGCAGGCGGAAAGACAGCTACATTCGGCATTTCTCCTGACGAAGCCATTGCCGTTGATGTAAGCTTCGGCACAGCTCCCGGTGTATCTGAGCAGGAAGCAGGCAAACTCGGCAAAGGTGCGATGATATGCATTTCCCCCTCTCTTTCTCAGGAAATGAGCAACAAGCTTATCTCTCTTGCAAAGGAAAAGGGAATTAAGTATCAGACAGAAATCTGTCCCTCTTCCACGGGCACGAATGCAGACGTTATCTCCACCACAAAAACAGGTGTGAAAACGGGTCTTGTGTCAATTCCTCTTCGCAATATGCACACTCAGGCAGAAGTTGCAGACCTTGAAGATATTGAATCCGTGGCTCAGGTCATTGCCGCATACATTATAAATAAAGGAGAAGAAGACAATGCTTGATATGATTAAAACACTTTCTCTCCTTTGCGGTACAAGCGGAAGAGAAACAAAAGTCAGCGATTACATCATTTCTCAGATAGACGGCAAGTGCGAATGGCACAAAGACGCTCTGGGCAACATAATTGCATTCAAAAAAGGCAGAGAAACTGCCTCTCACAAAGTTATGCTCGACGCTCACACAGACGAAGTGGGTGTTATTGTGACATACATCACATCAGACGGTATGCTGAAATTCTCACCCGTAGGCGGAATCAACACAAAGGTGCTTCTTGCAAGACAGATTGTGTTTGATAACGGTATTATCGGTGTTGTCGGCATCAAGCCTATTCACCTTTCAAAGGGAGAAGAGAGAACAAAAATCCCCTCTGCCGATTCACTCTATATCGACATCGGTGCAGATTCAAAAGAAGAGGCAGAAAAGCTTGTAAGTATAGGCGATACAGGTGTTTTCCTCTCCGATTTTGTCACATTCGGTGAAAACAGAATCAAAGGCAAGGCTCTTGATGACAGAGTCGGCTGTGCCGTGCTTATTGATATGATTAATTCAGACCTGCCATATGATGCATATTTCTCTTTCTCCGTGCAGGAGGAAATCGGTCTCAGAGGTGCCGGTGTCTCTGCTTACGGCATTGACCCCGAATATGCAATTGTGCTTGAAACAACAACTGCCGCTGACCTTATCGATGTGCCCGACCACAAAAAAGTGTGCATTCTCGGTGAGGGCGCAACAGTTTCATTTATGGACAGAAGCACTCTTTACAGCAAAGAGCTTTTTGACAAGGCTTTTGAAGTTGCAAAGGAAAAAGGAATAAAAGTACAGCCAAAAACAGTTATTGCAGGCGGCAACAATGCAGGTGCGGTTCACAAGACAAGAGCAGGTATAAAGACTCTCACAATCAACACTCCCTGCCGTTATCTTCACTCCCCCTCCTGCGTCTGCGACACAAGAGATATTGAAAGCGTAAGACTTCTTGCAGAGGCTATGCTTACTGAATTTGCAAAATGATAAGACTTCTGACAGACGAAAAACTGAATGAATTTTCGGCTTTCTGCCAAAACAAAATCACGGGTGCGGTTATCCTCACCCGTTTTTATACTTACGGTCTTTCGGGCGATACGGCACTTTTCTGGTACGCAGAAGACGAAAACTCCGATGTGACGGGTGTATTTTCACTTCTTGACGGAATTTTTCTTGCCTGCTGTAAAGATGAAGACAAAGAAGAGGCAGAGCTTTTCGCAAAAACTGTGGGAGCTTCGGAAATCTCTTACGGCACGGCACGTTTTACACTGAAATTCAAAGGAAACCAAAAAAAATACACCGCAGAGGATATCAGCGGTGAAAACATAAAAAATGTGTTTGATGTTGTTTTTGAAGAGGACGAAAAAAGACACAGATACTTCTCAGGCTGGTATACGGACGCATCACACAAAATCCGTCACGGTCTGATTCACGGCAAATACATTGAAAAGGACGGAAAAATCGTCTCCGTCGCCCTCACAAGCGGTGAAACGGATAAAATTGCGGTGATTTCGTCAGTTGCAACCCTGAGCGATTACAGAAAACAGGGACTCGGCAAAAAAGTCGTCCTCGCCCTGGCACAAAGCCTCGGCAAAGATGTTTTTCTTCTCACAGACAACGAAAACACAATGCATTGGTATGAGGGAATGGGGTTTGAACAGATTGATTCGTAACGCGTAATTATTTGTGCAAATTAATTGATATAGGTGTAGGGGCGATGATTCATCGCCCGATTGTGAGCAACGCGAACAATAACGGCTTTGCCGTTAAATTTTTCTGCCGAAAAATGCACATACGTGCCGGGCGTTGGGTCAACGCCCCTACACCACACCATTAAATCTCTGCAAACATAATAATTGCACACAAAAAAACTCTGCAAAGCGCAGAGTTTCTTTTTTTATACTTCAATTTCTGTTTTAATGCTGTTGTCTGAAACTGTTCTCCAGAAGCCTCTTGCCACAACTTCAACTGTATACCTGCCTGAATCAACATCTTTAATTTCTGCTGTGATTGTTTCGGGCATTGTATAAAGGTAATAATGTGACCAGACAGAAACCTGCTTTGCGATGTTTCCCTTTTCGTTTCTGAATCTGATTATGTAGTCGTTGACTCTTTCTTCACCCTTTGCCTGAGAGAAAACAAGTTTCACACCGTTTTCTGTCTTTTCGGCTGTGATGAATGCATCGTCATCGAAATGAGCGGGCTTTTCTGTGCCTGCTCTTCTCTCTGTATAAATGAATGTTGAGGGGTCAGAGGGTACATCGACTTTCCAGGGCTCACGGAAGAAGTTGCCTGAAAGAATATCAACGGGGTAAACTCTGACTCTGTTGTTTTCGTCTGCTTCAACAATAAGATACTGAGCACATTCTTCCTTGTCCTCAGGGATTGTGCCGCCGATTTTACCGAATTCGTCCATTTCAAAATAGCTGAGTGAGCCTGTGCCGAAAGATGTGAAATATTCCTGATGCACACTTCTGGGGTCATTTATCGGACAATGTGAATGACCTGAGAAAGTGATGAGCTGAGGATAGTTTGAAAGAATTTCATAAAGCTCATCTTCACCCCAGTAGATACTGCCGTAAACAGTGTCTGTAACGTGGGGATGCTGGAAGAAGAAAACGGGTTTTTCAAGGGAGTCTGCAGCAGCTTCTTTAAGAGCATTCGCAACGAATTCCTGCTCGGGTTCATCAAAATGACAGCCTCTTGTGCAGGATGCACCCACAAGATGAAAACCGTTTATCACTTTGTGCGCATAATAGTGCATACCGAAGATTCTCTGCAACTTTTCCTTTGCGGCATCTTCACCCTCACCGTGATACTCATGACTTGCCATAAGAAGCGTCACATCAGTTTCAGCTTTGAGCTTTTCATCAAGGACTTCCTTGAGATTGAGCATCTGCTGTTCCTTACCGCTGTCTGCAAAGTCACCAACGGCAACAAACGCATCTATTTTTTTGTATGCGGAGTTTTCTGCATAATCATAAGCAAAATCAAGACCTTTGCGAAGTCTTGCAAGCTCACGGCAGGCTTTGTCTTCTTTCACATGAATGTCACTCATGACAATCATTCTGAATACGGGAGTGAAGTTACGCATTTTTCTTCTGTCCTTTCAAAAAAAATTCTGCTCAAATTAATTGGTATGGTTGTAGGGGCGATGATTCATCGCCCGTGAACATTAACAATTAATTCTCCACAAAATACTTATTATACCAGAGAATGAATGAATAAACCGACCAGATTCGTTTCATATTTTTCTCTTTATCGTTTTTGTGATTATCGAGAAGAGCCATAATATAATCTGTATCAAAGAACATTGCGGCAGTTTCGCTTGTGAAAGCTTCTTTTACCATATTATAGAACTTATCTCTCTTGAGCCAGTCGTTGAGGGGGGTGAGGAAGCCTGTTTTGGGCATACTTGCAGTTTTTTCGGGAACCTGACTCAGCGCCGCACCACGGAGGGCAATCTTTGTCTGTTCCTTTGAAACTCTGTACTTTGTGGGGATTGAAAGTGCCACTTTAAGCATCTCTTTATCGAGGAAAGGCACACGCAGTTCGAGTGAATTTGCCATTGACATTCTGTCTGCCTTAACGAGAATATCCTGAACAAGCCATGTCTGCATATCAACATACTGCATTCTTGTTACGTCGTCAACACCCTTGCACATTTCGAAGTAGGGTTTTGTAAACTCTGCGGGATTTACCGCAGGAATATCGGGATTCAGCACTGCATCTCTTTCATCGTAACTGAAAACATAATTATTTCTTACAAAGTTTTCTTCAATACCCTCTGCGCCGCGCATAAGGAAACGTCTGCCGTGGAAACGGGGAAGATTTTTTGCAACACCTGCCGCAGCCTTACGCAGGCCGAGAGGAAGTTTCTGATAATTCTCAAAATTGAGAGGGTCTTTATAGTAATGATAACCGCCGAAGAGCTCATCTGCACCTTCACCTGAAAGCACAACCTTGACCTGCTCACTTGCAAGCTTTGTAAGGAAGTAAAGTGCAATTGCAGAGGGATTGGGCAGAGGTTCGTCCATATAGTACTGAACCGTGGGAGCAGCCTCAAAGAATTCATCTGCGGAAATTTTCTTGATGTAGTTATCAACACCTGCAGTCTTTGCAAATTCCTGAGCATATTTGAGCTCTGAATACTGCTCTTCTTCATAGCCTACGGAGAAAGTACGGACTTTGTTGTTTCTTGACATTTCTTTGACAACATAGCTTGAGTCAACACCGCTTGAAAGGAAACAGCCGACTTCAACGTCTGCAATACCGTGAACTGTTGTTGAGTCACGGAATGTTTCTGCAATAATCTTTTCCCATTCTTCGAGATTCTTGCTCTCGTCGATGTTGTATTCCATTTCGTAATACTTACCCTCGGTCATTTCACCGTCTTTCCACTCAAAATATGAAGCGGGAGCAAGTTTATATACATTCCTGAAGAGTGTTTCGTTTGAGGGAATGTATTCAAAGCAGAGATATTCGGGAATTCTCTCTGTATTAAGCTCCTTTTCAAACTTAGGATTTGAAAGGAATGACTTTATCTCTGAGCCGAACATAAAATTGCCGTTCTTGATGTAATAGAAGAAAGGCTTGATACCGAAAATATCCCTTGCACCGAAGAGTTTCTTCTCGACCTTGTCCCATATAACAAAAACGAACATACCACGGAGTTTCGGGAGTAGATCCTTGCCGTATTCTTCGTAGCCGTGAATAAGCACTTCGGAGTCTGTATGTGTATAGAATTCGTGACCCTTTGCAACAAGGTCTTCACGAAGAGACTTGAAATTGTAAATTTCACCGTTGAAAACAAGCACCTTTGACTTGTCTTCGTTGTAAATGGGCTGACTTCCGCCCTCAAGGTCAATAATGCTGAGTCTTCTGAAGCCGAGAGACACGTCATCGTCAACATAATAATCGTCCATATCGGGGCCGCGGTGAACGATTCTGTCCGCCATTGCCCTTACGGTTTTATTGTTATAATCTGCATCTGCAGTTTCATTGAGAAAGCCTACAAATCCGCACATTTCAATTCACCTTAACTTTCTTTCCGCACAATTCTATGCTTCGTCTTGCAAGCACTTCAAGTGAGTCAATAATATCGCCTCTGTGAAGTTCAAAGTCTTTATTTATAACAGAAAGCTCCGTACAGCCGAGAGTCACGGCATCGCAACCGTTTGCTTTCATATTCTCAACAATTCTTAAAAATTCGCTGATATTGATTTCTTTACCTGCCTTGACCTGACTGTAGATAATGTTCATCAGCGACTGTTCATCTTCGGCAGAGGGAACAGCCCACTCAATGCCGTATTTTTCGCACATATTCTGATATGAACCTGCGGAGACGGTGCCCTTTGTTGCAAGGATACCAAGCTTTTTTACACCCTTTTCGCAGGACTCTTTTACCGTTTCTTCAATGATATTGAGCATAGGGATTGAAAGATTCTTCTGAATCTGTTCATAGAAGAAGTGTGCTGTGTTGCAGGGCATAACGACATAAGCCGAACCTGCCGCCTGAAGCTTTTTTGCGTCTTCAATCATCGTCGGCAAGGGATTCGGTTTTGAGTTGTCGAGTATATATTCGGTTCTGTCGGGAATGGCGGCGTGATTGAGGACAATCATTGAGATATGATCCTGATCTTTTTTTGCCTCGGTCATTTTAACGATAAGATCCATAAAATAGACCGTTGCAAGAGGGCCGAGACCGCCTAAAACACCCAGAATTTTTTCAGACATTACTGTGTCACCCTGTTTTTCATTTCTGCTTTTTCCTGCTTTTCAACCTTAAGGTACTTTCTGTACTGATTGATGTAAGCCGCAAAGACATAGAAAGCTCTCCTGAGGCTCATATCGG
Organism: Acutalibacteraceae bacterium; assembly: GCA_045636025.1. Taxonomy (GTDB): domain Bacteria; phylum Bacillota; class Clostridia; order Oscillospirales; family Acutalibacteraceae; genus UBA1081. The sequence continues at coordinate 59,654 of JAZTWP010000056.1, read as the reverse complement.
GTTTGTAGAAGAGAGGATAGCTGACTTTTCCGCTGAACCAGAGTTTTCTTACCTTTTTGCGGAGTTCTTTGTTTTTAAGATAACGCATAATTATGCCGTAGGGCACAACTGTGAAGAGGTTTTCTCTGTCAGCAACGGTGTATTCGAGGTCTTTGCCGTAGATAAGGTCATCAACGATCCATTTTACAGTGTTGAAACCGCTGCCTGTTACGTAGAAGTTACTTCTGCCGAGTCTTACGTTTATTTCAAAGAAATTATATGTTCCGTTTCTTTCGTCATACTTGATATCGAAGTTTGCAAAGCCCTTGTAGCCGATATCCTCAAGGAAGCGTGTTGCAGCTTCAACGATTCCGTTTTTGTCAACCTCATTGATAATTGCAACGGGGTTGCCGATGGCAGAGGGAGTATGGTCTTCAAGAAGACAATGACCGAGTGCCGCAAACTGAACCTTTGAATTTCTGTCACAATAGCAGGTGAGAACTCTCATATTTGAGTCATCACCGGGAATGCAGTCCTGAATGAGGAATTTATAATCATAGCTTGATGTTTCAAGGTTTTTAAGCATTTCACGAAGGTCTGCTTCGTTATAGAAACGGAAAACCTTTTTCTTGCCGGGGAATTCAGCATAGTGATAAAGTGCTGAGTTTGCTGTTTTTGCAATAACGGGATACGGAAAATCAAAATTCAGCTCATTTTCTTCACCGCAGTTATATACAAATGTTTTCGGATGGTCAATACTCAGTCTGTCGCAGATTTCATAGAACTTGTCCTTGAGCACGATTTCGTCCATAAGCTCCTTATCGATGTAAGGAATGATGTAATATTCACCGAGCACCTCTTTGTTATCAACAAAGTTGCGTACGTAGAAGTCACCGCAACCCATAAGGATAAGCTTCTTCTTTCCCTTGAACTCTTTGCCGATTTCAACAAGCTTTTCAACAAGGTAAGCCTCATCGTCAAGACCGGGGATAACACGGTTTTCTGCAATTTTGCTTTCTGAAATAATTCTTGCTCTTCTCTGGCTGATAACAAGTGACTTGATGCCGTATTCCTCGTGGAATGTTCTCACAAGGCTGTAACAGGTAATGTCTGCACCGAGAATAACGGGCATAAACTCTCTTTCAACTAATTTCATATATATAACTTCCTTTAATAATTATCAAAAATCATTACATTTTATTGTACCATATTTTTCGGTTATGTCAATCACTTCCGCCCTATAAAATATTTATTTTTAGTATTTACTTTTTATACATTTTGTTTTATACTAATAAATTATAGTGGAGAAATATTGCAGAAATTCGGTTATAAGGTGTAGGGACCGATCCCCTGATCGGTCCGCCTGAAGTTTTATCAGAATCCGCGGAACGATGTGGGCATCGTTCCCTACAAGAATTCTGCAGACTGATTGGTATCGGTGTAGGGACCGATCCCCTGATCGGTCCGTCCTGAAGTTTTATCAGAATCCGCGGAACGCTCTGGGGAGCGTTCCCTACAAGGATTCTGCAAACAAATCAATTATGAATTATGCATTGATAAAGGAGAAAAATATATGGATTACAACGCATTAAGTGAGCTTTTGTTTCCCGATATAACAAAAACTCCACAGGATTTTGAAGAAAAATATCCTCCCAGACAGCTTCCCGAGGGCGCAAGGGTAACACGTTTTGCACCCAGCCCCACAGGTTATCTTCACATAGGCGGTCTTTTCGGTGCGCTTACAGACGTTATGACCTCAAAAGCTACAAAGGGTGTTTCATATTTAAGAATTGAAGACACAGACAAAAAGCGTGAAATTGATGACGGTGTTTCTGCCATCATCAACGGTTTTGACGCATTCGGTGTCGGCTTTGATGAAGGTGTAACAGGCTTCGGCACAGAAGAGGGTGAATACGGCCCCTACACTCAGAGTCAGAGAGTTGAAATTTACAAGACAGTTGCAAAATCACTCGTCAAAGAGGGGCTTGCATACCCTTGTTTCTGCACAGCGGAAGAGCTTTCCGCAATGCGTGAAAAGCAGGAAACAGAGAGTACTTCAATCTGGGGTTACTTCGGAAAATGGGCAAAGTGCCGTGACCTCACTTTTGATGAAATCAAGGCAAAACTTGACGCAGGAATGCCCTATGTACTGCGTTTCAGAGCACCCGGAAGCGAAGACAACAAGGTTGTTTTTGAAGACGTTATCAGAGGCAAAATTGAGATGCCCGAAAACATAATTGATGAAGTTCTTCTCAAGTCTGACGGTGTGCCCACATACCATTTTGCACACGTCTGCGATGACCATTTTATGAGAACAACTCACGTTATCCGTGGTGAAGAATGGATTTCATCAGTACCCAAGCACATTGCACTTTTCAAGGCATGCGGATACAAAGTGCCCAAGTATGCACACACTCCTCAGGTTATGAAAATAGATGAAGAAGACGGCACAAAGCGTAAACTTTCCAAGAGAAAAGACCCCGAAGCAGCAGTAAGCTATTTCGTAGAAAAGGGCTTCCCCAAGGAAAGTGTGCTCGAATATCTCGTTACTCTTCTCAACTCAAATTTCGAAGACTGGAGACGTGCAAACCCCACAGCAGACATCTTCGAATTCCCCTTCAATCTCAAGAAAATGAGCTCCAGCGGTTGTCTCTTTGACCTTGTAAAACTTACAGACGTAAGTAAGAATGTCATCTCAGTTATGACTGCTCAGCAGGTATACGATTACGTTGAAAAATGGGCAAAACAGTATGATGAAGAGTTTTATAACATCATCACGGCAGACAGCGGATTCTCAAAAAATATCCTTAACATAGACCGTGAAAATCCCAAGCCCAGAAAGGATATTTCACAGTGGTCTCAGGTTAAGGACTATATTTCATATTTCTTTGACGAGCTTTACGCTCCCGACTACACAATGCCCGCAAACATCGCTTCAGATGACGCAAAGGCTATCCTTGCAAAGTATGCTGAAATCTATGACGATGCAGACGATAAGGATACCTGGTTTGCAAAAATCAAGGATATGTGCGAACCTCTCGGCTTTACTCCCAATGTCAAGGAATTCAAGAAGAATCCCGATGCTTTCAAGGGGCACGTAGGTGACATTTCAACCGTTATCAGAGTTGCTGTCACAAGCCGTACAAACACACCCGACCTCTATATGATTATGAAGCTTCTCGGCAAAGAAAAAGTTGCAGAAAGACTCAATAAAACTATCGAAAACATTTAATTCCGAAAGGACGCAAATACAATGGAAGAAATCACAAGACCTTCAAATTTTATTCACGACATAATTGACTATGAGCTCCGTGAGGGCATCAACACAAGAGTGCAGACACGTTTCCCTCCCGAACCCAACGGTTATCTTCATATCGGCCACGCAAAGGCTATCTGCATTGACTTCTCAACTGCCGAAAAGTACGGCGGTATCTGTAATCTCCGTCTTGACGACTCAAACCCCTCAAAGGAAGACACAGAGTACATCGATGCTATCAAGGAAGACATTGAATGGCTCGGCTACAAGTGGGCAAATGTCTACTACGCATCAGACTACTTTGATTTCGTTTACGAATGTGCAATCAAGCTCATCAAAAAGGGCAAGGCATACGTCTGCGACCTTACTGCAGAGGAAATGAGAGAGTACAGAGGTACACTCACAGAGCCCGGCAAAAACAGCCCCTACCGTGACAGAAGTGTTGAAGAAAACCTTGACCTCTTTGAAAGAATGAAGAACGGTGAATTCCCCGAGGGAAGCCACGTTCTCAGAGCAAAAATCGATATGGCGTCACCCAACATCGTTATGCGTGACCCCGTTATCTACAGAATTATGTACGTAAACCACCACCAGACAGGTGACAAGTGGTGTATTTATCCTATGTACGACTTCGTACACCCCCTTTCAGACGCAAGAGAAGAGGTAACATACTCTCTCTGCACACTTGAATTTGAAAATAACAGAGCAGTTTATGACTGGTTTGTAAAGGAAATCGGCTTTGCAGAGCCTCCCCGTCAGATTGAGTTTGCAAGACTCAACCTCAATTACTGCCTTACAAGTAAGAGAAAGTGCATGAAGCTTGTTACATCAGGCATCGTAAACGGCTGGGATGACCCCAGAATGGCTACACTCTGCGGTATGAGAAGACGTGGCTACCCTGCTCAGGCTATCCGTGATTTCGTTGACAAAATCGGTGTTTCAAAGGCAAACAGCGTTGTTGACTACGGTCTTCTTGAGTCCTGCGTAAGAGATTGCCTTAACGCATCTGCTCCCAGAGCAATGGCTGTTCTTGAGCCTCTCAAGGTTGTTATTGACAATATGCCCGACGATTTCTCAGACACACTCGAAACAGATATTCACCCCGACCATCCCGAAATGGGCAAGAGAGAGGTTGTTTTCGGCAAGGAGCTTTACATCGAAAAGAGCGACTTTATGATTGAACCTCCCAAGAAGTATTTCAGACTCTTCCCCGGCAACGAAGTGCGTCTCAAGGGTGCATATTTTGTAAAATGCGTGGGCTACGATGTTGACGAAAACGGCGAAGTTACCTGCGTTCACTGCACTTATGACCCCGAGTCAAGAGGCGGCAACTCACCTGACGGCAGAAAGGTAAAGGGCACAATCCATTGGGTAAACGCTGCTGACTGCAAGAAGGCAGAAGTGCGTCTTTATGACAGACTTTTCAACGTTCCCAACCCCTCTGACGAATCAAACGGTGACTTCACAAACAACCTCAATCCCGATTCACTTATCGTAACGGAATGTCTCCTTGAAGGCGGTCTTTCTGACCTCAAAGCAGGTGACACATTCCAGTTTATGCGTCAGGGATACTTCTGCGTAGACAAGGATTCATCTGACGAAAAAATCGTGCTCAACAGAACAGTTCAGCTCAATTCATCATGGAAGTGATATTATGAAAATTGCTTATAAAATCTCAAATCTTATTGCAGGACTTGCAATTATTCCCGTGGTGTTCTTTCTGCCTATGTTCAGATTCATTGCAAAGGTCAGCATCGGCTCAGGCAATCAGCTTGTGTCATTGATAGGCGGTCTTCTCGGTGACGCATTTGACGTCAACACAATCATCGAAAACGTAACGGGCATAAATATCGAGAATCTTCCCGAATTCTACACAATTCCCGACCTTTACGAAATGTTTATGGGCGAGAGTGCAAACGGAGCTTTTGCAGGATTCGATTTCTCTGTTGTGCCCGAAGAAATGAAGACTCAGTTCATTCTCTTTGCATCATTCTTCCTTGCGGCAATATTTTTCACATTTGTGACAATGGTTGCAGGCGCATTTGCAAAGAAAATCACAGTTCCCTGCGTAACATCAGCTCTTGCACTTGCATCAGGCATCACATCAAAGATAATTTTCGCAAATGCTGTGGCTCCTCTTATTTCAGGTGTCACATCCGTCACAACTCTTCTCACGGGCGTACCCGCACTCGCAAGCTACAAGAGTGTGCTCAAGTATCTCGATTTCGACATAAGAATTCTTGAGCTGAGCCACGCTTTCACTGTAATTCTTATCATTCTTGCGGCGATTTTCATCCTCAATGTGGCATTCAGACTCGCACTTAGTGTGAAAGATGCTTAAAATTGTTACGAAAGTAAAAACTTTTGATATTATTTTTAATAAATAATAAAAATACTCTTGCATTATTTATTTTTATATTATATAATACTTGAGTAAATATATTGGACTACCGTGTAGTCCGGATACATATAAACGGTTAACCCCGTTAAACCATAAGGAGGAAAAACTTATGATCAAGAAAATCTCAAGGAAGGTTATTTCCTGTATTCTTGCAGTTATTATGCTCGTGGGCATTTCCGCAACTGCTTTTGCTGCAGAAGATTACAACGGCAATCCCGTTATCGTTATCAACGGTATTGACAATAACCCTATCTACGCAAATCCCGGCACAACAGGTGCAGCAAAGGTATTCCCCCCCTCAGATCTTACAATGGTTGCTATGACAGCTCAGATGTACGTTGACGGTATTGTTGCTCTTGCATCAGGTGAATACACAGAAGTTATGAACTTCTTCGTCGGCTCACAGGTTTACGAAGCAATGGAAAAAATCCAGCTCAACCGTGACGGCACATCAAAGAGTGAAAATCTCGGCCCCAAGGTTTACAGCCGTTCACTTTCATACTACTACACAGCAGACGATTTCGAAACAATCGCTGGTAACATCGGTATCGGTATGGGTGACAGACTCGGTTATGACAATGTTTACGTTTTCACATACGACTGGAGAATTGACCCCATCGAAAGCGCAGCAAAGCTTGACGAGTTCATTCAGACTGTAAAGGCTAACTCAAGAAAAGAACAGGTTTCAATCATCTCAGAAGGTTTCGGTTCATCAGTTGCTACTGCTTACATTGCAGAGTACTATGAAAACGCAACAGCAGACATTGACAACTTCGTTACAGTTAACTCTGCAGCACTCGGTACTTCTCTTATCGGTGACCTTTTCACAGGCAGACTTACACGTTCAATTATGCCCTCAAAGGTAAGAGCTACAGAAAGTGCTTTCATTCGTTACGTCAACGACTTCTCAGATAACCCCGTAACTTGGTTCGCAGGCTGGCTTTCACTTTACATCCTTAACAAAAACTGGGAAACATATGATTTCATCACAGCCGTTAACGCAATGATGGGTCACGTTGTAGATCCTCTCTACGACAACTATCTCAGAGATATGCTTAAGGACTTCACAGGTCTCTGGGCAATGGTTCCCACAGATTACTATGAAGAAGCTATGGACTTTATGTTCATGAGTGACGATTCAACTTACGGTGACTACAACTCAGACCTTCAGGAAAGAATCCAGGCTTACAAGAACATTCAGGAAAGCTCTGCAGAAATCCTTAACAAGGCTAAGTCAGAAGGCATCAACATCAACGTTGTTTCTTCATGGGACATTCAGCTTATCCCCATCGGTGATAACTCAGCATCAGACGAAGAACTCTTCGGTATCTCTGCACAGAGTGACGGACTTATCGATACATACTACTCAAGCTTCGGTGGCTGGACAATCCCCCTTAACGACGTAGGTGCTGCTGCTCAGAACAAGGATCAGAGAAACACAGAGGGCGAATGTGAAAACCACAACCACCTCAATGCTGTTTATGATACACTTAATCCCGAACACAGTGCAGGCGCTATCTGTCACTACCTCGATGCTTCAACTTGTGCTCTTCCCGATAACACATGGTTCATCAGAAATATGAAGCACGGTACATTTGATACAGCAAGCAACTCAATGGACTTCCTTGAATACCTCGCAACTGCTGAAAAGACTATCACAGTTTACTCAGGCAGCGGTATTTACAGACAGTTCATGGCTTGCAACAGATACGTTAAGCCCCATTACATTGATGTATTTGATACACCTGATATAGATCCCTATCTCCTCGGTGATGCTAACTGCGACGGCAAGATCAACGCTATCGACGCAAGACTTGTTCTTCGTATTTCAGCTAAGCTTGAACCCTATCCCGCAGTTGACACAGCATACTTCAAGAATGCAGATATCAACGGTGACGGTGTTCTCACAGCAGCTGATGCTCGTATCATCCTCAGATGTTCAGCAGGTCTTGCTAATCCCAAGGACTATCAACACACTCAGGATCTTCCCGAGAAATAATTAAAACTTACTAAACCGTCGGATTTACCGGCGGTTTATTTTTTCACACAATTATCCCCTTTCGCATAAGATGAAGTGTAAACTCAAGGAAAGGGGGTTAAACAATGAACTTTCTCTGTGGTAATAACTACTCATGGATCATCATCCTTGTAATCATCGCAATCTTCTTCTGCAACAACGATTGCGGCACAAGCGGTATCAGCAATTCAGGCTGTGGCTGCGGCAATTCAGGTTGCGGCTGCTGCTAATGTTAAATAAAACAAAGACTTCCAAAGTCCGCCACCAAGCCCGTGGCGGGCGTTTTTTATCTTCTCTTGGTCTTTGTGGGATCGAGTGCATATGCCCGTTTCATAGCCGTTTCAATGTCGTATGAGGGCTGTGCAGGAGCCTTTTTCACGTTGTAATTATTGGCAAACACATACAGATACCCAAGGTGTCCCGTGCGGTATTTAGGGTCACCCGTGGCTATTTTAACGGACAATTCATCAATCACGACATCTGCGAAGCTGTACTGACTGCAGAATGCCTTGTACTCATCGTCCGTAATAAAGACATTGTTTAATTTTCCGTATGCGTGTGTGTGCTCCACACTCTCACACTCTCTCATTCTCTCATTCTCTTCATTCTCACAATATCTAAGTGTTGTTAGAGGCTTGTTATACTCTTGTTGATAGTTTGTTACCCTCTTGTTATACTCTTGTTGACGGATTGTTGATGTATTATTATACTGTTTCTGATATGCTGAAAAATTATTATACTGTCTGTGAACCGGAATATTATGGTCGGAATACTCATTATAAAATCTGTTATTATTAAAATTATTATTAAATCTATTATTATTAAAACTATTATTATATCTGTAATTATTAAAATTCTTATTATTAAAACTCTTATCTGAATCATAGCGGCTGTTCTGCCACTTATTATAATTTACAATATTATATACATTTACGGAATCAACTTTTCGTTTTGTTATAGTGTTTGTACTCAGAAGGTTATTAATTGCCGTGCGGACATTCTGAATACTCAGTCCCGTTGACTGCGAAATAAATTCATAGGAAGCGAGCACTTCCCCTCTGTAAATCATTTCACCATTGTATGGTCGTGGTTTTCTGTTTGCTGTCAGGAGCAGATGAATAAATACACGGAATGTACTCGGCTCCGTGCTCCACTCCCAATCAAGCAGAGAGTAATAAAGTTTTATAAACATATGTCGGTTGTCCAACAAAAAACCTCCTTTCATATATAGTCCCAACTACCCGTTTTGACCCACTTTTTACGGGTCGATTTGAGCCTTACGGACAATTATTAACGAATTATTTACAAAAAGGGCAAAAAAAATAAGCGAGGGGTTTAATCCTCGCTTAAAGTTTATGTTTTATGAATTACACGCCGTAACCTTCGATTGTCTTGAGACAAGCCTTACGAACCTGCTTAACGATGAATTCTTTTCTCTCGATAGCGTCTTCACCGTACTGCTTTTCGAACTCTGTCTGTTCCTTATCCCAGTCCTCTGCAACAAGTTCATCAAGAATTGTGTTGTACCAGAGGGGATTTGCGTCTTCAGCTGAGAAGTACATTACGTGGAAACCGTATTCAGACTCAATGATGCCTGTAACACCGGGTTCTCTCTTCTCGCCTTTGTATGCGCCTTCAGCAAATGCCCAGTCTTCGAACTCAGCAACGTACTGACCGTCGTTACGCATTCCTTCAAGAAGACCGCCGTTTGAAGCTGAACCTGTATCGTCTGTGAGCTTGCTTGCAAGTTCTGCAAAGTAGTTTTCGTCAGCCTTGCCGCTTGCATTTTCCTTGATGTACTTGTTGTAAGACTCAAGAATTGACTCAGCTTCGCTCTTGCATTCGCCCTTAACCTTGTCTGAAACAAGTGTTGTTTCTTCAGCGTCTGAAGTGTCTTCACCGCTTACAGCTTCTGTCTTCTTAGTTGTTGTTTCGGGGAACTTAACAAGAATGTGACGTACGTCTGTGCTCTTGTCGTTATCCTGATAAGGTCTATCTGTAGCGTAGATGATGTAAACATCCTTTGCGTCAGAGCTTACGAAGTACTTCATATCGCCTTCCTGTCTCACATAGTTGCCGTCTTTGTCTGTTTCGAAGAGCCAGTTAGCAGCATCCTTGTTTACATTTGTCTGAATTGTTTCCTTATCAAGCTTGTCAACCTTTGTAGCCTGATCCTTTTTGTAGTTTTCGTAGTCTTTGTCTTTTTCGCCGACTGTTTCGAGAACTACTTTCTTGAATGTTTCTTCTGTGTAGTTGCTTTCAGCCTTAACCTTTTCAATGAAAGCCTTAGCCTCTGCTTCTTCCTTATAAACCTTTGTTGTTGAAACGGAAGCGCTTGATGCACCTTCTTCAGCAACATCTGAGCTTACTTCTTCGCCCTTGCTTTCGATATCGATTGTGAACCATCTGAAGCCTACAACGTCATAAGCTGTCTTGTCTTCTGCATAGAGTTTGTTGATTTCATCAGCGCCGTGATTTGCCTTGAGTTCTTCCTGTCTCTGTTCCTGATAGATAGTAACGAGCTGCTGTTCTTCAAGAACTTCTCTGAAGAGCTTTTCTGTAACGCCCTTACCGTAGTAACGGCCAAGGAATCTTGAAACTGAGTAGTCACCCTTGATTGAGTCAAAGCTTGCAACTGCCTGATCGATTTCTGTTTTTGCAGCATCTGTGAGTTCAAGTTTTGCATCAACTGCGAGAGCGTAATATCTCTTAACAGTTGCCATATAATCAACAGCTTCGTTAAGGAAATATTCATCCCAAGTGATAGTTGTTTTGTCGTCAAGGGTCTTTGTCTGAGCGTCGGGAGCAACAGAAATGTCGTAACCTGTGAACATTTTGCCGTAACCTTCACCGTACTGTGAATCGTAGCTGCTAGCTGTCTGGTAAGTGTTGTTGAACATCTGCATATAGTACAGAGTAAGTTCTGCCATTGAGTAAGTTTCGCCGTCAATCACAACAGCACCAACGAGCTGCTGGGGTACACCGAAGAAATTGAGTGATGCAAATACGATTGCACAGCAGAGAACAACTGAAACTGCAATCTTAACAACTTTGCCGACTGCGTTTTTAGCAGTAGCACCGCCCTTTTTCTTGGCATTCTGCTTTGCCTGTTTGGCTATTCTTTCCTTGCGCTCCTGACGGTATGCGTCGAGAGCTGCTTTTTCATTCTTGTCCATAAATAACACCTTTCAACAAGTTGAATTTGTATATAACCTTATATATTTTACTATATTTTTAATAAATATACAAGTCTTTTACAAAAATTTCTCAGCTTATCAGTATGAGTATGATGACATTGTGTAAGTGTAAGCAACGTATTCCATAACGTCTGCAATAACTTCATCGTCAGTTGTCATAACTTTATTAGCCTCTTCAAGAAGAGTTTTCTGAAGTGCTTCAACATCTGCATTGAGAAGACCGTTCAGAGTTGTTGTGTACCAGACGGGTTTTTCTTCCTGCTTCACGTAGTAAACAATATAGAAAGCATCTTCTGTCTCAATAAGCTCTGCTGTGTAGTCGCCTGACTTTCTGCCCTCAGCAAAGAGCCAGTTTTCAAGGTTTTCATCAATTGAACCGTCTTTTGTTGCGCCCTCAAATGTATCTGCAGAAACGAGAGTGTTCTTTGTAACACTTTCACTCTGCATAATCTCTGTGAACTTAGCCTCTGACTTATCTGTAGCAAGGAAAGTTGCAAGAATTGCTGCAGCATCGTTCTTTGCCTGGATTCTGTGCATTTCTTCTGAATCCTTGATAGTATCGTCTGTGCTGATTTTAACCTTGATATAGTTTGCAGTTACGGGGTGAACCTCATTCTTTGCAGGTGCGTTGTTGACATAAACAACATATACAAGGCTTGTGTCTGCGATAACTGTTACAGAACCTGCAACGTTCACATAAGCACCCTTGTCGTCTGTCTTATAAATCCAGTCAACAAGCTCTGTGGGAAGTGAAGCGTTTGTAAGGTCTGACTTTGCCTTGCCCTTAACAGTTTTTGCTGTAACTTCGGGAACAATCTCTGCGAGAGCTTCTTCAAAGCTCTTACCCTGTGCAACTGCTGTCTTTACAGCCTCTGCATTTGACTCAGATGTTTCAAGACTTGCATCAAAATACCAGAATGAGAAGTCTGAAAGGTCATAAGTTGCCTTGTCTTTAGCATAAGCTTCTTCAATCTTCTTGAGACCTGCGTCACCTTCATATGTTTTCTCGATTTTTTCTACCTGAGAATAAAGATAATCTGTTGCATAAGTAGTCATTTCAAGAACTTTTTTATACATCTCGAATGTGAAATCATCGTTGTAGAAGCTCTTTGCAACAAATTCATCGGGAGTCATACCGTTCTGCTCTGAAGTGGAGTTGACATACTCAATCTGAGATTCAATATCAGCCTTTGCGTCTGCACTCATTTCATAACCGGCTTTTTTACCGTCTGAATATGCCTTGTAAAGAAGTGCAATCTGATCAATTGTTGATGACTTCACAATTTCTTCACCGTAGCTTGAGTTTGAAGCGTATGATGACAGGTATGCATAATAGAATTCTGAAGCAGAAACTTCAACATCACCGATTGTGACAGCAACATCATCGAGGTCTACTCTGGGAGTTGCAACTGCAACAAGAATTACGCAACCGAGCACAAAAACAATGATAGCTGTGAGAAGACCGATAATAACCTTTACACCGGTTTTCATCTTCTTTTTCTTCTTGGGAGCTTCTTCAGCTTCCGCTTCCTCGTCTTCTGCGTCGTCATCGTCTTCATCATCTTCTGACATATAATCGTCAATGCTGAAATCGCTTTCTTCTGCAGATTCTGCGTCTGTTTCCGCATCTGAATCAGCAGGTGTTTCTTCAGAAACTTCATCTGATTCAGGAGCTGTGTTTTCCTGAATTTCTTCTTCTGTTACGTTGTCTTTTTCAACGTCTTCTTCAGGAGTGGGAATGATTTTATTCTCATCCATAGGTAACACCTTCCATTTGTCCATAATAAAATAATTATACTACATCCGAGCCGTTTATACAATAGTTTTTTTGCATTTTTAACGGCACAAATCCACCGTCAGTTTAGCACACATTGATTGAAAAAGGCTTAAAAATTATTATATGATCGATTGGTTTGCACAGACCTGTAGGGAACAGCCCCAAATCGTTCCGATTGCGGAATGCAATGGAGCAACAACGGTGGAACACCGTTCGATTGATAGAATTCCGATATTAAAATGCCGTTGGCATTTGGCACTCTGTGCCGGGCGATGAATCATCGCCCCTACACTGAAATTATCAAATTTGCAGGAATAAATGTAGGGAACGCTCCCCGGAGCGTTCCGCAAAGTCAGATGAAACTCAGGACGGACCGATCAGGGGATCGGTCCCTACACCGATACCGATTAATTTGTACAAACATTACCCATTGTGCATTGCAATAAAAAACACCGCCCATTGCGGACGGTGCTTTATTGATTTGATTATACGCCTGCAAGGAGCTTGTTGAGAAGCTTGTCTGTAACTGAGGGGCCTGCATCAACTGATGTAAGACCTGTACAAGCAAGAGCGTCGTTGAGTTCCTTTGTCATAGCTTCTGCTTCTGCAGCTGAGTTTTCGTTAAGAAGAGTGTTGTCGAGCATTGCCTTAGCCTTTTCGTAAACGGGCTTAACAGTGTCGATCTGATCCTGAGTGTAAAGACCATCTTCGTTTGCGATAACTTCTTCAGCCTGATCCATAAGCCAGCCATCTCTTGTGAGATTTCTTGTTACACGGCCGTAGTTGAACTGGGGGAATGCTTCTGATGAGTTAACATCTGTGATGTTGCCAACAAGAATCTGACCGAGGAGCTTAAGGATAACGTCGTTTCTGCCGACTTCGTGATGCTGGTTATCAAAGAACCATGTTGTTTCGGGGAATGCACAAGTTGAGATATCGAGTTCGCCGTCGGGTGAGGGCATAACTGCGTTTTCATATGTAGCACCGGGAACAACGTAGCTTGCACCGAGTGATGCTGAGCTGATGTTGATGATACCGTCTGAGTTTGTTGTTGCTGATGATGCAGCAATACCGAAGAAGTTGTATTCACCGTGTGTGAACTGGAGACCGTAAGCTGAAACTGTGTATGTTACAACACCGTAGTTATCCTTAACATAGTTAAGGTTGTCAATAAGGTTCATTCTTGCGTTCTGGAACCAGTCTGTCTTTGTACGGAGTTCTGCATATTCTTCACCAACAAGGTATCTGTCAGCGAGTTCTTCGTATCTTTCCTTAGTAACCATTGCCCAGAACTGAGGACAGTTAACGAACATTGTGTCAAGGAGACCTTCGATAGCACCTGAAAGGATTGCATAGAGAGCTTCCTTGGGAATGATGTACTTGAGAGCGAACTTGATGAGTGCGCCTACGTAGGGCTGCATATTGTTAGCTTCGCAGATGAGATCGATGTATTCTTCATAGAGGAATTCGTCTGCAAGGTTCCATTTTCTGTCAAAGAAGTCTGAGAAAAGGTCTGTACCGTTGAGACATGCAACGATGTTGATGATCTTGTTGATATCTGAGAAATCACCGTTGTATTCTTCCTGAACAAGCTGAAGGTAAGAAGTCATGATTGTACCGCCAAGGCTGATGGGAACAAGGTTAACTTTTTCTACACCTGTCTGTTCCTTAACCATTGTGATGAAATCCTTGAGTTCTCTTGCTGATTCGTGGGGATCACCGATAAGCTGGAATGTTGAAAGGTAGATATAATCTTCGGGATTATATGTGGGGTCTGCTGCGCCGTACTTGTCAGCCATTGCTTCTACAACGGGTTCCATGGGGAACATTCTGTAGAACCAGCCGTGATCATCCTCACTGTACTGTGAAAGTGCATAGGGATATCTTGTAAGGATAAGGTCTTCTTTACCAACACCGTTCTTATCTGAAGCCTGAATGTAGAAAAGGTCAGAAATAACGTCGTGAACAGCTGACTGAAGATTTTCGTCTGCTGATCTTGTGCCGATTGACTTGAGAAGAGGCCATGCAAGCTTTGTAACAACGGGACCTGCAATTGCATCTGTATCAAGAAGAACAAGACCACCGCTTACAGTTGAGCCATCTTCTTTAACATAAGTTGAATCTGACTGACCGATACCGGGGAGAATGATTGTAGCAACTCTTTCATCACTGCCTGTTGATGCAGCGATAAGCTGACTTGTGTAATCAACTGTAGCGTCTTCTTCTGCAAAAGCAACAACACTGAGTGCGCTGAATGCCATGAGAGCTGCAAGAAGAACACTGATTACTTTCTTGAATTTCTTCATTTCGTATACCTCCAATAGTGGTTATAATACAGATTAACTATACCACACCAATCCATATTTTTCAAGGATTTTTTATATAATTATGTAAATTTAGCATATTGCATAATATTCAGCAGAAAAATTTTTTATGTAAATTAATAAAAGTTTTTTTACAGTTAATTGTTCCCTACATTATTTCTGCAAATTTGATAATTTCAGTGTAGGGACCGATCCCCTGATCGGTCCGTCCGAGCCGACATCAGTTTTTGCGTAACGATGTTTTGCATCATTCTCTGAAACAAACTATTGAACGGCTATGCCGTTATTGCTCCATTTCATTCCGCAATCGGAACGATGCCCACATCGTTCCCTACGACGGGTTTATGCAATCATCCTGACAAATTCTGATTTATCAAAACACAAAATAAAAAAAGGTGCCTGTTTCCAGACACCTTAATTTATATTGGCTTATCAGACAAGCTCGATGATGCACATTTCTGCAGCATCGCCACGACGGGGACCTGTCTTGATTATACGGCAATAACCGCCATTGACCTCTTTGTACTTGGGAGCTACTTCGTCAAAGAGCTTCTTAACTACATCTTCTTTTGTAACATAAGCCATAGCCTGTCTGTAGTTATGAAGATTGTTCTCTTTTGCAAGAGTGATCATCTTTTCAGTCATTGAACGAACTTCTTTAGCTCTTGTAACGGTGGTCTCGATTTTGCCATTTTCCAAAAGGTAAGTTACCATTGCTCTGAGCATAGCTTTTCTTGAATCAGAAGTTCTGCCGAGTTTTCTGGTTCCGGGCATAAATATCTCTCCTTTACCGTTATTTGGTATAAAATTTGATTTTACTCGTCTTCGCGACGAAGAGAAAGTCCAAGAGAATTGAGCTTTGCGATAACCTCATCAAGAGACTTACGTCCGAGGTTTCTGACTCTCATCATTTCTTCTTCTGACTTTGAGATCAAATCCTCTACCTTGTGAATGTTCGCTCTCTTCAAGCAGTTGAATGAACGAACTGAAAGGTCAAGTTCCTCAACAGTCATCTCCAAGATCTGAGTCTTGTTATCTTCGCCTGTTTCAATCATAACCTCTGTGCTGCCTGCTTCATCAGACAGGTCAATAAAGAGGTTGAGATGCTCGTTGAGAATCTTGGCTGCTAATGATACAGCGTCTTTAGCTGCGATAGTACCATTAGTCCAAACCTCAAGTGTCAGCTTATCGAAGTCAGTAATGTCTCCGACACGAGCATTTTCAACATTAAAGTTTACTTTTTCAATGGGAGCGTAAGTAGAGTCGATTGCGATAACACCGATAACGGGATCCATCATCTTCTTACGACGCTCTGCTGAAACATAACCTCTGCCTGCGTCCGCTGTAAGTTCCATACGAACGTGAGCATCGGAATTGAGTGTTGCTATATGCTGTTCGGGGTTGAGGATTTCAACCTCTGAATCAGCCTGTATATCAGCTGCAGTGATTTCACATTCACCGCTGCAATCAATATACATTGTCTTGGGTCCTGAGCCATGAATTTTCAGAAGAACTGTTTTAAGATTCAGAACGATTTCAGTAACATCTTCCTTTACGCCTTCAATTGTTGTGAACTCATGAAGCACTCCGTCAATGCTAACAGATGTGATAGCATAACCGGGGAGTGAAGATAAAAGAATTCTGCGAAGGCTGTTACCGAGAGTAGTACCGTAACCTCTTTCAAGAGGTTCAACAATGAACTTGCCGTAGGTACCGTCCTGAGTAAGATCAACAGCATCAATTCTGGGCTTCTCAATACCTATCATTCAAAACCCTCCTTAGATTTTGCAGTCAGGCTGCTAAATTATACAGTTTAACCGTACGCTGATTATCTTGAATAGAATTCGACGATAAGATGTTCTTCAACGGGAACTTCAATCTGTTCACGTGTGGGAAGAGCAACGATTTTTGCTGTGTTATCATCGCCTGCTTCAAGCCATGCAGGGATTGTTCCTGTCTTTTCAAGGATAGCCTTGAACTTTTCTGAATCAAGACTTGCCTTCTTGATAGCAACTACGTCGCCAGCTTTGCAAAGGTATGAGGGAATGTCTACTCTCTTACCGTTTACAAGGAAGTGGCCGTGAGTAACAAGCTGTCTTGCTTCTGCACGAGAAGTTGCCCAACCAAGTGAATAAACGATATTGTCAAGACGGCTTTCGCAGATACGAAGTAAGTTATCACCTGTAACACCTTCATGACGAACTGCCATCACGAAATATTTACGGAACTGGCTCTCACTGAGACCGTAGTATCTTCTAGCTGTCTGCTTTGCACGAAGCTGAAGACCGTACTCTGTGAGCTTCTTGCGTCCCTGACCATGCTGGCCGGGAGCGTAGCTACGACGTTCCAGCGCACATTTTGAGCTGGTACATCTTTCACCTTTCAAAAAGAGCTTTTTGCCCTCTCTGCGGCATAATTTACATACCGCACCGGTATATCTTGCCATGTGTTAAAACACCTCCATTAATAGGTTATACACGTCTTCTTTTAGGCGGACGGCAGCCATTGTGGGGGATAGGAGTAACGTCCTTGATCATGCTTACTTCAAGACCTGCTGTCTGAAGAGCTCTGATTGCTGCTTCTCTACCCTGACCGGGGCCTTTAACGAAAACTTCAACAGTCTTCATGCCGTGTTCGATAGCTGCCTTAGCTGCAGTTTCAGCTGCAGTCTGTGCTGCGAAGGGTGTAGATTTTCTTGAACCTCTGAAGCCCATTTCACCGGCACTTGCCCATGATACTGCGTTACCCTGAGTATCAGTGATAGTAACGATAGTATTATTGAATGTGGACTGGATATGAGCTGCACCGCGTTCAATATTCTTACGCTCACGACGTTTACGTGAAACGCCTTTTTTAGCGATTGCTTTTGCCATACTACTGTTCCCTCCTTATTATTTCTTCTTGTTAGCGATTGTCTTCTTAGGACCTTTTCTTGTACGTGCGTTTGTCTTTGAACGCTGACCTCTAACGGGCAGGCTCTTTCTGTGACGAACGCCACGATAGCATCCTATTTCAACAAGTCTCTTAATGTCAAATGCTGTTTCTCTTCTGAGGTCACCTTCTACAGTTACGTAGCGTTCGATGTACTCACGAAGCTTTGAAACGTCATCTTCGGTCAAATCCTTAACTCTTGTGTCAGGATTTATGCCTGTTGCCTTAATAATGTCGCTGGCGGTTTTGCGGCCGATACCGTAAATGTAAGTAAGGCCGATTTCTACTCTCTTCTCTCTGGGAAGATCAACACCGGATATACGCGCCATTTGTCAGTTGCACCTCCATTTGGGTATTATCAGAGCATTAGCCCTGACGCTGCTTGTGCTTAGGATTTTCACAGATAACCATTACTTTTCCCTTGCGTTTGATGATTTTGCACTTCTCGCAAATTTTCTTTACAGAAGGTCTGACTTTCATTGTATTACCTCCTTAAAAATTACCTATTTGGATCGCCATGTGATACGGCCTCTTGTAAGGTCGTAGGGTGACATGTCGACTGTTACCTTATCACCGGGGAGAATTCTGATATAGTTCATTCTCAGTTTGCCGGAGATTGTTGCTACGATCTGACGGCCGTTCTCAAGCTCAACCTTGAATGTTGCATTAGGGAGAGCTTCGACCACAGTACCTTCGACTTCGATCATATCCTGCTTGGACATACTATATAACCTCACTTTCAGTGGAGCCTGAAAACCTGTTCAGCGCTCTTTTCAATGAACGATTTGTTGCTGTTTCTTCTTCAGTAAGAACAAATCCTGTTTTTGCGAGGTGTAAGGGGTTCTTTTTCTTGGGTCTTCCGACCGGTCGTTCCTTTCCGTCGCAAACGAATATTCCTTCATCGGTGATATCGACCACCGCAAGGAAGTATCCCTTGTCCCTGCCTGCCTTTGATATTACCACGCTTCCTTTTCTGAGTTCCATAGGGCACCTCTTATTCGGGAAGAGTGAGAATCATACATTCACCGTCGTTTGTGATAGCAATTGTATGTTCAAAATGTGCTGAAAGCTTACCGTCTTTAGTCACGATAGTCCAGCCATCGGGTAACTGGTTTACCTGCCATGTACCCTGATTAATCATTGGCTCAACAGCAATAGTCATGCCCGGCAACAATCGGGCTCCTCTGCCGGGAGAACCGAAATTCGGAACCGAAGGGTCCTCGTGAAGCGATTTACCTACGCCGTGTCCTACAAAATCCTGAACAACGCCGTATCCTCGCTCCTCGCAATACACCTGAACCGCATTGGATATATCACCGATTCTGTTGCCCGCGACAGCCTGTTTAAGTCCCACATAGAGAGACTCACGGGTCGTGTCGATCAGCCGCTGTGCTTCGTCGGAAATCTGTCCGACTGCAAATGTGGCAGCATTATCGCCGTGATAACCGTCCTTTACAGCGCCAAGGTCAATGCTGACGATGTCGCCTTCTTTAAGGATTCTGTCCTTTGACGGGATACCGTGTATTACTTCGTTGTTTATGGAAATACATGCAGTTGCAGGAAAACCGTAAAGTCCTAAGAAGTTGGGTTTTGCACCCTGACTTTCAATATATTTACGGGCTATTGTGTCAATTTCGAGAGTTGAAACTCCGGGTCTGACAGCTTCACCTGCAACTTTGAGTGCCATGGCGGAAATTCTTCCCGCTTCACGCATCAGTTCGATTTCCTTGCGTGTTTTCAGCACTACTGCCATGCTTAATCCTCCAATGCCTTGAAGGTAAGAGCAGTTGTATCAGCAACTTCCTCCTGACCTTCAACGATCACAAGTTTGCCTGTCTTGCTGTAGTAATCCTTCAGCGGTTCAGTTTCCTCGTGATAAATCTTGAGTCTTTCAAGAACTGTTTCGGGAGCATCGTCTTTTCTCTGAACAAGTTCGCCCTTGCAAAGGTCACATACGCCGTCTGCAGCGGGTTTCTTGTATTCGAGGTGGTAAGATGCGCCACAAGCTGAACAAACTCTTCTGCCGCCCATTCTCTTAGCAATAGCTTCGTCAGCAACTTCGATATCAATAACCTTGTCGATTACGATGCCCATTGTGTCGAGAGCTTCTGCCTGAGGAATTGTACGGGGGAAACCGTCAAGGATGAAACCGTTTGCACAGTCATCCTTTGCAAGTCTTTCCTTGATGATGCCGATAACAACTTCATCGGGAACAAGCTTGCCGGCTTCGATAAATTCCTTTGCCTTAACACCCATCTCTGTGCCGTTCTTAAGAGCTTCACGGATGATGTTACCTGTTGAGATTGTGGGGATAGCGAGTTTTTCGCTTACCTTCTCTGCCTGAGTTCCTTTACCTGCTCCGGGAGCGCCGAGAAAAATAATATTCATTGTTATTTCCTCCTTAGTCAAGGAATCCCTTGTAATGACGCATCACCATCTGGCTTTCAAGCTGACGTACAGTTTCAATAGCAACACCAACAAGAATGATGATTGATGTACCGCCGAGTGAAATTGAAACGCCTCTTTCGAGTTCAAGAGCCTGACAAAGCACTGTTGTGAGCTGTGAGTAGATTATGGGGAACAATGCTACCACGCTGAGAAGAAGTGCGCCGAGAAGAACGATCTTGCTTATTACCTTTGCAATATAATCTGAAGTGGGACGACCTGAACGGATACCGGGGATTGTACCGCTGTTCTTTGCGAGGTTGTTTGCCATTTCAATGGGATTATACTGAATTGATGAATAGAAATAAGCGAAGAAGATAATGAGAACAAAATAAATTAATGTGTAAGCCCAATGTTCAGTTGTGAAAACCTTGAAGAACTTTTCCCAACCTGAATTTTTCTCAACGTCCACAAACATCTGAACTGTTGAAGGAAGAGAGAGAATTGAGCTTGCGAAGATAACGGGGAGAACACCTGACATATTAACCTTGATGGGAATATGTGAGCTCTGACCGCCGTACATCTTACGTCCGACAACACGTTTTGTGTACTGAACGGGAATTCTTCTTTCTGCATTGTCCATCCATACGATGAAAACAACGAGGAGGAGAAGAATGATTGCTGCAATGGGAGCAAGTGCGTAGTAAACACCACCCATATCCATGTAGCTGTAAAGTTCAGTTGCGTAAGTGGGAATTCTTGAAACGATACCTGCAAAAAGGATAATTGAGATACCGTTGCCGATGCCCTTGTCGTTAATCTGTTCGCCGAGCCACATTGTTACTGCAGTACCGGCTGTAAGAATTAAGATAATAGCTATTGCCTGGAAAACTTCACCGAATCCTTCAGCCTTAACGAGAGCCTTCTGTGAACGAAGGAATACGTAGTAAGCTGTACCCTGAAGGAGACCGAGAACGATTGTTGTGTATCTTGTGATCTTAGCAATCTTCTTTCTGCCTTCTTCACCCTCTTTTGAAAGTCTTTCAAGAGCGGGGATAGCAACTGTAAGGAGCTGAATGATGATTGATGAGTTGATGTACGGTGTGATTGACAGTGCAAAAACCGTACCGAAGTTAAACGCATTACCTGACATCATATTAATGTAGTCAAGGAATGTAGCGCTTGTTGTTGTTCCTGCGCCGAGAAGTCCGTCTGTTCCGATGTTGAGGAAGGGAACAGGGATTGCAGCACCGATTCTGCAAATGAGAATGATGAGAGCAGTGAAGAGGATCTTCTTTCTCAGCTCAGGAATTCTCCAGGAATTTTTAAGCGTCTGAATCATTTAACACACTCTCCTAACTTTTTCGGATAAACCGAATCAGATTATGTGGTGTAATTAAAGAACTTCAGCTACGCCGCCGGCTGCTTCGATCTTTTCCTTTGCGCCTGCGGAGAAAGCGTTTGCTTTAATTGTAAGCTTCTTTGTGATTTCGCCGTTACCAAGAACCTTAACACCATCAAGTTCGGCTTTAATAAGACCTGCTTTCTTGAGAGCCTCGATGTCAACTACTGCGCCGTCTTCGAATTTGTCAGCGATAGCTGAAACGTTAACGATAGCAATCTCTTTTGCAAAGATGTTGTTGAAGCCTCTCTTGGGTATACGTCTCTGAAGGGGCATCTGACCGCCTTCAAATCCCGGACGGGGACCTCTACCGGCACGAGCTTTCTGACCCTTATGACCTTTACCTGCGGTCTTACCCTGACCTGATGCAGGACCACGGCCAACACGCTTTGAAGCTTTGGTTGAACCCGCTGCAGGTGCTAACTCATGTAATTTCATTAGTTTTGCCCATCCTTTCTTAAGCTTCGGTTACTTCGATAAGATGAGAAACCTTCTTGATCTTACCGAGAGTCTGAGGATTGTTCGGCTGAACAACCTCGTCACCGATTTTACGAAGACCGAGTGCATAAACGGTAGCAATCTGATCTTTCTTGCTGCCAATAAGGCTTCTAACAAGTTTAACTTTTACGTCTGCCATACCGTACACTCCTTATCCTATAACTTCTTTAACTGTTTTGCCCCTTGTTGCTGCAACAGTTTCAACAGCACGAAGCTGTGAAAGACCGTTGATTGTAGCTCTAACTACGTTGCAGGGGTTATTTGAGCGAAGAGCCTTTGAACGAATGTCCTTAATACCAGCCATTTCGAGGACAGCACGAACGGGGCCGCCTGCGATAACACCTGTACCGGGTGCAGCGGGCTTGAGAAGAACGACACCAGCGCCGAACTTACCCATAACCTCGTGAGAAATTGTTGTTCCTCTGAGGGGTATTTTAATAAGATTCTTCTTTGCGTCCTCTGTACCCTTACGGATTGCATCGGGTACTTCACCGGACTTACCGAGACCGAAGCCGATTGTGCCGTTCTGATCTCCGACTACTACGAGAGCGGAGAACTTCATGATACGACCACCCTTAACAGTCTTTGATACACGGTTGATAGCAACTACTCTTTCCTGAAGCTCGTCTCTTTCCTGTGTTTCAAACTTAGCCAAAAGTATTTCCTCCCTTTCGTTAGAAATCAAGTCCGCCCTCACGAGCGCCTTCGGCCAAGCTTGCTACACGGCCGTGATAGACATATCCGCCACGGTCGAAAACGCATTCTTTAATGCCTTTTTCTGCCGCACGTTCTGCGATTTTCTTACCTACTGCCTTAGCAGCGTCTGCGTTGCCGCCGTATTCTGTGAAATCCTTTTCAACAGATGAAGCGGAAACAAGAGTTACACCCTTATCATCATCGATGAGCTGAGCATAAATGTTCTTAAGGGAGCGGAATACATTGAGGCGGGGACACTCTGCTGTGCCGTAAACCTTGCCGCGAACTCTTTTGTGACGCTGAATTCGTGCCTGTTTTGTATCAGGTCTGTTTACCATTTTATATTCACTCCTTTATTATTTGCCCTTACCGGACTTACCTTCCTTGCGTCTTACAACTTCGTCAGAGTATCTGATACCCTTGCCCTTGTAAGGTTCGGGAGGACGAACGCCTCTGATTTCTGCTGCAATCTGACCAACCATCTGTTTGTCAGCGCCGGAAACGATAATCTGTGTTGCTGAGGGACATGTGATTGTGATTCCTTCGGGAGCAGCTATTGTAACTGTGTGTGAATAACCAACTGAAAGAACTACATCTTTGCCCTGCATATTTGCACGGTAACCGATACCAACGATATCAAGAGTCTTTGAGAAACCGTTGCTTACACCTTCAACCATGTTAGCGATAAGTGTACGAGTAAGACCGTGAAGTGATCTGTTTTCTTTTTCATCGTTGGGACGAGTAACTACGATAGCACCTTCGTCCATAGCGATTGTCATATTTTTGTTGAATGTTCCGGAAAGAGTACCCTTGGGACCTTTGACTGTAACTGTGTTGCCGTCAAGAACAACTTCAACACCAGCCGGAACAGTAATGGGCTTTCTGCCTATACGTGACATCCCGTTGTACCTCCTTACCAGATGTATGCAAGAACTTCGCCGCCAACGTTAGCTTTACGAGCGTTCTTGTCTGTCATAATACCCTTGTTTGTTGAGATGATAGCGATGCCGAGACCATTGATAACTCTGGGCATATTCTCAACGTCTGTGTAGATACGCAGGCCGGGCTTGGAAACTCTGCGTATACCCATAATTGAGGGAGCCTTGTTGGGACCATACTTGAGAGCGATCTCAATCATGCCCTGCTTGTTATCCTCAATTACCTTGAAACTTTTTACATAACCTTCATCAACGAGAATCTGAGCGATAGCCTTCTTAACGTTTGATGCAGGAACTGTTACTGTATCGTGCTTAGCAGAAACAGCATTTCTGATTCTGGTGAGCATATCAGCAACTGCGTCGGTAATCTGCATTGTTCTTCCTCCTTACCAGCTTGCTTTCTTTACTCCGGGGATCTGGCCAGCGTGAGCCAGTTCTCTGAAGCATATACGACATACACCGTACTTACGGAGATAAGCGTGGGGTCTGCCGCAAATCTGACATCTGTTATGCTGTCTTGTTGAATACTTGGCAGGAGCTGCTGCTCTTACCTTCTGTGATGTTTTTGCCATTCTAACCCCTCCTTACTTTGCAAACGGTGCGCCCATAAGGCTGAGAAGCTCACGAGCTTCTTCGTCTGTGGGAGCTGTGGTTACGATACAAATATCCATACCACGAACCTTGTCGATTTTGTCATACTCAATTTCGGGGAAGATAAGCTGCTCACGGATACCCATTGAGTAGTTACCTCTGCCGTCGAATGAGTTAGGATTGATACCTCTGAAGTCACGAACTCTGGGAAGTGCAAGATTGAAGAATCTGTCAAGGAATTCATACATCTTTTCACCACGGAGTGTAACTTTTACACCGTTGGGCATACCTTCACGAAGCTTGAAGTTTGCAACTGACTTCTTAGCGTTACAAACAACTGCCTTCTGACCTGTAATGAGACCGAGGTCACGGATTACAGCATCGATAGCCTTAGGATTTTCTCTTGCTTCACCGCATCCTACGTTGATAATAACCTTATCAATCTTAGGAATCTGCATAACGCTCTTGTAGCTGAACTTCTTCATAAGTGCGGGAGCAACTTCTGCTTTGTACATTTCGTTAAGTCTTGCCATTGTAATGCTCCTCCTTATTATTCAAACTTAGCGCCGCAATCGGCTTTCTTACAAACACGGAACTTCTTGCCGTTTTCAATGATGTGGCCTACTCTTGTGGGTCTGCCGCACTTGGGGCAAACGAGCTGAACCTTGTCAGCGTAGAGTGCACTTTCAGCCTTGATGATTCCGCCTGCTTCGCCCATCTTTCTGGGTTTAACATGCTTTGAAACAATGTTAACACCTTCAACGATGACTTTGCCTTCGGAGGGGCTTACCTGAAGCACCTTACCCTGTGTGCCACGATCTTTACCGTTGATAACTACAACCTTATCGCCGGTCTTTACATGTACTTTACTCATCATTATACCTCCCGATTACAGAACCTCAGGAGCAAGGCTAAGGATCTTTGTATATTCATTATCTCTAAGCTCTCTTGCTACAGGTCCAAAGATTCGTGTACCCTTCGGGTTCTTATCTTCCTTAATGATTACGGCTGCGTTTTCATCGAAACGGATGTATGTGCCGTCATCACGGCGAACGCCCTTAGCTGAACGGACAACTACGGCCTTAACTACATCGCCTTTTTTAACAACGCCGCCGGGTGTAGCCTTCTTAACAGATGCTACAATAACATCGCCGATATTGGCATATCTTCTGCCGGTACCACCGAGAACACGGATGCACATAATTTCTTTAGCACCTGTGTTGTCAGCAACCTTGAGAAGTGTCTGCTGCTGTACCATGGGTAGTCCTCCTTATTTAGCTTTCTCGATGATTTCTACAACACGCCATCTCTTGTCTTTTGAAAGAGGACGGGTTTCCATCACTTTTACACGGTCACCGATACCACACTCGTTAAGTTCATCATGAGCCTTAAGCTTGATAGTACGGTTAACGATTTTCTTATAAAGCGGATGTCTTACACGGTCTTTGATTGAAACGACAACTGTCTTATCCATCTTGTCGCTTGTTACCATGCCGACACGAGTTTTTCTTAAATTTCTGTCCATTACCGATATCCTCCTTATCAAGCATCTTTGCCGTGGAGTTCAACGTCACGCTGAACAGTAAGGATTCTTGCGATATCCTTCTTTACGGCACTGATACGTGTGGGGTTTTCGAGCTGGTTGATGGCCTGCTGGAAGCGCAGCTTGAAAAGCTCGTCCTTCAGCTCAAGAAGCTTAGCATCCAACTCCTGGGCGGACATTTTTCTGATTTCACTGGCTTTCATTACTGCTCACCACCCTGTTCTTCCTTAGTTACAAACTTACACTTGATGGGAAGTTTGTTTGCAGCGAGACGCATAGCTTCACGAGCTACTTCTTCGCTTACGCCGGCAACTTCAAACATAACTCTGCCGGGTTTAACAACTGCTACCCAATATTCCGGTGAACCTTTACCTGAACCCATTCGAGTTTCAGCGGGTTTTTCTGTGATCGGCTTATCGGGGAATATTTTGATCCAAACCTTACCGCCTCTCTTTGTGTATCTTGTCATAGCGATACGGGCAGCTTCAATCTGGTTTGATGTGATCCAAGCGGGCTCAAGTGCTACAAGACCGAAGTCACCGTAGTTAACTTTGTTACCACGCATTGCCTTACCTGTAAGGCGGCCTCTCTGTACTCTGCGGTATTTAACGCGCTTAGGAAGTAACATTATCAAGCCCTCTCTTTCTTATCTTTTCTTGAGCCTACTCTGCGAGTGTCACGAAGAACTTCACCGCGGTAGAGCCATACTTTAACGCCTATACGGCCGTAAGTTGTGTGTGCTTCTGCGAAACCGTAGTCGATGTCAGCACGAATTGTCTGAAGAGGAATTGTGCCTTCATGGTATGTTTCGCTACGTGCGATTTCTGCGCCGCCAAGTCTGCCGCTAACCTGAGTCTTGATACCCTTAGCACCAAGCTTCATTGTTCTGCCGATTGCCTGCTTGAGGGCACGACGGAAAGATACACGTCTTTCAAGCTGTGCTGCGATGTTTTCTGCAACGAGCTGTGCATTTGCATCGGGCTGCTTGATTTCAATGATGTTGATGAAAACTTCCTTGTCACCACCGAGAAGCTCTTTGCACTTTGACTTGAGCTTTTCGATTTCTGCACCGCCTCTGCCGATTACCATGCCGGGCTTAGCACAGTGGATGTTTACACGAACTCTCTTGGGATCTCTTTCGATCTCAACCTTGGGTACACCTGCGGGTGCAAGTGCCTTGAGGAGATACTCACGAAGATTGTAGTCGTCAACAAGATTTGAACCGAAGTCCTTCTTGTCTGCGTACCAACGGGATTCCCAATCTTTGATTACGCCGATTCTTAAACCGGTAGGATTAATTTTCTGTCCCATGTTATTTGTCCTCCTCCCCGATTATTCTTCAGACTCTCTCAGAACAAGGTTGATGTGCGATGTCTTCTTGTTGATTCTATACGCACGGCCCTTTGATCTGGGTCTGATTCTCTTAAGTGTGGGTCCCTGACATACGCTGCATTCTGCAACATAAAGTCTGGAAACGTCCATATCATAGTTGTTTTCAGCATTTGCCATAGCTGATTTAAGAAGCTTTGCAAGGGGTTCACACGCAGCCTTGGGTGTGTACTTAAGGATTGCCATAGCTTCATCAGCGGGCTTGTTTCTGATAAGGTCGAGAACGATCTGGACCTTACGAGGTGCTATACGCACGAAAGTCGCTTTTGCTCTTGCTTCCATTTTTTACACTCCTTTGACTTACTTCTTACCATTATTTGAGGTCTTTGAACCTGCATGGCCCTTAAATGTTCTTGTAGGAGCAAATTCACCGAGTTTGTGACCAACCATATCTTCAGTTACATATACGGGAACATGCTTTCTGCCGTCATGAACAGCAAATGTGTGACCTACAAAATCCGGGAAAATTGTGGAACTTCTGCTCCATGTCTTAAGAACTATTTTTTCTCCGGCTTCGTTCATTTTTTCAACTCTTGCGAGCAGCTTGGGCTGCACGTAAGGTCCTTTTTTAATACTTCTACCCATTATTAATAGCTCCTTTCCCGATTATTTATCATTGCAGCGTCTCACGATAAGCTTATCGGAACGCTTGAATTTCTTACGAGTCTTGTAACCAAGAGCGGGCTTGCCCCAAGGTGTAACAGGACCGGGACGACCGATGGGTGACTTACCTTCACCACCACCGTGAGGATGGTCGCAGGGGTTCATAACTGAACCACGAACTGTGGGACGGATACCCATATGACGTGTACGACCTGCCTTACCGATCTTAACGTTTTCGTGGTCTGCGTTACCAACTGTACCAACAGTTGCCATACAGATAACGGGAACGTTACGAAGTTCGCCTGAGGGAAGTCTGAGAAGAGCATAGTTGCCTTCTTTAGCCATGAGCTGAGCTGCATTACCAGCTGCTCTTGCAAGCTGACCGCCTCTGCCGGGGTAAAGCTCAACGTTGTGTACGAATGTACCTGTGGGGATGTTAACAAGGGGAAGTGCGTTACCTACCTTGATATCAGCCTCGGGACCTGCAACAACTGTGTCGCCTACGCTAAGACCTGCGGGAGCAAGGATGTAAGACTTAACACCGTCTTCATACTGAATAAGTGCAATGTTTGCTGAACGATTGGGATCGTATTCAAGTGTTTTAACTTCTGCCTTGATACCGAACTTATTTCTCTTGAAATCGATGATACGGTACTTCTGGCGATTTCCGCCGCCGTGATGACGAACGGTGATTCTTCCGTAGCTGTTACGGCCTGAGTGCTTCTTAAGAGGTTCAAGAAGGCTCTTTTCGGGGCCGCACTTTGAAAGTCCGGAATAATCTGTAACCGACATATTTCTTCTGCCGTTTGTAGTCGGTTTGTAGACTTTAATAGCCATTATTTTTCACTCGCCTTTCTTGTCCGAAAACGGACGGATTTTATATCTCAGACAGCTTAGCGGTCGGCACCCATACATCACCGTCTGAATTTGTGATTTTTTAATGATTAGAACATTCCGTCGAAGAATTCAATTGTCTTTGAATCTTCTGTAAGAGTAACGATAGCCTTTTTCCAGTCAGCCTTGTAGCCTGTGAAACGGCCGTAAGTTCTCTTGTGGCCCTTAACATTCATTGTGTTAACCTTAGCAACCTTAACTTCGAAAAGCTTTTCAACTGCCTTAGCAACATCAATCTTTGTAGCACTCTTAGCTACTTCAAAGGTATACTTCTTTTCAGCAACTTCTGCCATGCTTTCTTCTGTGATAACAGGGCGGATGATGATATCCTGTGCAATTTTCATTATGCATATACCTCCTCGATCTTAGCAACAGCATCCTTGAGGATAACGATCTTTGAGCAGTTAAGCATATCGTAAACGTTGAGTGTGTTTACGGGAGAAACCTTAACGCCTGCGATGTTTCTTGCACTCTTGAAGATGACGTCGTCTTTTTCGGGAAGAACGATAAGTGTCTTCTTGCCTGACTCAATTGCCTTGAGTGTTGTAGCAACATCCTTTGTCTTGATTGCATCGAGACCGAATGTATCGAGAACGATGATTTCGTCTGCTGCAAGCTTAGCTGAGAATGCTGACTTCATAGCAAGTCTTCTTACCTTCTTGTTGATTGTGAAGCTGTAACTTCTGGGCTTGGGGCCGAGAGCGATACCGCCGTGATACCACTGGGGTGCTCTTGTTGAACCCTGACGAGCTCTACCTGTACCCTTCTGTCTCCAGGGCTTCTTGCCGCCGCCACTTACTTCTGATCTTGTAAGTGTTGACTGTGTGCCCTGACGCTGATTTGCAAGATAATTTACAACAGCGATGTGCATAGCGGAGGTGTTGGGCTCGATTGAGAAGATTGCATCGCTGAGAGTAAGCTCTGAAACCTGCTCGCCGGCCTTATTAACAACTTTAATATTAGCCATTTTCTATTTCCTCCTTACGCTTTCTTTGCATCTGCGATAACAACGTAGCCGCCTTTGGGACCGGGAATAGCGCCCTTGATAGCGATGAGGTTGTTTTCTGCATCAACCTTGACAATGTCAAGATTCTGAACTGTAACTCTTTCAGCACCGAGGTGACCTGCGAGTTTCTTTCCCTTGTAAACTCTTGAGGGGTCTGAACAAGCACCAAGTGAACCTGCGTGTCTTGCTACGGGACCTGTACCGTGAGTTTCCTTAAGTCTTGAGAAATTCCATCTCTTGATAGCACCTGCTGTACCCTTACCTTTGCTTGTGCCGATGACATCAACTTTGTCACCTGCTGCGAAGACATCAGCCTTAACTACTGAGCCTACTTCGAAAGCAGAAGTATCAGCGAATCTGAACTCCTTGAGAACTTTCTGGGGTGCTACGTCAGCTTTTGCAAAGTGACCCTTGAGGGGCTTTGAAACACGCTGCTGCTTCTGAACAGCGTAGCCGAGCTGAACTGCGGCGTAACCGTCAACCTCGACGGTCTTCTTCTGGACTACCGGGCAAGGACCAGCTTCAACTACTGTAACGGGAACAACTTTGCCGTTTGCGTCGAAGATCTGAGTCATACCGATTTTCTTACCGATAATACCTTTTACCATTGTTTTTTCCTCCTGTCAGATTATTGGTTGACACAAGTCAACTTGACCTGCGGTATATATAATGTATATATATCCGGATTTTGTTTGCTGTAAATTACAGCTTGATTTCGATATCCACACCTGCGGGAAGTTCGAGACCTGTGAGAGCTTCAACAGTTTTGTTTGAAGGTCTGAGGATATCAATGAGTCTCTTGTGTGTACGCTGCTCAAACTGTTCACGGCTATCCTTGTACTTGTGAACAGCACGAAGGATTGTAACAACTTCCTTTTCTGTGGGAAGAGGTACGGGACCTGATACCTGAGCGCCTGTACGCTTTGCGGTTTCTACGATTCTTTCTGCTGCCTTGTCAACAAGGTTGTGATCGTAGCCCTTAAGTCTGATTCTGATTTTTCCCTTAACTGCCATTTTTACGCCTCCTAAAGAATTTGGCGGGCTTTGCCTGATATTTTTCATCAACGCACCCGTGTGTTTCGCGTTTCTCCGTTATAAAAACCGGAAACACGCAGTATTTCCGGGGCTCTTGAGAAAAATACCTCATCCCGATGGTAGCTTTTTTCGTGGTTAAGGCACAAACACGCCCCAGGGGGAAGATCTCGCCCGGTTTGAAATCGGACATACTCCGTGAGAGTTTCCTGCATCAAAGTGCAGCCACATCCCACATCATCGCATGGTACATTGTGAAAAAAGGGCATAATTATGCTCTATCCTTTTCCACATGCTCTGTAATTATACAGTATAGGTCAACAAATTGCAAGTGTTTTTTGAAAAAAATCGCCCAAAATAAGCATTTTTTCGATTTTTGGATATTTCTACAACTGCAACAATTTTTCATACCTCCGTTTGTGCAAGTTGACAATGCGACATACCCCACAGTCTTATATATATAATAGTATAGGGGAAATCCCGCAAAAATTAATTAATTTGGCAGTAGGGGTGATGATTTATCGCACGGCACGAAAGTGCAAACACCAACGGTGTTTCAATAATTTTATTATTGTACAATCGAACGATTTTCAATCGTTATTTGTCTGCGACAAATCGGGTGTTAGATTAACGCCCATACTGTTTTATACCAATCAATTGTGCATTGTGATTATAAAAAAAAGGCGCCCCTACGGACGCCCTTATATTATATATTATAATTGTATGTCAGATTAACCGACGTATGCACCGCAGGAGTGACAGAAAACATCGCTTGATGAAACAGGTGAATTACAATCGGGACAAACCTTTGTTTCTGTGTTTTCGAGAAGCGCATCTATATCTTTATCAAGGAAATCAACACCGCTGATGTCTGATGCGTATTTTTCCTTGCCTATGATATCGTCAAGCATTGATTCTGTTGCCTTGAGGATATCTGCCGCAGAAACATCTTCATTCTCACTCAGTTTTGCAATGGGAGACATTCTTACGGGCTCATCTGTGTACTTTCTGATGAGAGGATCAGAATAAGTCTGAGCAAGCTGATCCATAAGAGCTGCATTTTTGTAAAGAGAATTATTGTCTGAAGCAACATATCTGTCTGCGTTTCTGCCTGAGCCGAGAAGCTCAGCGATTCTCTCTGCTGTCATAACTTCAACAGCAACGGAACCGTCGGGAGTGTCGTCATCTTCTCTGAGCACAACGGGTGAATACTCATCATCGTCATTGTTGTTCTTATTCTTCTGAACAAGGAGAGCAACAACAAGTGCCGCAAGAATTACAAACAGAACTGCCGCTGCAATGAGAGCTATCTGCTGCCATGACATACCGTTGTCATCACTTCCGCCGTTGTTGTTGACAAGCGCACCGCCCAAAGTGAAATTCTCATTGGGATTCTGAACAATTATCGCCGCTGAATCAGCTTCAAGCCAGTCTGAGAGAGAGCCTTCATATGTAAATGATGTATCTTCCTCATCACCTGACGGCTCAGTTGTAGGAACAGCCTGAGTGGGGTATGAATTATTCGGAATATAGTTATTTATGGTTGTATCCTGAGTTTCCGTTGTAACAGAGCCTGTGCCTGAATCGTTTACGATATCAGTTGTGGCATTGGGATCGGTTGTAGCGTTAGGATCTGTTGTCACATTGGGGGCTGTTGTTGTATTGTCTTCGCTGGGAGCTGTTGTGAAGAAACCGCTGATGATATTTTCAAGATCATCAAGATTAAGTCCCGGGAAAAGGTCTTCCGTTTCTGCGCTTACTGTAAGCTGAAGACAGAATGCGCAGGCAACAGCCATTGCGACTATCAATATTTTCTTAAAGACTTTTTTCATTTACATTATCCTCCGATATATTTCAGAAAGAAAAAATCGTTAAAATCCGTTTGTTATCTGCGCTGAGAATCTGAGTATACTTCTTGCATCCTGAGCAGTAACTCTGCCGTCACCGTTCACATCTGCGGCATTAAAAGCCTTGCCTGTGAGAATTTCAAGCTGAGCACCTGCACGAAGAGCAGTTCTTGCATCAATTGCATTTACTTTACCGTCGTTATTAACATCACCTGTTTTATATGACGGTTCTTTTACAGTTGTTGCAACTGTTGTAGGAACAGTTTTTGTTGTGGTTTCTTTATCGTTTTTGCCGGGGTTATAAACATACTTGGGAGTTGTTGTTTCCTTAGGAGCTGTTGTATTGTCAGGATAGAGCAGATTGCTCATAAGATACATCACAAGGTCACCTGTTGCCATATTCTGAACAGAATCGGGAATCTCGATGTTATCACCGTAGTTATCATAAATCCAGTCTGCGAAGGAACCGCCTCTGTTGAGATATGCAATAAGGTCTGTGATTTCAAGGATATCAGAGCCGAAACCTATCTGCTGAAAAATATCGCCGAGAGCATCTTCCGCATCCTGAATATCGCCTGCGCTCTGAGTGGTTTTTTCTTCAGTTGTGGGAATAAGGTTTCCTATAGAGCCGCCTAAACTGCCCACAGCAGAAGTGAGCGCATCAATAAGCTGACTTCCCTCTTCAGAAAGAGCATAGACACTTGATGTACCTATACAGCATGCTGTTGCAAGCATTGTAAAGCATAAAAGAAAGATTTTAAGTTTTGTTTTCATTTGTTACTCATCTCCGGAATCAGTCATTCCAGTAAGCTATATTGCCGTAGTCGTTGCCGTCATCAACAATATTGTCGTTAAGCAGGTCTGTCATTGCTTTGGGCTTCTCAACGGTGGGAATTGTGGACTTGTCCATAACAGAGGAATTATACTCTGTTCTCTTTGTCATAATAACAAGAACAATTGCACCTGCAAGAATAATAATAACAATTGCTGCAATAAAAACTATAAGTGTAAGTGTGCTGCCGCTGAGAGCTGAATCATCGTCTGCGTTTTCAACAATAACAATGGTGTGAACTTCATTACCCTGCCCCTGAATAACAGTAGTCTTCTCTTCAAAGGGTTTGGTGGTGTTTGTTGCCGCATCCTGAATCATCTGCTGAGCATGTGTTGACTGAGTGGGTTTTTCACCGCTGTCTATTGAGGGCGGAGTCTGACCGCCTGAAGCAGTTGTATTCTCTGTGCCGAGATTGAAATCGAAATCATCCAGCCCTTCAAAAAGTGAATCAACACTGCTGCCGAGTTTATCTTTAAGGTCGTTGAAATATCCTTCAAGAGCACCTGTATCACCGATGATTGAGCTGCCGCCTGAAGATGTTGTCGTTTCAGTTATTGCGGGAGCTGTTGTTGTGACCTGAACATCGGGAACAAAAGGCTCTTCACCGTCATCTACTATGTATATATCATCCGCAAAGGATATGACCGAAAATGCAAAGCATAACAACACGCTGATTATAAATGCCGTTGTCCTTTTCATAACTTCTCCTTTATAATAGATACAATAAAACCAATCAAAATTCTGCAACTTATATTATATAACAAACATTCTGAAATATAATTCTTTTTTGGAAAATACAACAGGTATTTTTCAACAAAAAATGCATTTTTGGTAAAGAAATACTGCCCTTTATCAGCACAAATGCGGAATGCCTGAAAAGACACTCCGCTGTAATATTAATCTTCGCCTGAATTTTCCTCTGAATCGGCAGATTTTTCTGCAGAATCATCATTCTGATTTTCTTCTTCGTGATTGCCTTTGACAACAACCATTGCGATACCTGCGATTGCGCCTATTGCAAGCACGGCACCGATAACATAAACATACCACTTGGATTTGAGGTTGCCGTTGACACCCTCAGTTGCCTTTTTTGTTGTTTCACCTGCGTTTGCACCTGCACCCTGATCACCGGGCTTTGTTGTAAAAGTCACACCGCCTGATTTGTCTTCCTGCAGAATTGCATTGCCCTGAGTGTTGATATCCTTGCACAGATCAACATCTGCAACAACAAAACCGTCTGTCCAGAGGTAGAAGTAGTCTATATCATAATTCTCTGTAAGAGGCTTGAACTTGTATGACACAATTGTAAGTCTGCCGTTTTCGTCTGCATCTTCAGCGGTGCACTCATTTGTATAAACGATACACGCTGTGACAAGGTCATCATAAACAACTGACTTGCCGCCCTCTGCAAGACCTTCGCCTATATCATAAAAAACACTTTCCTGAAATTCGTACATTGTACCATCATAGCCTAAGCAAAGGTCAGCAGACTGAAGACCAACGGCATTGTTGACAAAAACAGTTACTGTGACAATATCGGTACCGGCATCATAAGAAGACTCGTAACCGATTGTCTGATTTGCCGCTGAAACTGTGATTGCGGCAGAAAATATCATAATAACAGCAAGAAGTGCTGTAATAATTCTCTTTTTCAAAATTATCTCCTCCATACGCAAGATATTTATAAATTACAATATTACATACAAAAAGTCAATTGTTAAATTATACAAAAGGTCTGTCCACGTTAACAACCGCATTGCAGTTTTCCATATTTGATGAAATAAGGGCAGAAATTTCCTTTCTGATTGCCTTATCACTCTTTTTCACCTCAAAAGGCACAACCGCATCAAAAATAAGGTTTGTATGGCTGACACCCGGCACCATTCTGAAGTCGTGAATTGTCACCTCAGCATTGTACTCACTCATAATCGCAATAACACGCTCTTTCATTGCGTTTACTTCTTCATTGTCAGTTTCAATGGGGTCCATATGTATAACGGCAATACAGCCCATTTCTTTTGCAAGTTTCTGCTCGGCATTGTCAATAACATCGTGAAGCAGAAAGATATCGCCTTTGCC
The DNA here is from genome assembly GCA_045636025.1 of Acutalibacteraceae bacterium. Taxonomy (GTDB): domain Bacteria; phylum Bacillota; class Clostridia; order Oscillospirales; family Acutalibacteraceae; genus UBA1081. The sequence continues at coordinate 24,037 of JAZTWP010000056.1, read as the reverse complement.
GTCAACCTCTGCGTGAAGTGAAACAACAATTCTGCCGGGGCCGTAATCGTGCACAATAAGGTCGTGAATGCCGATAATCTCATCAAATGAGAGCGCAATTTTTTCAATTTCATCCACAAATTCCTTTTCGGGAGGCATACCCAGAAGAGGATTTATTGTTTCCTTTACGGAGCGGATACCTGCCACAAAAATGAAGAGAGAAACAACAACACCGCACCAGCCGTCTATGTGAAGACCCGTGTATGCAGAGATGATTGTTGAAACAAGTACAACAAGTGTTGCCACCGCATCACCGATACTGTCAACGGCTGTGGCTTTCATACCTGATGAATTGATTTTTGTGCCCACGGCTCTGTTGTAGAAAAACATATAGCCTTTTATGAGCACGGAAATCGCAAGAATCGCAATTGCAACGGGACTTGAATCAACATCTGAGGGATTGATAATTTTTTCAACAGAGCTTTTGAAAAGCTCCACACCCACAACGATGATGATAACAGACACAGCAAGACCCGAAAGGTATTCAATTCTGCCGTGACCGAAAGGATGGTCTTTATCGGGTTTCATATCCGCAAAACGGAGCCCCACAAGTGTGATGACAGATGACCCTGCATCAGAAAGGTTGTTGAAAGCATCTGCAGTAACAGCGATTGATGCACTGAGCACACCTGCAACATATTTGATTGCAAAAAGCACGATATTGAGGATTATGCCCAGCACACAGCAAAGTGTACCGTAAGCACCTCTTAATTCCTTATCGGAAAGATTATCTTTGTTTTTTATAAAAATTCTGCTGAGAACAGATACCATACTTACTCTCCGTCTGATGATATTTTCTTCTTTTTCTGCAGCTGTCTGCGTATTTCTTCCTCACGGACGATTTTTTCACCCTCGGAATAAACATCACGAAGCATAAAAAGATTATATTTGTATTTTGAAGCATCAGTTTTTCTGTATTCGGCTGATGCTGACATTTCAAATTCATTGAAAAGTGAAATCAACAGGTCTGCTGTTGTGTATTTTCCGTTTTTGAAGAAATCGTCAGAAATTTCTTCGGGCAGAACAAATTCATGATGCACAGCCGCAAGACGAAGCTCAAAACATCTTGAAACAAGCTGTCTGCCTGAGGGGGCAAGTGTGAAGAATAAAGGCAGAAAAGATATATTTCTGTTGAATTTTTCAGTCACGGCATAAAAACGCTTGGGGCGTGAAAGCACGGTCTGCCATTTCTCCCCCGAAAAGATATCAATAACAGTTTTTTCGTTTCTGTCAAGGGGTCTGCCCACGGTGTCGGAGTCAGATTTCAGCGAAGCGGTAAATCCGTCTGCCGAGGGGACAATATACCCTCTCTGCACAAGGTCGAGCACAGTTACAATGAATCTGTCTGCACCATTCAGAGTCACACCATAGACAATGTTTATGACACGGGCAGGGCTGAATATTCCGAAAACAGCAGACTGAGCCTCATAAGAAGACTCTCTGTGCACTTTTTTAAGGCATTTTTTCTCCCATTTTCTTCTGAAGAGATTCTGTCTGTTTACAAGGTAAAGAATAAAGAGAATCAGCACAATTGCGGCACCCACAAGGCTGACGGCTCTGATTGTTTCCTTTAAGCTTGTGTCCTCAAGGATAACCGTAAGATATCCTGCTTCAAAAACAGAAGACGGCACAGAAATCCCTATTTTCATATGACCTGCAAAATTATCTGCATTAAAGGTGATTTCACCGTCTGACTTTTTGCCTGCAAGAGAGCCTGACTCTTCAACAACAAAGTCCTCTGAGAAGCATTTTTTTGCAGTTGTGATGCTCACATTCACATCGTGGCACACACCGTATGTATCGTCTTCACTTATAATCGTTGTGTAAAAATATGCTCTGTCACCATAAAGCTTCACGGCACCTGTTTTCACATATCTGAGAGTGAAGATTCTTGTGATGTTTTTACTTTTTGTATTCCATTTTACGCTGCATTTACCCTCTGAATAAGTAACGGAGTAAGTGCCGTTTATTGCAGAATCCCCGTCTGCTTCGGCAAAAACAACACCGTCTGCGCTGAGTGCAAAATCGCTCAGCTTTGCAAACGATTCAAATTCACCTACGGGCATTTCAATCACTCTTGTGAAGCCGTCTGATTCTTCAGAGAAAGTGACCGTCCAGACTTCTGTTACAAAAACAGAGCCGTCACTTCTCAGGTCTGCAGAATAGTCGATTCTGTCAACCGTACTGCCTGACGCAGCAAAAGCCGTTGTCGGAAGTGTAAACACATACAACAGCACAGCTATCAGACAAATAACAACTTTCTTCATAAATTTTTATCCTCTATAAAAAACGATTTGCCCCGCAAAGGGACAAAAAGCACAGTATTTTTCTTTTTTTATTATATGAAAAAATGCAATTTTTGTCAAGTAGAGCAAAACAAAACAGCACCTCCGCAAAGGAAGTGCCGTATAGTCTGTTTCAATCAGAAATACCAGTAGATTTCTTCCCAGATTTCCTCAAAAATGGGGAATCCGAATGCAAAAGTCATAACAAGCACAGAAATCACACCAAGCAATGCGAGAACAGCTCTGATGATAATTGCCACCAATGTAACCTTACCGATTGACTTTGACTTTGCAGGAAGAAGATTCTGCCATGCGAAGTAAAGAATGATACCGAATTCGGGGAAGAAGAATGCGATAATATTAGCAAGAGTTGAGGGCACATCTGCAGGATGAGGCATAGGATTGTTCATCACGGGAGCAGGTGCCGGATTGTAATTATTGTTATAGTTTGCGTTTGCAAGATGGCTTCCGCAAACGGGACAGCACAAGGAATTATCAGGTATTTCGCTGTTACAGTTTGTACATCTCATTTCAGAAATCTCCTTTTATCTTTATTTGATTACATATAATAATAAAGGCTTCCGGCAAGACCGACTGCAAATGAAATTGCAAATACAATAATGTAGAAAACAACACCGATAATAAATGATATCAATGCTGACTTTCCTATAGCTTTTGCCTTATTGGGAGTCTGATCTTTCCATACAAGGTAAAGAATAAGACCTACAATGGGGAAGAAAAACCCAAGAACATTAAAACCTGTTGATGGAACATCGGGATTTGCATTGTAGCCGCCGTAGGGCTGCTGATACTGATTGTAGGGCTGCTGATACTGATTGTAAGGCTGCTGATAGCCGGGCTGCTGATAGCCACCGGGCTGCTGCTGATAACCACCGGGCTGCTGATAGCCGTTATTCTGATTCATATTCTGCTGATAGCCGTTTCCTGCAGGTGCCTGAACAGGTGCTCCGCAAGTGGGACATGCTGCTGAACCCTGAGGAATAAAATTATTACAATGACTGCAATTCATAATTACAGCTCCCTTCACAAATATTATAGTTCTATATTACATAATACAACAAAAAATGTCAATATTCTTTGTGAATATCTTACAGTGTTTCAACAATTTTTTTACAGATTGCTATTAAATAAATTCTGTTTTTATCAGAACAGATCCCAACCTGACACATCATATTTATCTTTGTTGCTACCGGCAATAATAATTGTACCGTCTGATTTGATTGCTGCTGTTGAGTTATCACTTGCAGCTATAGCTACAACATCAGTCCAGTCTGCAACACGGCATCTTGAGTCAATATTATTACCGCAGGCAACAACTGTGCCGTCCGATTTAAGACCTACAGTATGATAAAAACCTGCAACTACAGACACGATATCTGTCCATTCTGACGCATTACACTGACAATGATCATTACTGCCTGTTGTAACGACTGTGCCGTCGGATTTAACGCCTATCGTATGCTGAAAACCTGCAGCAATATCTACAATATCTGTCCATTCTGACACATCGTAGCGTCCGTTTTCATTCTTACCGGCAACAACAACCGTACCGTCTGACTTAAGACCGACTGTGTGATAAGTACCTGCAGCAATATCCACAATATCTGTCCAGCCTGACACATTACTTTCTCCGAACGCATTGTCTCCTGCAACAACAACTGTTCCGTCAGCCTTAAGACCTATAGTGTTGAATCTTCCTGCATAAACTTCAACTATTCCTCTCATATCGGAAACATCGCACTGTCCGTGGTCATTAGAACCCGTTGCAACAACTGTGCCGTCCGATTTAAGACCTACAGTATGATAAAAACCTGCAGCAACAGACACAATATCTGTCCAATCTGACACATCACCTTCACCGCTGATATTGCTTCCGGTTGAAACAACTGTGCCGTCCGGATTCAGAGCGACATAACGTCGGTCATTACCCGAGAGCATATCTTCATAAGTTATATCTGAACGCAGATTTACAAAATCATCATCTGTTTTTTCTGTTGTTTTATCTGCTTCGCTGCCGCCTTCATTTTCTACAACCGCATCATCGTTATCATCAATCGGTTTTCCGGAGATATTACCGAGAAGGTCAGGCAGAAAAACAATTGCAGCGATAACACCTGCAATACAAACAGCCGCAACAACAAGACCGACAACAAGACCTGCCTTTTTCTTTTTAGGTTCAGCCTTTTGCTCTGCTTTTTCTTCTGTTTTCTTTTCAATCATATTTTTTGTTCCGCATTGACCACAAAAACCAAAAGAATCTCCGTCTTCTGTTGGAATCAGCGCTCCGCATGATTTACACTTGATAACTGCCATAAAATCTCCTTCTTCCGTGCATTTTATAAACTTAATATATTACAATTACTAAGCTTTGTCAATTCTTATTTCCACCACAAAACAAAAAAGAGGGAACAACGTCCCTCCTTATTATTTAAGTTTTTCAATCAGCATTTTCACAGAATTTTCAATGGTTGAACCCGTACAATCAATCACAACATCTGCAAATCTGTCATAGAGAGGTTTTCTCTCATCAAAGGCATCTGCGAGGTTTTTTCCGTTTTTCAGCACAATGCCTCTTGTGGTGATGTTTGTAACTCTTTTTACGATTTCATCAAAATCAACGTGAAGATAAACAATTTTTCCGTTCTCTCTGAAATGCTCCATTGCCTTTTCGGAGTAGACAGCGCTTCCGCCCGTTGCGATAACGGTGTTTTCTTCGTTTACCGAGAGAAGAATTTCCTCTTCAAGGCTTAAAAAAGCCTCTGTACCGTCATTGTCGATTATATCCTGAAGAAGTCTTTTTGTCTTCTGCTGAATGATGATATCAGTATCAACAAAAAGCTTACCCATCGCCTTTGCAAGAAGTACACCCAGAGTGCTTTTGCCTGCCCCCGGCATACCTATAAGTATGATATTTTCCATCAATTATGCTCCGCAATGAATTTTTCAAGAATATCTGCTGCTTCACCCACAAGCTCCTTGCAGGGACGCTTTTTATAATACTCTGTTGTTCTTTTTTCAGGCACGGGACTCTTTTCTGCATTCTCAGGGAGATTCAGAAGTTCTTTGCAGATATAAGCTCCGTTTCTCTCTTTGAATTCAAGAATGATTGACTGAATATCTTTGTAGTAATTCATTTTTGTTTCTGTGTCTGTAGGTGATTCATAACCGTAAAGGAGATTTGAAACAATAACCATACCGCTTACTGCGCCGCAGACTTCACGGAGTCTGCCAAAGCCTCCGCCGAAACCTGAAGAGAGTTTCACCATTGCATCTTTAGTCATACCTGTTTCTTCGCAGAATGCAGCAGAAACAGCCTGAGCACAGTTAAATCCCTCTTCAAAAAGAGCAATCGCAACTTCTCTTTTACTCATTTATACACCCTCCACAGCGTCTGCAACCTTTTCAAGCCACTCGCCTTCAAAGAGTTCAATAAGACCTCTGTCAACCTGAGATGCAAAGTCAGGGTCAATGGGGATTCTTGCAATCTGAGGAATATTGTGTGCCGCAGCAATTCTTTCAAGATTGCTTTCACCGAAGATGAAATGCTTTTTACCGCATTCATTGCATTCAAAATATGACATATTCTCAACAATGCCGAGAACGGGAATATTCATCATCTTAGCCATATTCACAGCCTTTGTGACGATCATTGAAACAAGATCCTGAGGTGAAGTAACGATGATGATTCCGTCAACGGGAAGACTCTGGAAAACTGTAAGGGGCACGTCACCTGTTCCGGGAGGCATATCAACAAACATAAAGTCAATATCCTTCCAGATAACGTCTGACCAGAACTGTTTTACAACACCTGCGATAACGGGGCCTCTCCATACAACGGGGTCTGTTTCGTTCTCCATAAGAAGATTTATAGACATCACGTCAATACCTGTTTTGCTTGTTGCGGGGAAAAGCTCTGTTTCTGTTCCCGTTGCTCTTTCGTGAATGCCGAAAGCCTGAGGAATAGAGGGACCTGTGATATCAGCATCAAGAATTGCAGACTTGAAGCCTCTTCTCTGCATTGAAACAGCCATCATTGATGTAACAAGTGACTTGCCTACACCGCCTTTACCGCTGACAACGCCGATAACCTTTTTTACAGAACTTGCGTCGTTGAGTTTTTCCTTGGGAATACCGCCTTCACGGCTTGAACAGTTCGCTGAACATGAACTGCAATCATGTGTACATTCGCTCATTTTAATTTGCCTCCGTTTATTTTGCGTCTGCCTTGAATTCGCAGACAGTTGAATTTGCCATTCTTCTTGAATACCACACCGCTACACGGACATATTCCGCCCAGTCGGCAGTTTCAAGACAGCATTTTGTGCTGATTTTTGTATTTTTCTTCTCAGGTGTCACATTTTCATTGCCGCTGAAAAATTCATTGAAAAATGAAGAGAAATCATAAGCAAAATCTGCTGTTTCATTCTGTTTTGCAGGTTTGTTCATAATGAATTTCTGGAATCTTAAGATTTCATCCGTGAATTCTTCATCACCTGAGATTTCCCTGACATAATCCTGAAGCTCTGCAAAGAATTTCTCATCATCTGCAAGACATTTTGAGAAAAGCATTTCATCAGGTTCATAAATAATGTGTCCGAAACGGTCATCTATCATTCCGATAGCTCCGTTTTTGTTTGCAACAGCCGAAAAATGCTCACGGAATGAAGTCCACAGAATGTGAATAAAGCCCTCAGCCCCGTCAGCCAATGCCTTTTCGGTAAAACCGTTATAGAAATCATAATAGCTTATGTTTTTACACTTATTGAGTGCCACTGCAATGTATCTTGTAAGACCGAGTGCGTGAAGCGCCTGCACGGTAACGGCAAAGAGATAAGTCTTCTCCCAGTCTTTCACACTCATTGTGCTTGTGGAAACGATAAGGGATGAAAATTCATCAATGTCTTCACTTATTGTATCGGGATTGATGTGATACTGAATAAACTTGTTGTGTACTGTTTTTATCTGATACTTTTCAATGTATTCTTTACTGCCCAGGAGTGAATTGGGAATAAGCTCACAGGGATATACATTGATTGCGCTGTGCTGACCGCTTTCAAGCACTTTGCAGATACCCTTTGCAAAGCTTTCATAAGTTTCACCTGGCAGACCGAGGATAAGCTCCGTATAAGTGGGAATATTCTCTTTTGCGTAAAAATTCACAAGGTCGGAATAATACTCCATATCAAGATTTTTTCTGCCTATGATTTCAAGCACCTCGGGAGAAACGCTCTGCAGAGAAATAGTCTGCGCCTTGCTCATATTGTTATCAACAAGGAGTTTGCTGATAGCACCCACAACATCAAACTTATTCTTTGTGAAATTGACTTTGAATTTCTGCGGATAACCTGTTTTCTGTTTAAGCTCAGCCATATATTCCGCAATCTCAAGGTCACGGTTAAACAGACCGAAGTTTGCATCACAGCCGTAAACATATTCAATCTTATGATCTGCAATCCACTCAAGCTCTGCCTTTACCCTTTCCATAGGGAAAAGTCTTACTTTGCACTTAAGGAATCCCCAGTCGCAGAATGCACACTGATTGGGACAACCTCTGTTTGTTTCAAGAAGAGCAGAGAATGAAATACCGTCATCGAGAATGTTATCAAAAATCCCCTCAAGATAAGGTGACGGGTAATCTGTTGTTTCGGGATTCTTCTTTTCTGTTGTCACAAAACCGTTTTCGCCTCTGAAAGAGATGTTGTCAACTTCAGCAAGCGGTCTGTTTTCCGCCAGGGCAAGAAGAATTTCTCTGAATGCTTCTTCTCCGCCTCCGTGAATGAGAATATCCGCTGTGGGAATATCCCTGAGCTGATGACTGTCAGGCGCAATATGATGACCGCCGAAAACAGTTATACAATCGGGATATTTCTCTTTCAGCACTTTTGAAAAAGCAATATTGTATTCAATATTCCATATGTAACATGAAAAACCCACAAGATAAGGATTATCGAGCTTTTCAACTGCCTTTTCAATATTTTCACGGGTATAGACAAACTTGCCGAGTTTATACTCAGCCCTTACTTTTTCATCTGCCCACGAATAAGCAGCAATACAACCTGCCGCATAAGGAAGATATGCATTTTTCTTTTCGCCCTCACCATAAACGGTGGAAACCTGAACAAGATAAATGTTCTTCATGAAATCCCTCTTTTCAACAGTAAATTGTATCATATAAGAACCTTTATGTCAAACAACTGTTGAAAAAATTTTAATAATAATATATAATATACTATTGAAAGTAAGGTGAGCATTGATGAAAAACATTTATATGGTTCAGGTGGGTTTTTCCTTTGACAAATCGGTCTATCTGCCCTACAGCGTGGGTTGTATCATTTCCTACTGCAAAAGCATTCCTGCAATAACAGAAAAATACTCTTTCCCCAAGCCGATTTATAAAAGGGACAAGCTTGCAGACATTGTTGAATCTCTTGATTCTCCGTATATGGTAGGCTTTTCCTGCTATCTGTGGAACACAAACTTCAACAAAGCTCTTGCAAAAGCCGTTAAAGAGAAATATCCCGGATGCATCATCGTTTTCGGCGGTCATAATGCGGCGGAAGACGGTTCAATGCTCAAAACAGAAGATTATATTGACATTGTTATGACGGGTGAAGGCGAAGAAACATTTGCAACTCTTCTCACGGCAGAAAGTTTCGACGATTGCCCCAACATATACTACAGAAAAAACGGTGAAATCGTAAAGACAGAAGAAGTCTTTTATGAAGATATTTCACACTACCCCTCACCTTTCCTTGACGGCACTCTCGACGAGGTTATTGACAACGACCCCGACACGGATTTCCTCTCTGTGCTTGAAACAAACAGAGGTTGCCCCTTCAGTTGCGCATATTGTGACTGGTGTGCAAAAAAGAATGTGCGTCAGTTCCCCATTGAAAAAGTAAATGCAGAGATAAAGTGGCTCTCTGACCACAAAATAGAATACATCTTCTGCGCTGATGCAAACTTCGGTCTGTTTGAGCGTGATGAAGAGATTATTGAAACTCTCATTTCATACAAAAAAGCCACGGGCTATCCCGATGTTTTCCGCTGCTGCTACACAAAAAACAGCAACGACAGAGTTTTCAGAATGTGCCGCAAACTCAACGAATACGGTATGGATAAGGGAGCAACGCTTGCTTATCAGTCACTCTCATCAGAAGTACTCGAAAACATAGGCAGAAAGAATCTCTCAATGGAGTATTTTTCAGACCTGCTGAAAAAATACAACGAAGCAGGTATTCCCTCCTACTCGGAGCTGATTCTCGGTCTGCCGGGTGAAACAAAAGATTCATTCTGCAAGGGTCTGTGCACACTTCTTGACCACGGTCAGCACAACTCCGTGAGTGTTTACTACTGCGAAGTGCTTCCCAACTCCCCTCTTGGCAAAAAAGATATGCTTGAAAAGTATGATATTGAAGTTTCAAGGGTAAAATTCAACCACATCCACTCCGCAAACGACATAAAAGAAGAAGTTGAAGAATACTCAAACATCATCCGTTCAACTTCAACAATGAGCCGTACCGACTGGGTAGATACAAATATGTTTTCAGTCTGTCTTCAGGCATTCCACTCACTCGGTCTTCTCAGATGCTTTGCCCTTTATCTCAGGAATGAGAAAAATGTGTCATATTATGACTTCTATTCTTCTCTTCTCGATTATATAATGAATACCGACACAGGTTTTCTTCATTCTGTTTTCACATCTTTCAGATATAAGTATGAAAATTCAGCCGACGGCGAATGGAATTACTACAACGAAGAGCTGGGCAATATCATCTGGTTCTTTGAAGAGGGTGCTTTCATCGAATGCATAAAGAATTATGATGAATACAAAAAGAGCATTATGCCCTTTATCAGAAGCTTCGGCATTGATGAAGAGATTTTCACAGAAATAGAAAAGTATCAGGACAACATCCTGAAAACACCTTTCAGAAAACATTACGATTTCACTCTGAAATATGACCTGCATACATATTTTTCACTTCTTATGCAGGGCAAAAAAGTAAGCCCCGAAAAGAAAGAAACTTCATACGCTTTCTGTCAGGACAAAACTTTTGACTCGTGGCACGACTTTGCAAAATTCACCGTATGGTACGGCAGACGCAAAGGCGCATCCACTTTTATGAATGAAATTATTTAATAAAACCAAAACAAAAGGCGCTGTGCTCGACCGAGTACAACGCCTGATTTTTTATTTTAGATTTTTTCTTTCTGAGCTTTAGCAGCTCTTGCAAGTGCTTCTGTGTCACCTGAGTCAGCAGCTTTCTGAAGCTCTGCACGTCTTGCAAGAAGTTCTGCATACATAATCTCTTTCTTCTTACCTTCAAGGTCATAGAAGAGCATGGGAATAACACCGAGAGAACCTGTAAGTGCGGGAACGATTGTAAACATTGCAAACATATAGAACTTAACACTGTCTGTCTGTTCTCTGCCTGAAACGTAAGCGTTCTGGTCGTAATTAACAAGCTTCTTGAGACCTGTACTGATAAGTGAAGAGAACTTTGCAGAAACTTTTGTTACAATGTCCTTTGCAACAGAAGTCATAGCCTCTGTTCTGTAACCGTTCTTCCATTCGCAGTAGTCCATTGCTTCGTTGAACATTTCTGTACCGATAACTGAACGTGCTCCGTAGAAGAGAGTCCATACAAGTTCGTAAATACTCATTACGATAAGCATACCGATTGTGCTCTGGTAGATACCGTTTTTCTTTGTCTTCCAGTTCATACCGATACAGCCGATACCGAATACGAAGACATTGAGGAAGTTTGAAATGTAGTTTGTTGAGATATAAAGGAATTTACTGGAGAAGTGTCTGCGCAACCAGGGAACATAAGCATATGATGCGGGGCTGACAGGTGCTGCAGCAATACCTGTAATCATTGTCATTGATGCAAGGTGAAGAACGTCTATGTAGTAGTCACTCTTACTGCCGCCGATACCGAAACTTGAAAGGAATCCGCTGAGTGTTAGAAGAAGCATAGGCTTGTTGTTGATAATCGACTTCATACCCTGAGTGATACTCGGTGATTCAACAGACTGCATGATTCGTTCTTTTGAGTTTGAGAAGAACCAGAAAGACATACCGCTGGCAACAAAGTTTGTGAAAAGACCCATTCCGACGAAAGAAGCAAGATACATACTCTTTTTGCTTCCGCCCTTGAATACGCTGTTATCGATAAGGTCAAGAATAACAGTCATAATCTGCTCGGGGAGTTTTTCACCGAATGTACCTGATGCGAAGTTAGCAATGGTAATCAATCGGGTTCGGTCAACAGGATGCGGCGTTATGGTCGATAGCAGACCGTTTCGTGCAATATTCTGGAAAGTACCGATACCTTCACGAACAAAAGCAAGAAGAACATAGAACACGAACTTTGTCATATCCATTGAGGTTCTGCCTGCAAACATAACAGGCAGTAACCAGTAAAGACATGTACCGATAAGACCGGGAATAGCAAGTGCAAGAAGATAAGGTCTGAACTTACCCCATCTTGTACGGGTTTTATCAACAATTGCACCCATAAAGATATCATTAACGATATCCCATACACCGTTGATTGCCTGTTCAATCATCTGAAGTGAAAGGTCAACCTGAACGATATTGGTGATAAATCGGTCAGAATACTTGTTGATGTTAAAGCTCTGCGCTGCGTCCCAGAGAACGAAACCAACTGTTTCTTTGGTGCCGACGTATCTTCTGTTTTCATAGACGTAACCGGTGTTAAGCTCTTCGGTTACCTCTGTCTGTGTAGACTTGTTGGAGTCCGCCAAAACAACTACCTCCATTACATAATTATATATATATTAATACGGCTATTCTAACATATAAGAGTGCAAATTGCAACAATAATTTTCAAATACACCAAATATTTTTTGTGAAATATTCAATAAAGAAATATAAAAGAAATAAAAAAAACAGAGCAGTAAAAACTGCTCTGCCAAAAATCTTTTTTTAATTATGCAGCTACGCCGAATGCTGATTCATCAACAAGCTGTGCTGAACATCTGAGGATGAGTCTTGCGTCTGCAGCCTTGATAGATTCATCAACGATAACGTTTGCAGCGATGTATTCATCAGCTGTGGGAACCTGAACCTGAGCTGAGAAACGAAGTGCAAGACGAGCGTCTGCAGCTGTGATTCTGCCGTCAAAGTTAACGTCACCAAGTCTGATAACAACTTCAGCGTCTTCTGATGCTTCTTCTGATTCAACTTCTACGTCTGTTGAAACTTCTTCTGCTACCTTTGCGAAAAGGTCAGTGCTGTCAGCAAAAACTGCGATTACTGTACCTGAAACAAAAAGGAGAGCAAGAATACAGCAGATAAGTGACTTAAAATTCTTAGTCATGATAAAATTCCTCCTTGATTTTTTACGGTTATAAATCAAATAACAACCGGTTATTTTTCTTGCTTTGTGAAAAAAGAATACAAGAACGTTATTATAATAACATATCAACTTCTGTAAATCAAGTGTTTTTAATTCTTTTTTATCCGTTAATATTAACAAAAATAAGAAAATTTTTCCGTTCTGCATTCAAAAAACTTCTGCATTGCCGCTTTTTTACAGATAGACTCTGTAATATTCAACCTTCATACCGGTTTCTGTATCTCTGACCCTGGCTTCGCCCGTTGCGTACTTTGTACTGCCGTCATAGATTGTGAACTGGACTGTCCACATATCACCGTTTATGTCAAACGAATCAATCTCGCAGGTGTTTGTAAAACCTACACCGTCTGCGGCAGGAGTGTAGAAATAGCCGTCTTCATACATAAAGAATTCATAGTCGTTTTCGGTATAAATACTTTCTCTCTCTATTGTGATACCGAAGAGTTCTTCAATAACAGAATTCACAGATCCGTAAGGTACACCCATATAACAGCCTACACTGTCATCACGGTTCATTTCCGCAACAACATCTCTGCTATTTGTCTTTACAAACATAAATGCAAAACGCATCAGGTCATAATCGGAGTAATTACTCTTGTCAAAAACGCCCTTATCCTCGGCAAAATAGAACTTCGCACAAGCAGAAAGCATTTCATCAACATCGTCTTTTTTATTTACATCATAATCGGGAGTTTCAACACCTGATGCAGATGTTGTTTTTTCTTCATTATCAGAGCCGTCATTCTGCTGATTATCATTATCGTCATAATCTTTATCTTCTTTATCGGGCTGATAATCATCCTCTTCCTGCACATAAGCGGAAGCATTCTCAATTTCATCAGCATCGTTGCCGAGTTTTCCGTTTTCGTTAAGATACCATAATGCACCTGAAGCCGCCGCAACCACAACAATTACACCTGCGGCAAACATTGCCTTTGCTTTATTCATAAAACTCACTCCTTTTTATTGATTATACAACTTTTCCGATATTTTTTCAAGAAAAAAAATTACCGTGCCTTGCGAGGTTGCAAAGCACGGCATTCATCAGTCCGCAAAAGACTGTATTATAATTGATTTATCAGATACCGAACATACCGCTGAGGCTGCCGAAGAATGAACTGAATATTGCAATAAAATTGCTGAAGAAAGCAAAGAAATCATGCTTGAACATTGCGAATGCATCATCTGCAAAAAGATCAGCGTATGAAACAAGATATGTTTCGTATTCAGCGGGAGCAGACTCATTGAGAGTGAACATTCTGATACCTCTGACTTCTGTCATACCATATGACTGGAAACCGCAAGTGGGAGAATTGATAAGGTCAATGCCCTTGTAAGGAACAATAAATGAATTTGAATGGTCGTGACCTGTAACGATACCGAGAACATCTCCGCCTTCAAGGAAAGCATCGAACTCACCACCGTTTGTTGCAGAGGGACAGGGAGGTTCACCCAAAAAGCTGCCTTCTGCTGCTGTTTCGGGAAGAATATAGAACTTGCCGTTCTTGTTGATTGCACCGTCAACATTTGAAGGAACTTCTTCAAGTGCTTCAAAAATTTCGGGAACAATGATGTGCTGGAAAGCGATTGAAGGAACAACTTCACCACCGTTTGCAGCCTTGAGTTCAGCTGACTTAGCCTTGTACCAATCAAGCTGACTCTGCTTTACGTGGTCATATCCGCCGTTTTCATCATAGCTGCCTGAGTCAAAGAGCCAGCAGTTGAAAACGATATCATCAGCATCTGTTGATGAGAAGATGGGCACATTGTATGTACCTACGCCATCGATTTCTTCACCTTCGTCCATACCGATAAAGCAGCTGTATTCTTCATAAACCTTCATCTGGTCTTCCTTGCTCATTCTGCCGCCATCGTCATCATGGTTGCCGAAAACAATAGCAACGGGAATGCCGTAAGGTTCAAGGATGTTCATAACGTTTCTGATAGCTTTTGCGCTTTTTTCTGCATTAGGTGTAATGTGACCTGCAATGTTATCACCTGTGAGGATAATAAGGTCAGGCTGTTCTGCAGCAACAGCAGCATCAATATATTCAGCTGTAATGCTGAGCATAAGAGCATCATCCTGAATGTCTGCAAGATTCATAATCTTGAATGTACCGTCTTCGTTAAACTGAAGTTTTGCATCTTCAGCAGGTGTTGCTGATGCAAAAGGAACCATTACACAGCAAAGCATAACTACTGAAAGAAAAACAGAAATAATCTTTTTCATATAAAACCCTCCGTGAATTTTAATCATCTTAATTATAATTGAAAATTTCAATTTGTCAATAATTTTGAAAAATCTTGTTTTCATTTATAATATATGCACAGAAAACCACTACGGAATATAAACAAAAATTCACAACACATTTTGTAGAAAGTGCCACAAATAAGGAAATAATACACATTCTGTTGACTAATTCAGCAAAATAATATATAATACTGAAAAAAAAAGAAATAACGGAGCAGTTATGAACAAAATCGATTATGCACTTTATCATAAAGACAATCTTGACAGACGTCAGATAAAAACAAAAAAAGCAATCATCGGAGCTTTCATTCAGCTTCTTCAGGAAAAGAATATTTCAAAAATCACAATCACAGAGCTTTCCAGAATTGCAAATATAGACAGAAAGACTTTCTATCTTCACTACGAAAGCATTCCCGCACTTTACAATGAGCTGGGCAATATGGTTGTGTCACTCATAAAGGATGAAATTGTCCGCTACGCATCGGGAGACGGCTCTGCCTATGCATTTTTTGAAAGCATAAATGACATCATCAGCGAAAAACTCGAGCTTTTCAAAAGCATTGCAAAAAACAACGACTTCACAGACTTTATTTTTATGATAAAAAACATTCTCAGTCAGGAGCTTATTATGCTTTACGGCAAAGACAGCACGTCCGCCAACGAAAGACTCAAGCTCACTGCGGAATTTATCGCATCAGGCACACTTTCAATGTACCTGAGATGGCTCAGAGGCGAAACTCAGATTACAATGGACGAGCTTGCACTCCTTGCCGCAGAAATGATAACCGGCGGCGCAATGGGACTCATAAACATCTTATAAAAACACAAAAAGTTATAAAAACACAAAAAGAGCAGCCAACCGCTGCTCTTCTTTTTTTGCATATGCTAAAATAAACCTTGCAGGGACGATGTCCTACCGCCCGATTGTGGGCAAGCGAACAATAACGGCTTTGCCGTTGCTTTTTCCTTCGGAAAAACACACTTCGTGTGCCGGGCGATGAATCATCGCCCCTACTACCACATCTGCAAGTCCGCACAAACAATTTTGCATTGTGCATTGTGAATTGTGCATTATACTCCCGACAGTTTCATCTCAAACTCAGAGAGTGAAATATTATATCCGTCAAAATTGAGTTTTGCTCTGATTACAAGGTCAGCTTCTGCCTTGCCGTAGTCACCCTCGTCATCCGCACTGCTCACAACTGGGATAATATTCACATAAATTCTGCCGTCTGTGAATTCGTATGTAATATTATCGCAGTAAGAAACACCGTCATATGCAAGAGTTGTGAAGCAATCGCTCAGGTCAAATGAATAATTTGTGCCGTCGCAGGAAAAAGTAATTGCATTGTTTGCAAAAGATTCACTCACACTGTATGAAACATAACTGTGAATCTCATCAGAATCAACAAGATATACATTTTCCGCATCAAAATCACCGTCTGTCAGAAAACGGATATCCTCAACGGTAACACCGTCATTCTTTGTATAAGTCACAACTGCAAGGTCTTCGTATGAAGTGTCCTTATCAAAATAACCCTTGAAAATCTTCGGTGCTCTGTAATCCGAACAGGAATATGCCCAGTCATAGTAATGACCGACACCCTCTGCATAAAGAATCACACCGTCAGGCTTTATGCCGTAAAGATACAGCTGAGATTCCTCATCAGCAAACAGCAAGGGCACAAGCTCCTCTTTTTCGGTAACAGCTTCATCCGTCACAAATTCCTGAGAAACAGACTCATTTGTAACGGGCTCCTCTCCCCCGTCTGTACAACCTGCAAGACCGAGAACAAAAATAATTGCAAAAAACAGAATCAGAGTTTTTTTCATAAATATCACCTCTAATTATCAGTCAGTTTTTCCGCTGATTTGTAAAGTCTGATTTTTAGTATGAGATAGAGTACAAACAGAGCAAAGAATGCTGCTGCCCACGAAATGGGATATGCCCAATAGAGATCCATAAGTGTATAACCCTCAGGCAGAATCAGGAAAATCCACGCAAGTCTTACTCCGCAGACACCGATAAGTGAAATAATCATCGGCTCAAGTGATTTTCCGAGACCTCGTATCTGCGAAGCCGTAACATCCTGAAGCGAACAGAAAACATAGAACGGAATAACAAGTGCAAGTCTGTCTGCACCAATTGAGATAACATCTGCAGAGTCTGCAAAAATCCACACAATCTGCTCTCTGAAGAAATAGCCGATAACAGAAAGAATTCCCGAAATCACAACGGTGATAAGGAAACAATATCTGTAAACCTTGGCAATATTTCTGTATTTACCTGCACCGAGATTCTGAGAAGTGAATGTCATTGCAGTCTGTGCAAAAGCATTTGTGCACACATAAATATAACCGTCATACTGCGAACCTGCCGCAATACCTGCCATTGCAACATCACCGAATGAGTTGACAGCAGACTGAATTATAACGTTTGAAATTGAGAAAAGCGAATTCTGAAGCCCTGCAGGAATACCGATTCTTACAATGCAAAGAAGTTCCCTTTTGTCAAAACGAATCTTAGAGAAATGAACCTTTACAATACTTCCCGTTTTTACAAGATGATACACAACAACGATTGCAGATATATACTGCGAAGTAATTGTCGCAATCGCAACACCTGCAACGCTCATTCCGAAAGGAATAACAAGAATAAGATTGAGAATAACATTCACAAGACCCGATGCAGCAAGTATGTAAAGAGGTCTTTTTGTGTCCCCTGATGCTCTTAACACAGACGCACCGAAATTATAAAGAAGTGAACCGGGAGCACCGAGGAAATATATCTTCAGATAAAGAGTAGAAAGATCGAGAACTTCATCGGGAACCTGCATAAGCTCCAACATTTTTCCCGAACAGAAAAATCCGAGCACAGCAACGGCAATTCCGCACACAACACCGAGAGGCAATGCAGTGTGAACACACTTTGAGACTCTTTTTTCGTCACCTGCACCGATATGCCTTGCAGCCATAACACCTGCACCCATCGACATACCCATAAAGATGTTAATTATAAGATTTATGAGTGAACCCGTGGAGCCTACGGCAGCAAGAGCCTGAGGACCTGCGAATTTGCCGACAATGGCAGTATCAGCCGAGTTGTAAAAAAGCTGAAGCAGCCCCGTAAAAATAAGAGGAACAGCAAAAATAAAAGTCTTTTTCAGAAACGGACCGCTTGTCATATCAAGGGTTTTTCTTCTGCTCATTTTCCGTCACCTCTCCTTTTTTCTTAAATCAAATTAATTATACACCTTTTTTCGCTTTTTGTCACTACAAATCAACAAAAAAACATAAAAAACAAAGGTGCGGCTCAATCCGAACCACACCCGCATCTGTTAAGATGATATTACTTCATACCGTTTTCGTAAGCCTCGATCATTTTCTTGACCATCTGACCGCCGACAGAACCTGCCTGCTTTGATGTGAGGTCACCGTTGTAACCCTGCTTGAGGTTAACACCTACTTCTGAAGCTGCTTCCATCTTGAACTTGTTGAGAGCTTCTCTTGCTTCGGGTACAAGACTTGACTTGTTGTTGCTTGCCATGAGTTTCGCACTCCTTTCACGTTAACTTTGCGTTTGCCTTAGTATTTTGAGCGATGCGAAGAAAAATATTATTGAGAATTTTTGTATGTTGGCAAGCTGTTATTGAAAATATCAAACCTTTTTTCAGCTTTTTATGGCTTGATTGTTGATATGATATTGCTTGAATGCAGCAGATGTTTTATTTATTGACATAATTCTTAAAATTAATTATAATTTAAAAAGATTAAAAAACTGAGCAGTTGCGGAGGTGCGGTTTTGAAAAGAATATTGTTATATCTGAAACCGTTCAGGCTTCGTATGCTTGTCGGCTTCATAATTAAGGTTACCGGCACTATGGCAGAGCTTGTCCTGCCGTATATCCTGACTCATATTCTCGAAAATGTTATCATTGAGCAGAATGTGGGCAAAATTGTTTTATACGGCGGACTTATGGTGTTTTTCGGCATCATCGCCTGCCTCGGTAATATCATTGCCAACCGTATGGCGGCAAGGGTCACAACAAATTTCTCAAAAGCGATGCGAAAAGAGCTTTTCTCAAAAACTCTGTATCTTTCATCTTCGGATACCGATGCATTCACAATTCCCTCGCTTGAATCGAGAATAACAACAGATACATATAACGTGCATAACTTTATCGGTATGATGCAGAGAATGGGTGTAAGAGCTCCGATTCTTCTTATCGGCGGAATTTCGCTTTCTCTTGTTATGGACAGCGCACTTGCACTTGTTATGATTGCCACATTGCCCATTATTTTTGTTACTGTTTACGGCATTTCACGCAGAGGTGTGCCTCTTTACAGCCGTGTGCAGAAATCAACCGACAATATGGTAAGAGTTGCGCGAGAAGACACTCAGGGTATAAGGGTTATCAAAGCTCTTTCAAAAAATGAACACGAAAACCGCAGATACGATAAGGTTAATTCCGAACTTTCCAAGCAGGAAAAACACGCAGGCACAATTATGGGAATTGTTAACCCTGCAATGACTCTGCTTATGAATCTCGGCATAGCAGGAGTTGTTGCCGTTGCAGCATTCAGAGTCAGCAAAGGCTTATCAAGCCCTGCAACTGTTATTGCATTTATGCAGTATTTCACGCTTATCTCAATGGCGATGATGTCGCTTTCACGAATGTTTGTTATGTACACAAAATGTGCCGCATCCGCAAACAGAATAGCCGAAGTGCTTGATGCTCCCGATAAATATGAAATAACTGAAGATTCACACAAAGATGACGGAATTCACATTTCATTTGATAACGTTTCGTTCTCATATCTCGGCAAAAAAGACAATCTGAAAAACATTTCTGTTTCACTGAAAAAAGGCGAAAGACTCGGCATAATCGGTGCAACGGGAAGCGGTAAATCTACATTTATAAAATTACTGCTCCGATTCTATGAGCCGCAGTCGGGTGAAATCAGAATCAACGGCAAAAACATAAAATCATACAGCCGTCAGCATCTCACTTCAATGTTCGGCATTGCTCTGCAGAACGATTTTATCTATGCAGATACCATTGAAGAAAACATCAGATTCGGCAGAGATATTTCAGAAGACGACATAATTTCTGCGGCAAAAACTGCTCAGGCTCACGATTTTATTTCTGCAATGCCTGACGGATATGCACATATGCTCTCCTCAAAAGGAACCAATCTTTCGGGAGGTCAGAAACAAAGAGTGCTCATTGCCCGTGCCATTGCATCAAAACCTGAAATTCTTATCCTTGATGATTCGTCATCTGCTCTCGACTACAAAACAGATGCAAATTTAAGAAAAGCGCTTGATGAAAATATGTCGGGTTCAACCATAATAACCGTTGCGCAAAGAGTAAGCTCGGTTAAAAATTGTGACCTGATTATCGTTATTGAGGACGGAATTGTTATAGGTCAGGGAAAGCACGAAGATTTGCTCGGAAACTGTGCCGAATACCGTGAAATAAGCGAATCCCAGATGGGAGGTGCTTTTGTTGAATAAGAACACACCTCGAAAAAGAGATAACAAAGGCATTATGATAAGACTGGGAAAATATGTTTTTGCCCAATGGCATCTGTTTATTCCAGCAGTTATTTTCACGCTGTTTTCAAATCAGCTTTCGTTGCTCGGTCCCCGTTATTCGGGTGCGGCAATCGATGCTATTGAATCGGCAACGGGTGTCAATTACTCCGTT
The DNA here is from genome assembly GCA_045636025.1 of Acutalibacteraceae bacterium. Taxonomy (GTDB): domain Bacteria; phylum Bacillota; class Clostridia; order Oscillospirales; family Acutalibacteraceae; genus UBA1081. The sequence goes on along the minus strand of JAZTWP010000056.1, from coordinate 3,345 downwards.
GTTGCGGAAAATGTCATTAAAATGATAATCTGTTACGCCGCATCTGCTGTTCTTTCCTATATCCTTGCGGTTGTTATGATTCATCTGAGCCAGAAAATTACCTATAAAATGAGAAAAGAGCTTTTTGAAAAGCTCAAGACCTTGCCCGTAAATTATTTTGACACGCATTCTACGGGCGATATAATCAGCCATTTGTCATACGACATTGACACAATCAACAGCACCCTTTCGCATGACCTCGTTCAGGTTATGACGAGTGTTTACACGGTCATCGGTTCGTTGATATTTATGTGGCAGATTTCAAAAGTGATGATACTTATCTTTGCTTTTACCGTTCCCGTTTCAATTCTTTTTACACGTTACCGTTCAAAGAAAGTCAGACCGCTTTTCAGCGCAAGAGCAAAGAAATACGGTGAACTCAACGGCTATGCGGAAGAAATGCTTTCGGGTGCAAGAACCATTGAAGCCTACGGCAGACAGGATATCATTTCAGAGCGATTCAATAACAGAAATGAAGACGCAATGAATGCATATTATAATGCTGAATACAATGCGGCATTGCTGTTCCCGACGATTAACTTCATAAACAACATTTCAATCGCTCTTGTTGCAATTTTCGGAGGCATTCTTTATATGTATTCCCAGAGCGGTGCAGTTGCGGCAGGCACGGCATTCTTTATCACTCTCGGCGGTGTTGCACAGTTTGTTCAGTACTCACGCAAATTTGCAGGTCCGATTAACGAATTCTCAAATATTCTTCACGAATTCCAATCGGCATTTTCTGCCGCAGAGCGTGTTTTCAGAATTCTTGATGAAGACCCCGAGCCGCTCGATTTGCCCGATGCACGGGAAATGAAAAATGTTGAGGGATATGCAGAGCTTGATGATATCACATTCGGCTACACACCAGACAAAACGATTCTCAAAAATGTTTCAGTTACGGCAGAAAAAGGACAGACTGTTGCGATAGTCGGTCCTACCGGTGCAGGAAAAACCACCATAATCAATCTGCTTATGAGATTTTATGATGCTCAGTCGGGTGAAATCCGCATAGATTCAATTCCGTCGCTTAAAATAAAGCGTTCGGATTTAAGACTTGCTTTCACAATGGTTCTTCAGGATACATGGCTTTTCCACGGCACGATTTATGATAATATCGTTTACGGAAAAGAGAATGCAACAATGGAGCAGGTCAGATATGCCGCAAAGGCAGCAAGGATAGATTCCTACATAGAAAGTCTGCCCGACGGATATAATACCGTTCTTTCCGATGACGGTGTGAACATTTCAAAGGGTCAGCGTCAGCTTATAACCATTGCCCGTGCATTTCTTTCTGATACTCCGATGCTGATTCTCGATGAAGCAACATCAAATGTTGACTCAAGAACTGAAATTCAGATTCAGAGTGCGATGAATGACCTGATGAAAGGCAGAACCTGTTTTGTTATTGCCCACAGACTTTCCACAATTCAGAATGCCGACACAATTCTTGTTGTGAGAGACGGAAAAATAACCGAACAAGGCACTCACGACGAACTCATAAAGCTCGGCGGATTTTACAGCACACTCTATAATTCGCAGTTTTCATAAAACAATAACCGCTTCACCATGCATTTCGCATTGATGAAACGGTTATTTTTATGATAATTTATTAATCATATCAGTATGTATGGATAAATTCCAATTTGCCCGACAGATTTTTAACTGCTCTCATATGAGGGCAGTTTTTGTGTTTATGTGATTGAATTTTGAGTTGTGTGTATGATATAATCAGATTGACAAACTTGAATTTGACGAAGGAGTTTTCAGTATGGTGGAATTTGTAAGGCTGGAGTATAACAACAACAAAACAGCAAACGCAGAATTATACGAGCATCAAGATGTCATTAAAAACTACGCATTAAAGGGGTATACATATGTTGGTTTTATTCCGGTTAAGTTCGGGCCAAGCGGAAAAACATTGGCTATCGATTTGATTTTTGAAAAAACAAAACAATAAACTTCCGATTTTATTGAATGAAAACGACATTTACAAACACTGTGATGATTTAATATAATAGGAGTGGTTTTATGAAATACAATCTTATTGTTGCAGGCGGAGGGCTTAGCGGTGTTGCAGCTGCGGTCAGTGCTGCACGTGAGGGTCTCAAGGTTTTGCTTGTGGAAAAATCGGGTTGCCTTGGCGGTGCAATTGCCAATAATCTTGTTTATCCCTTTATGCCTTACTGGACAAAGCAGAGTAAGGATAAGAATGCTGTAAAAAAGTATCTTTCACAAGGTATTTTCAAAGAAATGAAAGAACGTCACGACAAATATGTTGATGATTGCAAGGACCATGAATTCAACTCTGAATATTTTAAAATAGTTCTGGATGATATGACCTCTGAAGCCGGTGTGGATGTTCTTTTTCACGGTATTGTTTACGGTGTAAAAAACGATGGACGTAACTTAACCGAGGTTGACGTAACTGCAAAAGCCCAAAAAATTACAGTTCAGGCAGATTTTTTTATTGATGCAACCGGTGACGGTGAGTTGTTTTATCTTGCAGGCTGTGATTATCAATTAGGCCGTGAAAGTGACAGTCTTTGCCAGCCGATGACAACTTGTTTCAGAATGAGCGGTGTTGACCTTGACCTTTTCACAGAGGAAAGACCGCACTTACAAGAGCTTTATAAAGCAAAACAAGCAAAAGGCGAAATTACAAATCCCCGTGAGAATATTCTTGTTTTCTTTGGCGTGGGTGAAGATGTTTTACACTTTAATTCAACCCGTGTAGTAAAACTGGACCCCACAAACCCGTTTGATGTTAGTAAAGCCGAGGTTATTGCACGAAAGCAAATCCACGAGCTTATCAGTTTTCTGAAAGAAAATTCAAATGCATTTCATGAAAGTGCTTTGATTTCCGTTGCGGTTGATATTGGTGTCAGAGAAAGCAGAAAGCTTAAAGGTGTTCATATTCTGGAAGGTGATGAACTCATTAACTGCACACGATTTGAGGATTCAATTGCACTCGGTAATTACGATATTGATATCCACAGTCCCACAGGTACGGGCACGAGCCACAGATATTTCAGCGACGGTGAATTTTACACAATCCCTTATCGTTCACTTTTACCGACAGAATATGACAATCTTCTTGTTGCAGGTCGTTGCCTCTCCGCTACTCACGAGGCTCAGGCATCTGTAAGAATAATGCCGATTTGTTGTTGCCTGGGTGAAGCCGCCGGCACTGCGGTTGCAATAGCATATAAAACAAACAAAAACGTCCATACGGTTGATATAAAAGCATTACAACAAAAGCTCATAAAAAACGGGGCTGTGCTATAGAGCAACAAATTCCAATTT
>JAZTWP010000055.1:0-32730 GCA_045636025.1 Acutalibacteraceae bacterium | reverse complement strand
TAAACAAGAATTTAGCGAAGCAGAAATTAATTGATATATCGTAGGGGCGATGATTCATCGCCCGGCACGAAAGTGCTTTTCCGTAAGGAAAATTAACGGCAAAGCCGTTCTGCTGCGCAGCGGGCGTTAGATTAACGCCCCTACTAGCTTTATTTTAATTTCTGCGAATAAATTATTGTTTATGTAAGCTGATCAAGTGTCAGTTCATATGCCGGGAGGAAATCTCTGAGAAAATCGTCAGCCTCGGGCATATTCATTGCTTTTATGGATTCAAGAGTTGAACTTTCGGCTTTTGAAAATTCAACATTCCCTGCTTTTCTCTCTTCCGTACATTTGATAAGGGCAGAAATCTTATCTGCCGCTTTCACGATTTTCCAGAGAGCTTCATCATCCTCTTTTTCGTTGAAAAGGAATTCAAAATCTTCTCTCAGATCGTCGGGAAGAGTTGCAAGAAGTTTTTCAGAAGCAACCGCTTCAACCTTTTTATAAGCTTCCTTTATTTCAGGATTGAAATACTTCACGGGAGTGGGCAGGTCACCCGTTATGATTTCAGGCATATCGTGATAAAGCCCCAGAAGTGCCGCCCTTTCACCGTTGTAATTTCTGCCGTATCGTCTGTTGCCGATAACACAAAGAGCATAAGCCACAGCCGCAACTTCGTGAGAATGCTGACTGAGGTTTTCCTCGTTTGTGTTACGCATCAGCGCCCAACGGTTGATATATTTCATTCTTGAAAGAAAAGCATAAAAATGACTGCTCATTTACTTTTTCCTCTTATCTCTGTACTCTTGCACCTGCACCGCCGATGATGCCTTCAACTTCCTTAAGTCTTGCTGTTGATGTATCACCGGGAGTTGTCATTGCGAGAGCACCGTGTGCAACACCGTAGTTGACAGCTTTCTGTGCATCGTCATAAGTCATAAGACCGTAAACAAGACCTGATGCGAATGAGTCACCGCCGCCTACTCTGTCAAGAATTTCAAGACCGGGCAGCTCAAGTCCCTTATAAACTTCACCGTTTGCATAAACCATTGCACTCCAGTCGTTGACTGTTGCAGTCTTTACTGTACGAAGAGTTGTTGCGATAACCTTGAAGTTGGGGTAAACCTTACATACATCACCGAGCATCTTAACATAACCGTCGAGATTAAGCTCTTTGAGGTTTTCATCGTTACCTTCAATTTCAAAACCGAGACAAGCTGTAAAATCCTCTTCATTACCGATCATAACATCAATATAGGGAGCGATTGTCTTGTTGACTTCCTGAGCCTTAGCCTTACCGCCTATATCATTCCAGAGTGAAGGACGGTAGTTAAGGTCGTATGAAACAATTGTGCCGTATTCCTTTGCTTTTTTAACAGCTTCAACAACAACTTCTGCAGTTGTTTCTGAGAGAGCTGCAAAGATACCGCCTGTGTGGAGCCATCTCACACCGAGTGTGCCGAAGATGTAATCCCAGTCAATATCACCGGGTTTGAGCTGAGAAACAGCAGTATTACCTCTGTCTGAAACACCTGATGCACCTCTGATGCCGAAGCCTCTTTCTGTGAAGTTAAGACCGTTTCTTACCTTTCTGCCTGTACCGTCATAAGGCACCCATTTGATAAATGATGTATCAACACCGCCCTGAAGAATGAAATCCTCAACAAGACGTCCCACATCGTTATCTGCAAGAGCAGTTACAACAGCTGTCTTCATGCCGAAGCAACGGCGAAGACCTCTTGCAACGTTATATTCTCCGCCGCCTTCCCATACTGTGAACTGACGTGCGTTTCTTACTCTCATTTCACCGGGATCAAGACGAAGCATAACTTCACCCAGAGAAATCATATCAAACATACAATCTTCTTTTTTCTTAAGCTGAATTAATGACATATAAATGCCTCCGATATTTTTTATTCATTATAATTATAAACTTAAAAACGCATTATTTCAAGTGTTTGTATAATTTTAATGCGCTCTGAAACTTGAAGTTACACCCTCAGGATCATATTCGGGCAGAAGTGTTTTATCACTCAGCAATACTGCACGCTGAATAGCTCTTCTTCCGTATCTTTTATTGATTGCATCTTTTGCAAACTCAAGATTTCTCATTTTTTCCTCTTTCACGGCATCTACAAAAAACGACAACTGAGTCGGCTCATCAGACCTTGACAATGCAGCAGCTCTGATTCCCACAGACCTCAGCGGTACATTGAAGTTATAATTGTTTCTCAGCAATTCCATTGCCGCTGCACAGACTTCACCGGAAATATCCGTCGGAAACGGCAATTTCATCTGCCTTTCAAAACCGAAAAGGTTTGTATCACGCAGATAAATCTGAACAACGTTGCATTTCATCGAGTGTGACCGCAGACGTCTGCAGACCTGCTCTGCAAGAAGGTTAAAAATCAGATTGACATCTGATATGTTTGTCATATCACGGGGTGTTGTTGTGCTGTGACCGATGCTTTTTATCACATCGCATTCGGTTATCCTTTTTACGGGCGACATTTCAGTACCGTTTGCAAAATTATAAAGAATGCTACCGTTTTTGCCGAATAACGTTATGAGATAATCTTCAGAAACAGCCGCAAGCTCTCCTATTGTGCGTATTCCCACTCTGTTAAGCTTGAATTTTGTTGCTCTGCCCACAAAAAGCATCTCTTCAACGGGCAGATTCCACACTATCTCTCTGTAATTTTCCGGTGAAATCACGGTTATTGCATCAGGTTTTTTATAGTCACTTCCGAGCTTTGCAAAAACCTTGTTGAAAGACACTCCCACAGAAATTGTAAGCCCGAATTCCTTTTTGACCCGTCTGCGAAGCTCTTCTGCAATCTCTTCTCCACTGCCGAAAAGAAGCGCAGAGCCGCTGACGTCAAGCCAGCTTTCATCCATACCGAATGGCTCTACCTGGTCGGTATATTCACAATAAAGATTTCGGACTTTGGTGCAATATTCGTCATACAGTTCATAATTCGGTTTCACAACTTTCAGCTGAGGGCATTTCTGACGGGCAGAGAGCAACGGCTCCCCGGTTTTTATGCCGTATTTTTTTGCTATTTCGTTTTTTGCAAGAATAATGCCGTGACGCATCTCTTCATCACCGCCCACTGCAAAAGGAATCTTCTTATATTCGGGGTGCGAAATCGATTCAATACTGGCAAAGCAGTTATTCAAATCCGCATGTAAAATTGTACGCATTCATATCACCAACAGAACATTTGTTTTGTGTATTATAACAAACATTTGTTCTTTTTGTCAATAGCAAAAAACGGACATTTAATTTTTGATGCACAAAAATTCGGTTTCATACAGAAAAAAGCCCCACCGTTTCCGATGGGGCAATTATTATAAGTCTGAGACTTTCAAAGAATTATCAAAGCTTAATACCTGTAAGAACAGCAATGATTCTGTTGAGCCAGTTGATAAGTCTCTGCCAGAATGTAAGAGCAACTTCCTTGATTGCATCTGCTGACTGACCGATGATACCGTAAACTTCACCATCGATTGATTCAGCTGCTGCGCTGTCTGCGTAAACATAAGGATCTGTTTCGTTGAAGTATGTGATAACGAGAAGTGTGTAACCGATATCGTCATCTGTTGCAACATACTTAACACCTGTTGCACCTTCAATAACTTCAACCTCTGTTCCGTCTGTTCTGTACCACTGATACTGGATGTAGTTAGCTGCAGAAGCGGGAAGACCTGTTGTAACAACAGAAAGTGTTTCACCTGTCTTAGCTGTACCTGCGATACCTACAACATAGTCAAGAACGCACTTAACAACTTCAAGAGAGATTGTTGCTGTCTGAGTGTTGTAGTTTCTTGCATCTGTGGGAGTGAAAACAACTGTGTACTCATAGAAACCGAGTGCGGGAGGAACGATGTCCTTAGCATTTTCGTATGCGAATGTACCGTCACCAACACCGTTGATTGCAAATGTTGCATATCTGAGGTCGTAACCGAATTCAACCTGACCGTCAACGGGGAATGTAACGCCTGCAACGTCTGCCTTTGCAATTGTTACTGTAAGAGTACCTGAAGCAGGAGTGATGTAGAGCTCATAGTTGTCAGCCTTTGAACCTGTAAGAACGGGAGCTGAGTAAGTAACAGTTGTGGGGCCTGCATTGGGAGTTGCAGACTGACCTACTGTTGAGAATGTGCTGAGTGAAACATCATCGTTACCATACTTACCTACAAGATTCTTATCAAAGTTAACTGTGATATCTGATGTACCGTTGTAAACTCTGTTAACTGCAGAAGCTGTTACGTTGATTCTTGCAGGAGCAACTGTAAGAGTACCTGCCTGAGTTGTGAATTTGTAGTTGTCATCACTGAGAGCATTGTTAAGGTTGATTGTGTAAGAACCGATTGAAGAACCGGGAGCGTATGTACAAACAGGTGTACATGAACCGCCGATATCTGAAAGAGTATCTTCACCTGTAAGACCTGATGCTGTGATTGTGAATACGGGAGCCTTTGTACCGTATGAAACTGTCTTGTCGTCAGCGATAAGAAGAACAGCCTTGGGATCTACATTAACAGTGATTACTGTTGCGTAGTCAGAGTAGTTCTTGTTTGTTGACTTGAATGTAGCTGCATATGTCTTCTGTGAAACAGTGGGAACGATTGTAAGATCGTCGAACTGCCAGAAACCGCCTGATGTTGTGTAAGGAGTAAGGTCGATTGTCTGAAGAGTCTTAGCTGCATCGTATTCAACACCGCTGATTACGGGAGCATCAACATTGGGAGTTGCGGGAGTGATAATAACTGTTGCTGTTGCAGCGTTATCATAAATGATTACGTAGTTAGCCGCACTTGAACCGCCCTTTACGCAAGTGATGTCCTTGATGTACTGTGTACCTGCGTTAGCGCTTACAGCTGTTGCAGTACCGTTTGTAAGGTAGATTGTTGATGAGCTGTCAACAGGAGCATAACCTTCAATATTTGAGAATGTTACGTCAACTGATGTAAGACCATCATAAACCTTTGTAACGCCTGTAACTCTTACTTTAAGAGTTCTGGGAGTGATGTTTGCTGTTGCGGGAGTAACAACAATCTGGTAGTTGTTTGCCTGTGCACCGATAAGCTGCATTGCAGTAACTGTAACTTCCTTATCTGTGCCGACCTTTGCATCTGCAAAAGCAAACTTGCTGCCTTCAGCAATTCTTACATCGTCCAATTCGTCCTTGAGACCTGAACCTGTAACTGTTGCTGTTGCTGAAGTTGAACCGTCGTAAACCTTATCGTTAGCAAGAATTGTAACTGTGAAAGGAGCACGTGTGATTTCGAATGAACCGAGTTCGATACCTGTTGCGGGACCGTAGTATGTATCTGCGGGATAGCCGCCCTGAGGCATTGCGGGTGTGCCTACGTCAACAGTAACAAGGTACTTACCTGCATTTACGGGAAGAGTTGTTGAACCGTTATACTTAACTGTGATATCACCGAAGTATGCGGGATTGAAACCATCTGCGATTGAAACTGATACTGAGTGGCTCATTGCATCGTATTCAACATTTGAGAATACAACGCTGAAGTTAGCCTTTGTTGTTTCAAGAAGAGCCTGGATAACAGCAGCTGTCTTATCTGAAATTGCTGTACCTGTGAAGCCCTGTGACTGGTTAGCAGTAAGAACTACGTGGAACTGCTTACCGATATCTGTATCCTTAAGTTTGTATGTTGTGCCCATTGCACCTGCAATAGGATTATTGTCAGCATACCACTGGAATGTGTAGTACTGAGCTACTGCGGGATCCATTGATGTGAGGTTAACTGTAAGAGTTGAACCTGCCATTGCTGAACCCTGGATAATGGGTGTACCGCTGATAGCCTTTTCAAGGATTTCAAGGTAAACCTTAACTGTTACTGTGTTGTAGTTTACAGTATCATTGGGAGTGTAGATTGCGTCAATCATTCCGTCGCCGCCCCATACTGCAACTGTTGAACCGTTTACGAAAGCGAACTTACCGTCAACTTCAAGAGTGCCGTTATTGGGGTTAACAACAACTTCTGTGCCGTCAAACTCAGCTTCAGCATATGTGTGAGAGTTAATAACAGTTGAACCGGGAACTTCAAGAACAGCAGGAGTTGCCTTGCCGACAATAAGAGAACCTTCTACACCAACGAATGAGTAGTTCTTAGATTCAAGAGTGTTAACTGCTACTGAAACAGGATATGTGCCGACATTGTTGCCGCTTGTGTAACCTGTTGAGAATGAGGGAGTACCGCTGATTTCTACTGAATTTACTGTATCACCTGCAACGAAGCCTGTGAATGTGTAAAGCTTGTTTGCTGCGTATGCGGGAGCATCTGCACCGTATGTTACGTTCTTTACGTTGTTGGGTGTAACCTTAAGAACAGCCTTTTCAACTGTAAGAGATCCGTTAACAAATTCGATTGCGTAGTTTGTTGATGAATAGCCCGTTACTGTGATGGGATATGAACCAACGGGTGAACCGTAACCGTATGTTGTGTTGACAATAGCGTTGCCGCTGAGAACTGTGTAGTTTTCTGTGCCGTAGAAGCCTTCAAACTTAAGGTCTGATGCATCAAGTTCGGGCACCTGAGCACCGTATGTTACTGACTGATCAAGAGCTGTAACCTTAAGGGCTCTGGGATTAACAACGATTTCGTTATTAACTGCTGTGAAGTAGTAGTTTGTAGAAGTAAGAGTAGAGATAACTGCTACGGGGTACTTGCCTACTGCTGAACCTCTTGTGTATGTTGTTGTTGCGTCTACACCACCGTTTGCGCCGATTGATGCAACATTATCAACACCTGTGAAGCCTGAGTAAGTGATTGAACCTGAGATTGCGGGAACAGCATCACCGTAAGAGATTGAGAAATCCTTAACGCTTACGATAACTTCTTTCTGGTCAACAGTAAGAAGAACATCCTGTTCGATTGTAGCATAGTTAACTGTATCTGAAGGAGTGAACTTTGCTTTGTATGTTGCAATGTCAACTGTGGGAACGATTGATGAATCTACCCATGACCATGCACCGGGAACTGCTGTTTCAACAGCATTGAGTGATGTTGCTGAAACAAGAGATTTTGTTGAATCGTATACGATATTTGAGGGACTTGCTTCAACTCTTACACCTGTGGGAGTTGCTTTTGCAATGTTTACAGTTACGCTGTCAATGTTCTTGATAACAAGCTTATAGTTATTGCTGTTCTTAATAATGATTGAATCAGCAACAATTTTTACCTGTTTGCCGTCACCTGCGTTAACGCCTGCGGGCATTGTACCTGTTGTTGAGATAACTGAATCGTAAATATCGTTCTTGTAGTTACCTGATTCGTAGTTAAGCTTAACTTCAACTTCATCGCTGCCGTTGTAAGGTCTGTCAATAGCAGTTGCGTTGTAAACGATATCTCTGGGAGTTACGTTGAGCTTGCCTTTTACTGCATTGAATGTGAATGTGTTGTTTTCATCAGCAGCACCGCCGAATGTGCCTACTGTCAGCTCATATTCACCTGCATTGAGACCGGGTTCATAAGCTGCACCGTTTACAAGGAATGTACTTGTGTTGAGCCATTCTGTAACCTTTGCTTTGTCACACTCTGCAAGTGTGCCTGCGAAGTCAAATTCATATGTGGGTTTTGAATCACCGTATGCAACAGTTGCAACACCTGCATTTACGGTAACAGCTCTCTTTGTAACATTAAGAGCAACTTCGTATGTTGTTGAATTGTAGTTGATTGCTGATTCTGTACCTGCTGCGGGAGTCCATACAAGGTAAACGCTGTACTGACCTGCATTGGGGTATGAACCTGCATCTACACCTGCAAATGACCATGAACCTGAGATAGCCTCTGAAGCAAGACCTGTTGCAGTATAGTCACCGTAGGGAATAAGCTCTGAATATGATGAGCCGTAAACACCTGTCTTTGAAGCGCTACCGCTTATCTGAATATTAGCCTTTGTGATTGTACAAGTAATGTATGCTGTAGTTGCAAGACGGTTATATGTACCTGATGATGCAACTGTTGTATCTGCGTTTACATTGACTTCGATAGTATATGTACCTGCATTCTTGGGAAGACCGTCTGTCCATGTTGTACGGTCTGTTGAGTACTTATAAGTAACAGCTGTCGCATTGTTACCTGAACCTGTACCATTACCTGTAATGTCATAAACATTTGTTACAACTGTATCATCATTCACATCGTTCATATCGACAGCATTATCAATACCCATATCGATAATGCCGAGTTTGAAGTCTGTACCGGGAACAATTGCCTTACCTGTATACTTGGCTGTGAAAGATGTTGACTTTGTATCATTTGCAATAGGATTGTCACTTGCAACAACTCTGATAGCAGTAGGAGCCTTGAGAACATAGTTCATATATACAACAAGAGTGTTGTCAGGTGTCATATTGACAGTATCTGAGAACAGAGTTGCATTGTTTGACCAGTTAGCCTTGTTGTTATAGTCTCTGTTTGCAAATGTTGCAGTAGCAACCCTTTCATAAGTCTTGCTGTACAATTCATAGTAGTAAGAGTTCTTTGAATCGCCGCCTGAACCGAAAGCAAATGCTGAGCCTGCTTCTGCAGCTGCACCGGTCTTGTTTGCAACACCGCCTACATTGATAACAGCCTGACTGTTCTTTGATGTATCAGGTGTGGGAGAAACGCTGATAAGGTTTGCTGATGACATTTCACCGTCATAGTAACGGTACATAATCTTGAACTGTGTACCTGCTGTGCCGTGAACACCGCTTCTGAATGAACCGGTAGCTGTTTCAGCTGAGTTCTGACCTGCTTCTCTCTTGAACTGGCTGTTTGCATTCACTGCAAGACCTGAAGTACTTGTATTGCCGAAGTAAGCTTCTTCGGGATAGTAGTACATATTGCCGTTCATATTGAAATTGTTTTCAACATCATTGCTGCCTGATGAAGGAGTACCGAAGAAACCACCGTCTGCACTCCAGGCTTTTTCTGATGTGTGAGTACCGATTGTATTCTGAACCTTTACAGCACCGGCAATGGGGTATGCACGTCTTGCATAGTTTGCAGGGCCTGTCTTGTTCTTACATGTGTAGTATTCATTTGTACCGGGAACTACCATCTGCATGTCGCCTCCACCGGGACATACGTATGTTGCATCGATATCAACAGATGCACCGATAACGGGATAGTTTGAACCTGTGTACATGATACCTGTAGAGATAGAAATATCTATACCTTCTGACCATGCATCGTAACCACCGGGTGAGTCCCATGTTGTTGTCTTTGATGTGATTGTTGTATCACCGAGAATCTGTGCGCTGTTACCGTAGATAGCAGTTGAAAGAGATGATACCTGGTTACCTTCTTTACAGCTTGATGTAGCCATAAGAGAACCTGATTTTGCTTCTGAAGAAACAGAACCGCCCTTTGTAGTTATCTTACCGCCGTAAATACCGTATGAGAAAGCATAATGGAATGAGTTACTGTCGGAAACAGAGATACCGCCGGCCATTACGTTTGATGAAATCTTACCTGATGAAGTAAGAGTACCGCTGTTATTATAGATAGCACAGCCGTAAACGAATGTATCCATATATTTGTTAGTACCGCTCTGGTCGTTAGCTGCCATTGCTGTATTGTTGGCAACAGTGATACCGCTACCGATAACCATTGTGCCGTTGTTTACAATTGCACATGATCTGGTTGCGAAGTTATCTTTTACACCGTCGGTTTTGTAGTTATAGTTAACCTTCTGCATTCTGATGGTACCGGTACCTGAGATATTAAGAGTACCGTTGTTTGTGATAAGACCCCAGAAGTCTGAGCGGATACCGTCACTATAGTTTGTATCCATGATTGATGCTGAGCCACTTGCAACAGTATCCCAGTAAATGCTCTTGTTGTTCATATTAAGGTTAACAGTAACACCTGTGGGGATAGCCTGAAGCAATGAACTTGCATTGATATCACCAGTAAGAGTGATATTGACAATATCTCCGTTGCCCTTGCCGCTGAGAGCGTTACGCCATGTATCAGCAGAGTTAACAGAAACACTTGTAGTTGCAGCTGTTGCTTCTTCAATAGTGTCATCAAGAAGTAAAAAGCTTCCTGTTACTGACATACAGATAACAACAAATGCAATGATGAACTGTGTAAGTCTTTTCTTTGCTTTAACATTGTTAAACATATAATTTCCTCCTCTGTTTTTAAGGGGTTTGTAATGGCTTCGGTCAATAACATGAATATAGGTTGTTCAAAAATCCCTGACCTGATTTTATACTGAACACACAAAATCCCTGATATTTCCTTTGCCGACGTGTCTTTTCCCTGAGATATACACCAAAACGGTGCATTTCGGACAATTACACTAATACATAGTCTATTATATTAAGTCAAGATGTAAAAGTCAAGCAAAAAAATACAAATTATTCTGTTAAATATTCTTTAATAAAAAAAATTACAACGGACGCTGTTTTCTGCTTACTTGACTTTGTTTTTATTTACATATATAATACTATTATATATGCCCTTACGAAACACAGAGGTTTAAGAATGAAATTGCAGAATAAGAACAATATAAAGACTATTCACGCCGCATTATATACGGCTTTATTTTTCTGCCTTATTTCAGCATTCGGTCTTATTCAGAAGTCAAATACCGTGCTCGGCACATTTTATTCTCATTACATAGGCGATTTTTCAATCGGCGTATGCTCAAGAATGATGATAGGTCAGATTCTGTCACTCTTCAAGGATTCATTTACTCAGGAATGGGTTTCTTCTTTTGTTATGATAAGCATTTTTGTGATGTTTTTCTTTGCGGCGGTATTTATAGGCTCCACGCTGGCAAAAGCAGAGCAAAAAACAGCAAAAGCGCTCTTTATATTCAGCTTTATGCTGTGCATTTACCCGGTTTCATTCAATTCATTCCTGAATATCAACTTCGGATTCCTTGAAACTTTTATGATTATGCTTTTTATCATCACCGCCTTTGCGGGAGAAAGCAGAATTTTCAGCTATCTGACTCCGTTTATTATTTTTACGGGAATTATGATTCACGAATCATTTATGTTTTCATTTATGTGCCCGATTCTTGCAATTGTTGCATATTATGCCACTGTGAAACATAAAAAATCTGTTTTTACATCCCCCGTTTTCATTATATCCGCTGTTTCTGCCGTAGGAACAGCCGTTTACAGCGTATTCTTTTCAAGAATGACATTGAAAATGACTGAACAGCAGATGCTTTCCTACCTTGCGGAAAAAGGCAACTGCGATATTTCCGGCGTTTCAGGTTATCTTGAAGGTTTCCTTTACTATTCAGATGTAAAAGGTGAGTTGGGAAAAAGCCATGCGGACAATATTTTTGAAGTATTCAAATATCTTGTTGAAATTACAAAGGGCGAAACAAACGGCATACAGATAACTCAGACCCTTGCGGCTATTCCTTTCATTATTATGATTTTTGTTCTGTGGGGTATCTGTATAAAAAAGACAGAAGGTTTTACAAAAAAAATTCCTTACATACTTTTTATGCTCACACCCATTCCGCAGATGGTTGCCGCAACATTGATTTCAATGGACTACGCCCGTTTCTTTGCCTCACTTATAATTTCGCAGGTGTTCTATCTTTTTGTATGTGCAAAACAAAAAGACCTTGTTGTTACACAATTCCTTGAAAAAGCAAGCGAAAGAGCAGTGCTTTTTATTCTGCCGCTTGCTATAATGTTCCTTTCGGGAATCAACTGACGGGGAGGGACAAAAAAATGACAATAACAAACAAACTGAAAAACAATATTTTCATCATAACGGTTTCATTTTACATTTGTCTGCTGATAATTCCGTATATTGTGCAGAAGGATATAGCAACTTCAGAAATTTACAGAAATTTCTTTTTCAGCAGAACACTCAATATTATTCTCTGCATTGTTCCCGCAGGGCTCTGCTTCTTATTCAGCAAAAACGATTTCAGAAACAAGTCTCTGATTCTTGCCGGCTCCGATGCGCTTATTCTTTTTCTGATTTTTTCTGAATTTTTTACCTCGGCTGCAAATTATCTCAATATGCTCATTGCAGTTTTCATTATTATGTTTGTTCTTATAAACACCAATGAATATTTTGCCGCTGCAGGAATAATTCCTTTCTTTTTTCTTTCAAAGCTCGACATTTTTCTGTATGCAATAACCGTTGCAGTTCCGCTGATTATTCTTCTCATCATAAAACTGACCCGTACAGAAAATAAAATAAAAAAAATCATAATGCAGATTGTTCTTTTTGTTCAATGCTATACTCTCGTTTTATTTACATTTATGATTATTACAAAAAGATATCATATCAACACGGCAATCACAACGCCGCAGGCAATAACCGCAGCTTATATTGCGAAAACTGTCGCAGCAATACTTCTTATGCTGCTGGTTGCTGTTTGTCATATGATAAAAACAATCGGCAATTCACGTAAAATTACAGAAAAACTGTTATTTTCCGCTTCGGCTGTCATTCCCGTTTGTCTCGGCATTGCAGGATATTTTACAGATATCTTTTCAGTATCAAACAGAACTGCAATTGTCATTGCAATTATAAATATTATCATCTTTACCGCTCAACACAGTATTTCTGCAGAAGCAGAAATAAAGAAAAATAAAGATTTTACAGAAATTATAACAATTGCCTGTGCTGTTCTTTTCTGTCTGAGCATATAAAACTGACTTGAAGGAGGGTTCCGGTATGCTGAAAAACAAATCTTTTCTCACAGCAAGAAATACACTTGTCATTTTTGCCGTGACAATGCTTTATTGCTTTGTAAAAGACTTCAATTATTCTGTTGACGCATTGTATGTTCTTTTCATCGGCGACTTTTCAATTGCTATAGCTCCCAGATTCCTCATCGGTTCCATCCTCAGCCTTTTCAAAGAAT
The DNA here is from genome assembly GCA_045636025.1 of Acutalibacteraceae bacterium. GTDB lineage: Bacteria > Bacillota > Clostridia > Oscillospirales > Acutalibacteraceae > UBA1081. Next base: position 19,868 of record JAZTWP010000055.1, on the reverse strand, counting down.
CCTTCACCGTTGAATGGATATGCTCATTCCTTAAGATTTCAACAACAGTTTTCTTTCTTCTGACATCATTTTATATTGCGGGCTGTCTTTCAGAGTCACACAGCAAACACAAAAATATTCTGCTTGTTCTTACGGCAATTTTTATAACATTCCCGTTTTCAATTACAATTTTTGCAGGTGACATATTCGGATTCATTGACATTTTCTGTATGGTTGTTCTGCTCATCTGCGTGTTCATTGCCGAAAACAGATTCCTTGTCTGGCTTTATCCGATACTTATGTGTGCAGGTGTTTTCGTTCACGATGCATTCATAACAGCATATATGGTTCCGTGTTTCGGAATTCTTGCTTACTGTGTAATCAGAAAATACGGCAGCAGAATATGGGCAAGCATCTGCTTTGTCGTCTCCGCAATCAGCGGACTTGCCACCGTTGTATACAGATTTTTCTTTGCAGCCGACATGGTAAAAATGTCCGAGCAGGAAGCCCTTGAATACCTTGCAAAAAAGGGCAATTGCGACATTGCAGCCGTTTCAGGTTACATCGAAGCGTTTCTTTACGGCAAAGATGTTCACGGTTTCTCAGATGTTGAATATGCAGACAATATGTTTGTACTCGTGAAAAATCTTATACTGCTTGCAATCAACCAGTTTGCAACCAACGACCTTATCCGAATCATTTCAATAATTCCGCTGATGGTTGTATTCTTTTTTATCTGGATAAAAGCAATAAAGAATACCGACGGTTTTATGAACAGACTCCCCTATATCCTTTTTATGCTGACTGTAATTCCGCAGACCGCAAGCATTATCATTTCGGTAGATATTTCCCGTTATATTTCAACATACATCATTGCGCAGTTCCTTTACCTCTGCATATGTCTGAAACAGAAGGATGAAAACGTCTCTTCAGCTCTCGACTCTCTGAGAGAAAAACCTGCTTATTTCGTTTTCCCTGTTCTTATGACCTTTATCACAAATCTTATCTGATACGGAGGTGTACTCTTTGCAGAAAACAAAAAAAATCGGTTTTGCCGAATACATTTTAATCGCATATGCAACGGCTTTTGTTTTTCTGCCGTTCATCCCCATGCTTGATCTGAACATCAGGTTCGGTTTTGAAAGTGTTATAAAAACATTTCCTACAAATTATCTGTTGTATATAACACCTCCCGCATTTTACTTTTTCTTCAGAAAAAACAGCACAATAAATGAAAAGGAAAAGCTTTTTTACCTGACAGCTGTCTGCGCAACCGTTACGGCACTCATGTACAAAGGTCTTGATTCAAACATCACCTCGCTGACATACACTTTTGCTGCAATTGTGCTTCTTTCCGCAATCTTTATTAATCTTAATGAGTTCACAAATATGGCAGTACTGCTGTCCGGACTTATGATTTTCAAATCTGCAACATCGTTCATCTTTGCGGCATACATTCCCGTTCTGCTTCTGTTGTTTGTAAAATACAGCATCAGAAAGAATTCAGGTGATGACAAAAAAATTTCCGGGTATGTTCTGTTCGGCTATCTCTACATAATTGTACTGGCGGCAATTCTCGTTTTTTCAGGAAGAGCAACATTTGAGTTCCCGTCCGCAGGATATTTTTCAAAAAAACTGGCAGACATTTTTATTTACATTCTCGGCGTTGCTCTTGTGGCAGCTGCCTGCGCAATGACAGTATTCAGAACTATCCCCGTTATCAGAAACAACAGCATTTTACAAAAAACTGCAATAATCACCTCTTCTGTTTATCCGTTCCTTTTAACGGCAACAGGTTTCTTTTCAAACATTATTTCAACAGGAATAAAAAACACCATCCTCCTTTCTCTGATAATCTGTATTGCGGAAAATATACAGCTCAGCATCATCTGTAAAGATTCAGCAAAGCCGCTGATTCCCGAAAAGTTGAGCAATCCCGTTTGCGGTACTGTTGCAGCTATTCTCTTTTTGTTTTTCTGTGCATAATAATTAATCTTGTAATATATGAATTTTTATGATATTATATACTGTACTTTTTCAGGAGTTGATAATTTATGAAAAATATACTCGTTCTTTTCGGCGGCAAATCAAGTGAATATGAAGTTTCACTCCGCTCTGCTTTTGCAGTTATCACAAATATGCCGAAAGATAAATATAACCCCGTTCTTATGGGTATCACAAAAGAGGGTAAATGGTTCCTCTATGAAGATGATATAAATCTTATCCCCGACAACAGTTGGCTGAATGCAAAATGCACTCCCGCAGCGATTTCAACCGACTTCGGTGAAAAGTGTGTAAATGTTTTCAGAACAGAGGGTATGGAAAAAATCAGCATTGATGCTGTTTTCCCCGTACTTCACGGCAAAAACGGTGAAGACGGAACTGTTCAGGGGCTTCTTGAACTTGCAGGGCTCCCCTATGTAGGCTGCAGAACACTTGCAAGTGCAATGTGTATGGACAAAGCAATGACAAATATGACAGCGGACAACGCAGGAATCGCTCAGGCAAAATGGCTCGCTGTCACAAAGTGGGATTATGCTGAAAATAAAGAGAAGTTTGCAGATGACTGTGTGAATTATCTCGGTCTTCCCGTATTCATCAAACCCGCAAACGCAGGTTCATCAGTAGGCATCTCAAAAGCTAAGACAAAAGAAGACATTTACAAGGCAATGGATATTGCTTTTGCAGAAGATGACAAGGTCGTTGCAGAAGAAAACATTGACGGCAGAGAAGTTGAATGTGCAGTACTCGGCAACGAAAATCCCATCGCATCAGTTATCGGTGAAATTCTCCCTGCAAACGAATTCTATGATTACGAAGCAAAATACATCGATGCCGCTTCAAAGCTCTGCATTCCCGCTGAACTTTCAGAAGAAAAGAGCGAAGAAATCAGAGCTCAGGCAATCAGAGCATACAAAGCTCTCGGCTGTACGGGACTTTCAAGAGTTGACTTCTTCGTAAGACGCTCAGACGGTGCAGTTCTCCTCAACGAAATCAACACTCTCCCCGGATTTACTTCAATCAGTATGTATGCAAAGCTCTTCGGTGCATACGGAATCCCCTATGATGAACTTGTTGACAGACTTATTAAATTAGCATTGGAAAGAGAATAATGAAAAAAGACGTTTTATTGACAATAAAAGATTCCCACACCACAGACGGAAACAAGGAATCTTATGAAATGACAACCCGTGGTGTCTGGGTGGGAAATTTCGACGGCAGTTACAAAATCGAATACGATGAACAGTATGACGAACTCAAAGGCTGTCACACAATTCTTTCTGTAGAGGGAAGCTGTGTATCAATGGTGCGCACAGGGTCTTTCAATACCGAAATGACAATTGAAAAGGGCAAACGTCACAACTGCCAGTATCAGTCACCTTTCGGCACAATGCTTATAGGCATCAATGCACAGAAAGTTGCATCAGACATTCAGGACGGCAAAGGCACACTCGAGCTTAAATACACCATCGACTTCTACGGCGGTGTAGCGAGTGAAAACGAATTAATTATCACTTTGGAATAAATCAGTTGAAAGGAAATTACAATGAGTTTTATCGTTAAAAAAGCAGAAAATCAGATTTTTGACATCATAAAAAATGCCCTTGCAAAGGCAATTGAAAACGGTCAGCTTCCCGAAGGCGAACTCCCCGATTTCAAAGTTGAAGTCCCCGCAGACAGATCACACGGTGACTACTCAACAAACGCTGCTATGGTAGGCGCAAGAGTTTTCAGAACAGCTCCTATGAAAATTGCTGCTGCTCTTTGCGAAAATGCAGACCTTGAGGGCACATATTTCAACAAGGTAGAAGCAGCAGGTGCAGGTTTCATAAACTTCACACTCGGTTCAGCTTACTATGCAGACATTCTCTTCGACGTTGAGAACAAGGGTGAAATGTACGGTCATTCCGAATACGGCAAGGGCAAGTCAGCTCTTGTTGAATTCGTTTCTGCAAACCCCACAGGCCCTATGCACATCGGCAATGCCCGTGGCGGTGCTATGGGTGACTGCCTTGCAGAGATTCTCTCATGGGCAGGTTATCATTCAGAAAGAGAATTCTATGTAAATGACGGTGGTAATCAGATCGAAAAATTCGGTCTTTCACTCGATGTCCGTTACAAACAGCACTTCGGTGACCCCATGGAAATGCCCGAAGACGCATATCACGGTCAGGATATTATCGATCACGCAAAGAACTTTGCTGAAATCTACGGTGACAAATATATAAATACAACTGAAGAGGAAAGAAGAAATGCTCTTGTTGAGTATGCTCTTCCCCTCAACGTTCAGGGACTTGAAAGAGACCTTCTCAAATATAAAATCAAATACGACACCTGGTTCAGAGAAAGCACACTTCACAACTCAGGAGAAGCAAAGAAAGTTGTGGATATGCTCACAGAAAAGGGCTATACATACGAACTTGACGGTGCACTCTGGTTCAAGGCTGAACAGTTCGGCTGCGACAAGGACTTTGTTCTCCGCCGTTCAAACGGATTCTTCACATATATCGTACCCGATATTGCATACCATTATAATAAGCTTGTAACAAGAGGTTTCGACAGAGCAATTGATATTCTCGGTGCAGACCACCACGGTTATGTGCCCAGACTCAAGGGTGCAATCCAGGCTCTCGGTGTAGATCCCTCAAGAATCGAAGTTGTTCTTATGCAGATGGTTCGTCTTGTAAGAAATGGTGAAACTGTAAAGCTTTCAAAGCGTTCAGGTAAGGCTATCACACTCGTTACTCTTCTTGACGAAGTACCCATCGATGCAGCAAGATTCTTCTTCAATATGAGAGAAGCAAACACTCACTGCGACTTTGACCTTGACCTTGCTATTGAAGAGTCAAGCTCCAACCCCGTTTACTACTGCCAGTATGCACACGCAAGAATCTGCTCTATCTTCAGAAAGATGAGCGAAAAGGGTGTTGACTTCACAGGCTGTACAGAAGAAAACGCACAGCTTCTCACTGCAAGTGAAGAAAAAGAGCTTATCAGACACATTTCATCTCTCACAGGTGAAATTGAAAGCGCAGCAAAAGCTCTTGATCCCTCAAGAATCACACGTTATGCTCTTGAACTGTCAACTCTCTTCCATAAGTTCTATAACGCATGCCGTTGCGACATTGAAGATAAAAATCTTCAGCAGGCAAGATTATTCCTTTGCAAATGTGTCAAAGATGTATTATATAACGTGCTGACAATGATGAAACTCTCAGCACCCGAAGCAATGTAAACAATAATTTGGTACGGATAATTTAACAAACCAAATGTAGGGACCGATCCCCTGATCGGTCCGTCCTGAAGTTTCATCAGACTTAGCGGAACGATGTGGGCATCGTTCCCTACACTGACGATATAAACAGGTTTGATTATAAAATGGGTTAAAGGGCGAAGCCCTTTGCGAAATTACGCATTGCGAATTTCGAATTACGAATTGAAACAATAATTTAGTGGCGTAAAGCCACATAAATTATTGTTTATGGAGGTGTTATCGTGGAAAAAAATGAAAACAGAACAGTTGCTCAAAACAAAAAAGCCTATCACGACTATTTTGTGGAAGAAACTTATGAAGCAGGAATTGAGCTTTTCGGTACAGAAGTAAAATCTGTCCGTCAGGGTAAAATCAATCTCAAAGATTCATGGTGCAACATCGTAAAAGGCGAGATTTTCGTCAACGGTATGCACATTTCACCCTATGACCACGGCAACATCTTCAACCGTGACCCGTTGAGACCGAAAAAATTGCTAATGCACAAGAAAGAAATACTAAAGCTTTTCGGGTTGACAAAACAGCAGGGTTATGCGATAATACCCCTGCAGGTCTACTTCAAAAAAGGCAAAGCGAAACTTCTTATCGGTCTTTGTAAAGGTAAAAAGCTCTATGATAAGCGTGAAGACGCCGCAAAAAAGAGCGCAAACAGAGAAATCGAAAGAAACATGTCTTTACGCAACGTGTAAGTAATTTTCATTGTACATTGTAAATTGCACATTGTTAATTGATACAGGGGGATGAAAGGATTTCGACGGGGATTTTGAATCCCGGTAAGCGAGCAGAGGTGCGGTACCTCTATAAAAATCGCAAGTTTATTAAAAATAAACGACACTAATAAAACTGTTTTAGCAGCTGCTTAATAGCTGCCGTCTTACCCGAGAGTACTGCGGCTTGGGATAAGGCGTCGATTAGCAGTGAACGTGAACGGGCAAGCGTCTCCGTAACCCGTCATGCATAACGGAGCTGTCCTGATATAAGCCTGCCGACAGGCGTGTAAAGGGAGAGATTTAATTTATCGGCTACGCTCGTAGAAAGCTGAGAGAATGAATTTTCGGACGCGGTTTCGAATACCGCCATCTCCACCATAAAAAACAACACCTCTTCCGAGGTGTTGTTTTTTATGCCTGAACATTTCTTCTCATAAAGGTTTTCGAAACCGCATAGTCCATCTCGTGTCGGTTCGCCGAAGGCGGAGACACGAGGGACATATAATCGAATTCAGCCGAAGGCGTCAGCCTTCGGATACCGCCATCTCCACCAAAAACAAAAGCATCGCGACTGCGATGCTTTTGTTTTTATCCAATCCGCAGGATTGGCATGTAATCTGCCGAAAGCAGTATGTAATCACGCGTCAGCGTGTATGTCATCATCTTGATGTTTTTCTGCGGATTGATTACATGCATTTAAAAAAATGATTACATACCGGAACTGTGTTCCGGATTACATACAACACTCCGTGTTGATTACATCCACGGCTTCGCCGTGAAGGCGAAAATCTGACAAAAGAGAAAGAACCAAGGTCACAGACTTTGGTTCTTTTACTTTTTATTACGGCTGAATAATATCCATCAGAATCTTTTCCAGAAGTCCTTACCCCAGGGGTGGGATTGTTCTTCCCATTCATCACGGTGGGTGATGATTTTGTCCCTCATTTCAGCGACTTTTTCTTTATATTTTTCATCCCCGGCGAGGTTTTTTGTCTCCCACGGGTCTTTTTTTATATCATAGAGGAAAGTCCATTTATCCTCTTCGCCATCACCGTTGCGGTACTCGATAAGCTTATAATTATCGTCCTTCACGCCACGGACAAACTGATCAAAAATCAGATAAAGTTCATCACGGAATTTTTCTCCGTGCTGTCCGTCAAGAAGATGTGCAAAACTTCTGCCGTCAACGGAGTCGGGCACGCTGATTCCGACCTTTTCGCAGAGTGTCGGAAAAATGTCATAAAGATAAACATATGCATCGTTGCATGTATCGGAGGCAATGTCGGGGCCTGCTATGATAAGGGGTATACGGACACCGTGCTCGTAAATATCCTCTTTTCCGAGCCATCCGTGCTGACCGACTGCAAGACCGTTGTCACCCGTAAATACAATTATTGTGTTATCCTCTTCGCCCGACTCGTGAAGTGCTTTAAGAAGTCTGCCTATTTCATAATCGAGGTGTGTTATCATTGCAAAATATTCGGCAATATGGCGTCTGATTTCTTTTTCGTCACGGGGATATGCCGCAAGATGCTCGTCACGATGCACCATAAGCGGGTAATTCGTATCAATAAGCTCCTGAAAATTCGGCGGAAGTGTTATTTTTTCGGGGTCGTACATACTGCGGAATTCGTCGGGCATTGTCCTCGGGTCGTGAGGTGCAAGATAAGCAAGATACATAAAGAAGGGATTGTCTTGGCCCGTGTTTTTATTCAGCAAATCAATTGCGGCATCCGTCAGCAAGGTGCTTGAGTGCTTACCAGGGGCAAACTCATCACAATGCTGCTGCATAGGATGATTGTCATTGAAGAAATCCACAACAAAATTTATCACATTATCATATTCACCCGTAGGGTCATAACGACAGGTGGGCACATTCCAATGATCCCACATTCCGCCGAAGAAAATCTTTGCACCCTGAGTGAAACTTCTCGCATAGGCAGGACAGCCGTTATGCCATTTTCCCAGACCGATTGTTTCATAGCCGTTGTTTTTGAAGGTTTCTGCGAGGGTTTTATGTTCTTCGGGAATGTTTCCGCCCAATTCCTCAAGATGAAAGGGATTTCTGCCCGAAAGAATCATCGCACGGCTGGGCATACAGACGGCGCCGCAGGTACCCCCTGCAATATGCGCACGCACAAAGGATATTCCTCTCTTTGCAAGTTTATCAAGATTCGGCGTAATAATTTCATTGTTACCGAGAGCGTGAATCGTGTCAAAACGCTGGTCATCGGTGACAATAAATAAAACATTCGGTTTCTTTGCCATAACAACACATCCTCAAATGCTTTTGTTTTTTCTTTTTTTGATTATATCACACAATCATACATCTTGCAATGAACAATAGTATAAAAACAGTGAACCGAGCAATTCGGTTCACTGTAAATTTTATGCCATATCTTTATACTGATAAACTCTTACGTAATCGACGATGAATTCTGCGCCGTCAGCGGGAGTATTTGCTCTTTCTGAGGGGATACCATCTTCGCCACGCATTTCAACTGAAAGGATAAGATATTCGGGATTCTGAGAAACACCGCCGAATGATGTGCGGAATGTTTCAACACCGTTGATGTAGAAGATATATTCATCTTCATTCCATTCAAGGCCGTATGTGTTGTATTCTTCGTAAGGATTGTTTGAGAGAAGGAATCTCTTTGCCCCCATCTTCTGATGTGCATCACCGTAACCGTCAAAATGAAGATTTGATGAAACATTGTACTTCAGAAGTTTTTCATATCCGTCACTTTCGAAGATATCGATTTCTGTGCCGTCCTGACCATTGCCGTCAACGTCAAACACACCGCTGTTCATAAGCCAGAATGCACTCCATACATCTGCGCCCTTGGGAAGAATGCATCTGCATTCAAAATAGCCGAATTTCTGGCTGAATCCGTTGGGAGCGTCTGCATCCGTGTCGATACCTGCTGTGTACCAGCCTGCACCTTCACCGCCCATACCGTCTTCAAGATAAACTACGGGAATAACAAGATTACCGTCTTTTGTTTCTGCAAGATACTGATTCCAGTAACTGCCTTTTCTTGATACTGTCTTGTTGCCGTACTGATAGTGACCTGACCATACGCTTCTGTCAAGCTCACCCTCGAATTCATCGGCAAAAGTAATCTCAAACTTGTCCATATCAAGCTCTTCACCCATGGGATAACAAGGAATGTCAAGCCAGAAACACAACGTCATAATAATAGTTGTAAGCATTGAAATAATGGGTTTTAATGCATCCATTCTGAACTCTCCTTTTGATATATAAAATCAAACAACACCGACTGCGTAGGCAGTCGGCATATTTTTTACAGTTTTGAATATCCGTAACAATTTATCAGAGCATCAATCTTGACCTTTTCTTTGCAAAGAGGACATTCATGAGAAGGCACTGAGAAATAGTCCGGCAAATCTTTGGGATTGAAAACAGAATCAACCTCATAACCTGCAATTTCCTCTGTTGTTGCAAAGATTGAGCCGATACCAACAACTTCACCACCGTAATACTTAACAGCTTCAATCGCATTTTTAACTGTGTTACCTGATGCAACGGAAACAGCAAGAACAAGCACGTGCTTATCTTTAACCATGGGTACGATATTGTCACGGAGAATGAGCTGAGATGAACCCGCCATTTCAGGAGTGACAACATAAATTGTCTGATGAGCATTGATATTCATAAAATCATTCTTTGTAAGTTCCTCAGCAAGGCAGGTGCCGATAACTTCTGTGCCGTCAAGACAAAGAATTGTGTCAACAATTCTTGTGTTATATCTGTAATTACGGCAAATCTCTTTGGCTACTGCTTTTGCTTCAGACAATCTTGATTTCTGTGCAGCAACATCGATATAATAATTGCTGTGAGAATGTGTTGAAGCAAAATGACCCTTTGATGCACGAAGGAAAAGATCACTGCGTTCTGTTGTAATTTTTGAAACTTTCTGTGTAGGCATTAAGATACCTCCTTGATAGATTTTTTGTTCATATCAATAATATGTGTAAGTATTATACAATAATTATTTTCAAAATGCAATATTTTTGAGCATATTTATTACAAATTGACACATTTTCTCAATTTTTGTGTTTATTCTTCTTTTTTATGAAGTAATTTCTGACTTTTTCATTTGGGGAAATTGAACCGAAATGATTCACAACACCGGTAAGTCTTGATTTCACGGGAGGATCCCATTCTTCAGGCTCTGCGGCATTTTCAATGTTATAATAGCCCATAAGCTCCTTAAGTTCTGTTCTGAACTGTGAATATGCAGGCTTATCAATGCTCCAGGCAGCCTCAGCAACAGCAATGAATCTCGGGAAGCACATATACTCCATATATTCAATATCGGGCACATATTCTGTCCAGATGGGAGTACCGACACCGATAACATTTGAGTTGATGTCTGTTTTATAATCATAGACTTTCTTAAGAGGAGTCATTGTATAAGGATAATCAACATAATAGTGGAAGAAATCACTCACAATGATGGGGTTGTCACTTTTTTTGCAGTCTCCCTTTCTGTCCATCCACATCTGTACCGTGATATCTGTGTCAAGAATACCGCTTTTAAGACTTTCATTCCAGGTGATGACCTTTTTACCTTTCTGAGAAAGATAATTTTTTACACGGTTGATGAAATAACCCTGAAGCATTTCTTCATTTTTCAGTTTTTCAACTTTGATTTTCTGCTGACAATCGGGACAGGTCTTCCATTGAATTTTCGGAGCCTCGTCACCACCTATATGAATATAATCGTCTGTGAAAACAGCGCATATCTCATCAAAAATATCATACAGAATATCATATGTTTCATCTTTGCCTGCGCAGAGGATATCCTTGAAAATTCCGCCTGATGTTTTGATTTCAACTTTTTTATCTCCGCACACAAGAGACGGAATTGAAGCAAGCAAAGCTGAAACGTGACCGGGCATATCAATTTCAGGCACAACGGTCATATGATTCTTATGGGCATACTCAACAATTTCACGCATCTGTGCCTGAGTATAATAGCCCTTGTGAACATCGTTATTCTGCTCTTCTCCGAAGTTGTTTGCATATCTTATTGAGCCGATTTCAATAAGCTCGGGGTATTTTCTGATTTCAGCTCTCCATCCTTGGTCATCTGTAAGATGCCAATGAAAAACATTGAATCTGAGTTTTGCACAATGGTTTATCATTCTTTTTATATTCTCAACAGATACAAAATGGCGACAACTGTCAATCATAAATGAACGGTAAGAATATTTTGGCATATCTTTTATATGGATATTCGGAATATTCTGACCGCATTGAAATTTTATCTGCTCAACAAGATTTTCACCGTAGAAAAATCCTGCTTCAGAAGATACACTTATTCTGATTTCTCCGTCAATACAAATTTCGAATCCCTCATAAGGCAAAGAAGAGTCTGTTATTCTGACGACGGGCGCATCACATTTTGTAAAACCCTGAAGATACGAAATTTCACAAGGGGCAGGTATCAGCGACAGTTTCATTTTATATTCCTCCTGAGGTCTGTTTTTATTTCACGGTCAATTATCATTTCAGACGGAGTGACAATGCAGTTTACTGCTGTTATTTTCACTCCTGCTTTTTCGGCTTCACGCAGTGCTTCGGCAAACTGCAGATGTGTTTCATCATTAGGCGAAAAACACTCTGCAAAACGTGTCTGCACAACAAAAAGAATTTCAGCACCGAGCCCCTCTTTTCTGCACTCAATAAGCTCTTTTATGTGCTTGACTCCCCTTTCTGTGGGAGCATCGGGAAAAAGTGCAATGCCGTCTTTTATAAGGGTGACACCCTTGACTTCGGTAAATGTTTTTGCTTTTTCACCCTCTATGCAGAAATCAAATCTCGAGTTGCCGTATTTCACTTCGGCTCTGACTCTGCAACCGGGATAAAGCTTCATAAGATATTCCTTTGCGGCAAGATTCGGAGCATAGGAATCAATATTAAAAATCTCTCCGTCTTTTTCAATTGCCACAAGGTCATATTTTGTTTTGCGGTCGGGATTACTGCTCTCTTCCAGATAAACAGTTGCACCTTTAAGAAACAATTCACCGAGTCTGCCGGTGTTTTTAACGTGACAGACAATCTCTTCACCGTCAAGACAGACTTTTGCAACAAATCTGTTTATGCGCTGTAAAAATTCCGCTTTTGTTATGTTAAGATATCTCATAAACCGTTACCTCAATAAGTATATTTTAATTGTAGCATAAAACTTCTTATTGTGCAATCTTTCTATTGACACCACGAAGCAATATCCTTAAAATATATACGGGTGAATAAGATGGATAATAAATTTTTTAATTTCAGTCCTGTTATAACATCTGCTGCAGAAACTGCTCTTGAAAAAGCAAAGGGCGCTTTTGCAAGAATAGATGAAATGACAGAGTATAATCAGCATAAAGTGCTCAATGCTTTTATAGAAAACAGAGTCAGCGAAACTCAGCTCTGGGGTTCAACAGGCTACGGCTACGGTGACTCAGGCAGAGAGCTTGCAGACAAGATCGTTGCCGATGTTTTCGGAGCGGAAGATGCAATAATCAGATACAGTATCGCCTGCGGTACTCACGCTCTGGGAATTGCACTTTTCTCACTTCTTCGTCCCGGTGACAATATGCTCTGCATTACAGGCAGACCCTACGACACAATCTGTCCCGTTATCGGTATGGACGGCAAAAACGGTCAGGGCTCACTTGCAGACTTCGGTGTAACATATCTTCAGACAGACCTTGATGAAAACGGTCATCTTGATTACGAAGCAATTGAAAAAGCAGTTAAAGAAAACAAAATCAGACTTGTATATCTTCAGCGTTCCAGAGGTTACACACTCCGTGACAGTCTTTCTGTTGCTGAAATCGGCAAAGCAATAGAAATTGTAAGAGCAAATTCAGACGCTCTCGTTATGGTTGACAACTGCTACGGTGAATTTGTAGAAAAAACAGAGCCTACAGCAGTGGGCGCAGACCTTATCGTAGGCAGCCTTATCAAGAATCCCGGCGGCGGTGTTGCAAAGTGCGGCGGCTATATGGCAGGCACAAAAGAGGCAATTGAACTTTGCTCATACAGACTCACAACTCCATCTCTCGGCAAGGAAGTGGGCGCATCTCTTGAAAGCACACGAGAGATTCTTATGGGACTTTTCCACGCTCCTCACGTTGTTGGTGAAGCACTCAAAACTGCAGTTTTTGCCGCATCACTCTTTGAAGGCTTCGGTTTTGAAACAACTCCATCTTCAGACGAAACAAGACACGATATCATTCAGGCTATAAAGCTTAAAAACAGCGAGAATCTGATAGCTTTCTGTCAGGGACTTCAGAAAGGATCTCCTATTGATTCATACGTTACTCCCGAACCTTGGGATATGCCGGGTTACCCTTGTCAGGTAATTATGGCGGCAGGCGCATTCACATCAGGCTCATCAATCGAGCTTTCTGCAGACGCTCCTCTCCGTGAGCCTTTTGCAGTATGGATGCAGGGCGGACTCAATTTCCATAGCGGTAAAATAGGCATTATGCTTGCAGCGCAGGAAATGCTCAGAAAAGGACTTCTTTAATCAGACCATATAAAAAGCGGACTGCAATGCAGTCCGCTTGATTTTTTATTACTTGTACTGGTAAACTCTTACATAGTCTACGATGAATTCTGCTGTTTCACCGGGTTCCATGCTCATGGGACCAACACCGTGTCTGTCAGCATAAGCTACACCGTTTTCACCTGCAACTTCACAAGAGAGAAGAAGCCATTCGGGATTCTGAGAAACACCGCCTGTTGAGAGTCTGCCTGTTTCTATACCGTTGATGTAGAAAATGTATTCATTTTCGTTCCATTCAAGACCGTATGTATTGAACTCTTCATAGGGGTTGTTTGCATACCACTTGTCGATGCTGTCACCGTTGTGACCTTCGCCGTAACCGTCATAGTGGATACCGCTGATAACTGCATCGCCGAAGCCCCATTTTACGTCTTTGTAGTACATTGATTCAAAGATATCAACTTCTGTACCGTCCTGACCTGAATTGTTAACGTTGTAAACGCCTTCATTCATCATCCAGAATGCAGACCACATACCTGCAGACTTGGGAAGGATACAGCTTACTTCATAGTAGCCGTAGCACTGTTCAAAAGTGCCGTTTGTTGTGATACAAGCTGAGTACCAGCCGGGCTTGTATTCATCGAAATCGATTTTATCGCCCCATTCGTCGAGATATTTATTCTCAAGAGGTTCATCAAAATATGCTGTAGTGATAATAAGGTTGCCGTCTTTAACAGAAACCATATCTTCGTGCCAGAAACCGCCCTTACGTTCAGTTACCCACCATTCTGTAACCCATTTTGATCTGTCAAGTTCTGTACCTTCGAATTCATCTGACCAAGTAAGTTCAAATCTTTCTTCAAGATTGAGTTCCTGACCTGAAGGAATTGCAGGAAGACCGAAAAGATGAGGAAGTGCGGGAGAAATTGCCATAAGGAATGTTACCAATGCTGTGAAAAATTTTGCTAACATAGAAACTGCCTCCTATTTTTTGTTATTTTTATTATAACAAAAAAGAATATGAAATGTCAATAAACAATAATTTAGCTAAGCAGAAATTGATTGATATATCGTAGGGGCGATGATTCATCGCCCGGCACGAAAGTGCTTTTCCGTAAGGAAAATTAACGGCAAAGCCGTTATTGTTCGCTTTGCTCACAATCGGGCGTTGGATCAACGCCCCTACAAGCTCGATTTTAATTTCTTCAAACATTTCCGATAAATTATTGTTTTCTGTATCTTACCAAAGCAATTACAGATGAAATTATTCCTGCAACCTGTGCGAAAAATGATGTTGAACCGAGGATTGCGTGATAAATTGTCCAGGTTGAAAGGTTTGCAAGAAGAATGACTCTGATTCTCTGTTCTTTTTTCTGAAACATTGCTGTCATATAAAGCACAGCTGCAATAATTGCAAGAATATCAATCCATTTTTCAAAACCGATTATTCCTCCGCCCACATAAAGCACGGTAAAGAAAATCATTTCAGGCACTTTTGTTTCTGTACCCTTGTAATCATGCCACAACTGGAATATGAGCTGAAGCACCGCAACGGCACAAATAATCATTCCGGATGTAAAACCTGACAGACAAAGTACATTCAGCGAAGACAACAGGTTTATAGCAATGGAAAGTATAACCATATGCTTTTTGTTTTTCAGCTGAAGATTTACAATAACACCGATTGTTACCAGAACACCGAAAAACTGGCCAAGATAATATATAAACTGTTCCTGTGTCATATTTTTTTCACCAGATCCTTATAGAAACATACGCACTGACCCACATTGGGAATTTTAATGTGTTCATTTGCGCTGTGAATTGAAGCAAACTGAACCTTGTCAAGGTCAATGGGTGCAAAACGAAGAATTGTGTCTGCCACATCGGTGAATCGTCTTGCATCTGTGCCTGCTGTGAGAAGATAGGGTGCTACGATTACATCGGGGAAATTTGCATTCATAACTTCTTCAAGAATTTTGTAAGGTCTTGATTCAAAAGAAGACGGCTGACAGTAATCTCTTTCAACCTGTTCGATTTCAACACCATACTTCTCTGCGATTTTTTTGATTTTTTCAAAACCTTTCAGCATATCGTCTTCACGGATACAGCGGATAAACATAATTGTCTCTGCTTCCTTTGCACCAACCTGAGGGTCTTCCTTTGAGCCTGCAAAAACAGTTGTGAATGTGATTGCTGTTGAAAGCATTGCACCTGCTGTGGGAATTGAAAGCATAACTTTCTTTATCACGGGAGAAAAAACAGAAAGATTTCCGAAAAGCATATTCATCGGGAAAGACATATAAGGTGCGTGGCTCTTGAATGTTGCTTTCACTTCGGGATAAAACTTGCCCTTATATATTTTTGTATTATTCACTTCTGTGATAAAAGCACAAAGTCTGTTTACGGCAGAATCAGTTGAGGGATTCAGACCGCCGTGACCCTTTGTGTTTTTTGTTGTTTTGCATCTGTAAACGTGACGGCTTTTTTCGTGCACGGCAACCATTGCACTCTTTGCGGTTACCGTGGGAATCATACCCTGAGTGATAGCACCGCCCTCATCAAAGACAGCATCAAAATGAATGCCCTTTTCTTTGAAATATTCAGTTGCGAGCACCATTCCGTCACCGCAGACTTCTTCATTGTCTGAAGAGCCTATGTAAAGATTGATTCCGTCAAAATCATAACCCTCAGCAATAAGCTCCTCTGCAGCCTGAAGCTCTGCAAAGAGAGGAGTTTTTGTGTCAATTGTTCCTCTGCCGTAAAGGGCACCGTCTTTTTCGATTGCACAGAACGGGTCTGTTTTCCATTCGCTGTCACCGTCAACAACATCGTGATGTGACATAAGCATTACATTTTTCTTTGCATTTTTACCCTTTATCACAAAAACAAAACAGTTTGTGCCGAAAGTGAGTTTTTCAGCTTTTTCACAAAGTTTCGGAAAGCATTCGCAAAGTACATTATTGAACTTTTCATACTCTGCGCTGTTTGCACCGTCACGGGTGAAAACAGTTTTGCAGTCAATCATCTTTTTAAGCTTTTCAATGTATATTTTCAGCGTTTCGTCAGAAACATTCTTACGCTCTGACTCTTTACCGAGAGTAATTTTACTCATCTTTGCCACCCTTTTCGTTTCTGAGTTTTTCAATTTTTGCTATAACCTTTTTATCATTGTAAAGAAGGAAGAAAACAAGTGAAACAAGGCTGAATCCGCCTGCAAAAACACCGGTGAGCTTAACACCGAGAAGTCCTACCGACTCGCCTGCGCCTGCACCGATTGCAAGAATACTTGAAACACCCATCATTGCGATGGCTGAAGCGATTTTTTCAATAAATGTCTTAACTGCTGAGTAGATACCTTCTCTGTTAACACCGTTAATGAGACAATCGCACTGAATGATGTCTGATGAAACAGACTGAGGAAGAATGTTGATTGCCGCAAAGGGGAATGCAACAATAACACCAACAGCAAGACCGACATAAAGCTCATTACCGGGAGCAAGAGCTGCAAGCTTGTCGCCGAAATAGATGATGCCGAAAACGATTGTAAACACAACACTTGCAATAATAAGAGGAATCTTTTTGTTGAACTTTCTGCTGATTTTTATTATCACGGGGAAAAGACAGATAGCCACAACAATTGCAGTAAGCATTACAAGGAATGACTGTGATTCGGGCACATTAAGAAGCATTGTGATGTAGTAGAGCATTGCTGTCTGGAAAAATGCCATTGAAACATAGCTGAAAAGGTCACCGAGTGAGAAGATAACAAAATCCTTGTTTCTGAGAACAAGACCGAACGATTTCAGCACTGATTCCTGAGGTTTTGTATTGCCGTCAACATAATCCTTTTCGTTGAAAGCATAAGCACTCAGAAGAAGACATACTATACCGATTGCC
Source organism: Acutalibacteraceae bacterium (assembly GCA_045636025.1). GTDB lineage: Bacteria > Bacillota > Clostridia > Oscillospirales > Acutalibacteraceae > UBA1081. Next base: position 2,475 of record JAZTWP010000055.1, on the reverse strand, counting down.
GCAAAGACACCAAAAACACTTCTCCAAGCCCAGAGGGGTGAAAGTCCTGCCTTTTTAAGAAGATCAACAAAAAGTGTTGCCGCATACATAAATGAGCTTGAACCCATAAAGAAGCCTGTGCTGATTCCGTAATAACCGACTCTGACTTTTGCATCGGGAATAATTTCGGGCACAAGTGCGTTACGGGGAATGAAAAACAATGTGTATGCTGTGTAATATGTAATCAGGAAGAATCCGACCCATACTGCATTTGCTGTGCTGCCTTCTTTGAACGGAGCAAAGAAAATGAGAAGCACTGACAATGCATAAGGAATTGCCGCAATTCGCATAAACGGCATTCTTCTGCCTGCCTTGTGAGTACACTTATCAGAAAGTGATGCAACAAGAGGGTCTGTGACAGCATCAACAATTTTGCCGATTGCTGTTATGAGTGCCATAATGGTAACAAAACCGAGAAGTTTGTTCTCCGGAAGAAGTGTGGGCAGTCCGCTTTTGACTGTGGGCTGGAAAAAATAAAGAAGATAGTTACTTATCATACCGGTGAAAAGTCCCTTTGCTATATCAGCAAGGCAATAACGGTACATTTTTCTTTTGGGTAAAACCTTTGCCATAAAAAAACCCTTTCGCAATTTATTATAAGCACAATATTATCACATTCGGAACCTAAAAACAATATAAAGAAAGAAAGAAGCCGTATAAAATACGGCTTCTTTATATTAATTGTGTCAATTTTTATTCTTTTTTGATTTTCCGTTCTTAAGTACGGCACCTGCAACCATAATAACTGCAAATACAATAAGATAGAAAATAACAGGACACCTGAATTCGCCTGACTCAAGAGCTGTCATATAAGGAGTATAACCGTGTGCATAACAAGCGGCAAATACCATGAATCCGCAGGCAAAAATTGAAAGCGCGGGAAGAATGAATCTCTTCATTACACCGAGATCTTTTTCTTTCTTCATCCACATAATCATCATGGGAATGTACATTGCATAAACAGTAACAATGGGAAGCTCTGATGAGTCAAAATTGAACGGACCGAACCAGCCTTTTTCAGTAAGATTTGCTCCGTAGAAGAAAACGAGCCATGCTGAACTTATGAAAAGACCCCAGATTGCTGAGTTTGATGTCACATTTGTTGCCTTGTCAACCTGAGAAAACATTTCGGGGTTGGGACCTTCTTTTCTTGCTGCAATTGCATACATACCTCTGCACTCTGCAACCATAAGTCCGTTAAGAGTACCAAGACAAGAGACAACAACACAAACATTGAGCAATGTTCCGCCGACTGAACCGAAAACATTTGTAATTGCAGTTGTTGCACCCTCTTCAATGAGAACCTGACTTGATGCACCGCCTGCAACACCGATATAATAGAATACATAAGCAACCACAACGATTGCCGCACCTGCAACGAGTGCTATGGGAAGATTTTTCTTGGGATTCTTGAGTTCTGCATTGATTGATGTTGTAACAATCCAGCCTTCGTAAGCAAAAACAGTTGCAACAACAGCTGCAAAGAGTCCGCCGCCTGAAGAACCGCCTATCGCTTCTGTAACACCTGCGAAATTCTGAGGCAGAGTTCCGTTTTTCAGACCTGCAACAGTACCTACAACTGCCATAAGGAAAATGGGAATAAGCTTGATAACTGTTGCACTTACCTGGAATTTACCTGCAAGTTTGGGTGAAAGTGCATTCATTGTGTATGATGCGATAAGGAAGAAACCTGCAAGTGCCATAACTTCTGCACTGACAAGGCTCCAGCCGAACATTTCACCGAAATATCTTGCAGAAACCCATGCAAGAACACCTGTCATACTGGGATAATAGATGTTTACAAGGAACCATGCAAGGTAATAAGCATAACTTTTACCGCATGTTGCTTCCGCATAGTCAACAACACCGTTGACCTTTTCATATTTTGTAGCCATAACTGCAAACTGAGCAGAACAGATAATCATAATAAGACCTGTGATAACCCATGCAGCAATACCCATCGGCATGTTTCCTTCTGTTGCTGCAAGAACATTCTGCGCTTTGAAGAAAACACCTGAACCGATAACAGTACCGACTACCATACAGATTGCTGTCATAAGACCGTACTTACGTGTCAATTTTTCCATTCAATCACAACCTCTTCTGTGTTAAATTACCATTTTTTGATAAAAATATACAGAATTTATATCTGAAATGTAATTAATTATAACATATTGAAACTAACGTGTAAAGAGTTTTGACTCAATTATAATAATTTTACATTTCCACTCTTTCAAAGAAATCACAACCGATTCCTTCTGCATAAAGATGCGAAGTATCAGAATAACAATAACATTTGGGCGCTGTAATGCCGTTTTCATAGTTTTCAAATTCCATTATTGTAACGCCTGAATGTTCATAATCAAACCCTGCCCACATTATATGCACAGGAATATGAAGAAGTACCGATACCCATGCTCTTGAGAAAGCTGAATG
>JAZTWP010000054.1:0-64237 GCA_045636025.1 Acutalibacteraceae bacterium | reverse complement strand
ATTAAAATCGAGCTTGTAGGGGCGTTGATCCAACGCCCGATTGTGAGCAAAGCGAACAATAACGGCTCTGCCGTTTTATTTTCCTTCGGAAAATGCACATTCGTGCCGGGCGATGAATCATCGCCCCTACGATATATCAATTAATTTCTGCTTCGCTAAATTATTGTTTCTCTCTGTAAAGTATAAGCTCCGACGACAATGCTGTCGGTATTCTGATTGAGATGCCGTGGCTTCTGAGCTGCCTGCCCGAAATTTCGTAAGTTTCGTTGTTGTTGTCAAGGGTGATGATGTATGTTTTTCCGGTATCAATGCCCTTTGGTAAAACAGTGAATACATCTGTTTCAGGCTTCACGAGTGTGAATGCAGTTATCGCACCCTTTGATTTGTCTGCTGATGTGATTTCAATGCATGAAAAACCGTTCTTGTGCGTTTCAACAGTATCGGGAGTATGATGATAGATTTTTGATTCGGGCAGAAAATCTCTTATGAAATTCTTGTAGACATCAACGCTGTGCTTCACGAATTCCATCTGAAGAGGATTGTTTTCACTGCCGAAAGGTGTTACCGTGTTAAGACTCATGTGACCGAGCATACAGTTTCTCATATGTAAATCAAGAGAGCCCTGATCGTGACATCCCATACCTGCAAAAAGTCTGTCAACTTTTTCGGGAGGAAGCGCAAGAGTCATTCCGTTTGTAATCATAACGGAGTAGGGTGCTCTCTGATTATCACTTACCCAGGTGTGGCTGAAATATTTCATCATGCCAAGGTCTGTTCTGCCTCCGCCACCCGCACAGTTTTCAAAAATCACATCGGGAAAACGCTTTCTGAGATTATCGTACATCTTATAGATTGCGTCGAATCTTCTCAGCGACAGACATTCACCCGTTTCGCTTATTCCGTGATAGCTTCTGTAAGAGCAGTTGTTGTCAACACGGAGCATATCCATATTGTATTCTTCAATCATTCGAGAGAGTTCCTCTTCGCACCATTTCAGCACTTCGGGGTTTGTCATATCTATGAGTGAATCTGCCCTTTTGCCGTAAATATCCTTTGCAAACCATTCGGGATGAGCATCTTTTATCTTTGACCGCCAACCGATGTTTTCAATGTCTGCCCACAGACAGAATTTCATGCCAAGCTCATGGCAGTAGTCGGAAATTTCTCTGATTCCGTCAGGATAGCGGTCGGGATGGGGATAGTTATCGCCGCAGTATTCACCCCATTTCATCTGCTCATCGGGAGGACAGTACCATCCCGCGTCAACAAGGAAAACTTCCGCACCCATTTCTGCACCATGACGCATATATTCTTTAGTGCATTCAACAGACATATCGTGCTCTGCACCCATTCCGAAACCTACGAGAAGGGAAGTCTTGGGCAGGATTTTTCTTGTGTGTGCGTGCATTTCATTGACTGCTTCGTCAAGTCCGCCTATGACAGCACCCATATGAACTTCGGGTGTCCTGAAATTTTCAAAGGGTTTTATCACCGTCAGGGGATTGAAAGAAGTGATCTGAGCTTTAAGGGAAATGTATGTGTCGTCGTCTTCACGGTGAGCATTGTAATCTATGCTGAAACGGCAACCTCCGCTGTATGCAATCTGTGAAAAATACATCATTCCCGTGATATTGTTTTTCAGAAAAACAAGGGGATGACGGAATCTGTCCCTTCCGAAACGTGTGTCGATTGTCAGCGTGTCGGGAGTGATTCTTCGCCATGTGAACTGACCTTCCTTTGCCCAGTGAGTGTTCTCAAAATATCCGAGCGAATAAAAATCATCGATGTTGTTGTCATATATAAATCTGTTTTTCTGCATATTTTCAAGACCGCCTGAAAGCAGTTCAAGTCGGCTCAGATTCATTGGGGTTTCCGAAAGATTTTCGATTTCAAACCATCTTGTAAACATCTGAGTGCCGTCAATTACAGTATGAATTCTGATTTTGACGGGTTTGATTTCACTTTCAAGAGTAAGAATGCCCTCAGACTTGTTTTCGTCTTCTTCAACGGTGAAATCAACAAATTTCAGACGGAAATCAACACACTGACCGTCAAGTTCAATTCCGAAAGCAGACGGCTCCTGCCAATCGGAAGAATCGAGCCTTGTGGGGATATTCTGAAGAGTGTCAAGGGGATAGCCTGATGCGTTATAACCTGACGGCATAAGCATACCGTCTGCAAATCTCTCTTCATACACAAGAAATCCGCTTCTGTAGCTGAAAATATGAGAATCGGTATATTTGTAGTCAATTCTGAAAAAGTTTTTCATTGCAATCACTCAAATCATCTTTTTATAAAACGAGTATACCATAAAAATCTGTATATTACAACATAAAACGAAAACGGCTGCCGCAGGTGTACGGCAACCGTTTTGTTTTGTAAAATTAATAACGGAAGTATTTATAGAAGACAGGGTAGTTGTTCAGAAATTGTTGCAGAGTAGTGCGTGTGTTTGAACCGGGGTCATTTATCGTGAATTGTGATGCTGAGAGAGTGTCACCGCCTTTGTAACCTGTAATCACGACCCAATGCTGACCGCCTGATGAATTTTTTGCACCGAAAAGAACAGGTTTGCCCTGCTTTAAGATGTTGTATATTTTTGAGAGATAGTCAGTGTTGCTTGTGGTTACAACATAGTCAGAGGGCCAGTAAATATTGCCTGAAGATGAATAACTGAGCCGTTTTGACATTGCATCGGGATAAATTGTTCTGCCTGTGCGGTAAGACTCAAGCATTGCAATTCCCGTTGTGACACAGCCGATTCTGCCTATCGTTTTGCCTGAATTGCCGATGATTACATTTGCCCAACGGCTGTCTGTCTGTTTGAAATCAGGCACATTCAGGTAAACAGCACTGTATCTGTCGGCAGAAACTGTGCCGCTCAGATATTTTGAATGAACATATCCCGTTTTTGTGCCGTGATAGAGTATTCTTGACCATTCGCCCGATACTGAAAGTACAAGCACGGTTTCATTCTTTTTAAGACTGCCTATTTTTGTATAAACGGTGGAGGGACCGCTTCTGACATTCAGACTTCCCGAAGATATGTTAACAGAATGTGCTTTAGAAGAAAGCGTTGTTATATAATCTGCGTGGCAGTAGCCGAATTTGCCGTTGTCATATTCAACATACCACCAGTCACCGTGTGAAGAAATCAGCGTAACGAATGAGTATTGCTGAAGTTTTGCCGTAACTGCACCCGATGTGCCGGCAGAGCTTCTTACATTAAGATGACCGCCTGAAATGTTTACTGTGCCTGCTTTTGAATTTATATTGGCAGCCTGCACATTTACGGGTAACAAAAGTATTCCGGTCATAACGACCGAAAGGATAAAAGAAATCAGTTTTTTCATTTTTCACCTCGTTTTCACCATGGTGTTTTTGGCATATATGCAAGAATATTATAGCACAGCATGTGTTTTTGCGGAATACTCCAAATGTTGTTAAATATTTAACATGACAGCTTGACAGAGAAATATCTTTATTATATAATTGTAAGGAATGGAACTATGATTTCCGAAAAATTTCAGATGAAAGTGTTGTGTAGATATGGATCAGAAATATGAAGCTTTATTTACTCCCTGGAAAATCGGTAACGTTGAAATCAAGAACAGAATAGTTATGTGCCCCATGGGCGGTACATCTCTTTTCGGTTGGTTTGAACTCGGCGGCTGTCATTTTGACAAGGAGGCTGCAAAACTCTTCCTTGAAAGAGCTAATAACAATGTAGGTCTTATCATCCCCGGTATCGCTCCTCTTCGTGATACATTTTGGGGCAAGTGGCTCTGGCAGAATCCCAAGATGTTTGAAGATCTTAAAGTATTTATGGATGAAATCCACAAGACAGGAGCAAAGCTGTTTGTTCAGCTGACAGCAGGTATGGGCCGTTCATGGGCTATTACCGAACTCGTTGCTCCTCTTCACAGAAATAAGTTCACAAGAAAACTCGTCAAGCCCATTCTTGACACATCACACGAGCTTGCTTCTCCCAGTGCACAGCCTGCACGTTGGGCACCGGATATCATCTGTCCCGAAATGACAAAGGAACAGATTCACGAAATCATCGAAGCATTTGCAAAAACAGCAAAACTCTGCCGTGATGCAGGTGTTGACGGTGTTGAAGTTCATGCTGTTCACGAAGGTTACCTTCTTGACCAGTTTGCAATCGAATTCTTTAACAAGAGAACAGACGAATACGGCGGAAGCTTTGAAAACAGATACCGTTTCGCAGCTGAAGTTGTAAAGGCTATCAAGGAATCATGCGGTGACGATTATCCCGTATCACTCCGTTACTCAGTTGAGTCAAAGATGAAGGGCTTCTGCGAAGGTGCAATGCCCGGTGAAGAATATACAGAAGTCGGCAGAAATATGGCTGAATCAGAAAGAGCTGCCAAGTACCTTCAGGATGCAGGTTACGATATGCTCAATGCTGATAACGGTACATACGACTCATGGTACTGGGCACATCCTCCCATGTATATGCCTCAGAACTGTAACCTTGATGACGTTGCTCATATCAAGAACTTTGTTGACATTCCTGTTGTCTGTGCAGGCCGTATGGAACCTGATGTCGGTGCAGAAGCTGTTGCAGCAGGCAAGATTGACGGTGTCGGTGTTGCCCGTCAGTTCCTTGCAGACCCCGAATGGATAACAAAACTTATTGAAGACAGAATTGAAGACATCAGACCTTGTATCTGCTGTCACAGTGCTTGCTTCAACTTCTCAACATCAAAGGGTCATGCAAATACTCAGGATCTTATGGACACAATGGGTCTCTCACGTTGTGCACTTAATCCTCAGACAATGCAGTCAAAGAAATACTCAATCAAGCCCGCTAAGAAAGCAAAGAGAATTGCTGTTGTCGGCGGCGGTATCGGCGGTATGGAAGCTGCTATCGTCTGTGCAAAGCGTGGTCATAAGGTTGACCTTTATGAAAAGGGTGATAAGCTCGGCGGTGTATTCATTGCGGCTGCTGCTCCTTCATTCAAGGAAAAAGACCGTGATCTTATCGCTTGGTATAACCGTGAAGTTCAGAAGTATGATATCAATGTCCACTTCAATACAGAAATCAAGAGCATTGAATCACTCAAGGCTGATGAAGTTATCATCGCTACAGGTTCAGTTGCAAACTCAATCCCCGTAAAGGGTGCTAAGGAATACGGCATTGAAGCTGTTGATTACCTTCTCGGTAACAAGACAGTAGGTGACAATGTTGTTGTTGTCGGTGGCGGTCTTACAGGTTGTGAAATCGCTTATGACCTCTTCCTTCAGGGCAAGAAGCCTGTTATTGTTGAAATGCAGGATGACCTTATCACAACTCCCGGTGTTGCTCTTGCAAACACAAGCTTCCTTCGTGACTGCTTCAAGGCAAACAATGTTCCCGTTTACCTTGAATCAAAGACAACAGAAATCCGTGCAGATGGTGTTACAATCGTTGATAAGGACGGCAAGACAACAGAAGTTCCCTGCGACAATGTTATTCTTTCAGTAGGTTACAAACCCGCTCCCGTTGCTCCCAAGGCAAAGCACGTTCATGTTATCGGCGATGCATTCAAAGTCGGCAACCTCAGAACTGTTATCTGGCAGGCATGGGATGTTGCAATGAAGCTGTAATATCTTAAAATTTTTCAGGACTTGCCGCAAGGCAGGTCCTGTTGATTTTTTTTCTGAATTATGATAAAATCTGATTATGCGAGGTGATAAAATGCATTATTGTCAGTTTGAAACGGGAATTATCGTTATCGGTGTTGAAACTCCCGAAAAGCTTCAGGTGAATGATAAATTTGCAGCATTCCTGACAGAGGGCAAAACTCCCGATATCACGGTAAAATTTGATTATACGGACAAGATTGTTGTTTCAGGTGAAGTGATAAAATCAGGCGACAGAGCACTTATCACAAAGGGCGATAACTGCATTTTTATTTATTATCATCTTGACGGATCAGAAGACTTTTATGCAGTGCGTAAAGTTGCTGATTCAGAGCCTTCGGTTCATAATATCTATATCCCCGAAAAATACAGAGGTAAAATCTGGACAAGGCTTGTTTTTGACCTTATTGATTTCGGTGATATTGCAGAGCAATTCGGAACAGTTGTGTTTCATTCATCGTTTATTGAGTACAATGGTGAGGCAATTCTTTTTACAGCTCCCTGCGGCACGGGAAAATCAACTCAGGCTGATTTGTGGGAAAAGTTCAGGAATGCCGAAATCATAAACGGTGATAAATCTCTGCTTTATGTAAAAGATGGTGTGTGCTGTGCATCAGGTTTGCCGTTTTCAGGTTCATCAGGTATCTGTAAAAACAAAAAAATGCCTGTAAAAGCCGTTGTAAGGCTGTCTCAGGCAAAGGTGAATACAATCAGCAGATTAAGCGGGTTAAACGCATACAAGGCGGTGTATGAGGGCTGTTATCAGTCTGCTATAACAAGTGTACATAACAGAGTAGCAGGTGATATTGCAGAAAAATTTGCTGTGGGCATCCCCGTGTTGTCACTTGCCTGCCTGCCTGACAGTACGGCAGTTGATGTTCTTCACGATTTTCTTGAAAATTTATAAAAAACAACACCTCGGTAATACTAAAACCGAGGTGATTTTTTTGGATAAGAATAAAGATAAAGAAATAAAGACTCCGTCAGTGATAAATAATGACAGTCAGCCTGAAAATGCCTTTGAGCAGATAAATTTTTACGGCACATATAACATTCAGCCTACGCAGGTGTCAGATAACACATATCCCGCAATAGGTCAGGGACTTGATAAAGTCACTGCAGAAAGGCTCAGAAAAGAATCTGCAAGGTGGAAAAAAGAGGATGATAAAACACCGCAGAGACCCGGTAATTAAGGCTGTTTCTTTTTTCTGTCAAGTCTTATCATACCGATAATTATGGAGCAAAGGCTGAGAACTTCGCATATTATTGCACCCACAGAGAAATTCACAATATTATAAACAAGCCATACTGGGGAGCTTATAAGACCGAATCTGCGGATAGCCTTTGCATCTGTAAGGCGGTAACTGTGAGTTGTTGCAATCATACCGATTACGGGCAGAGCTTCAATAATGAAGTTTACGGGCACAGCTTCTTTGCCGAAAACGGTGAATGTGAGAATGTATGATACCACATAAACTGTTGTAAAACCGATAAACCACGCAATATGGTCAGCCTTGAGTTTTTCTTTGTTTATGAAGATAACAGCTCTGACGGCACCTATGAAATTCATAAGTGCACCTACTATTGCACCGAGCAAAAAGAAGTTTACCGTAAAAAGGAATGTGCCGAAAAGCTGACAGATTATTGCACCTTTTCTTGTTTTCTGCTGGTATGAAAAAAGATTGAAGCACATTGCAAAAATGCCTATTGACTGTGCGATGATTTCTGTTGTAGTCATAAAAAATTCCGTTCTTACTTATTTTCAAACATCATTGCAAACTTTTTTGCACTTTCAGCCATTTTGCAGATGCCGTCAAAAATATTTTCTGATGTGTAGCCTGAAAGGTATCTGTTTGCTTCGAGAGTGAGATATCCGTTGTAACCGATATCCTTAAGAGCTTTTATGATGGGGTCAAAATTGATATCCATTGTAAAAGGAATCTGATGGCTGTCGTGCCATTTGTCGTTGTCGTGAATATGAAGAGCCTGAAGTCTGTTGCCGAGTGCATAAATCATTTCTGTTGCACTTGTGCCGACACCTTTCATTTCTGCGTGTCCGAGGTCAAGGCAGGCAATAAAATAATCATCATTCACAGCATCAAGATGTGCATTGAAGCTTTCGGGCGTTGCACAGGCTGCAAACATTGATTCGTCCTTTTCGTTATTCCATATCCACATATTTTCTGTTGCAATTTTCACTCCGTGTTCTTTTGCAAAGGGGAGAAGCTCAGCATACATCTCTGCATTTTCTTCAGTAGTACCTTTGTTCATCGGATGAATTATGCAGATTTTTCCGCCGGCTTCTGCCGTGCATTCAATTGCTCTTTTCAGAAATGCGCGGATTTCGGGAACTGCTGTGGGAAACGGTGCGTGGGACTGATTGCACACAATACCGTTGTCAAGACCTGCTTGTTTCACTCTTCTTGCAAATGCAAGATAGTCGTTGCCCAGAAACGGATGAGAACTCGGAATGAGGCATTTTTTGTCCCAATCAAACTTGCACATTGAAGTCAATGTAAGGTCAAATGCATCAAAACCTGCTTTTGCAACAAGCTCAACGGCTTTTTCTTCACCGATAATGTTTGCGGCAGAACCTATTTCTGTTGATATTTTCATTGTAAATCACCTGATTGTTTGTGTATATTCCAAGAGAAAAACGGAGCTTACGGTGTTGCGTATGCTCCGTTATGCGTTTTATTGAGCTTTTGAAAGAATTTCGTAAATACCGAGTGAAACTCTTGCTGCATCACCGCTGTAAAGAGGATATTTGTGATCACCGAACTTTTCGTTGTATGCGTTTACATATGTGACAATGCGATCTTTGTCATTCATTTTTGCTGCGGCCATAACAATTGAACCCCAGCAGAATTCGCTGTTGAAATTGAGGTGCTCCCAATCGTGGTTTTCGCAGAAATTTTCATAAAGATTTTTTGCTCTCTGTGATTCGGGAGAGATAACTTCGCAGCTGATAGCAAAGAGCTGAGATGTTGCGCTGGGATAAAATGTTGACCAACTGAATTCAGCTGCAACAGTTCCTGTCTGAGTGAGAGCTGTTTCATAATATCCGCCGTAGTAGTTCCACATTTTTCTGTCAATTGTCTTGCTTACTGTTGAAGCAGTTGATTTGCAGAAATCAAGAGTGCTGTTATATGAACTGTCTGCGGGGCAGATAACTCTTTCAAAAAGTTCTGCGGCATTCAAAGCACCTTCGTAAACTTCGCTGTTATCCATAAGAAACTTGATTTTGTAATCGGGGCAAGCAAATGCAAGACCGTTGTGCATTGTTGCTGTCATAGCGTTGATAACACGTTTGATATCTGCTCTTTTTGAGATGATATATTCTGAATCGCCTGTAAGTTTTTCGTACTTGTTAAGCACTGTAAGGAACAATGCAGCGTATGAGTCGTTTGAGTCATATTTTCTGGGATGCATTCTTTCTGCAGTAACAACACCGTTTTCAACAGTGATGATCTGGTCATAAATTGTGCCGTCAACACCTGCATAGTCTGTTTTTGATGTGTTGAGATGTGCAAAGTGCCATTCAATATAAGCTTTTACATTGTCTGCATATTTCTCTGCATTGTCAAGAAGTGCAAGAGCAGCATAGCAGGAGAAATAGGGGTTGACAGTAAGCTCTGCGTTTGCATTGTATGTCATGGGGATAGCACCGTTATCAAGCTGAAGAGCTGCGATATATGCTGTTTCTGTTTCAAATGCAGTTTCAAGAAGAACTCTTTCTTCTTCTGTCAGAACAACTTCGGGAAGGGGTGAAGTTTCAAGGTCAGGACTTTCAAAGGGGATTCCGAAGAAAGTAAGGAATGAATAGAATAACGCCATAAAGAATGAAGTGATAGATGTCATAAAAAATAATCCTCCTTTATTTATAAAAATATTATACCATTAATAAATTCAATGTCAAGGTTGCTTTCTGCCATCTATAATGCTATAATCAAAATATATACGTTTCAGACGGAGGAACAGTTATGGAAGTAAGATATCTTGCTACACCCGAAGAAGAAGTAGAGTTTCTGAAAGTGTCATCACAGTCGTTTATATGGAAATTTGATGCCGCTGTTGATACAAAAACCGATGCACCCGTACTCGGTGCATTCAGTGACGGCAGAATTATTGCCGGTGCGGAAATTATGCCTTTTTCAGCAAACTATTGCGGCAATTTTATGAATGTTGTTGTTGCAACGGGCATCTGCTCTGTACCAGAATGCCGCAGAATGGGCGGTGTAAGGGCTATATTTGATAAGATAGAAGAAACTGCGGCAGATGAAGGATGGGTAGCAGGTCTTCTTTTCCCATTTTCAATTTCATATTATGAAAAGTTCGGTTATGCAAATCTTGCCCGTATGTTTTCAATAAAAGTTCCTTTTGCAAACCTTACTGCAATTCCCCGCAATACAGATGTTATTCTTTATAAAGATGAACATTTTGAAGAAATCAGTCAGCTTCACGCAAAGTGTGCTCTCAAGGAAAATTTGATGACTCTTCATAACGATAAAAAGTTTTTCTGCGGAAGTCCTCTTGAAGATGCTGACTATACATATTTCCATCGTGATGAAAACGGAGTTGCAGACGGTTATATCCGTTTTAATGTCAATCGTCCCGAAGCGGTATGTGTAAAAGAGCTTTATTGTCTTAATCCTTCCGCACTCAATGCTCTTGTGGGATTCCTCCGTAATTACGACGGCATCACAAAAGAGCTTATTGTGAAAGATCAGTACACAGGTTCACCTTTTGCACTTCTTGCAGACAGAATCACAGGCACAACCTATGAGAATGGCAGTGGTGCTGCAGGCAGAATCTATGATATGAAAAAACTTCTGGAACTTAATAAATATCCCGAGGCTTACGGTCATTTCAGACTTCTCAGCCGTGATAATATGGAGTGCAACAACGGTGTTTTTGATGTTGAGTATCAGCACGGCAAAGCTGTTGTCACAAAATGTGATGATGGTGATTATGATATTGCTGTCACACCTCCTGCTGCTGCAAAACTTCTTCTTGCAGGTGAGGGACACAATTCAGATTCAGCCGCATATATAAACGGTACTGAAATCAAGGGTGATGCTTCTGATTTCTTCAGAGCATTTCCTTACCGCCCCACAAGATTTATAGAAAGTTTCTGACGGGAGAGGCTTAAAATGGTAAAGAATAAACCTGAAATTTATACCATAGCCACAGCACATCTGGATACTTCATGGCTCTGGTCACTTGAACAGACTATCGACGAATATATTCCCGATACAATCAGACGTAATTTTGAATTTTTTGAAAAATATCCCGAATATAAATTCAACTTTGAGGGCAGTTACAGATATGAACTTATCAAAGAGTATTATCCCGAAGATTACGAGAAGATAAAAAACTATATAAAAGAGGGAAAATGGCACCCTTGCGGAGCTTGTTATGAAAACGGTGATGTGAATATTCCGTCACCTGAGGCACTTATAAGAAATATTCTTTACGGTAACGGTTTTTTCAGAAAAGAATTCGGCACAGAGTCAAACGATATCTTTTTACCTGACTGTTTCGGTTTCGGCAGAGCATTACCCTCTGTTGCAGCACATTGCGGTCTGACAGGTTTCTCAACAGGCAAACTTTTCTGGGGAAGCAGTGTGCCCATTCCTTTTGATACGGGAAAATGGACAGGCCCCGACGGTAAGGGCATCTGGGCTGCACTTATGCCTTTCTCTTACACAACTGCTTTCAAAAAAATGAGCAAGTCCGAGAGGATACTTAATAAAATTGCAGATAACAGAAAAAAGAATCTGCCCGAATTTACCTTTGCTTACCACGGCATAGGTGACAGAGGCGGTGCACCTCACAAAGCATCGGTTAGAAATGTTGTTTCAGCACAGAGAAATAACGAAACAGCAGAAACAAAAGTTTATTCATCAACCACAAAAGAATATTTTGATATGCTTGAAAGCCGAAGCGAAGATGAGAAAAACGCTATGCCCGTTTTTGACGGAGAATTCCTTCTCACAGCTCACGGTGCAGGCAGTTATACTTCAAGAAATGTCACAAAAAGATGGAACAGAAGAAGTGAACTTCTTGCAGATGCGGCAGAAAGATTTGCTTCTGCGGCATTCGTATGCGGTCTTGCAGATTATCCTCAGTACGGTTTTGATGAAGCGTGGAAAAAGGTGATTGCTCATCATTTCCACGATGATATAACGGGCACATCTTTTGAGGAGTGTTACAAACGCAACCATAATGACTATGTTCAGGCAATGAACACTTTCTCTGCTGAATATACTGCAGCCTGCAAAGCTCTTTCTGCACAGCTTGATACATCATTTGCAGAGGGTATTCCCGTTGTTGTGTCAAATCCCGTACAGACTTCAGGTACAAGAAAAGATGCTGTAAAGGTAACAGTTGAAAGCTCATCTACAGACTTTGCAGTTTTTGATAAAAACGGAAACGAAGTGCCCTCGCAGACCAGAATTATATCTCAGGGGAAAGCGGAAATTACTTTTATTGCAAATGTTGATTCCTGCGGTCTCGCTGTTTATGATGTGAGAGAGTGTGCAGAGAAAAATAAAATCTCTACAGACCTCAGCGTTACGGCAGACACACTTCAGAATAAATATCTCTGTGTAAGAATTGACGAAAATGGTGATATCTCATCTGTTTATGATAAGACACTCAGCAGAGAGCTTCTTAAAAAGCCGGTAAGACTTGCCGTGCTTAACAATACTCACAGTTTTGACTGGCCTGCATGGGAAGTCAAATACGGTGACCTGACAGAAAAGCCCTATATGTATGCGGAAAAACCGCATATTGAAATTATTGATAACGGTGATGCATTGTGCTCTCTTGAAATTATCAGGACGGCAGGGAAGTCAGAATTCAGACAGGTAGTTTCCCTCGGCTGTGACAGCAGATTTGTTTCTGTTTACAATGAAACAGACTGGCGTGAAGAAGCATCACTTCTCAAAGCGGAATTCAGTTTTACTGCTGAAAATGATGTTGCAGCCTATGACATCGGCAACGGCTCAGCAAAGCGAAAGACAAATACTGAGAGCCTTTATGAAGTCCCTGCACAGAAATGGGCAGATATAACAGATGAAAAAGGTGAATTCGGTGTCGCTGTTTTCAGCGATTCCAGACAAGGCTGGGATAAACCCGATAAATCAACACTTCGTCTCACAGTAGCACATACTCCGATGGCAAATTACCGATGGGAATGCTCTCAGCATATTATGGATATGGGGCTTAACCGCTATTCATTTGCAATTATGGGACATTGCGGAGAGGCTTACGATGTTTCTGCGTATGCAGACAGTTTTTGTCAGCCTATGCATACATTCATTGCCGAAAAACACGATGGAAAACTCGGCAGAGAATATTCATTTGTTAAACTCAGCAATGATAAAGTCAGAATTACTGCCGTTAAAAAAGCTCAGGATTCAGACAGAATCATTTTCCGTGTTGCAGAATGCTCAGGTAGTGATATAAACGGTGTCGAAGCCGTTTTCTCATCACCTGTAAAAGAAATTCTTGATGTGCGCGGTGACGAAACAGTTATCGGCAGAATTCATACAGACAAAAACAGAATCTGTTTTGATATAGGTCATAACGGCATCAGAAGTTTTGCTGTTGAATTTGAAAAATCTGAAAAAGCCGATAAAAACACAGAAGTTGTTGCGCTCAATTACAATGCGGCAGGTATTACTGCAGACAGCGGAAGACATCTCTCTGACCTTAAAGACGGAATTTCTCTTCCCCGAGAAATTATGCCTTGCAATCTGATTTATGCAGGCATTGATTACAGTTTTTCAGATAATGCAAAGAATTGCATTGTCTGTGACGGCAGAGAAATAATCGTTGGCAACGGTTTTGACAGCCTACATCTGCTTGCGGCTTCACTTGATGGCGACAGAAATGTCCGTTTTGAGTGCGGTAATAAGTCAGTTTATGCAGAGATTCCCGATTGCTTTGAAGAACTCGGTCATTGGGATCTTATGAGAAGCGGTGAAACGGGTTATATAAAATCTGCAGGTCAGGCTCTTACATTGTCCCATACTCACAGCAGAAAAGGAAATCTCACGGCAAAACAGTTTTATGTTTTTGATGTAAAAATCAATCTTGACGGTGCTGCAGTTGTTAAACTTCCTGATGATGAAAATATTGTCATCTTTGCCGCAACCGCAGTGAAGAATGATACTGTGTTTGCAAAAGGTGATGAACACTTTGATTCCCTTGAAAAGCGTGAATTTGATTATGAGTTTTCACCCTATGCCGTAAAACTGATGAATCCGAATAAGCTTGAAAAAGTGCTTGATAAGTTTATTGACAGAACATTCACAATAAGTGTAAAAGCAGGTGAATTCTATAACAAATATGCGGTTAACGAGCTTTATCACATTCTCAGAAATCTCTGCAACAAGGCAAGATACCAAAAGAATGTTGATGCACTTCTTGAGAGCCGTAAAAAGTAAATAATCAGAATCAATCCGATGCAGAATTCTCTGTGTCGGATTTTTTTACAAAAAAAACAGCCGGATTGTTCATCCGACTGCTTATGAAATTCTGATTACAGATCGTAAGTGTAAACAAGATCTTCGAGCCATTCGCCTGTGATGAAGTTTCTTGCTCTTACAATAATTTCGTCTTCATATACTTCAATAACGATACCGTCACCTGCTCCGTACTCTGTGATTTCTGTTGAGCGGGGGAGATTGATGATGTCAACACCGTTCCACTGAGAGAAGTTGTCTGTACCCATTTCGTTATGGTAGTGACCGTAAACGAAAAGGTCTGCACCATATTCATTGAGAAGACCTGCAAGTCTTGTGCCTGTTGCATTATTGATGAAAATGGGGAAGTGATTGAATACAAGCACGGGAGCATCGGCAGCCTGAGCTTCCTGAAGCACATCTTCAAGCCATGTATACTGTTCTTCGCTTATAACAAATTCCCAGGTTGTGGGATCTTCTGAAATGAGAGAAATTATATAAACACCGTTTACCACTCTGAAGAAATAGCCGTTGCCGAGGTCTTCGTTAAAGAAGATTTTGTTATTCTGAAGGTAGTTGCCGAGGAGTTTGTTGTAGTCGCCTTCTGTATTGCCAAGGTCGTGATTACCTGCAAGAACAAAGTTGTTCTTTGAGGGCATCACAGACTTTACAGCTGAGTAGAAGAAGAAATTTTCAAGGTCCTGACCGTTCATAACGTTGTCGCCTGTGTAAACAACAGCGTCAACGTTTTTGCCTGCTTTGATACCGTTGAGAAGCTTGCTGAGATTCTCGTAGCTTGCAGGATTGTTTGTTTCAACGTGAATATCTGAAACTGCAACAATACTTGCCACAAGTTCATCGGGGTTAACAGGTTCATATGCTGTGCCGGTATTACCTGCAGTGGGGAATATCATACCGATAAGAACCATAAATGTTGCAAAAAGGTCTTTAAGGTAAGTGATAACAGTTGTAATATCCATTTTGTGTCCCTCTTTTTAATTTTTTGTCTCAAGCTGTTTTGATGCAAGTTCAAGCATTTCATCATTGTCTGCACTTGCTGCTGAAGACAGGAGCATTCTTCTTTCAAGAAGCTCTGAATACATTTTTTCCTTTTTCTTGTTGTCAAGGTCATAGAAGAGCATCGGAATAATTCCGAGTGAGCCTGTGACAGCAGGAATGATTGTGAACATTGCAAAAAGATAGAATTTAACTTTATCTGTCTGCTCTGTGCCGAGTCTGAAAGCGTTTGCTTCATAACCGATCATCTTTTTGAGAGCAGTTGTGACAACAAGACTTGTGTTGGATGAAACTTTAGCCGCAATACCCTTCGCAACAGAAGCCATAGCCTCTGTACGGTAACCGTTTTTCCATTCGCAGTAGTCCATTGCTTCGTTGTACATTTCTGTGCCGATAACCGATTTGAGTCCGAAGAAAATTGTCCATATAATTTCCCACAGAGCCATTGCAAATGCCATGGGAACAACTTTCTGATACATACCGCCTGAGTAATCCTTCTTCATGCCGATACAACCGAAGAGGAAAACGGGAATGTAGAGAATGTTACCGATTTCTTTAGCAAGTATGTAAAGGAGTCGGCTTGAAAATCTTTTTCTCATCCAGGGTACCCATGCATAGCTGGCAGGGCTTATGGGGGCGGCAGGAATACCTGCAACAAGTGTCATTGATGAGAAATGAAGAACGTCTGTATAGTAGTCGTCTTCGCTGCCTTTGATTGCAAAACCGCTCAGGAAGTCCGAAAGTGTAATCAGTAACAGCGGTTTGTTCATTACGACTGATTTAATCGACATCATAATGCTTGGCGGTTTTACCGACTGCATAACTCTTTCTTTTGAATTCATAAAGAACCAGAATGAAGAGAGACTTGAGGCGATTGCTGTGAATGTACCCATACCTACAAAGAGGTTTGTGTAAGCTGTTGACAGTTTCTTGGAATCGTTGATATAAAGATTACGGAGAATGTCAATAAACACCGTAACTGCTTGCTCGGGAAGCTTTTCACCGAGGAAACCTGATGCAAAGTTTGCCATTGTGATAAGCCTTGTACGGTCATTCGGGTGAGGAGTTATGGTTGACATAAGACCGGTTCTTGAAATGGTCTGGAATGTTGTAACACCTTCACGAGCAATTGTAAGAAAAAGGTAAAATGCAAATTTTATAAGGTCTGTCTGTGATGTGCCTGCAAAGAGATGAGGCATAAGCCAGTAAAGACAGGTCAGCACACAGCCCGGGAATGCAAGGAATAAAAGGTAAGGCTTGAATTTGCCCCAACGTGTACGTGTTTTGTCAACAACAGCACCGAAGAAGATATCATTTATAATATCCCAGATACTGTTTACTGAGTTTGCAAGTGTCTGAAGACCGAGGTCAACACCAACGATACTTGTTACAAATCGTGTTGAGTAAACGTTGATGTTGAAGCTCTGTGCCGCATCCCACACAACAAAACCGAAAGTTTCTTTTTTGTTTGCATATCTGCGGTCAAGCACCTGAATGTTTGCATTTTCACTCTGCTTTTCCTGTACCTGACGGAGCTGCTCATATGCTTTTGCGTTTGATGAACGGGTATCATTGTTTTCCATGATATACCCCCTGTGAAAAAATTATACTGAGATTATTTTGATTCTTTTACAAGTTCATTGAGCGCTCCGATAACAGTTGAACCTGCTGTGCTGCCGGTTGAGAGCATTTCTTCGTAATGGCTGTGGTATGTGCCGAAGAGCTGAACACCGATATCTGAATTCCAGATTGTGTCTACAATGAAAGGTGCATAGTCGTTGTCGGGAACGATGTAGCCGATAGCGTCGTTGCAAAGCCCCATAACAAGAACTGTTTTGTCTTCGCCGATAACGTCTGCTGTGTATTCAAGTTCCCAGTCTGTTCCGAGGTAAGCTTCTGACTTATCGACAACATTGCCGTAAACAAGCTGAGGAACAAGTTCACCTGGAACTGTGACAACAGCGATGTCTGTGCCGATTTCCATATAACCGACTTCTGAGATGATTGAATATCCTGACTGTGATGAAGCATCTTTGACTGTTGTCATACCGAGAAGACCTGAACGTGCGCCGAGTTCAAGAAGACCGTATTCAAGGGGAACAGTCACTTCTGACATTTTAACATTAAGAACGGGAGCAACAGCAGTTGCATCTGTCTGTGCTTCAATGATAAGTCTTGCAAATTCGTAGCCGAGTTTCTTTGCCTGTTCGTAGTCCTGTACTCTTGCGTCTGCTGCAATTTCTGCTTCAATTTCATTGAGGATTTCTTCTGTCTTTACACTGCCTGCGCTGACAGAAATGGGAGACTGTGCACCCTGGATGAACATAAAATTCATACCTGCTTCGTTGAGTTTTGTTTCGATGTAATGGGGATAGTCAGCTGAGAGGAGCTTTGTTGCTCTGTTGATTGTTGTGGGATGACCGCCGAGGTTTGAGAATACTGTGGGAACAGATTCTGAATTGTCGGGAACAAATTTGAAACAAGCGATAACGTGCTGATAACCTTCAAGGTTGTATCTCTTGTTGAAGATATAGCCGTATTCATCATCAAGGTAGTTCTGATTTCTTTCGCTGTAACCGATACCTGCTGTTTCAAAGTAGTAAAGGGCGCCTGATTCCATATTTACGTAAGCTTCAACGATTGCATCTGATGCTCCGTCGATAAGGTAGCCGAGGAATTCCTCGTCAATGCTTCTGCCTGCTTCAACAAAAGGAGTGAAACGTGCTGCAATGTTGTTTGCAATGCCGAGTAAAAGATTTTTAAGACCGAAGCCCTGAGTATCAATAACTGTGTGTGCGTGTGTGCTGTTGATGTTGATTGCAACGATATCGCTGTCAACACCCATTTCTTCGAGCTTTCTTTCAGCTTCTGCACGGATTGTGCGTACGTCTGCATTTGTTACACCTACACCGTCAACAGATGCAAGGATAACTGTACCTCTGCCTGAATTGTCGTTCATTGCAACTGCATTTACGCCTTGGTCGTCAAAAACGCCGTTTACTTCCTGTGTGAAGTAGCCGCCTGTGTAATATGACTTTGTGCCGTCTGCAAGATTGTCGGGAACAATACTTTCCTTGCCGAAACCGAGATGCCAGTCTGCATCTTCTGCGGGAGCATCAAGGAAAGATGATGTGCCTTCATAGAAATTTTCACTTTCGCCTGCATAGTATTCTTCAGCTGTGATGAAGTTATCGGGGAAAAGTGAACCGAAAAGTTTGAATACAACTGTCAGGAATCCGTTCAGTACATTGCCTACTGAAACAACAAGGCTGTTGTTTGCAGATGCTTCTGCATCAGCAGCGTTTGCAACCGTTGTGCCTGCAAACAATAAAGTGAGTGAAAGGATAACTGCAATGAGTTTTTTAACAGATTTTTTCATAAGTCATTCTCCTTTATCTTACAGAAGCTATAAGCTTCTCAGTTTCTTCAAGAATTGTTCTTGCTGTGTTTCTGCCTGTTGAGTTTGTTTCTTCGTAATGGTTTCTGCCGAGTCTGTCTTTTGTGGAATTGATGTAGGGCAGAGCTTCGTGAAGAATAAAGTCATTGTCGGGAATAATGTAGCCGAGTTCATCGTTGCACAGACCTACAACGAATTTATGTTTCGCATTTCCCATTGTGCTGAGGACTCTGTACTGAGCATTTGTGTTGTTTGCGGATTCTTCGGGCTGAAGGAATTCGCCGTTGTAAAGCTCAGGGAACAGCTCACCGGGAATAAGGAACATTCCGATTTCTCCGCCGAGTTCAAGATATCCGGTTTCTGTCCAGATATATGCTTCGTCTTTTTTGCGGCTTCTTGCAATATCGTTATTGAGCACTTTCAGAAGTCTTGCAAGAATCAGAACAAAATTGTCTGCCGCAATTTTAATCTGCTTTGATTTTACATTGATAAGCGGTAAAAGCTCTTTTTCGCCTGTCATTGAATTTACAAGATTTCCGAGATTTTTGCCGAAATCTTTTGTGTAAGCTTCGCAGTTTATTTTGTTGCCGTAAACTTTTTTGATTTCCTTTGCAGAAATCATTCCGCCTATAGCACCGTTGAAGAATACTGCATCTGCATTTTTATTCTGCTCTTCAATTTCTTTAATCATATAAGCAGGGAAGTCTGCGCTTACATTTTTTGTTTCATCACCGAGAAGCTCTGCGTGTGATGCAAAATTGACAATGCAGATTTCATTTTTACCGTCGTCAGATCTGAATGTTATCTTTGTGAGATTCGGATCGTATGTATCGGGAGTGCGGCAGTCAAACTGAAGGTCTTCTGTCTTCATAACCGCATAATACATTTTGCCGGATTTGCGGTTTTCATAGGCTCTTATGATTGCATCGGCAGTCTTCTGCACAAGACGTCTCATAAAATCCTCATTACGTCCGCTTTTATAGAGTTTTTCTCCCCACAAACCCTGAGTATCAATTGCCGAATGAGTATGTGTTGCAGTAATGTTGATTGAACGCAGTGAAGGAATTTTTCCGCTTTCAATAACAAGTCTGCGGATTCTGTTTATGTCTTTTCTGCTGATGCCGACAGCATCAACAGCACACATAACAACTCCGCCTCTGCCCGTGCTGTCATCAATATAGACAGCTCTTGCATACATATCATCAAGCACACCCTTTGCGGGATTGTTTGAATCATAACCTGCTATGTAATAGTTTGTTTTTCTGATGTCATCGGGAGTGAGCACAGATTTTGCAAATCCGCAGATGAATTTTTCACCGGGAGTATCAATAAATCTGTCATCACCCTTAAGCATATATTTGCCTGCTTTGTCTTCTGCCGTAAAGTAGCTTTTCGGCATACCGTGAATGATTGCTTTTGATAATAATTCTATTGCATTTTTTGTGAGTTTGTTTTTGTCCATAAAACCACCTCAACAATATATAGTTATAATAAATTATACAATAATATTTATTTTTTTTCAACTATTTTAATAAAATTTAACAAATATTGATTCTCCAATGAAAAATAGACAAAAAACGGAAGCTTTTTGATTGATATTAAAGCTGTTTTTTATGCAAAATGTAAATTGTTTATTCATTTCAAAAATATTACAGGGCATTTATGGACTTTTGTGCATATTTGTGATAGAATAAAAAAGCGAATATTCTTTTTTCCTCGGCTATTACTCTTACAGGGGATGATATTGATGGGTAAGAAAATGCGTAGTAAAAAAAGCTGTTTCAGAATCCTGAGTTTTATGCTGGCTGTGATAATGATTTTTACATCATTTGCCTTTTCGGGATCTGCTGCAGAAAATGAATTTGATGTGACAGATGCGGTGATTCTTATTTCTCAGAATGCAACGATTACTGAGAATTATGCCGCAGAGCGTCTTAAATACTATCTTGATGATATAACAGACGGCAATATTGCAATTGTTTCGGATTATGATGATTCTCAGAATGTGATTTCTGTGGGTGCAACAGGTCTTTCAGGTGCGGATTTCTCTTCATCAGCAGACGGCAGTTACATAATCACTTCAACAACAGATAAAGTCATTATTGACGGTGCAGGCAACAAAGGTGCAATAAACGGTGTTTATGCATTCCTTGAAAAATACTGTGATTGTCATTGGTATGAGGCTGAAGTGATCATTATTCCCGATAATGAAAATCTTACAGTGCCCGCAGGTATTGATGTTGAATACACACCTTTCTTTGAATATTCGGAAACAGACACAATGAGTTCAAGAGATCCGGAATTTTCTGTTGCAAACGGTCTGACCGGAGGTGTTTATAAATATCTTTCTCCCGAACAGGGTTCAGCAGTTGAGTATATAGGCAGCGCAAGCCACACGCTTGTGAACTATTACTGTAAACCGTCTGTTTATTATGACGAGCATCCTGAATATTTTGCTCTCAGAGACGGTGTGCGTACAGGTACACAGCTCTGCCTTACAAATTCCGAAGTTCTTGAAATTGTAACAGAAGAGGCATTGGAACTTCTTGAAAAACAGCACAAACCTGAAGCTTCACTTCAGATACTTTCAGTAACTCAGGCAGACAATGTTGAATACTGCGAATGTGACAACTGTAAGGCGCTTGACAATGCAAACGGCTCTCAGGCAGGCACAATGATTACATTTGCAAATGCAGTTGCAGAAAGAATCAAGGCAACAGGTAAGTATGACAATGTTGTTATTGATACTTTTGCTTATCAGTATACACGCAAGGTGCCTACGGCAGTTGTTCCGCGCGAAGATGTTGTTGTGCGTCTGTGTTCAATCGAATGTTGTTTCGGCCATACTCTTGATGACCCTGATTGCAAAGACAATAAAGAGTTTATGCAGGATCTTGAGGCCTGGAGCAGAATCTGCAACAGACTTTATATATGGAATTACGGCCTCAACTGTGATGAAAGTATAAATATCTATCCAAACTTTGGTGTTCAGCAGAGAAATATTCAGATTTTTTATGAACACAACGTAAAAGGTATTTACGAGCAGGGTGTTTATTATATTGAAGACAGTGATGCCGAATTCGGTGAAATGAAGACATATCTTGTTTCAAAGCTTATGCAGGATCCTTATATGGATTATGAAGCTGAAATGATAGGTTATCTTCTCGGTGTATACGGTCCCGGCGGAATATATCTTAAAGAATTTATTGATATTGTAACAAAACACGCAGTTACAAAAATAACACATCTGCATATTGAACAGGATTCTCGTTTCTCACTTCTTACAATCAGTCAGGAAGAAGTTGACCGTTGCAACGAACTCTGGGAAATGGCAAAAGCTGCAGCTGAAAATGAAGATCAGCTTGATCAGATTCTCCGTTCTGAGCTTTGCTGGAGATACTGGAAATGTTCAACAATGCGTTGTGAATTCTCCCGTTTGCAGCATCCGTATCTCTGGATGAAAGCCAACAAAGACCTTTATAATGACTTTGTTGCAATGGGTGTTACAAGAATGGGCGAACGTGTCGGTCACGACCTTTCAGATAATGATTTAAGACATCTTACAAGAAGAATCTACACATGGATAACTCTTTATGATGAACCTATCTGGGATGCACTCAATCCCGTAATTGTTGCGTTTTACAAATTTATGGAATTTATGTATTTTTATTTCAATCCGGCATAATTTACTGTGCTGATTGAAAATTAAGAAATATACAGAGGTAAAAGTATGAAAAGAAAAATTTTTGCAGTAATTTCAATCATTCTGTGTTTTTCTGTTGCAATGTCAACATGCGTTTTTGCGGCAGATGCACAAGCGGCAACATACAGCTCAGTTGAAGAGTATGTTGAAGAATCACAGCAGAGCAGCGCATCGTCTGCAAAGCTCGGCTTCATTAAGCTTATCAACAAAATCAGTAATTTTTTCATAAATGATGTTCTTGGAAAAATTCTTAATCTCTTTATTCCCGATTCTGCAGCAGTTGCCGATTATGAGTCATTTGATATTGACTCTTATGACAATTTCTATGCAGGTATGGATACTTTCATTGATGAACCTCAGGGCGATAAAGTATGGAGCCTCGGTTACGGTAAGGCATCTGTGCTTCCTGCTGATTTCAGCGAAAAGAGTTATGCAAAGGGAGCATACCTTCCCTATGTTTTCGGCAATGCAATGTATGAAGACGAAGACGGTCAGGAAGAAGACCTTATGGCTCGTGCAATCGTTATGAATGATGGTTCAGGCAGAGGTAACGTAGTGTTTATCTCTGTTGACGCAATGGGTCTTGCAAATGCAGACGTAAGACTTATCCGTGAAGGTCTCAGAGAAGTTGCAGAGGAATATAACATTGTCAGTATCAATGTTTCCTGCACACATATCCACACAGGTATTGACTCTCAGGGTGTATGGACAGACCCCATTGGTGTTATCTTTAACAATATATTAAAGAAAGATGTTAAATACGGTGTAGAGCGTTCATTCATTGAATCACTCGTTGCAGGATCAAAGGCTGCTGTTGAAGAAGCTCTTGCAGATATGACAACAGGTACTCTTCTTTATTCACAGACAGATGTAAGCGATTATATGTTTGACAGAACAGCTCCCATCGCTCTTGATACAAACCTTTACAAGCTCGAATTCGTTCCATTTGATACAACAGACACTCCCACAATCGTTGCAACATACGGTGTTCATCCCGAATCATCAAGCTATGACTGGGCAAGCGGAGAAAACGGCAAACTCTTTGACGAAAAGTTCACAGCAGACTTTATCTGGTACACAGAAAAGGTTATGAATGATGCAGGTTACAACTTTATCTTCATTCAGGGTAATGTTTCAACAGTTACATCTTCAAGACATTATTCAGGTGACGGTATTGACGGTAATGCTCATTACACTGCAGTTCGTTACGGCTATGAAATCGGCTATATTCTTCTCGGTATGAGTATGACAGAGGAAGAAAGAATTGCTCTTAATGAAGCAACAGGCGACAGACTCGGTATTGCACAGTACAGCGGTCAGGAAGATTATACAATCTGGTATGAAGACCTTGAAACAGTTGAAGCAGTTGAAGTAAAACCCGTTCTCAATATCAAACTCAAGCAATTTTCAGTTAAAATCGAAAACAATATCATTGCTCTTCTCGGTAAAACATCAGTTGCAGATAACTTTGTGCTCAAAGACGATTCAGGCGCTTACTACACAGTATCAGAAGTAGGTTATCTTGAAATCGGTGACAATATGAAGGTTTATATGAGCCCCGGTGAAACATTCGGTGAACTTCTCTTCGGCGGCAACGGTGCAGAAGGCTTTGAGCTTCTTCCCATCAGAGAATACACAGGCGAAGATATCATCATTATGGACCTTATGAATGACGCTGCAGGCTATGTTGCAAACCCCGAAAACTATGTTCTTGCAGGTTATCAGTATAATGAAGAATCAGGTGAGTTTGACAGTGATACATGGTGTCTTATCTCTTACGGTAAGAACGCTGCAACATCATTCATCGGTAACTTCTATGACATCTACGACAGTGTAAAATAATTTGCATAACAAATCAGGACACCTTCAGCTGAAGGTGTCCTGATATTTTTTTATAGTTATTTAATGGGGGCAGACTGTTTGCCGTAGCAGTTTTCAGCAACAACTTCAAGTGTGTAATCATCATCGGGGAGGTCTGTCAGCTTGATTGTTATTGTGTCTGAAGAATTGTAGCTGTAATAGTTTGTAGCTGTCTTTCCTACGGGGATTCTGTTGCCATCAGCATCAACTGCGTATGCTCTGTAGATGAATACGGGATTTCCGGGCTGTGCTTCTGCTGCTTCAAAAATAACAGTTTTGCCAACCATACTGAGTGTTGTGCCTTCTTTGAATTCGGGAGCAGGAAGTTTGTTCTGTTGCTCTGCAGTATAGCTGCGGTCAAATGGCGTGTCAAGAATATATTCGCAAAGGTATTCTTCTGCAGTAAGGTCAACAGCTCTCAGTCTGATTCTGTTGTTTGCATCAACTTCTACAACCCAGAATGTTGAAACAAATCTGTAATCTGCGGGATGAACTGTTCTTTCTTCATCAATTGTGAGTTCTACGTAGTAGAGACCGCCTGTGCCGATTGCTGTGAATTCATCCTGCCAGATTGAACGCGCATCGTTGTTGGGGTAGTGTGAATGACCCGAGAAGTCAACAACCTGAGGATACTGTTTAAGGATATCTGCGAAGTCGGGCATTCCCCAACCTTCAAAATCAGAACTGCCGTAAACTGTGTTAGAAATATGTTCGTGCTGCATAACGAAAATAGGCTTTTCGGGGTCGTCTGCAACAGCAATATCAAGCTGTTCTTTGAGCCATTCTTTCTGGTATTCGCTGTAGTGCTCACCGATTGTGGAAGAAGCTGAAATACCGATGAAATGGAAACCGTTTATAACACGATGAAAATCTGTTTCCTGACCTGTTATCTGAGTGAAATAATTGAGTGCTGCTTTGTTCATTGAACGGCAGTCGTGAGATTCTGCAACAGTTGCAAGGAACAGTGTGTCATCTCTGATAACTGAATCAACAGCTGCCTGAACACTTGCAAAAGCAATTTTTGTGCCCTGGTCTGTAATGTCACCTGCAAGAAGTACAGCGTCAAGACCGTTGTATTCCTCATCATTTTCAGCAATTTCGTAACCGAGTTTTATCATTTTCTCGAGGCGTGTTGACTGAATATCACCAATTGTTGTGATATGAGAGTCACTGCTGATTACAAAACGCATAACGGGAGTGAAATCTCCGGTGTCTTCAGGTGCCTGAGGTCTTACAAAATAGGCTACGAATGAGCCGTACATTGTAAGGATTGAAAGAAAAAATGCAATAAGTCCGTTCATAAAAATACCTCCGTATGTTATTACATTCTGACTATAGCATATATAATTCTGAAAATCAACAATCTGTTTCTGAAATAAAAACAGTCAGTACAGTAAATACTGATAATAATTCAACGTGATTTTTATAAAATACTTTATTTTGCCGTAAATATGTGGTACAATAATTCCAATATTATTCAGGAGATGTAAAAAATGAGTGATAATCGTTCAATGCAGTATGCTGAAATTCTTTCAAAACTTATAAAGGTTGAAACAATTTCATCAAGAGAAAATAAAGACAGAACAAAATTCCTTGCATTTCACGAAGTTCTTCGTGAAACTTTCCCCAATTTATTCAATACAGCAGAATGTGAAGAATTTGACGGCAGTCTTCTTCTTAAATGGAAGGGCAGCGATTCTTCTCTTAAACCCGTTATGCTTATGAATCATCACGATGTTGTTGAAGCAAGCGGAGAATGGAAATATCCTGCATTTTCAGGTGAGATTGCAGAGGGTAAAGTATGGGGCAGAGGTACTCTTGACACAAAGGGCGGCCTTGCAATGATGTTCCAGGCGGCAGAAGAGCTTATCAAAGAGGGTGTCACACCCAAAAGAGACATATATTTCGTAACAACCTGTACCGAAGAAGTAGGCGGTGAGGGCGGAGACGCAATTTCTCTTGCTCTTAAGGACAGAAAAATGGATTTCCATATGGTGCTTGACGAAGGCGGAATGATTATGTATGACCCCATCGGCGGTGCAGACGGAACTTTTGCAATGATCGGTGTTGGCGAAAAGGGTTATATGGATCTTAAATTTATCGCAAAGTCAAACGGCGGTCACGCATCAGCACCCGGCAAAAATACTCCTCTTGTGCGTCTTGGTAAGTTTATGGCAGAAGCAGAAAAGGCAGATTGCTTTGATGTTCAGGTTTCTGACACAGTAAAGGAAATGCTTTCACGATTTGCTCCCACAATGAGCGGTGTTATGAAAACTGCATGCAGCAACGTAAATGTATTCAGCCCTGCTCTTAAAAAGATAATGCCTATGATTTCTCCCTCAGGCGCAGCACTTCTGAGAACAACACTTGCATTCACAATGGCAAAAGGCTCAGACGGCACAAATGTTATCCCTCAGGAAGCCTGGGTAGTAGGAAATATGCGTTTTTCACATCATCAGGGTAAAAAGTCAAGTGTAGATGCAATCACAGCTCTTGCAAAGAAGTATGACATTGAAACAATTGTAACTGATGACGGTATTGAATCAGGAATCACAGATTTCAAGGGCGAAGCATTCAGATTTATTGAAAAAGCTGTAAATAATGTTTTCCCCAAATACAAACCCGTGCCTTATATTATGAATGCCGCAACAGACAGCAGATATTTCGGCAGAGTATGTAAAAACTGTGTCCGTTTTGTACCTTTCAAGATTGATAATCAGCAGCTCGGCAGTGTTCACGGTATTGATGAAAATGTTGATATTGATACACTCGCTCCCGCAGTTGATTTCTACAAATATGTAATTAAAGAAGTATAATAACAAAAAAGTACGAGATTTCTCGTACTTTTTTTATTACCTGAGTTTATTTGATTCTTGTTGCTTCACAGGGCTTGTCAACATAGAATTTGTATTCTCTGTTGTAATCCATACCTGCGCAGAGTCTTACTGATTTTTCATTACAGTTGTAAACAGCACTCCAGAGAGCAATAACCATATGCCTGAATGTTTTGTGTCGGTAATGAAGTGTGACTTCAGAAAGGAGTTTCATCGCATCTTCCTGATTGATTATGCCGTTGCAGGCTTTGAGTGTTGTTTCAATCTTTTCATAACGGTCATAACCTCTGCCGTCGTGATTGTCTCCGCCGGGGGTAAGGAAATAGTTTGTGAGAATAAGATTTTCTTTGTCTTTTTCCTGACTTATAACAACCATTTTGTTGTTAACATATTCAATGATTGCGCTGTTTCCTTCAGCATCGGCAAGCTGATAGTGATAATTGATTCCGAGAAGGTCCTGCATATCGTAAGATGCAAAAAGATCAATGCATTCCCGGACTGTAGCACACTTATCAAGTGCTGCACGGATAGCAACGGTAGTGATAATCGGCTTTTTGCCTGTGTTCTGTTTTGTTGCCTTTGATTTTATTTCAAGAACGGCAATTGAGAAACCTTTTTCGTTTATGCCGTCCATAGAAGTGTAAGGAGCTGCAAGGGCACGAAGGTGATTCTTTGCCTTTGACATAGGAAAATACTTTGTGCCGTGAATAAAAAATGTTGTATCAACAACAGAAACGCTTCTGTAACCGTTTTCGGGCTTTGTCCAGCATACAAGGCAGGGTGCTGCCTTATAGTCAAAGTTTCTTGCTAAAATGTAGTCACCGTCAGGTGTTTTTGCATTGTATGTGGAGCAGGCAAAACCGTCTTTTTCCGGATTCTGAGAAAGGGGAGGAATGCCGACTTCTTTCTGCAGGAATTTTACTGCATCCATAATGCCTTTTGTGCCCTTTTCAAGGATTTTATCAAGCCCGTAGGAGCATTTGTATTCCATAGTCCACACATTGTCATCAAGCTGTTTCAATGTGCGGAGAGTGTCTTCCTGAGCCTTTTTTGCAGGATTTATATGGTTGTTCATTTTGTCATCTTCTTCATGGTTTGATGGGGTAAGTATAGCATATAAATGTGTGGTAATCAATATTAAATAGAGGGAAAATGAAAAACAATCAAATAATGATTTGTCAAAATATTTACAATATTCTATTGAAATTCTATGAAATAAGTGTTAGAATTCTAATAGAATTTAAGATTCAAGGCGGTAGAATTATATGGATTATGAAAAAATTATTGTTGAGTTGTTAAGCAGAATTCAAACTTTGGAAGAACAAGTTGGATTTTTAATGAATGAACAATGTGCAAAGAAAGAAGGTAAAAAAGTGACAACTGAAGATATAAGACATTATATAAAACAATTAAAGATGAATGAAAAAAATAAAGGAAAGAGTATTTTGGTTTTAACAGCAAGGGATATTCATGGAGAAATGAATTTGCAAAGCAGATATCCAATGGTATGTAATGCAATGAGAGACTGTATGGCAGAAGGTGATGTTATTTTATATCAGCCTCCAAAAGGAAACTCGTCAACACTTGAAATTGAGTATAGACTTTGATTGTTTTGGGTGATAAAAATGGCTAAAAGAACAAGAAAAGGTCGTAGATTTGGGCTTTTTATTGGTGGCGTTGCATACGGTTTGGTAAGAGGTATATTTTTTGATAATAAATACGTAAAGAAAAGTAAAAGAAGATTCTGAATTCCGTCACAGACGGAATGTAATCACAGTGAAGCTGTGAGGGTAACCCTTTGGAAGAAAAATATGTAAGCAATCAGAATAGAAAAACATTTGTAGTGATGCCATACAGTTTTGCTGATTACATCTGCCTTGCGACGATTATATATCAATTATTCAGATTGAAAAAAGAACTAAGCATTTGCTCAGTTCTTTTTTTTGTGCGAATGACAATAACGGATTTGCGGAGATTTTTAATGAAATCGTTCGCAAAGCTCACGATGCAAATCCAAAACAAGTTTTGGTGATATATTTTTCTTTTGAAAAATATGAAATAAGATTCGCCTTTAACATTTGCGAAGCAAATATTTCATACGCTTTAGCGTATTTCATCATGATAGTGATTTCACTCGCCGAAAGGCGAATTTCATTGAAAAAAGCACTTCTTTCGAAGTGCTTTTTTCTGGTGGAAGAGGGTGGATTCGAACCACCGAAGTCGTTGACGGCAGATTTACAGTCTGCTCCCTTTGGCCACTCGGGAACTCTTCCATCTTATTTTGTTTTCGCTGAGAGAGCATAAAAAATGGAGCTGGTGGACGGACTCGAACCCCCGACCTGCTGATTACAAATCAGCTGCTCTACCAACTGAGCTACACCAGCAACTCTCTAACGCGAGACATAATATAACACATCAAAACGGTAATGTCAATACTTTTTTTGAATTTTTTTTAATTTTTTTCAAAATTTATTTTTTTACGTAAAATTCTGACTGTTTCTGATCTTTTCTTCTATATATTTATTATTTATTTTTTTAATAAAATTATAAAAATCTATTGTGAATGCGTGTCTCCTATGCTATAATAAATTGATTTATATTGGTTGTTTATATTCAATAGTCATTAAAAGAAAAAAGTATATAATTCTTAAATGAACAGGAGATAAATATGAAAACTTTAAGAGAATTCACAAAAGAAGAACTCTCAGCATTTGTTGCTGAAAATCAGAAACGTTATGATGATATCAAAGCGGAAGGTCTTGCAATTGATATGTCAAGAGGTAAGCCCTCTCCCGTACAGCTTGATATGGCTTTTGAAGATTTCAAAAAAGCATTTAAAATTACAGATTACACAAGCAAAACAGGTTTTGACTGCAGAAACTACGGTCTTCTTGACGGTGTAGCAGAAGCAAAGGAACTTTTTGCAGAACTTCTCGGTGTTGAAACAAAGAATATCATCATCGGCGGCAATGCAAGCCTTGAGCTTATGTTCAGCTTTATCAGCCAGTGTTACTCACACGGTATCGGCGGATGTAAACCCTGGAGCCAGCAGGAAGATGTAAAATTTATTGCTGTTGTTCCCGGTTATGACCGTCATTTCGGTATTGCAGAATACTTCGGTATCAAGATGGTCAATGTACCCATCAGTGCAACAGGTCCCGATATGGATATGGTTGAAGAACTTGTAAAGGATCCTTCTGTAAAGGGTATGTTCTGTGTTCCCAAGTACTCAAATCCTGACGGATTTACATATTCAGAAGAAACAATCGACCGTCTTGCAAAGATGAAGCCTGCTGCTCCCGATTTCAGAGCTATCTGGGATAATGCTTACATCATTCACGAAGTTTACGAAGAAGGCGATGAACTTGCAAACATCTTTGATTATGCAAAGAAGTACGGCACAGAAGACAACTTCGTTGAATTCTGCTCAACTTCAAAGGTAACTTTCCCCGGTGCAGGTATTTCAGCAATTGCAGCATCAGATGCAAACATAAAGGAAATTCTCGGCAGACTTACAATTCAGATCATCAGCTATGACAAGATGAATCAGCTCCGTCACGCAAAGATGTATCCCACAGTTGATGCTCTCAAGGAAGTTATGAAGAAGCACGCTGCAATTATGCGTCCCAAATTCGATGCTGTTCTTGATATGCTTGAAAAGGAACTCGGTGGTCTCGGTATTGCATCCTGGCACAAGCCCGGCGGCGGATATTTCGTTTCTCTCAATGTTGACACAGGCAGCGCAAAATATGCAGGTCAGCTTTGTAAGGAAGCAGGACTCACACTTACAGATGTAGGCGCAACATTCCCCTATAAGAATGATCCCGAAGATAAGAATATCAGAATTGCACCTTCTTATCCTTCTGTTGCAGAGCTTGAAAAGGCTGCAGAACTTCTTTGCGTAGCTGTAAAACTTGCAGCAGCTGAGGCTCTGTCATGATAAGGGTTGGTCACGGTTACGATGTGCACCGTTTTGCTGAAAACAGAGACCTGTTTTTAGGCGGTGTGAAAATAGACTATGAAATGGGGCTTCTCGGTCATTCTGACGCTGATGTGCTTCTTCACGCAGTAAGTGATGCACTTCTCGGTGCTGCCGCACTCGGTGACATCGGTCAGCATTTCCCTGACAGTGATGAAAGATACAAGGGTATCGACAGTATGATACTTCTTCGTCACGTTGTGGCTCTTCTCGGAGACAGAGGATACAGAGTAGGGAATATTGATGCAACAATAATTGCCCAGAAACCCAAAATCGGCAAATTTACAAGACAGATGGCAGAAAATATTGCCGATGCCTGCGGAATTGATGCCGATATGGTAAATGTTAAAGCTACTACCGAGGAAAATCTCGGTTTTACCGGCAGACTTGAGGGGATTTCTTCTCACGCTGTCTGCCTTATTGTGAAAGATTAAATCAGTTCAAACTGAAAATCAGGCGGTGATCAAATTGAATTTTTTTGGTTTACTTTCAATATCTGACACACTCTCTTCAACATGGGAAATGTTCCTGGGGGCTGTTAAAAGTCTGAATTCATTCAAAGACGTGGTCGACATTCTGATGGTTGCGCTCGTTATTTATGCGTTTATCCTTCAGATGAGAAAGACACAGTCTATTCAGATAATGAAAGGTCTCGGTCTTGTAACTGTCTTATACCTGGTTGTAAATCTTCTTGAAATGAATTCAAGTAAATTTATATTCAGTCAGGTTTTTAGTGATTTGCTTGTTATTCTTGTTATTATTTTCAGCGGAGAGATACGGCAGGCGCTTGAAAAGATGGGACAAAAGAAAAGATTTTCAATCCTTTCGTTGTTCAGTTCAGGAAATGACAACGAGCAGATGTACGATGTCATAAATCATGTATGTCGTGCCTGCGCATCAATGAGTGAAGATAAAATCGGTTCACTTATTGTTTTTCAGAGAAAGTCATTGCTGGGTGATATAACAAGACAGAGTGTCGGAATAGATTCCTGTGTAACAACAGAAATGCTTCTGAGTATTTTCTATCCCAAAGCGGCACTTCATGACGGTGCAATAGTAATTAAAGACGGCAGAATCGCAGCCGCAAGATGTGTTGTGCCTCTGAGAAACGAAAAAGAAGTAAATCTTCATGTCGGCACAAGACACAGAGCCGCTATTGAAGTTACAATGCGTTCAGATGCTATTGCAGTTGTAACAAGTGAAGAAACAGGTCTTATTTCCGTTGCCTGTGCAGGTCAGCTCAAGAGAGGGCTTACAGATGCCGAACTCCGTGAGCTTCTGATTGATTTTCTTGTGGATGCAGAAGAAAGCAAGAGCAGAAAATTTTCCTTCAGAAAAAAACAGAAGGAGGATGCAGAGAATGAGTAAGAAAAACAACCAGATAGGTAAAAAAATCAAAAAAATGATTCATGGTTTTTCTGAAAGCAACAAAATGATATTTTTTATATCGCTTTGTATTTCATTTCTCATATGGGTTGCGGTTGCAATGTATGCAAGTC
Organism: Acutalibacteraceae bacterium; assembly: GCA_045636025.1. Classification (GTDB taxonomy): domain Bacteria; phylum Bacillota; class Clostridia; order Oscillospirales; family Acutalibacteraceae; genus UBA1081. Next base: position 31,825 of record JAZTWP010000054.1, on the reverse strand, counting down.
CTGAGGAAACAGCTGTCATTTACAATGTCCCCATAACCATTAACACAGAAAACAGTCTTGTCGGTCAGAACGGATACAAGACTTTCTGGCAGAGTGATGAAAATATAGATGTTACCATAACCGGTCCCAGATATCTTGTAACATCTGTTACTGCTGAAGACCTGAATGTTTCTGCTGTTCTCAATAACGTTGATTCTGCAGGTGTATCAGATCTTTCTCTTAAGGTTTCATTGAAATCAGATAGTCAGGATATCAGAATTTCATCTTATTCAAAAAAGACAATCAGCGTTTATTTTGATGAAGAAGCAGTAAAGACTTTTGATATAAAAATAGACAGCGATGCTGTTGCAGAAAAACTTGCAGAAGAATATCAGCTTGATTCCTGCGAAATGACTATTTCAAAAGTTTCACTCAAAGGTCCCGCAACAGAGATGAAAAAGATAGTTGATGTTGTTGCAAATCCTGTTCTGCCCGAAGAATTGCTTTATGAAACACAGACTGTGTCTGTAGGTCTCAGCTATGAAGGCGCAAATGCTGCAGATACAGTTTCAATAAACAAGTATGTTGAGCTTGTTGAACAGCAGGAATTTTATGCAAAAATCAATATAGACAAACTTGTTCAGCTTACACCTCAGGTTGAGTTTGAGGGTACAAAAACAGGTGAAGTCACACAAAAAATCAATATAAATACGGTTATTGCAAAAATAGATACCGAATTTGAGTATACATCTGACACACTTACTGTTCTCAAGGTTAACTATGCAGACCTTTATGAAGGTGTGAACAGATTCTCCGTAAAGGCATCTGATCTTGAATTGCCCGATGGTGTATCAATTCCTGATCAGACATTCACATTCAATATTGAAGTGACCTATACGGCAGATACAGAAAATTAAAATTTAAGGAGTGAGGTCAATGTTCAGAAAAATCATATGTATAGTGCTTACAATACTGTCTGTTGTTTTTGTATTCAGCGGATGCAGTTCATTGACCTTCAATTCTCCCGAAAATCTTGTTCGTCCGCCAAAACTTTCAGGTGCAGACGGTGAATTGCAGAAAGCCTTTGAAAGTGCGGTAAGCGAAAAAGGCGAATATATTCTCAAATACCCTTCAGCAGGTAATTACAAATCAGCATTCGTACGTACGGATTGTGATAACGACGGAGATTCCGAAGCATTTGTTTTCTATTCACTTAAAACAGAAGAAATGGCTGTTTATATGTATATGCTTGATTACAAAAACGGTGAATGGAATCCCGTAGGCGAAGTTCCAGGTGAGGGTAATGACATTTATTCTATTGAATTCTGTGACCTCAATGCAGACGGAATCAGTGAGTTGCTTGTGGGTTGGAGCTCAATAGATGCAAAAGCCAACAAAAAGCTCGGTATTTATCATTCCGATAACAATGGCGGAATGATGAATTACAAAGTTATCGGTATTGAGCCATACACTGCGATGTATACGGTTGATATTGATGCTGACGGGCATCAGGAAATTCTTACAACGCTTATCAACTCAACATCCGACACTTACACAACTGAGGCAAAACTGCTAAAAATGGCAAAAGCTCAGGTAAATGCGTGGCAGATAAATCCCATAGGTCAGGTAAATCTCTATTCGGGAATTACTGCTATAAACAATATAGCATCATGTTACTCAAATGATATCCGCTATCTCTACATTGATGAAGCAGCAGGAGATTCATACCTTACAGAAATGCTTTATTGGGATGCAGAGCAGAAAACCCTTGTTTCTGCATTGAAAATTGATCCTGTTTCAATTGCAATGTGCCCCACAAGCAGATCTCTTCCTCTTATGTGTACGGATATTGACGGTGACGGTGAGCTTGAGATTCCCGTTACAAAAATGATGCAGGACAGTAATGTTGTTTTTACATCTGATGAAACTGCGGTGGATGTAAATCTTCAGCCCGCCGCGTCCGCCAATGTATATGTCACAAGCTGGAAAAAGTTTGATGAAGGACGTTTCACAACCGTTGACAGTTATATTGAAAATTCATACGATAACTTCCGTCTTGATTATGATGAGGAAACAATGAGTAACTGGAGTGTCCGCTTCTTTGCAGATAAAGGGCTTTCTGAATTCTATATGATTGAGCAGACAGATGACCCTGATTCTCCCGTCAATTCAGTATTGCTTTTCTCTATATCAAAAGCGACAATTTCAAACGAAGCCGTTGATTCAGTTATTGCTATGACAGATGTGTCAAGATACACTTGTCAGATAACTGAAGCCGGTGCAGAAGCAGGATATGATGTTGACTCAATTTCAAAAATGGTTACTGTTACCGAAGAATAAGGGGAGTGACATATAATATGAAAAGAATTCTTGTTGCAGAAGACGAATCCGCAATCAGAGATTTTATTGTTATTAATCTCAAGCGCAGCGGGTATGATGTTGTTGAAGCCGAAAACGGCAGAATCGCAATTGAAAAATACAATGAGTGCGGAGGAGATTTTGATATTGCCCTGCTTGATATTATGATGCCCGAAACAGACGGTCTTGAGGTATGTAAATATTTAAGACAGAAGAGCAGTACCATAGGCATTATGATGCTTACTGCCAAATCTCAGGAGATGGATAAGGTTACAGGTCTTCTTGTGGGAGCAGACGACTATGTCATCAAACCGTTTTCTCCCTCAGAGCTTATGGCACGTATAGATGCCATTTACAGACGTGTTACTATCAATAAGGAACTCGCAGACAAAACAAAGAGTCCTTCAGATTGTGTTGAAAGCGGAATTTTCACTCTCAATCTGAGAAATCGTACACTCAAAAAAGACGATGAACCCATTGAACTGACTCAGGTTGAGTTCCAGATTATGGAGTTTTTTATGAGCAATCCCGAAGTATCGCTTACACGTCTTGATATTCTTCAGCACGTATGGGGCGATGATTATTACGGTGATGAGAAAGTTGTCGATGTCAATATCAGACGACTTCGAATGAAAATAGAAGATGATTCTTCAAACCCCGAACATCTTACAACAGTATGGGGTATGGGATACAAATGGATTCCCTGATTTGTAATTTTTATTAAGGAGGAAACGGTATGCGTACAGGCGGTATCACAAAGCGCTGGATAATGAACACTCTCAGCGTTATCATACTTATTCTTGTTATAGTCAATGTCTGTGCGTCCGTTTTTATAAAGAATTATTACTACGAAATGGCAGAAACAACAATCGATTCAAAAGTTCAGCGTTCTGCCGTACAATCTTTTTTCAATAATTATACCAACTCAAATGAAGATTTGTTTGCAGAAGGCGCAAGAGAGTTTGCCGAAAGTTTCGGTTACAGCTATCTTATGGATGTGTGGGTAATTGACAATAAGGGAAGTGTTCTTGTTTCATCTGCAGGTTTCTCTGTCAATGATTCTGCAGGTATGGCAGACTTTGAAATGGCAAAATCCGCTGAAAACGGAACAGGTATGTGGACAGGCAGAAACAGCAATGGTGAAAAGATAATGGCAAAGACGTTCACAATCCTTAATTCAGACGGTACTCTTGCAGGTGCGGTAAGACTTATCGTATCCCTTGAAGACCTCGACAGTCAGCATATTTTCTATACATTATTTATAATGGTATTGTGTATTGTTGCTCTTGCACTTGTGGCTGTTTCAGGTATATTCTTCATCAGGTCAATCGTAAGACCTGTTGCACGAATCAATGACACCGCAAAACTCATTGCAAAAGGTGATTTCAATGCAAGGGTTGAAAGCGGCAATAATAACGACGAAATCAGTGAACTCTGCGACACGGTCAACTATATGTCTGAAGAGATTGCCCGTGCAGACAGAGTGAAAAATGACTTCATTTCTACAGTTTCACACGAGCTGAGAACACCTCTTACAGCTATCAAAGGATGGGCTGAAACAATAAGAGATATCGGTGATCAGGAAATGACTGAAAAGGGTATTGATATCATCATCAGTGAGGCAGACAGACTCTATAACATCGTTGAAGATCTTCTTGACTTCTCAAAGATGCAGAGCGGCAGAATGGTTATGCGTGCTGAACCTGTTGATATTATTGATGAGCTCGATTCAGCGGTAAGTGTATTCAACGACAGATCAAAACGTGAAGGTATTACACTTATCTATAATTCACCAGATATTACGGCACCTATGTCTGCAGACAGAAACCTGATAAAGCAGGTTTTTGCAAATATTCTTGACAATGCTTTCAAATATACAAAAAGCGGCGGAAGAGTTGCTGTTTTTGCAGAGCGTGCGGGGGATAAGCTTGTTGTCTCCGTTGCGGATACAGGTTGCGGTATTTCTCCTGAAGATCTTCCTCATATTACCGAAAAATTCTATAAGGCAAATATGTCGGTAAGAGGCTCAGGTATCGGTCTTGCGGTTGTTGATGAAATCATAAGAATGCACAACGGCAAGCTTGACATTGCAAGTTCGTTGGGTAGAGGAACCGTTGTAACGATTTTCCTGCCCCTTGATGATACAGAATGAAAGGATGGCTAAAAAATGGCAGATAAAGTTAAAGATATAAATCCCAGACTCGGCAAAGCCGGCGGACAGGCTCTTATGGAAGGCATAATGATGAACGGTCCCGAAGGCGCAGCTATCGCAGTCAGAAAAACAGACGGCACAATAATTACCGTGCCCAAGGAATTCAAACATGCCCGTGATAAGGTTAAAATCCTCGGTATTCCCGTTATCAGAGGTATTGTGAATTTCATTGAATCAATGCTTCTGGGCTATAAGTGTCTTATGGAGTCAGCAGAGCTTTCAGGACAGCTTGAGCTTGAAGAGTCAGAAGAAAATATGTCAAAGTTTGATAAATGGCTTAGTGAACATTTCGGACCCAAAATGATGTCTGTTATTTCAGGTATTGCAATGGTACTCGGTGTTGTGCTTGCATTCGGTCTGTTTGTTTATGCTCCTTCAAAAGTTATTGCACTTCTTGATACATATCTTCTTAAAGATTTTCTTGTTACACACGCACTCAGACCTCTTTGTGAAGGTATTATAAGAATTATAATTTTCATAGGTTATCTTGCAGCTGTTACAAATATGAAAGATATCAAGCGTGTCTTTATGTATCACGGTGCAGAGCACAAAACAATTTTCTGCTACGAAGCAGGCGAAGAGCTTACAGTTGAAAACGTTAAAAAGTACAAGCGTTATCATCCCCGTTGCGGCACAAGCTTTATGTTTATTATACTTATTATAAGTATTGTCGCTTCTTCTGCTCTTGCAGTTATTCTCAGACAGTTTCCCGCTCTTATGATTGGCGATAAGCACATTCTTGACGTAGCCTGGGCATGGTCAATCATCAAGGTAATGATTATGCCTCTTGTAATGGGTGTAGGTTACGAAATCCTCAAATTCTCAGGCAAGCACGATAACAAGTGTATGAGAATTCTTGTTGCACCCGGTCTCTGGATGCAGAAACTTACAACAAAAGAGCCCGATGATGATATGATTGAAGTCGGTATCGCAGCACTCAAGGCTGTTACAGAAGGAATCAAAACAACTGAAGAAACTAATGAAGAATCTTCAGAAGAAACACAGCCTGACGGAGAAAAAGAAAGTGACTGATATAAAAAATCTTGTCAGAAATGCCGCAAAAAAGCTCATTTACTCTGATGCTCCCGAAGTGGATGCCTATGAGCTTTTTGAAAAGGCAACATCTCTTTCCGCAAATGATATTCTTCTTAGTCCTTTGCGTGAAATAAGTGAAGAAAAACTCAGACTTTTTGATTCTTATATAGAAAAGAGAGCAACGGGTTATCCGCTTCAGTATATTCTCGGTGAATGGGATTTTTTCGGCAATACATTTTTTGTGAATGAAGGTGTGCTCATTCCCCGTTGTGAAACTGAGCAGATTGCCGATGAATGTTGTACTTTTCTTAAAATGAAAAAAAATAAGGTCGTTTTTGACCTTTGTTCAGGTAGCGGTTGTATAGGACTTTCAATTGCCGCCAAAAATCCTGATTGTAAGGTATATCTTTTTGATATTTCACCCTTTGCGCTTTCGTGTTCAAAAAAGAATCTTGAGGCAATGGGGCTTACCAATGCAGAAATTCTTGAATATGATATTTTTTCGGGATTTGATAAGTCAAAACTTCCTTTTCCCGATGTGATAGTTTCAAATCCTCCCTATGTTACGAGGGAAGAATTTGAAACACTTCAGAAGGAAATATTCTTTGAACCCGAAACAGCTATTGTCTGTGAGGGTGACGGTCTTGATTTTTACAGGGCAATTGCTGAAAAGTGGCTTCCTTATCTTGCAGAAGACGGTTTCTTTATGCTTGAAAGCGGTGAGGAGCAGCCTGTAAAAATAACAGAAATTCTTGAAAATACAGAAGCATTCAATACATCTATATATAATGTAATGTGTTGTGATGATATATTCTCGGTAGAGAGATTTGTAAAAGGAGTAGGTAAAAATGCTGTTTGATATAATGGATTATATCCGTAGCGGGCAGTATCAGCTTATATTTATACAACTTGCATCTATATTGTATGTTGTTTTCTGCACACTTCCCGTGCACGAATTCGCACACGCTTGGATGGCAGTAAAACTCGGAGATGAAACTCCCAGATACAAAGGCAGACTCACACTGAGACCTATGGCTCATATTGATATTATCGGTGCCGCAATGATTCTTCTTGTGGGATTCGGTTATGCAAAGCCCGTACCCGTCAATATCAATAACCTTAAAAACGGCAGAAAGAGTTTTGCTCTTGTCGCTCTGGCAGGACCTGTTTCAAATATCATAATGGCATTGATTTTTACATTGTGCAAAACAGCGATTTATGTGCTTGCATCAAAAGCAATTGTGCCGGGTATAGTGTACACAGTTTTCGGCGTATTCTTTATGTATGCGGCAACAATCAACATTTCTCTTGCAGTGTTCAATCTGTTGCCTATACCTCCTCTTGACGGTTCAAGAATCGCCACACTTCTTATTCCTTCAAAATATTACTACAAAATAATGCAGTATGAAAGATATATAATGATAGGTATGTTCGTTCTTCTGTGGACAGGAATTCTGTCAACTCCGTTATCTTTACTTGGCGGACTTGTTTCAACAGGTATTGATTTTATCGCAGAACTGCCTTTCAAACTGATGGGATTGTTATAATTATGGATAAACCGCAATATAAAACAGAGGTGTTTGAAGGCCCTCTTGATTTGCTTTTGCATCTCATTTCAAAACACAAACTGAATATAAACGATATTCCTATTTTTGAACTGGTTGAGCAGTATATTGCATACGTTCAGCTTATGCAGGAAGAAAATATGGAAATTGCAAGTGAGTTTCTTGAAATGGCGGCAAGACTTGTTTATATCAAAACAGTTTCGCTTCTGCCTGTTTATGAAGAGGCGGAAAACCTTAAAAAAGAACTTACGGGTGAACTCATCGAATATCAGGCCTGCAAGATAATGGCTAAAAAACTGTCTGAACAGTCAGGCGGAATTGATAAAATGGTGCGTACCCCCACAGAAGTTGAAGCAGATATGACTTATTCAAGACTTCACGATGCTCTTGAGCTTTATTCTGCTTACATAAATGCCGCAGGCAAAAAGCTTAAAAATCTTCCTCCTGCAGAGGATTCTTTCAAGGAAATTGTTGAGAAAGCCGTTGTTTCCGTTAATGTAAAGATTGACAGCATTTATTCTATTGTTATGAAAACGGGAAGAATAAAGGTTTTTGATATTTTTTCAATGGCAAAAAGCAGAAGTGAGCTTGTTGCATCATTTCTTGCGATTCTTGAAATGGCAAAAGATAAGAGTATCAAGCTTACAGGTGAGCTTGAAAATCTTGAAATAGAAATTGATTTTAATGAAAACGGGGGTGATGACAATGGAGAAGCAGAAACTTAAAGCTGTTCTCGAAGCAGTTCTTTTTGCATCAGGTGAACCGCTTGATATTGAAAAAACGGCAAAAACTCTTCTTGTTGACAAATCAACTGTTGAGAATTGCCTCAGCGAAATTGCAGATGATTACAAATCAGCAGACCACGGCATTGAGCTTCTGAATCTTGCAGGGAAATATCAGTTTGCAACAAAAGAGGAGTTTGCACCTGAAATCAGAGCAATACTGAGTATGAAAAAGAATTCACCTCTTTCATCAGCAGCATTTGAAGTCCTTGCAATAGTTGCTTACAATCAGCCTGTTACAAAAGCGTTTATTGAGCAGGTCAGAGGTGTTGACTGCTCAGGTGTTATTGCAACTCTTTGTCAAAGAAATCTTATAGAAGAGCACGGAAGACTTGACTTGCCGGGCAGACCTCTGTTATACTGTACTACAGATAATTTCTTAAGGTGCTTTGAAATTTCATCGCTTGATGAATTACCGGAATTGCCTGAAAGACCGGTACAGCCTCAGATAAGTGATTCGGATGAGGTTGACGGTCAGATGTCACTTCTTTAATGCACCCGAAAATATATATGAAAAGGAGGCGTCAGGTTGATAGCTTTATGTATAATCGCAGGAATAATTCTGTTTTTTGCGGCTGTGCTGAGTATCAGAGCTCATATTCATGCAGAATATGAAGACGGTAAAGAGCTTACGGCATACGCAAAATGGGCGTTCCTCAAAATTCCTCTTCTGCCGGCACCTGAAAAAGAGCCTAAGCCGAAAAAAGCAAAAGAGCCAAAAAAAGAAGAGCCTGCTGAAGAAAAAGAACAACCTGCAGAGCCAAAAGCAAAGGGACCTAATCCCTTGCAGAATATTTATGAAAATGAACAGATTCAGGGTATTCTTGATTTGTTCAGAAAACTTCTTGAACTTCTTGATAAATTCGGCAGAAGGATAGTTCATTCATTCGTAATTGATGAATTGTTCCTTGATGTTGATATTACCCGTGGTGATGCGGCAGAAACAGCCGAAAGCTACGGTAAAATGTGTCAGAAAGTATTCCCGATAACAGGCGCAGTTGTTGCAAACTGTGATGTAAGGCAGTACTGTATAAATGTTGAACCGGATTACATAGCAAGAGAGGGCACAAGAATTGCTTTCTCGGCAGAAATTTCCCTTAATCCGAGAAAACTTATAAATGCTGTTCTCTTCTTTGCATTCGGAGCAGTATTCAAACTCGGTATAAGACTTATAAAAGACCTTAAACCGAAAAATGCCGAAGCAAAAAAAGATGCAGCAACAGAAACTTCTTCAGAAGTAAAAACTGAAGAAACAGAAATTGTTAATAATTCAGAGAGTGGTGTATCATAATGAAAAATCAGTCAGCAGAAAAAATTCTTGCAACAACCATCGAAAGAGTTCGTGACCTTGTTGATGTAAGCACTATCGTAGGTGAACCTATTCAGGTAAGCGCAGATCTTACAATCATCCCCATTTCAAAGGTTACATACGGCTTTGCATCAGGCGGTTCAGACTTTCCGTCAAAGAACAACGTTGAACTTTTCGGCGGCGGCGGTGGCGCAGGCATCACAATCAACCCTGTAGCTTTCCTTGTATGCAACAAGGGTGAAGTTTCAATCAAGCACATCACAGCATCAGACAATGCTGCTGAAAGAGCTGTTAACCTTATTCCTGAAATGTTTGAAAAGGTTACAAACTTTGTTGACAGACAGAAGCAGACAAAAGCTCCCGCAGAACCCGAAGTTGAAACTGTTGTTGTAACAGAATAATTGAATAAATAAGTGATTTGTATTCCGCCGCTTACATAATTATATGTAGGCGGTGGTTGGTATGCTTAAAAGAATAATATCGGTAGTTGTAATTTCTGCAATTCTCGCAGGTTTTCCTGTTTTTTCAAAAGGACTGGAGCAGTCTGATTTGTCTGCAAAAGCGGCAGTGCTGTATTACCCCGAGGGGAATATGGTACTTTTTGAAAAGAATCAGGATATGCAGCTTTCAATGGCAAGCACCACAAAGATTATGACTTCGCTTATTGCTCTTGAGGAGAATACCCCTTTGCGTGAAATCACCGTAACTCATGAAATGGTGAATGTTGAGGGCACTTCATCAGGACTTAAAGCTGAAGATGTAATCACACTTGAAAATCTTGTCAAGTGTATGATGCTTGAATCGGGAAATGATGCGGCAAATGCCGTGGCAATTGCGCTGGGCGGCAGTTTTGATGGCTTTGCAGTTATGATGAATAAGCGTGCAGAAGAAATCGGAATGAAAAACACATCTTTTGTGACTCCGTCGGGTCTTGACCATGAGAATCATTATACAACGGCCTATGATATGGCACTGTTGTCGGCAGAATCGATTAAAAACAAGCAGTTTTCCAATATTTCTGCAACAATATCTGATACAATATCTTTTGTAAACAGCGATAAAACGGTAACTCTGTATAATCATAACCGACTCATAAACTCTTATGACGGCTGTTTCGGCATAAAAACGGGTTTTACAAAGAAAAGCGGAAGATGTCTTGTCAGTGCCGCCACAAGAGACGGAGTGACACTAATTGCTGTGACTCTGAATGCCGGTGATGACTGGAATGACCACGAGAAAATGCTCGATTACGGTTTTTCGGTTGTGACTACATCTGCGGCAGATACGGATTTTTCATCTTTCTGTGTGCGTGTGGCAGGTGGTGAAAAAGACACCGTTATTCCGGTTTCGGATAATACAAATCTGAATATTATAAATGAAAATACTGACGAAATATATCGCAGAGTATATCTTCAGAAAATTCTTTTTGCTCCCGTCGAAAAGGGCGAAGTAATAGGTTATGTGCAGTATTTTTCAGGTGACAGAATGATAAAAGAAATTCCGCTTACCTCATCAGAATCAATAGATGCGAAAAGCGGAGAAACTGAACAAAATATATTTCACAGACTCAAAAGTCTGTTTGACAGTTGGTGGAAAAATGGCTGATAATAAAATTCGTCTGCAGAAATTTCTTGCAGAAAACGGCGTTGCATCAAGAAGAAAATCAGAAGAACTTATTGAAAGAGGAAAGGTCCGTGTGAACGGTCACCCTGCTTCATTGGGTGATAAGGTTGATCCTAAAAGAGATCTTGTAACAGTATCAGGTGAAAGAGTTGTACCCGTTTCTTCAGGCAATGTTTATATTATGCTTAATAAACCCAGAGGATATGTTACAACAATGAGCGATGAAATGGGCAGAAAGTGCGTAGCGGAACTCGTTGCTGACATTGAAGAAAGAATTTTCCCCGTAGGCAGACTTGATAAAGACTCAGAGGGACTTCTTCTCTTCACAAATGACGGTGAATTTGCAAATATGATGACTCATCCGTCAATGCATATCTCAAAAACATACAGAGTAACAGTTAAACCTCAGGCAAAGGAAGAACAGCTTGTTGAACTTTCTTCAGGTGTTGTTATCGACGGTAAAAAGACACTTCCCGCATCTGTTCTTGTTATGAGTGACAGCGCAGAAAGAACTGTGCTTCAGATTACAATTCACGAAGGCAGGAACAGACAGATAAGAAAAATGTGTGAAGCTGTAGGCCTTGAAACCGTAAGACTCAAGAGAATTTCAATGGGCTCACTCAAACTCGGAACTCTTTCGGTAGGTACATACAGAGAACTTAAAAAGGAAGAAGTTTCAGCTCTTAAGAGAGCTGCGCAGAAATCAAAGTCTGCGAATTCAAATAAGAGAAAATAATTGACAGATGTTCTGTTATATTATATAATATTTTAATAACAAAATATAAGGAGGATAACGGAATGATCAGAAGTATGACAGGCTACGGCAGAGCTTGTGAAATGATTGACGGAATGAATATAACCGTTGAACTCAAAAGTGTAAACAGCCGTTATCTTGAATTTTCATCAAGAGTTTATAAAAATTATTCTTTCCTTGAGGATAAGCTCAAGACTCACGTCCGCCAGCTTATTTCAAGAGGTAAAGTTGAATGCAATATTCAGATTGATGCGCTTGAAACAGACGATGTTCTCGTTCAGCTTAATGAATCACTTGCAGCAGGCTATCTTCAGGCAGTAAACACTCTTTGTGAAAAATTCGGACTCGAAAATGATTACAAAGTTTCAAATCTTGCAAGACACGGTGATATTTTTGCCGTAAGAAAAGCTCCTGCAGATGAAGAAAAAATCTGGAATGCTGTTAAAAAGGTTGTTGATGCGGCAGCAGAATCTTTCATCTCAATGAGAGAGATTGAGGGTGAAAAGCTCCGTGATGACATTCTTTCAAGAGCAGATACAATTATTTCTTATGTTGAGAAAGTTGAAAAACGTTCTCCCGAAACAGTGAAGGAATACAACGACAAGCTTCTTTCAAGAATGAAAGACCTTCTCGGTGACGTGAATGTCGATGAACAGCGTCTTCTTACAGAAGCAGCAGTTTTTGCAGATAAAGTTGCGGTTGCTGAAGAAACTGTCAGACTCCGCAGCCATATAGAACAGCTTCATTCAATGATGACTCTCGATGAACCCGTCGGCAGAAAGCTCGACTTCCTTGTTCAGGAAATCAACAGAGAGACAAACACAATCGGTTCAAAGGCAAATGATATTGAAATTGCAAGAATCGTTATTGACGTAAAGGCTGAAATTGAAAAAATCAGAGAACAGATTCAGAATATAGAATAAGGGATATATTATGAAACTTGTAAATATAGGATTCGGCAATATGATAAATGCTGCAAGAATTATTGCCATTGTCAGCCCTGAATCAGCACCCATAAAGAGAATGATTTCAGACGCAAAGGAAAAAGGCTCACTCATTGATGCCACACACGGCAGAAAAACAAGAGCAGTCATCATTGCAGACAGTGATCATATCATTCTTTCATATCTTCAGGCAGAAAAGCTTGGTGAACGTTTCAACGGTCAGGCTTCTGACATTTCAGGGGAGGAATCAATTGATGTTTGATATTTCATCAAGACTTGTTGTTGTATCAGGTCCCGCAGGTGTCGGCAAAGATACTGTTGTTGCTAAGCTTCTTGAAAAAGACAATACTTTTTCTCTTTCGGTTTCAGCTACCACAAGAGCTCCCAGAGGAGAAGAGAAACACGGAGTCAATTATTATTATTTCTCTACAGAGGATTTTCTTGCAAAAGTTGAGAATGATGATTTTATTGAGTATGCAAAATACGGTTCAAATTATTACGGAACACTTAAAAGTGATGTTGAACAGCGTATAGCAGACGGCAAGACCGTTATTCTTGTTATCGAAGTAAAGGGTGCCGCAAATATCAAAAAAATCTATCCCGGCTCACTTTCAATATTTGTTATGCCCCCTTCAGAGGAAATTCTTGAAAACCGCTTAAGAGGCAGAAATACAGAATCAGAAGAAGACATAATAAAAAGACTCAATATTGCAAAATCAGAGATTGAACAAAGAGTCAATTATGATTATATACTCGTTAACGATGACCTTGAGAAGGCAGTTGATGAGGCACACGGCGTTATAAAAAATCATACAAAATAAGTAATAAACAGGATGGTGTAAATATATGCTTAACGTAGATCTTCAGAAGCTTATGAAGGGCGAAATCAGCCGTTACGAACTTGTTTCTGCAACAGCAAAAAGAGCAAGAATGATCGTTGATGAGGCAAACAGCAATAAGGATATCATTATTGATAAGCCCGTCAGCATTGCAGTTAAGGAGCTTGAAAACGGTTTATGGAGCATCTGCAAGGACAACTGATGTTTCATCAGGGGTGATGCAAATTGGCTCATGTGATAACAGCTTCGGTTGCCGTTGAAAATACGGCTTACAGTTTTGATAAATTATTCGATTACCTTATACCCGAATCTCTGGCAGACAAAGTCAGGGCAGGGTGTAGGGTTTTAGTCGGTTTTGGCAGAGGCAGCAGAAAAAGACAAGGCTTTGTTTTTGCCGTGTCAGAAGACTTCTGCGATGACGGAATAAAGCTCAAACCTGTTCTCGAAGTGCTTGACGAAGAGCCTGTCCTCACAAAAGAAATGCTTGAGCTTGCATCATTTGTGGCAGACAGAACATTCTGCACACTTTTTGATGCGGCAAGGTCTTTTCTTCCGTCGGGAATTTATCTTAAAGTAACTCAGATGTATGCATTGAAAGCTTCTTATGCAGATTATGATGATTTATCTGCAGAAGAGCTTCAGGTTATTGAATACCTGAGAAAAAAAGATAAATTCGTTAATTCCGAAAAAATTTATAAAGAACTCGGATTATTGCCGGATTCCGAATTGCTTGAAAAAATGAGCAAAAAGGACATCCTTCTAAAGAATGTTGATACACTCCGCAGAGTGAATGATGCAACTGTCAAAATTGTTTCTCTTTCTCAGGAATTTGCCGAAAGTGAAAATGATTCTTTCAAGCCCACAGCAAAACAGAAGCTTGTCATTGACCTGCTTCGTGATATCGGCAGCGCATCTTCAAAAGAAGTGTCTTATTATACGGGTGTTGCACAGGGTGTAATTGAGAATCTTCATAAAAAAGGGATTCTTGATTATGATGATATGCCCGTTTACAGAACTCCCTCCGCTATGCGTGAAACACCGAGAAAAAAAGAAGAAATAATTCTCAGTGATATGCAGCAGAATGCGTATGAGAGGCTTTGTGCTCTCCGCGACGGAGACGAAGCTTCAGCCGCATTGCTGTACGGTGTAACGGGCAGCGGAAAAACAAAAGTTTATATGAAGCTGATTGATGATGTGGCAGAAACAGACAATGGTGTAATTGTACTTGTGCCCGAAATTTCATTGACACCTCAGCTTCTCAATATGTTTTATTCAAGATACGGTGAAAAGGTTGCGGTCATTCACAGCGGTCTTTCTCAGGGGGAAAGACTTGATGAATGGAAGCGCATTGCAAAAGGTGAAGCCACAATTGCCGTCGGCACACGAAGTGCTTCATTTGCTCCCGTTAAAAACCTTTCTCTCATTATTATTGACGAAGAGCAGGAAGGCTCATATAAATCAGAAATGACTCCCAGATATCACGCAAGAGATATTGCAAGATTCAGATGCGCTTACAATAATGCATTGCTCGTGCTCGCATCCGCAACACCTTCTGTTGAAAGTTATGCATACGCAAAAAACGGCAGATATGAACTTGTTGAGCTTACAGAGAGATATTCAAAATCAGGTCTGCCCAAAGTTGTTACCGTTGATGTTGCAGATAAAAACAATATGAACGGTCTGCTTACAATCAGCACACCTCTTGCGGATGAAATAAGATATAATCTTGAAAACGGTCAGCAGACAATTCTGCTTATCAACAGAAGAGGTTTCAACACCTTTGTTGCCTGCACAAAATGCAAAAGTGTTGCATGTTGTCCCAATTGCAGTATATCACTTACTTATCACAGCGCGAATGACAGGCTAATGTGCCATTACTGCGGTTACAGTGAACCCATAAGAACAGTCTGTAACGAGTGCGGTGAAGATACAATGCGTTTTTCGGGATTCGGCACTCAGAAAGTCGAGCAGGAACTTGAGATTCTGTTTCCCGATGCAAGAGTGCTTCGTATGGATGCCGATACAACATCTGCAAAAAATTCTCACGAAAAAAGCTTCAAACTGTTTTCTGAGGGTGAGTATGACATTATGGTCGGTACTCAGATGGTTGCAAAAGGTCTTGATTTTCCCAATGTCACACTCGTTGGTGTAATTTCCGTTGACCAGCAGTTATATAATGACGATTATAAGAGTTCAGAGAGAACTTTTGATTTGCTCACTCAGGTTGTGGGAAGAAGCGGCAGAGGTGAAAAATCAGGTAGGGCAGTTATTCAGACACTTGCTCCTGAAAATACTGTGATTGAACTTGCCGCAGAGCAGGATTATAAAGAATTTTATGATATTGAAATTGCCATAAGAAAGGCAATGGTATATCCGCCTTTCTGTGATCTGTGCGTTGTGGGATTTTCGTCACTTTCCGAACTAAAATCAAAAAGTGCGGCTGAATATTTCTTCAGAATATTCAAAGAAAAACTCAGCTCAGATTATAAAGATGAAAAAGTTATCGTTCTCGGACCTGTTCCGCCGAAACTTGCAAAAATCAACAACAGTTTCAGAGAACGTCTTATAATGAAATGTAAAAACACGGCAAAGTTCAGAAGGCTTGTTGCCGAATGTATAAAGGAATTTTCAACAAATAAATATTATGATAAAGTTACAGTCTTTGCGGATATAAATCCCGAAAGTCTGTATTGAGGTGAAAGAAATGGCTTTAAGAAAAATCAGAACAGAAGAAGATCCCGTATTAAGCAAAGTCAGCAAACCTGTTGTGACATTTGATGCAAAGCTTCATCTTCTGTTGCAGGATATGAAAGATACAATGCGCAAGGCGGATGGTGTGGGTCTTGCTGCCGTGCAGATTGGTATTCTCAGAAGGGTAGTTATAATGGATGTCGGTGATGAGCACGGTCTTGTTGAAGCTATCAACGGTGAAATCATCGAAGCAAGAGGCGAGCAGAAAGAGATTGAAGGATGTCTCTCTCTTCCTCATAAGTCAGGCGTAACATCTCGTCCTATGTACGTTAAATTCAAAGCTCAGGACAGATACGGCAACTGGTTCGAAGCAGAAGGTGAAGGACTTTTTGCAAGATGTGTATGTCACGAATTTGATCATCTTGACGGTATTGTTTTTACAAAAAAACTTGCAAAAGGTGAAACTGTAACATTTGACAGAGATTGAGGTGTCAATAATGCGTATAATATATATGGGAACTCCTGATTTTGCAGTTCCTTGCCTTGAAAGACTTGTTGCAGACGGTTTTGATGTTGCTTGTGTTGTAACTCAGCCTGACAAACCCAGAGGAAGAAAGCAGGAAATGACTCCCTCTGAAGTCAAAGTCTGTGCAATGAATCACGGTATAGAGGTTTATCAGCCTGATTCTCTCAGAACAGACGAAGCATACGAATACCTCAAAAAATTTGAACCCGATTATATAATCGTTGCGGCTTACGGTAAGATTCTTCCCAAAAGAATTCTCGATATGCCCAAATACGCCTGTATAAATGTTCACGGCTCACTTCTTCCAAAGTACAGAGGTGCGGCACCTATCCAGAGAAGTGTTCTTGCTGGTGATAAAGTCACAGGCATCACAACAATGCTTATGGGTGAAGGTCTTGATACGGGCGATATGCTTCTCAAGAGCGAATATGTAATTGATATCAATGCCACTTCAGGTGAGGTTTTTGATGCACTTGCTGCTTCAGCGCCTGACCTTCTTATCGAAACTATCGATAAATTCACAAAGGGTGAAATTATTCCCGAAAAACAGAATGAAGCTGAGGCAACTCACGCCGCTATGCTTTCAAAAGATGAAGCTGTAATTGACTGGAATAAATCAGCGGCAGAGATTCATAACCTCGTAAGAGGTATGGCACCTTGGCCCGTGGCATTTACCGTGCATAACGGCAAAAAAATGAAGATTTTCACAACAGAGCTTATCGGTGAAAAAACAACACTTTCAGCAGGTAAGTTCAAAGAAGATAAAAACAGAATCCTTGTTGCCTGCGGTGACGGAAATCTTATTGAAGTCAAGTCACTTCAGCTCGAGGGCGGAAAAAGACTTGAGGCAAAACAGTTTCTTGCCGGTCACAATGTTGACGGAGAAAGCCTCGGTTAAAAAGGAGGATAACAATGCCTTATTTTTCATTGTATTCTTTAAGCAGTTCATGGCTTTACATTGTGCTTGTTGTACCTGCGTTCATTTTGTCGCTTGTTGCTCAGGCAAAGGTTAAATCAACTTATTCAAAAATGGCAAAAGTCCGCAACACAAGCGGATATACGGGTGCTCAGGCCGCCGCCGCCGTGCTTCGTCATTACGGCATTATGAATGTCAGAATCGAAGAGACTCAGGGTAAACTTTCAGACCATTTTGACCCTCGTCATAATGTTATAAGACTTTCAAGAGAGGTTTTTTACGGCACAAGCATTGCCGCTGTAGGTATTGCTTGCCATGAAGCGGGGCACGCAGCACAGCATGCACAGTCTTATGCTCCCATCAAAGTGCGAAATGCAATAATTCCTTTCTGCAATATCGGTTCATACCTCGGATTGCCCTTAGCTTTTGCAGGTTATTTCCTCGGTTTTGAACCTCTTATCCTTGCAGGTCTGGGACTTTACTCACTCATTGCAGTATTTCAGCTTGTCACTCTTCCCGTTGAATTCAACGCAAGCAGAAGAGCTGTGCAGGTTATTGATGAAAACGGTCTTCTAAGAGGAGAAGAAGAAATAAACGGTGCAAAAAAAGTGCTTTCCGCTGCGGCTATGACTTATGTTGCGGCACTTGCGGTAACACTTGCAAACCTTTTAAGATTCGTTATCCTTTTCCTGGGAAGAGGCAGACGAAACAGCAGATAAAAATTTTTCAGGACGGTTTAATTTATGACAGATGCAAGACAAACAGCATTCAAAGCTCTTTCTGTAATGGAGAGAGACAGCTCATATTCAAATCTTCTGTTGTCAGATATTGCGGCAACGGAGGGCTTGGCACATCGTGATGTGCTTCTTGCATACAGAATCGTAAAAACCGTTCTTGAAAGAAAAATCACAATTGATTACAATCTTTCATTATATCTCACGCAACCTCTGAAGAAACTCAAGCCGCAGGTGCTTACCATTCTTCGGATGGGGGCGTGTCAGCTTTTATTCATGGATAAGATTCCCGCATCTGCAGCAATCAATGAAAGTGTAAAGCTTTCAAAAAAGAACGGTTGTGCATTTGCATCGGGACTTATCAATGCGGTGCTGAGAAAAGTCTCTCAGAAAGGACTCTGTCTTCCCGATGAGAAGTCAGGACTTCAGTATCTCAGCGTAAAATATTCTTTCCCGGAATATATCTGCAAAAGTTTTCTTGATTATTTCGGCAGAGAAACAGCAGAAAAAATTATGGAAAGCTCACTGGGTGAAAGCAATATCTACATAAGAAAAAATTCAATAAAACAGCAGGAGCTTTCAATTGAGAGTGAAAAAGTATCTTTCCCCGAAAATTGCTATATCCTGAAACACAGCGGAGATATGACAAAGCACCCCGATTTTGCAGGCGGTGTTTTCCACGTGCAGGATTTGTCTTCTCAGCTTTGCTGCAGAGTACTTGCACCAAAAAAAGGTGAAACTGTTGTTGACGTCTGCTCTGCCCCCGGCGGAAAGAGTATGACAATGGCACAGTATATGGAGAATGAGGGAAAAATCATTTCCTGCGATATTCACGACCACAAATTAGGTCTTATTGAAGAAACAGCAAAACGACTCGGCATAGAGATTATCGAAACACGACTTCGTGACGGTGCTGACACATCGGCAAAGCTTCCTGTGGCAGACAAAATTCTTTGCGACGTGCCTTGCTCAGGTTTTGGTGTAACGGGTAAGAAACCTGAAATCAGATATAAGAAAAAGGAAGAGGTTGAGACTCTTCCCTCACTTCAGCTTCAGATTCTTCTCAATTCTGCAGATTATCTGAAAAAAGGCGGCAGACTGGTATATTCAACCTGCACCCTGCTGCCTGAAGAAAATGTACGTGTTGTGAATGAATTTCTCAGCAGGAGAAAGGATTTTTCGCCCGTGCATATTGACGATGAAATCAAAGGTTTCCGTGACGGTGAAACATTGACCGTGTTACCCTCTGATTATGACTGTGACGGATTTTTTATTGCAGCTTTTGAAAGGACTGAGTAAATAATGGAAAAAAGAGATATACTTTCAATGTCTTTTGAAGAGCTTGAAATTGCTGTAAAGGAGCTTGGTGAGCCGTCTTTCAGAGCAAAACAGATTTATTCCTGGCTTCACGTATCCTGCGTAACAGATTTTGAGGATATGACAAACCTCTCAAAAGCACTCAGACAGAAGTTAAATGACAATTTTGTCATATTTACAGTATCTATTGAAAAAAAATTGATTTCGGAGTATGATGATACTCAGAAATATCTTTTCAGACTTCACGACGGAGAATTCATTGAATCCGTCCTTATGAAGTACAAATACGGCTATACTCTTTGTGTTTCAACTCAGGTAGGTTGCCGTATGGGATGTAAATTCTGCGCTTCTACTCTTGACGGTGTTGTCAGAAATCTGACAGCTTCAGAGATTCTTTCTCAGATTTACACAGCCCAGAGAGATAATGACATCAAGATTTCTCACACCGTGCTTATGGGTATGGGTGAGCCGCTTGATAATTATGATAACGTAATGCGTTTTCTTGAGCTTATCACCGACGAGAAAGGACAGAATATGTCAATGAGACATATTTCACTTTCAACCTGCGGTGTTGTGCCTAAAATATATGAGCTGATGGAAAAGAATCTTCAGCTTACTCTTTCTGTTTCTCTTCACGCTCCGAGCGATGAAATCAGAAGTTCAATGATGCCCGTTAACAGAAAATGGGGTGTTGATGAGCTTCTCACTGCCTGCAGAAAGTATACAGACAAAACACACAGAAGAATTTCATTTGAATACGCAATGGTAAGCGGCTCAAATGATTCAGATGATTGTGCAAGACTTCTTGCAAAAAAACTTCAGGGAATTCTTTGTCACGTCAATCTTATTCCCGTTAATGAAGTCAAAGAAACGGGCTGTAAAAAGAGCAGCCGTGACAGAATTGAGTCTTTTTCAAAAATTCTTGAAAAAAGCGGATTTGCCGTTACGGTAAGACGTAAACTCGGCTCAGATATCAATGCTTCCTGCGGTCAGCTCCGCAGAAATAATAAAAATAAAGAGTAATTCAGTATGAAAATGCCTTCGGGAGGTGTTAAAATGAAAATATCAGCAGGTACAGATGTCGGCAAAGTAAGGTCTTCTAATCAGGACAGTTATGCAATAGGCGAATTGCCGTCAGGTGCGTGGGCTGCGGTATGTGACGGAATGGGCGGTCACTCAGGCGGTAATGTTGCAAGTGCAATGGCAACAGACGTTATTTCTGACCGAATCAAAGACAATGTTCGTCCGTCAATGAGTGTACATTCTGTGAGAAATATGCTTGAATCAGCCGTTGTTACTGCCAATGCAGATATTTTTGACCGTTCCCGTAAGGAACCGGAACTTAAAGGAATGGGTACCACATCAGTTGTTGCGGTCTGTACGGACCGGAGAGCAACAATTGCCAATGTAGGTGACAGCAGATGTTATCTTATCAGGGAAAATACCATTGAACAGATAACAAAAGATCATTCACTCGTTCAGGACCTTGTTGACGCAGGTGTGATTTCAGCAGAAGAGGCTGATTCTCATCCTATGAAAAATATCATAACAAGAGCACTCGGTCTTGAAGACGATGTTGATGTTGATTTTTATGATATGTCACTCGAGGCGGGAGATAAACTGCTTCTCTGCTCAGACGGACTCACAAATCATGTTACGGAAGACGAAATACTCTGCCTTATCAACAGTAATGAAACTTTTGATTATGCACAGAAACTTATAAATGCTGCAAACGAACGTGGCGGCACGGATAACATTACAGCTGTTATTCTTGAAAACTGAGAAAGGAGAGGATAATATGGATAACTACATCGGAAAATTACTTAACAACAGATATCTTATTCAGGAAATCATCGGTGTCGGCGGAATGGCTGTCGTATACAAAGCACTTGATAATTTTGACAATAAAACAGTTGCAGTAAAAATCCTGAAAGACGAATTCAGCACAGATGAAGACTTCCGCAGAAGATTCAAGAATGAATCAAAGGCTGTTGCTGTGCTTTCACATCAGAATGTTGTTAAGGTCTATGATGTAAGCTTCGGTGAAACATTGCAGTACATCGTTATGGAATATGTTGACGGTATCACTCTCAAACAGTATATCCGTCAGAAAGGTGCATTGTCACTCAGAGAAACGGTTATAATCGCAACTCAGATTCTCAGAGCATTACAGCACGCTCACGAAAAAGGCGTTATTCACAGAGATATCAAACCTCAGAATATTATGCTTCTCAGAGACAACAAAACAATAAAGGTTGCAGATTTCGGTATTGCAAGCTTCCATAACAAGGGTGACACAAGAACAATGACAGACGGCGCAATCGGTTCTGTTCATTATATCAGCCCCGAGCAGGCTAAAGGCGAAATCGTTGATAATAAAACAGATATTTATTCAGTGGGCGTTGTTCTTTATGAAATGCTCACAGGCAGAGTGCCTTTCCACTCAGAAAATGCCGTTTCCGTGGCACTTATGCAACTTCAGAATGAAGCTGTAAGACCCACAACTATCAAACCTGAAATTCCCGTGGGAATTGAACAGATTACTCTCAGAGCAATGCGAAAGAGCAAACTTGACAGATATCAGTCTGCTGCAGAAATGCTTCTTGATCTTGATGAGTTCAGAAGAAATCCGGGGATAAAGTTCGATCACAGTTATTTTGTTGATAATCAGCCCACAAGATATGTTAATGTCAGAACAAGACAGAATTCATATGCTTCAGGTACACCTGTAAGTATGAAACAGCCTGAACCTGAAGTTGTGAAGACAACTGTTATCACTCAGGAACCTGATGAATATGATGAAGAGTGTGAACGTGTTGCCAAAAAGAGCATTGCTCTGCCGATGCTTTTCGGCATAAGTTTCCTTCTCATAGTTGTTATTATCGGTGTTGCGTGGTATTTCCTTACAAATTCAGAAGAAGTTGTTGTTCCCAGATTTGAGGGTAATTACATCGAAGCAATCAGAGATAAAGATGAGTTCAGATATTTCTTTGAACAAGGTCTGATTGAAGAAAATCTTGTTTACACAACAGAATATGAAGACGGATACATTTTCTACCAGAGCGAAGAAGCAGGCAAGAAAATGCAGATTACTTCAACATCGTCAACAATCATTAAACTCAACATTGCCTATGCAAGTAAAACAATGGTTGTGCCGGAATTTGAAGACGGAACAACACTTCAGGATGCCCGAAGTGTTCTTCAGAAGAAAGGCTTCAAGGTCACTACCGAAGCAATTGTTGATACCACAGTGCCTGAGAGTACAGTAATAAGACTCGATCCCGCATCAGGTCAGAATGTTGCATTCGGTTCAACCGTCACAATTTATTATGCAACAGATGTTGCAGGCAAGGTTGCTGTTCCCAGCGTTATAGGTGACAGTCTTGCAATGGCAAAGGCTGAGCTTGAAGGTCTCGGTTTCAAAGTCAAGGTTGAATACAGAGAGTCATCGGGCGGTGACGCAGGGCTTGTAATCGAGCAGTCTGTTGCTGCAGATACAACTGTTATCGCAAGCAACACAATGATTACAATTGTTGTAGGTGTAACATCCACAAAAACAACAGCTATCACAATTACTCTTCCCAATCTTATAGGTTATGAAAACGAATATGAACCTGTATATGTTTATGTTGGTGAGGATGTTTATAAAACATACAACAGTGTAAAAATGGACGGTTCAACTCATACAGTTGAAATCGGCGGTGCTGAAAATACAATATTCAAAATCTATATCGGAACACAGCTTATATGCTCAGGTAATGTTGACTTTACCGTTGTTGAGCCTGCTGTCACAAATAAGACAGAGAATGAGTATCAGATAACAGGAGAAAAAACAACAGTTGCTCCCGACCCCCCGACAGAGCCGTCAAGCTATGCTATACCTGATTACACAGGCAAGGAATATATTGCCTATTATTCAGAGCTTATCAATCTCGGTTTTGACAATGTTCTCAAGTTTGATAAATCTTCAGATACTGTTCCTGCAGGATATGTTGTTGATGTTTCTTCTGAAAAATCAGTTTATGAGAAGAGCGAAATGTCAGAAGCTGAAATCAGAGTGTATGTAAGCACAGGACCGGCTGTTTATTGATATGCAGAAAGATAATTGTATTATAATGAAATCAACTGCAGGGTTTTACTATGTCCGCAGTGAAGACGGAGAAATTACAGAGTGCCGTGCAAGAGGTGTTTTCAGAAAACAGAAGATAACACCTCTTGTCGGTGACAGCGTTTCAATAGAAATAAACGGTGAAAGCGGTACCGTTACAGACATAAATGAAAGAAAAAACAGTCTTGTGCGTCCGCCCGTTGCAAATCTTGACAAGCTGATTATTGTGGCTTCTGTTGTGGAGCCTCAGCCTAATCTGCCTATTATTGATAAGCTTACAGCGATGGCTGTTGACAAGGGAATTGAGCCGGTTGTTGTTTTTTCAAAGGCTGACCTTGCAGATGCATCTGAATTTGTAAGTATTTATAAAAAGGCAGGAATTGAGTCATTTGCTGTTTCATCAAAAACAGGCGAAGGTATAGAAAAATTCAGATCTGTTTTTGAAAACAGCGTATGCGCACTTACAGGTAATACGGGTGTTGGAAAATCATCAGTTCTCAATGCGGTTGAGCCTGAGCTTGAACTTGCCACATCACATATCAGTAACAAACTCGGCAGAGGCAGACACACAACAAGAACTGTTGAACTCTATGAGCTTTGCGGCGGATATATTGCCGACACTCCCGGATTTTCCTCTCTTGATTTTGAGAATATTGAAATAATAGTAAAAGAAAATCTTCAGTTCTGTTTCCCTGAATTTGAAGAATACATAGGAACCTGCAAATTTGTATCCTGCGCACATCTTTGCGAAAAAGGATGCAGAATCTGCGAGGCTGTAAAAAACGGTGAAATTCCCCAATCCCGACACGAAAGCTACAAAATGATGTATGACGAAGTCAAGGATTATAAGGAATGGGAAAATAAACAATAATTTAGCAGAGCTAAATTATTGTTTGTACTTGCACCAAAATAAAAATCTCCCCGTATAATGTGATGAACATTCATTACGGGGAGGTATTTTTTTGAAACGTAATAAAAAGTGCGGAATCGATCTTGGCATATGTTTTGTTATGTTTGCTGTTGGAATTGTTGTTGTATGCATATTTCCCTCCGAATGGATAGTTGTTCTGTCTGCCATAATGCTGATTGCGGCAGGTATAATTCTTATGAAAAGGTGAAGGAGGGGATGTGTTTGAAAATTCTTGTTATTGAAAGTCCTGCATTTCTGAAAGGATTATTAAGACTTATTTTCAGGCTTGAAAAGGAATAAAAACAAAAAGCCGCCTTACTGCTGATTTCTCAGCTTAAGGCGGTTGTTTTTGTGTTTATAGTTTCTGAATTGTTCTTTTTATAGCCTCAAAAGTCTCGTCACTTATAATATGCTCAATTTTGCAGGCATCTTCTGATGCGGTTTCTTCACTCACACCGATTGCTGTGAGAATTGAGGTTAAAATTCTGTGTCTTTCAAAAATCTTGTTTGCGTGTGTTGTACCAAGCTCTGTAAGAGTGATGTGTCCGTTATTATCAACATCAATGAAACCTCCGTTTCTGAGAAGTCCCACGGCACGGCTTACGCTGGGTTTGGAATAACCCATATATTCACCGATATCAACGGCTCTTACAGTTTCAATTTTTTTAGAAAGAATCAGAATTGTTTCAAGATACATTTCACCTGATTCCTGAATATGCATAAATATCACCTGTATATATAATATCATATATGCATATATTTTTCAAGACTTATTCTACCGTTACTGATTTTGCAAGATTTCTCGGTTTGTCAATATCTCTGTCCAATGCATCAGCTGTGTGGTATGCCAGTAGTTGTAATGCCGTTGCAGCAGAGAAATGCGATGCATATTCGTCTGAATCGGGAATTGTGATGCAGATATCTGCAATATTTCTTATCTCTGTTGCATTTTCTCTGCAGACGGCAATTATATACGCACCACGAGATTTTACTTCCATAATATTGTTTTTTAATTTATCATAAAGATTTTCTTCAGTTGCAACAGCAATGACAGGCGTACCTTTTTCTATAAGTGATATCGTGCCGTGTTTCAATTCACTTGCAGGAAAGCTTTCGGAGTGGATATAAGTTATTTCTTTCATTTTAAGGGAACCTTCAGCTGACAGATAACTGTCAGCACCTCTGCCTATAAAGAAAATATGCTCACTTTCTTTGAGTTTCTGAGAAGCTGATGTGAATAGTTCTGTGTTTTTCAGAATTTCAGGTATATCGCATCTGAAAGATTTTGTGTGAGAAATGAGAATTTTTTTTGCTGCTGATTCGGTGATTGTTTTTCTTTTGAGAGCGAGTTTTACTGCAAGAATCAGAAGAATCTGGCATTGTACATTGAATGCCTTTGTTGACGCCACAGCCATTTCTTTGCCGGCAGGAGTATAAATGACTTCAGTTGCTTCAACTGCTATTGAAGAGCCGCAGGAGTTGACAATTGCAATAGTTTTTATACCTTTTTCTTTCAGCATTCTCAGCGCGGCAAGAGAGTCGGCAGTTTCACCTGACTGAGAAATGATAAAAGCAATGTCGTTTTCTGAAATTACGGGGTCTCTATATCTGAATTCACCTGCAGTTTCTGTTTTAACGGAAATTCGTGCAAGTTTTTCAATATAATATCTGCCAATAAGTCCTGCGTGAAGCGCTGTGCCGCAGGCGATAATGTGAATTGAGTCTGTTTTACCGTTTAGTATTTCCGTTAAATTTTTACTGAAATCAGGCAAAAAGTCTTTTGTTGCAGAGTTGAATGTCTTCTGCATTTTTTCAGGTGTTTCAAAAATTTCTTTCAGCATATAAGGTGTATCAGAATCTGTCTTTATATCTTTGTCAGCAAAACTGATTTTTTCTTCGGGAATATTGATTTCATTTCCTTTCAGGTCACAGATATAAACACTGTCTTTTTTTATTTTGGCAATGTTGCCGTCATCAAGTCTTATGAAAGAACTGATATGTCTGCTGAAAGCCGCTGTGTCAGAAGCAATACAGTTTTCATCTGTACCTTTGCCTATGAGCAGAGGACTGTCGTGCCTTACAGCAAAAACAGTATCGTCAATATCTGTAAAGAGGATTCCGAGGGCATAGGAGCCTTTCAGTAATCTGCAGGTTTCTGCAATTGCCTTAACGGGATTTTTTGTTTGTCTGTATTTTTCATCAAGAATATGAGCAATAACTTCCGTGTCGGTTTCTGAAACGAATATATCATCAGGAAAAAGAGATTTAAGCTGTGTATAATTTTCAATTATTCCGTTGTGAACAATCATTACATTTTCTGTGCCGTGGGGATGACAGTTGATTATATCGGGTTTGCCGTGAGTTGCCCAGCGTGTATGTCCTATACCGCAGAAAATATCTTTTTTGTATAATTCTTCAGATTTTTCTTTCAGCGCACTGACTCTGCCTGAAGTTTTGAGCGTTACGAGATTTTTGTTTTCAAAAACCGATAAACCTGCCGAATCATAACCTCTGTATTCGAGTTTGCTAAGTCCGTCTGTTATGATTTTAATTGCATTTCTGTTGCCTGTGTAGCCTATAATTCCGCACATAATATGCGCCTCCCTTTATACAGAGTATTCCCTGATTTGTTCCAATATTAAAAAAGAAACAGCATCCGCCGTAAACGGATACTGTTTCTTGAAGGAGTATATTATGAAAAACGTCGTAAATATCTGAATAAAGTAATATTTGTTACATTTATATTTATAGCATAAAATATTTTTTTAGTCAAGCATAAACAATTGTGCCGTGAAAGACATTGAGAGATATATTATATATATCCAAATTCTTGAAAAGATAAATAAGTGTTTGACATTTGGTCGCAGATAGTGTAAAATGAAATGGATATTAATTCTAAGGGTGAATAAAAATGAAAAGAACTGCGGTAAAAAAGATTTCTGCAGTAGTGATGAGTATATTCCTGTTGATTGCTTCTTCATTCAATTCCTTTGCGGCAACATGGCAGGACAGATTGGAACAGCAGCTTGGTGATTTGTCAGACGAATATGAATCTGCAGATCCCGAAGAGCAGGAACAAATGCAGAATCAGTTCGATGATCTGCTCGGCAGCTTCGGTCTTGATGAAGTAGATCTTGGCAGTCTGAGTGAAACAGATATCGGTCAGATTATAACCGGTATCGGTGATAACCTTGCACTTGACAGTTTTATGGGGCTTGTAAGTGATGCTTTTTCAAGCGGTATTGCAATGATCGGTGACGTTGTAGACGGAGGTCTGGGTACATCAGACGGTTCAAATACAGCAACCACAACTCCCAATGTAACATCTCCCAATAATATTATTATTGCAAATCCCTCTCCTGAAAGCTCAACTGTTGCAGTGGGTGTGCCCGAGCAGAATATGCCTGTTACAAATGCTCCCACTACATACAATACAGAGCCTACAACAGCAGGTAATCTTGTCGGTGCAGGTGTAACAACAACTGTTCCCAACACAACAGCTCCTCAGGTTGTTACAGATGATATGAGTTCATCTTCAATGGGTGTTCTTGTTGCATTGTCTGTTTCAACAGTAGCTGTTCTTATTGCAATCGTGATTTTCTTCGTGCTGAAGAAGAAATAATTGAAAATAAATATTGACTTTTTGAAATGCGGGTACTAAAATTAGTATCAGCATTTTAATTTTATGAGAGGAAGTTATCTTCAATGGAAATAAGAATTGAAAAAACACAGACCCCAAAAGCAAAGCCTGCTGACGAGAGCAAACTCGGCTTTGGTAATTACTATACTGATCATATGTTTTTAATGAACTATGATGAAGGTCAGGGTTGGCACGATGCAAGAATCGTACCTTATGGTCCTATTGAACTTGACCCCGCTGCAATGTGTCTTCATTACGGTCAGGAAGTTTTTGAAGGTCTTAAGGCTTACCGTTGCGAAAACGGCGAAATCAGACTTTTCAGACCTGACAGAAATATGGCAAGACTCAACATTTCAAATGAACGTCTCTGCATTCCTCAGATTGATGAAGAATTTGCAGTTGAAGCTGTAAAGACACTTGTAAAAGTTGATGAAGATTGGGTTCCTTCAGCAGAAGGTACATCACTTTACATCCGTCCCTTCATTTTTGCAACAGATGCACATCTCGGTGTTCACGCAGCAAAACATCTTCTTTTCGTTATCATTCTCTCACCCGTAGGTGCATATTATCCTCAGGGGCTTAACCCCGTTAAGATTTATGTTGAGAATAACTATGTCCGTGCAGTCAAGGGCGGTATGGGCGCAGCAAAGACAGGCGGTAACTACGCTGCAGGTCTCAAGGCTCAGGATGATGCAGATAAGGCAGGTTATGCTCAGGTTCTCTGGCTTGACGGTGTTGAAAGAAAGTACATCGAAGAAGTTGGCGCAATGAACGTATTCTTTGTTCTTGACGGTGAAGTTGTAACACCTGACTTCCAGGGTGCAATCCTCAGCGGTATCACAAGAATGTCATGTATCGAAATTATGAAGTCATGGGGTATGAACGTTTCTGAAAGAAGACTTTCAATTGACGAACTTGCTCAGGCTTATGATGACGGCAGACTTCTTGAAGCATTCGGCAGCGGCACAGCAGCTGTTATCTCTCCCATCGGTGAACTCAAATGGGGCGATAAGATTATGACAATCAATAACGGTGAAATCGGTAAGGTTTCTCAGAAGCTTTACGATACACTCACCGGCATTCAGTGGGGCAAGATTGAAGGTCCCGAAGGCTGGAGTGTTAAAATCTGATTTTTTACGGGGCTGTAATTTTTACAGTCCCTATTTTATAAACAATAATTTATCGAGATGCCTCGATAAATCAAATTGGCAATTGGAAATTCGCAATTCGCAATTTTGGAAAGGGCTTCGCCCTTTGCCACATTTTATAATCAAACCTATTTGTTTCGTCAGTGTAGGGACCGATCCCCTGATCGGTCCGTAAAGTCTGATATCAGCTCGGGACGGAACGATGTGGGCATCGTTCCCTACACGATATTAATAAATCTGTGCAATAAATTATTGTTCGTGGGTAAACTATGAGACATATTGAATTTTTAATTGATGAGAATTATGACGGGCAGAAAGTCATCGCATACCTCCGTGGTGAAGCAAAACTTTCCGCAAGGCTTGTAAACTCTCTTAAAAGAATTGAAAAAGGCATAACACTCAACGGTGAACATATAAGGACAGTTGACATTCTTCACAATGGTGATATTCTTGCTGTCAATATTCCTGAGGATAACAATGAAATTGAGCCTGTTGAATATCCTCTTGATATTGTGTATGAAGATAATGATATAATTGTTATCAACAAGCCTGCAGGACTTGCAATGCATCCTACACATAATCATCAGGGGGATACACTTGCAAATGCCGTTACCGCATATCTTGTCTCAAAAGGTGCAAATACAGCATTCAGAGCTGTAGGAAGGCTTGATAAAAGCACATCGGGTCTTGTTGTCTGTGCGCTGAATAAATACGCTGCGGCTTCTCTGGCAGGGAATTTTGAAAAGACATATTTTGCTCTTGTAAAAGGGGAGTTTGAGGGAAGCGGTACAATTGATAAACCGATTTACAGACCCGATCCGATGAAAACAATCCGTGCCGTAGGAAATGAGGGTGACAGAGCTGTCACACATTGGCAATGTGAGTGGACAGACGGAGAAATCTCTCTTATGAAAATCTCTCTTGAAACAGGACGCACACATCAGATCCGTGTTCATTTTTCATCAATAGGTGCACCTCTTTGCGGTGATGATATGTACGGCAGTGCAGATATGCGTGTAAACAGAGCTGCGCTCCATTGCGGAATACTTGATTTTGTGCATCCCGTGTCAGGAGAGGCTATGCATTTTGAAGTTCCCGTTCCTGAGGATATGGAAAATGTCATAAAAAGTTGTTGTAAACAGAATATTATTTGAAAATATCGGATTATTCCGATATTTTTTTTGATTTTTTTTACAAACTTTTTGAGCGAAATTCGCCTTTATACCCCTAAATCTGCCCTTTTGCTTAACAAAGATGTTATTTAGTTGTGCAATATGCATAAAAATAGAGTGTAATGTTTGTGTAAGATGTTAATCTTACAATATAAATGAAATATTGTATATTTGTAATAAATGCACAAATGCAATGCACTTTCTTTGTGCAATATTACTTGACAAATGCAAAATTTTGTGTATAATAAAGGTGTACTCAAGAGAAAAAGGAGATGAAACAAATGAAAGATAAACTTCTTCGTCAGTATGAAGCAAAAATTCTCAGAGAAATGGAAGAATCCAAAGCATTCTCATGGAAAAGAATCTGGAAGGCAATTGAACTTTCAAGCATCTACAACGTATTAGGTGAATAATTGCCCTCCGGCAGAGAAGCCGGACTTCTATCCGATAAATCGCCTTAACAGGCTTTACATATAGCAGCCGAAAGGTTGCCTCTTAATAGAATTTTTCTCGGAAGTCATCAGGCTTCCGATTTTTTTGCAATTTTTTTTATTCAGAAGAGCAGTGATTATTATATTTTTAATGTTAAAAATCAATATAATAAAAATATAAAATAAAATAAAAAAATTTTTAATTAAAATAAAAAATATTTTATATTTGTTTTATTATTTTACATAAAATGAACCTTTTTTTTATTAAAAAACAACTTTTTTCAAAAAAAATTAAAAGTTTTTTATATCAAGAAATGGCTATATATAGCCATTTCTTCAATGTTTATCAAAAAAATATAAAAAAAATTAAAAAAAATTAAAAAAAAGTATTGACATTTGGTTTGAGATTTGTTATATTATTGGAGCCGCAAGGGTAATGGAAGCATAGCTCAGCTGGGAGAGCATCTGCCTTACAAGCAGAGGGTCATAGGTTCGAGCCCTATTGTTTCCACCAAAAGGTGGCCCGGTAGTTCAGTTGGTTAGAACGCTAGCCTGTCACGCTAGAGGTCGACGGTTCGAGCCCGTTCCGGGTCGCCACTTTTTTTTGCGGTTTGCCTTTGTAGCTCAGTTGGTAGAGCAGTGGACTGAAAATCCACGTGTCGTTGGTTCGATTCCGACCGAAGGCACCAGTTGCGGATGTAGCTCATCTGGTAGAGCGCCACCTTGCCAAGGTGGAGGTAGCGAGTTCGAGCCTCGTCATCCGCTCCATTTTTTTTATATAAAACAAAATACGGCGCTATAGCCAAGTGGTAAGGCACGAGTCTGCAAAACT
>JAZTWP010000053.1:0-23620 GCA_045636025.1 Acutalibacteraceae bacterium | reverse complement strand
GTAATAGGTAATAGTGAATAAGTGTGGAAGGGGCTTCGCCCCTTACCCTATTATAACCGGGTGCGGGTGTCCCGCCCTAACTTCTTCACTCTTACTTCTTACCTATTACTTTAACAATAATTTAGTGGCGTAAAGCCACATGAATTATTGTTTAGTTTGTCGTCTGAGCTTCAACGAGTCTTTCACCACAGTAAATCTCACGGAGCTTGGGCTTTTCGATTTTACCTGTGGGATTTCTGGGCACAGAAGCAAAGATAATCTTCTTAGGTCTCTTGTATCTGGGAAGTTCTTCACAGAAATCATTGATTTCATCTTCCGTACAAGTCATACCGGGTTTGATTTCAATAACAGCAGCAGCGATTTCACCGAGTCTCTTATCGGGAAGACCGATAACAGCAACGTCCTTGATTTTGTCGTAAGCTCTGAGGTAATCTTCAATCTGAACGGGGTAAAGATTTTCACCGCCGCTGATGATAACGTCCTTTTTACGGTCAACAAGGTAAATGAAGCCGTCTTCATCCATTCTTGCCATATCACCTGTAAGAAGCCAGCCGTCGCTTGTCAGAACTTCTGCTGATGCTTCGGGATTCTTGTAGTAGCACTTCATAACGCCTTCGCCCTTGACAGCAAGTTCACCGACTTCACCCTGAGCAACTTCGTTTCTGTGCTCGTCAACAATCTTTGTCTGCCAGCCGTAGCCTGCAATACCGATTGCACCGACTTTATGAATATTTTCAACACCGAGATGTACACAGCCTGGGCCGATTGATTCAGAAAGGCCGTAGTTTGTATCGTATTCGTGATGGGGGAATGTTGTCTTCCATCTCTTGATAAGGCTGGGAGGAACGGGCTGAGCACCTACGTGCATAAGTCTCCACTGAGAAATTCTGTAATCATCAAGATTTATATCGCCTCTGTCAATTGAGTCGAGAATATCCTGAGCCCATGGCACAAGAAGCCATACGATTGTGGCTTTCTCTTCAGAAACAGCCTGAAGAACCCATTCGGGTTTGACACCTCTGAGAAGAACTGCCTTACTGCCTGAAAGAAGACTGCCGAACCAATGCATTTTTGCACCTGTATGGTAAAGAGGAGGAATGCAGAGGAACACGTCATCCCTGGTCTGTGAATGATGATTCTGTTCAGCCTTGCAGGAATGAACAAGAGCAGCGTGAGTATGTAAAATAGCCTTTGGGAAACCTGTTGTACCTGATGAGAAATAGATTGCTGCATAATCCTCATCGCTGATTTCAACGGGAGGAACGATTGTTGAGCAGTAGTATGTCATTTCTGCATAGTTATCTGCATAAGCAGGTGTTTCATCGTGTGTACCCACAAAGAAATAGTTATCAACAGCCATTTCATCTTTGACTGCTGTGACACGCTCTGTGAATTCAGGTCCGAAAACGAGCATTCTTACATCTGCAAGGTCAGCACAGTATTTGATTTCATCAGCCGCATAACGGTAGTTCATGGGTACTGCAAGAGCACCTGTCTTGAGAATACCGAAGTAGATGGGAAGCCACTCAAGGCAGTTCATAAGGAGAATTGCAACCTTGTCACCCTTTTTGATTCCTCTTGTGAAAAGGAAGTTTGCAAAACGGTTTGCTTTTACGTCAAATTCACGCCATGTCATTTCACGACGGTATTTTTCTGACTCTGAAGCTTCAATAAGATTATATTCTCTCCATGTAATATTTCTTTCGGGTTGGTTAGCGGGATTTATTTCTACAAGACTCACATCATTGGGGTAAAGTCTTGCGTTTCTTTCGAGAAATTCTGTAATAGGCATTTTTTTGCTCCTGAAAATTTATTTTCCTTTTTGATAACCTATAGATTGTATAACTTACAACCGATTTTGTCAATTCATTACATCATCACATCATTGCTTCATAGCGATGAAGAATAACAGTAGTATATACGATTATTCTCGTTTTGTCAAGTGTTTTATGAAAAAATAAAGAACCCTGTCCGAAGACAGAGTCCTTTATTGTAAATTCAAGCGAAAAAATCAGATATCTTATTAAAAATTATTTTTCTTCAAGAGTTTCTTTGACAGATACAAGCACTTTTTTGTTGTAACCTGCAAACTTCTCTTCAACTTCAGCCTTGCTCATCTTGGGAGTAAACATACTTACTGCGGGAACAACAATCAGTCCGCCTGCCATTGAAACAACACCGCTTCTGATTGATGATGCAAACAGGTATGAAAGAATTTCGTTTGTGAATGTTATTGTGCCGAAAGAAACGAGAAGCTGAACAATTGTAACTGTGATGCCGAATGCAAAACAACACCATACAGATGCCTTTGTTGTCTTTTTCCAGTAAAGACCAAAAAGGAATGGAGCGAGGAATGAGCCTGCAAGAGCACCCCATGAAACACCCATCATCTGAGCGATGAATGTAAATCCGAACATATCCTTTACAATCGCAATAACAGCAGAAACAGCAACGAAGAATGCAATAAAAATTCTCATAACAAGAAGTTTCTTCTTTTCGTCCATATTTTCTTTTCTGTTGATAACATCAAGTGTGAGAGTTGAGCTTGAAGTAAGCACAAGAGATGAAAGAGTTGACATTGATGCAGCAAGAACAAGAATAATCACAACTGCAATGATAATGTCACCCCAGACATACTGTGAAAGTGTGCTGAGCATTGTGGGAACAATGTTGTCAAAAGCAACTTTGCCGCTTTCGCTTACGATTCCGGGCATTTCACCGTAGAGTCTGCCGAAACCGCCCAGGAAGTAACAACCGCCTGCAACGATAATAGCAAATAATGTTGAAATAATTGTACCTTTTTTGATTGAATCTTCATTCTTGATTGCATAGAATTTGCCGACCATCTGAGGAAGCCCCCAGGTGCCGAGTGATGTAAGAATAACAACAAACATCAATGAAAGCGGATCAGGACCGAAGAATGAAGCAAATGATCCGGTCATTTCAGAGGTTGAATTTTCAATCTGTGAAAGACTGATAACAGCTTCTGTAAAACCTCCGTTTGATTTAAGAACAGCTGCTATAACTGCCACAATACCCACAAGCATTATGATCCCCTGAACAAAATCGTTGACAGCAGTTGCCATATAACCGCCGAAAACAACATATACACAGGTAAGTACAGCCATAACTATAATACATACATAGTACGGAATATTGAATGACATACTGAAAAGACTTGAAAGTCCGTTGTAAAGTGAAGCTGTGTAAGGAATAAGAAATATGAAAACTATAACCGATGCCGCAATTTTGAGAGATTCGGAATTATATCGCTTACCGAAGAAATCAGGCATAGTTCTTGAATCAATGTGCTGAGTCATAACTCTTGTTCTTCTGCCGAGAATTACCCAGGCAAGAAGTGAACCGATAAATGCATTGCCGAGACCTATCCAGGTGGATGCAAGCCCGAAATTCCAGCCGAACTGACCTGCATAACCGATGAAGATAACTGCTGAGAAATAAGATGTACCGAACGCAAAAGCTGTAAGCCATGGACCGACACTTCTTCCGCCGAGAACAAATCCGTTAACGTCTGTTGCATTTTTGCGGCAATGCAGGCCTACGCCTATCATACTTGCAAAAAACAGTACCAACAGAATAATTTTGATTGCCATAAATATCGCCTTCTTCATTTCTTTATCACTTCATTCCTATATCTCTTTATAGTAATGAAGAAGATGGCAACAGTATAGCTCTTAAATTCCCGATTGTCAAGCATAAAAAAAGAAAATGCAGAAAAAAATCTGCATTTTCTCTTATTTTTTCGATCAATATTCTGAAATCTCAAATTCAAAGCCGAACTTGAATTCTTTTTCGTCAATCACACGGTTATTTTCATCGTTATTGAACTCGGGATTTTCGCTGTGAGCTGTAAATCTGCCGTCAAGATTAAGAATTGTGCAAGGCTCTTTTTCAAGTTCGAAATGATGTTTCTTTTCTGTCAGCTGCTCTGCAGAGAAGTGTGATGCATTGAACATAAAGTCTGCAATGCCGTATCCTTTAACCTTTACTGCACTGCCGCCCTTCTTACCTACAGCAACTCTTCTTGTCATAAAGTGAGAAGAATTCTCCTGAGGTCTGATATAGGGCACATAGTTTTCTGTAACAGTAAGCTCATACTCACCGAATCTTGCAGCCTTGTATCTGTCGGGATATGTTTCTGTTTTGCCCAGACCGAAATAGCGGATATCTTCAAAATCATCTCTCAGACGAAGTTCCATACCGATTCTGGGAAGCACGGGAGCTTCTTTCTTGATTTTACCGTCAATTTCAACTGAGAATGTACCGTCGTTATTGAAGATGTAATCAACATCAGCCTTTATAACAGGGGGATTTGCAGGTCCGCCAAGGGCAATCTTTGTTCTGATAACAACTGCATTTTCCGCATTTTCAACCTCAGCAGAATATGTCTTCTGATAAACGTGATGAAGATTGTTTGCATACCACGCAGGTGATGAGCCTACATTGTAGCTGGGTGCTCTCCAGAGTCTGAATGATGACGGAGATTCAAGAATCTCTTCACCGTTTCTCTTTATTGATGCAATTCTGCCGTATGACTTGTCAAAAACATATTCGTTTGCTCCGCAACCGATTGTTACATAACGGTCCGACTCATTACATACAAGGTCTGACGTTGCCTTTTCGCAGATATTCTCTTTAGCTTCAAGCTCAAACTGCATAAAGCCTACTTCATAGCCTTTTTCTGCCCAAAGAGTGTCATTCTTCTGTTTTACGGAAACAGTAAGGAATGTGTCACCTGTATATTCAAAGTTATCAATACCCCAGAGTGTGAATTCCTTTTCTGACTGAGGAGCAATATCAAGAGTCTCAATCTTATCTGAAAGAATCACAACACCGTTGCTTTCAACTTTCCATTCAATATAAAGGTCTGAAAGGTCTGTGTAATATCTTACACTCTTTACCTTGAGGACACCGTCTTTATACTCTCCTCTGAAAGGCTCATAGACTTTTTTCATATCATAATAACCGGGACGGGGTGTTCTGTCGGGGAAAACAAGACCGTCAATACAGCAGATTCCGTTGTGAGGATATTCGCCGAAGTCACCGCCGTAGTAATAACGTGCATTGCCGTTTTCGTCATCAATTCTTACAGCGTGGTCGCTCCATTCCCAGATACATCCGCCTGTGTGGTTTTCATATTTATCAACAAGTTTCCAGTATTCGTGAACATCACCCGTTGTCATTGAGCAGACATATTCACACCAATAGAAAGGCTTGTCGTATTCCTCATTATTAAGATATCCTTCTGTGTAGTTGTAGCCTGAATACATACGGCTTTCAACGTCTGAGATATCTGCAAAATTCTCCCCTTCGGGAACAGCCTTGAATTCAAGATGTGCGTTTTCGTAGTGAACGATTGCATTGTTGTCACGTGATTTTATGTAATTTCTCATTGCACGGTGATTCTTTCCGCAACCGCTTTCATTACCCAGTGACCACATAACAACACAGCCCTGATTCTTGTCACGCTCAAAAAGGTGCTCTGCTCTGTCAACATAAGCTGCTTCCCATTCATCAACAGTTGAAAGCATTGACCAGCGGAACCAATCCCAGTCTTCGTCTGTATTCCAGCCCATACCGTGAGTTTCAATATCTGCTTCATTTACAAGATAGAAACCGAGTGCCTGAGCAAGTTCAACAAAACGGGGATCATTGGGATAATGTGATGTTCTGATACAGTTGACGTTTGCTCTCTTCATCATAAGAAGGTCTTTCTTCATATCGTCAACAGTAACAACATAACCGTTTTCTGTTGAATCGTGACGGTTGATACCTCTGAGCTTTGCAGCCACACCATTGATAAGAAGCTTCTTATCTTTTATTTCCTTTTTGCAAAGAGCAACGGGGAAAGGTATGATTTCATCCTCAACTGTCAGGAACAATGTGTAAAGATGCGGTTTTTCATCATTCCACATAAGAGGATTTTCAATTGTCACTTCAAAACGGGCAGAATCGCTGTCACCGTTATTGATAACATATCCTGCAGGTGAAATAAGACCGAAGCTTACATCTGTTTTGTCGTTGAGTGTGCATTCAACATCAAGTGTTGCAGATGTGAAATCATCATTAAAACTCTGTCTGATATAAACATCTTCAAGGCGGATTTTATTTCTTGAAAGAATATAGACTTCTCTGAAAATACCTGAAAGACGGAAGAAATCCTGATCTTCAAGATATGAGCCGTCACACCATTTCACAACAAGAACTGCAATCTTGTTGACACCCTTGTGAACAAACTTTGTAATGTCAAATTCGCTTGTTGCGTGACTTATCTGACTGTAGCCCACAAACTGACCGTTTATCCACAGATAGAAACATGATGCAACACCCTCAAAAGTGATAATATTATCTCTCTCCGCCATTTCATCGTTCACAAAGAATTCTTTCATGAACAATGAACAGGGGTTTTCATCAGGCACGTGAGGCGGGTCTACAGAAAACGGATAATAAAGGTTTGAATAAAGTGGTTTGTCGTGCTCTACATTTTTATATAACTGAACATTGCCGGGTACGGGCACTTCGGGAAGTGACGCATAATCAAAATCTTCAGCGGTAAAACCGAAATCCACATCCTCATAGCTTTCATAGAACTTGTAATTCCAATCACCGCAGAGAGATGTAAAATATGCAGAATTACCTCTGTCACCTGAAAGAGCATCATCAAGGCAATCATAGGGAATGAAATATGCTCTGGGTTTCAGCGTACCGTAATGCAGAACATCCAGACTTTTGTGATATGATGGTATTTTCATTTTAACACCTGCTTTTTAATTGATAGTTTGATATTATCACATTTTGATAAGTAATTCAATAAAAATAAAATTAATTATTTTATATATTATATAAAAAATTATAGTTTTCCTATTGACATAATCATCATTTTCTGTTAACTTGTACACAATATTAAACATTTCATACGGAGGCCACAAAATGAAAAACTTTATTAAGAAATCATTGGCAATACTTCTCACACTTACTCTCCTTGCGGGCACATTTGTATGTTTTGCTTCTGCTGAAAAAACATATTTTGAATACGAAAAATATGTTCTTCTCGGCGACAGCGTTGCAAGCGGACACGATGATATCCTCTATGCTCCCACAGAATTTATCCGTGTTGAGGGTTCATATTCAGACCTTGTAGCTGATGCTCTCGGTGCAGAGCTTATCCCCATGGCTTGTCCAGGTTTCAGAACAATTGAAATGCGTTATATGCTTGAAGATAATTATGATTATAACGATGATTATATGTTCCACGACACAAAAGATCCCGAAGTTATGAAGGCAAGAATTCCCACATACCGTAAGAATATTGCGGAAGCAGACCTTATCACTCTCGGCGTTGGCGGTAACGATTTCGGCACAGTCCTTACATGGATTCTTGCAGATGTTATGGCAGAAAAAGGTATCAATCCCGTTCTTGTTGAGGCTTTAAGAAAAATAAGTGCGGAAGCAGGAGATCTTGGCGAAACAATTGATAAGGTAGTTGACCTTGCAAATACAATGAATGCTATTCCCACTCTTCTTGAGACTATTCCCGTTGCCCTTGCAAGAGGTCTTAACAACTTCTTTGTCAACTGGAATATTATGATTGAAGATATCCTTGCACTCAATCCCGACGCAACACTTCTTGTTATCGGTATGTTTGACAATGCTATCAAGTCAGAAGAAGACCTTATCGTTGACGAAGCAGACGAAGCTAAGCTCAACATCGGTCAGATGATCGTTGATATGGCTAACATTCCTATGAAGGAAGGTGCAAAGAAGTACGGTTACACATTCGTTGATACAACAGGTACAATTTGCGTTACATACCATCCCACAGCAGAAGGTCATCAGCATATTGCTGACAGAATCCTTGAAGCTCTTCCCGATGCAAACTTCCCCTATGAAGACGTTGAACTCGGCACTCCCCTTTATAATGCTGTTTCTCATTTCTACAAAAATAACATTATGAGCGGTGCAACAGCAACAACATTTGCTCCCGATGCAGCACTCACAAAAGCAGACCTTGCAGAAGCACTTTACAACCTTGCAGGTGCTCCCGAAGTTACAATTGCTAACCCCTTCACAGACGCAGAAGGCGATGCAATAGTATGGGCAGCAGCAAACGGTTATGTTACAGGTAGCGGCAGCACATTCTCACCCGACGAAGAAGTTTCCGTAATTACATTTGCAATGACACTCTTCAGTGCATCATCTGATATCTGTCCCGGAATGATGGCTCTTATAAAAGGTATCATCACTTCAATCAAAGCTCTTGTAGGTATGGGCATCATCGGCTCAGCAACAAGAGGCGAAGCTGCAACATATCTTTACGAACTTGCAGTTCTTTAATCAATTCTGATTCTGATGAGTCGCATCTGATGATGCGGCTCTTTTTTATTTACTCAACATAAATATATATTCTTATATTGACTTAAAAAAATCCGTGTGATATATTTGAGTTAATATTAAGAATTGCGAAAGGAATAATCTTATGAAAAAAATTATTTCAGCTTTACTCTGCGTTTTAATGATTTTCACATCAGTTGCATTCACAGCATCTGCTGCAGAAAATGAACTCAAAGTAATTGTTGCAAACGACCTCCACCTCTCCGCTAAATCTTATACCGCTTTCAACGGCAACACAACAGCTAACCCCTGGGCACACATCCCCTCTTCAGGTCAGCTCATTCTTGAATCAAATGCAATCATCACAGCATTCCTTGAAAAAGAAGCAAAAAGCGATGCAGACATTGTGATTCTTCCCGGTGACCTTGCAGACTCCGGACTCCCCTCTGAGCACGAGCTTATGGCTGCAAAACTTGCTGAATTCGAAAAAGAATCGGGCAAGCAGGTTTATGTCGTTGCAGGTAACCACGATTATCGGAAGACAACTGTTGCGGAATTCAAATCAATTTATGCTGATTTCGGTTACAATGAAGCAATCGCAAACGATACAGCAACAGCTTCATACGTAACAGACCTTAAAGACGGCTACAGACTTCTTGCAATTGACAGCAATGACCCTGTTACAGGGCTTCCCGCAGTTGATGCTGCACTCATTGAATGGGTAAAGGCACAGCTTGATGCAGCAAAGGCTGACGGCAAAAAAGTTATTGCAATGATGCATCACAATCTTCTTGAACATTTCATTTTCGGCAGCGTAATTCACGGTTCTGCACTTGTTAAAGATGAAAGCCTCAAGACAATTCTTGCAGATGCAGGCGTAAAATTCATTTTTACAGGCCACACTCACGACCAGGATATCGCATCTTTCAAATCAGCAAACGGAAACGTTATTTATGATGTTGTTACAAACTCAATCAACGGTTATCCCTGCCAGTACAGAAAAGTAACATTCGGCAAAGACGTTAAATTTGAAGAAAAGAGAATTGAAAAAGTTGACACAGCTCTCTTCCCTGCAGGTCTTTCTGAAGAAGCAATGACTCTTGCAGAAACAAACTTCACAGAATACACCAAAAAGGTTATGTGGACAGGGCTTCGCACCACATTCACAAGCTATCTCAACGCAGCTTCATTCATCAAGCTCCTCAAACTCGATGAAGCAACAAACCCCGATATGTGCAGAATTATAAAGTCTCTCGGCAACAAGCTCAGCGAAGTTACATCAATGCCTTTCTACACAGCAGACAAAAACGGCAACTCACTCAAGGACGTAGCTGCAAAATACGGCAAGACTCTTCCCGCAAGCAACTACACAGACCTCATTGACCTTGCAATCACTCTTTATCAGGCACATTGCACAGGCGATGAAAACTTCGCTGCAAACTCAACAGAAGTACAGCTTCTTACAAACGCAATTTCAACCGTGCTTATCTACTGTCTCGAAGACCTTTCAGCAGAAGATTACACAACAGCACTTAAGTTTGCACTCACTCTCACAGGCAACACAGTACCTGACAACATTCTCGGTTTTGCAGGCTCTTCAATCAAGAGAATTGAAGGCATTGACCTTGTTGTATCAATTGTTCTCCGTCCCCTTGTAATTCAGTTCACAACAGACGAATCACCCGCAGACAACAATGTTACACTCACAGGCTACCGTGAACTTTCAGGCTGGGAAAAATTCGTTCAGCTCCTTCGTGAATTTGCAGAAAAGGTAAAAGCATTCTTCCAGAAGATATTCGGCTTCCTCCCTGCATAAACAAACAATAAATCAAGAAAAATAAGGTACTCTCCTCACGGAGGGTACCTCTTTTTTGTGTCTGTTTTGTTATTCTTCGCCCTATTCAGACAACAATATCACAATACCCTGAAAACAACCCTCAGAACATTATTTTCGGAAAGAATTGTGAAAAAGTCTTTCATTTTTATGTCCTTTCTACATGATATTTTTACTGCTCTGTCTGCAGTTGAAAGTAAGTCAGATAAACCTCTGACGGGGTTAATAGGGTATGAAAAAAGCACCCTCGGAAGGATGCTTGAATCATTAAATTGAGCATAAAAATACCGCCCTTACACAAGGACGGTGTTTATGAAAAAATTAACTCTTTTCCGATAAAACTTTCACTTATTTTATCTGCATCTTTTATAATTAACCACGTTTCGTTATGAGTTATTCCATATCTGAACTTTTTATCTTCTATTGTAATAAACTTAAACTTAAAGTTCTTATGATCAATTGGAGTATTGACAGATATAATTCTGCCATCTCTTACAGAAAAATCATCTGTTATCGTATAGCGATTACTATCCATTCATTACCCCTCCAAAAGTTCTTTTAATTGACGTTCATAATCTGCAAGATTTTCCAAAGTTACTTCTTGCTCTTCTACTGGTATTTTATATTTTTTTGCAACTCTTGTCAAGTATTTTTGTGCATCAATCTCTCGTCTTAAACGAACTTCATCTGTTAAAACATTGCCATACATATGAGTTCTGTCTTGTTCTGCATGATACATTTCTTCCAGAACATCAGAAACAGTTGCATCATCACGTATAAAAGCCGCATTAAACCCAGGAAGATACGATGCATATGCCCTTTCGCCAAGATGTTTTTCAGCATCAACACCTCTAATTATGATACCGCCATTTTTTATAAACTTTCGAGTTAATTTTTGATACGTAGGTCTATCAATAATTTCTTGACCTTGATTTCCTGTTTTTCTTCGACTGAGTTCAACGCCAGAGCTTTTGTTTTTATATTTCCCCTTACTGACATCCCCAAGTCCGTCAATATACACTCTTTCTCTCTGCTGCGGTAAATCCATAGCCTTAGAGAATCTTGTATATTCTGCAGATGTGCCACGGTAACGGCATCGGGCATTGATTATATCATCTTCATCGGCTCCGCCTTCTTCCAGAAGCTTTATTTTCTGCCTCTGTGCACGCATAGTTGTTTCCATTCTGCGTTGCTTTTGCAAGGCTTCATATTTTGTATATTTTTTACCGCTGTATTCTCTGGGAGTGAGCTCCTCACGTTTCATCCGTTCAAGCTGTTCATCGGTGTATGTCGGTTTTGATATGCCGGGGATAACGGGAGAATAAGAGTGATAACAATTTGCACCGAGAAGGCCTGTAACCGTACCGAGACCGCAGATGCCCTCAAGTTCATCCCTTGTATACCATTTACCTGCTACAAGCCTTTACAAACGACTTTCAGCGAAGAATAACATTCTTTTATTCATATCTAAAAAGTTGCATTCCTCGCGTTTCTGCAAAGCGATACAACAAACACTTATAAAGCAAAAAAAATCCGGTGAGACTTTAATCTCACCGGAAATTTACTTATTTAACGTTGATTCCGAGCAATCTCATGATTCTGATGAAGAAGCAGATAATTGATGAGAAGAAGTTTGTATGTTCTCTTCCGCAATCATCACACAGATTTTCGTTGTGTGAACCGTTACCGCTGTGGTCGGGGCTTACACCGAGACCGTTATCTGAATCATAATCGGGATTCATATCGTTTACATCTCTGCCATCGATATCACAGATACCGTTGTTATCGTTGTCAAGATGTCCGAGGGCTGCAACTGTTTCCTGAGCAACAAGTACCTTGCCGCAAACTCCGCAATGTGAGCCTTCTGTCTTACCTGTACGTGTACAAGTGGGTTCAACTTCTCTGTC
Source organism: Acutalibacteraceae bacterium (assembly GCA_045636025.1). Lineage (GTDB taxonomy): Bacteria > Bacillota > Clostridia > Oscillospirales > Acutalibacteraceae > UBA1081. Next base: position 11,527 of record JAZTWP010000053.1, on the reverse strand, counting down.
TGTAACTGCTGTATGACCGGGAGCAGGAACTGTTTCCTGAGCAACGATTACTTCACCGCATACTGAACAATGTGAACCGAGTGTCTTACCTGTCTTTTCGCAAGTGGGAGCAACTGCGGGATCAGCAACGATTGTGTGACCCTTTGCGCCAACACTTACTGTTGTTCTTGTTATTTCTTCATTACATACTGAACAGTATACAACATGGTCATATGTACCGGGTGTTGTACAAGTTGCAGCAATAACATTTTCTTTAACTGCAAGACCGAGCTTGTGAGCGATTGTTGAACCTGTAACCTTGACACGGCTTACTTCTTCGCCACATTCTGTACAGTAAATAACTCTTTCATAAGATGAGGGAATTACACAAGTGCCTTCAACTTCGTTTTCGATAACTGCTGTACCGGGAGTATGTGTACCTTCTGCTACAACAACCTCTTCACGGCTGATTTCTTCACCGCAGACTGCACAGTAGATAACGCTTTCGTATGTACCGCCAACTACGCAGCTGCCGATTTTTTCATTTTCTTTTACAGCTTCTGAAGGTGTATGACCTGTTGCAGGATCAACCTTTGTTTCTCTTGAAAGCTCTTCACCGCATTCTGAACAGTAAACAACTTCATCATATGAACCGTCGTTCACGCAATCAGGTGCAACTTCGTTTTCAATAACAACTGTGCCTTCTGTATGACCTGTAGCAGGAACTGTTACTGTGTTTCTTGAAAGTTCTTCACCGCAGACTGTACAGTAAACAACTTCATCGTATGAACCGTCGTTTACACAATCTTCAGGAATTTCGAATTCATAAACAACTTCGCCTTCTGTGTGGCCGAGTGCATCAACTGTGATTGTTTCGGTTGAAAGTTTTTCACCGCATACTGAACAATAAACAACCAGATCGTATGAGCCTTCGTTTTCACAATCAGGATCAACGTTGTTTTCTACAACTGCTTCTGCAGGTGTATGAGGAGCAAGTTCGAGAGTTGTTGTAACTCTTGAAAGTACATCGCCGCAAACTGAACAGTAAACTACTGTGTCGAAAGAGCCTGCAACCTTACATGTTGATGCTGTTCTGTTTTCTTCAACTGCTTCTGCAGGTGTGTGAGCAACAATTGCGATTTCCTTTGTTTCTCTTGAAAGTTCGTCACCGCAAACTGAGCAGTAAACTACTTCGTCATATGAACCGGGAACCTTACATGTGGGTTCTGTTCTGTTTTCTTCAACTGCTTCAGCGGGTGTATGAAGAACAACGGGAGTTTCCTTTGTTACTCTTGCAAGAACTTCGTCACATACTGAACAGTAAACTACTTCGTCGTATGAACCCTTCTTCTTACATGTTGCATCAACTACATTTTCGATAACTGCATCTGCAGCTGTATGACCGGGAGCAACATTTACGTGATTTGTTCTTGAAAGTTCTGTTGTACATACAGTACAGTAAACTGCCATCTGGTATGAACCGTTATTCATACATGTTGCAGGAACATCATTTTCCTTAACTGCTTCACCAATTGTGTGAGAAACAACTGCGATTGCCTTTGTTTCTCTTAAAAGTTCTGCATCACATTCTGTACAGTAAACAACCATATCATATGAGCCGGGAACTGTACATGTTGCAGCAACTCTGTTTTCTTCAACTGCTTCATCGGGTGTGTGAGCAACTTTTTCAATTTCTTTTTCTGTTCTTGCAAGTTCTGCATCACATACTGAACAGTAAACTACTTCGTCATATGAACCCTTTTCTGTACAAGAGGGAGCATTTACATTTTCTTCAACTGCCGCACCGGGAGTATGACCGGGAGCAACATTTACCTTTGTTTCGCTTGAAAGTTTTGTGCCGCAATCCTTACAATAAACAACTTCGTCATAAGAACCGTTTTCAGTACATTTTGCGGGAACATTGTTTTCAACAACAGGAGCATCTGCTGTATGACCTGTTGCGGGAAGAACAGTTTTTTCTGTTGTTCCGCAACCGCAGGCATTGATTACATAACCGCCTTCAAGACAAGTTGCATTCTGTCTTTCAACTTCTGTTGCAAATACGTGATCGCCTGTTGCTGATTCAACAAAGCTTTCTGATGAAATAATTTCGTTACATACTGAACAACGGACTACCATATCGTAAGAACCGTCATTCTTACATGTAGCAGGAACATAATTTTCTCTTGCAGCTTCCTTAGGTGTATGACCGGGAGCAACATTTGCGAATGTTTCTCTTTCGAGTTCTGCAGTACATTCTGTACAGTAAACTGCCATCTGATATGAACCGTCTACAGTACATGATGCATCAACATTATTTTCCTTAACTGCTTCGCCGGGTGTGTGTGCAGCAAGATCAAGGGCAACCTTTACTCTTGAAAGTTCTGCATCACATTCTGAACAGTAAACAACGTTTTCATAATAACCTGCTACTGTACAGCTTGATTCGTGTCTGTTTTCAACAACAGTTTCACCGTCTGTATGACCGTGAGCTGTAATTGTCTTCTTATCTCTTGAAATTTCAGCGGGACATTCTGTACAATAAACAACTTCATCATATGAACCGTCAACTGTACAAGTTTCGTCAACCTTGTTTTCGATTACTGCAGCACCGGGAGTGTGGGAAGCAAGATCAAGATAAACCTTTGAGCTTGAAATCTTAGCATCACAAACTGAACAGTAAACTACTGAATCGTATGAACCCTTAACAGTACAGCTTGATTCTGTTCTGTTTTCTTCAACGGGAGCTTTTTCTGTGTGACCTTTTGCCTCGTGAACCTTTGAAACTCTTGAAAGTTCTTTGTCACATACTGTACAGTAAATTACTTCGTCGTATGAACCGTTTTCTGTACATGATGCAGGAACGTCTTGTTCAATAACAACTTCGTCTTCTGTATGGCCGAGTTTATTAACTGTTACTGTATTTCTTGAAACTTCTTCGCCGCATACTGTACAGTAAACAACTTCGTCGTATGAACCGTTGTTTTCACAATCTGCAGCAACTTCGTTTTCAATTTCAACTTCGCCTTCTGTATGGCCTGTTGCAGGAACAGTTACTGTATTTCTTGAAAGTTCTTCATTACAGATTGTACAATAAACAACTTCATCATATGAACCGTCGTTTACGCAATCTTCATCTTCTTCGTTTTCAATAACAACTGCACCTTCTGTATGACCTGTTGCAGGCACTGCTACTGTATTTCTTGAAAGTTCTTTGTCACATACAGTACAGCAAATAACTTCGTCGTATGAGCCGTCGTTTTCACAATCTGCGTCAACTTTATTTTCAACAACAACTTCACCGTCTGTATGACCGGGAGCAACATTTGCGAATGTTTCTCTTGAAAGTTCTGTTGTACATACAGTACAGTAAACTGCCATTTCATAAGAACCGTCTACAGTACATGATGCATCAACGTTATTTTCCTTAACTGCTTCACCGGGTACGTGATCAGCAAGAGCAAGATCAACCTTTACTCTTGAAAGTTCTGTTGTACATACAGTACAGTATACAACGTTTTCATAATAACCTGCCACTGTACAGCTTGATTCGTGTCTGTTTTCAACAACAGTTTCACCGTCTTTATGACCGAGTTTTCCAACTGTTACTGTATTTCTTGAAACTACTTCTGTACAAACAGTACAGTAAACAACTTCATCATATGAACCGTCGTTTTCGCAATCTGCGTCAACTTCGTTTTCAATAACTGTTTCGCCGAGTGTATGACCGAGTTTGCCGATAACTTCTGTTTCAACCTTGTGACAAACTGAACATTCTCTTTCCTTTGCACCGTCTGTTGTACAGCCTGCAGGAGTTTTTTCTGTCCAATCGCCCCATGTGTGACCGAGAGCATCTTCAGTAACAGTTACACGCGAAATTGTTGTTCCGCAAACTGAACAATATGTAACAACATCATATGAGCCCTTACCTTCACAAGTTGCAACAACTCTATTTTCTGTCTTTGTTGCTTCTGTATGACCCTTTGCAGGAACAGTTGCTTCTTCAGAATAGTTACAAACTGAACATGTACGTTTCTGAGTACCTGTTGCAGTACATGTAGGATCTGCTGTTACTTTCCAGTCAGACCATTTATGTGCTTCTGTAACAAGAACTTCATTTATAATAAAGTTTCCTGTTGCAGTTGCAGGAAGATTTTCCCACATATATGTATAATGGTTAGCACCATCGGGATTTTTGCTTGCATTTGAGGGAGGAACGATTGTGTCACCGTAATTATATGTCTGAGTGGTTGAACCGCCTACAGCATAATTGTAAGTAATTACAACCTTAGTTCTTTCCCATCTTGATGTAAGGTAAACAGTACTTGTGCTGTTCATGACACTGTTTGCTGTAACCTGATTACCGTTTGCATCAAACCAGCCTACAAATCTGTAACCCTCTCTTGTGGGAGTGGGAAGATTTCCGTATGCACTGTCGTAAGTTGCAGTCTGTGAAGGTGTGAATGAAACACCGTCTGAAACCGTGCCCTGTTCATAAACCTTGATGTTTTTGAATGTTACAGCATTGTTTGAGCCGTTTGCGTCAACACGGATAACAGCTCTTACAGCACCTGCGGGAGCAGTGAAGACACCGTTGCCGTTTTCATCGAAGTTGCCGACACCGCTTGAAGAGAATCTTCTGTCGGGACCGTCTGCGAAATCAATACCGAGACCTGACTGTGTGTTTGCATCATAGAAGAAGATGTAAACGTCCCAGTTGTTGCCTTCAAAATCGATATCTACAACATACTTCTTGCCTGCTGTTACAGGGAAGAGAGGTGATTCGGATGTAGCTTCACCTACACCGGCATTTGATGTAAGTGTGAAGCCGCTGTTACCGAAATTACTGATAACGCCGTTGCCTGCACCTGAAGTATTCCACTTGCCGACATCAAGAAGATTGTCGAAAAGAACTGTGTATGTGTTTGCCTGCCAGATTGCATAAAGAGTCTGCATAAAGCCGACGTTTACAGTTCCTGTTGAGCCTGATGTGGCTGCTGAAGATGCAGCCCAACCCTTGAATGTATAACCTGTGCGGACAGGAACATAGCTTCCTGTGGCAAATCCGTATGATGATGCACTGCCGATTGTAACAGGAACTGTTATGTTTGAAGTTGAACCATTGAGTGTACCGCCGTTGGGGTTAAGGTATACATTTGTCTGAAGTGCGTTGATTGCTGTATTTATGGGGTTTATTGCATTTGTGATTGCACTCTGGTCATAACTTGCAGAAAGACCGTCTGCATTGTAATCGTTAACGATTGTCTTTGCGCTGTTTACTGCAGTCTGAAGATCTGCAACTGAAACATAGTTCGATGACTTTGAAATAAAGCTTTCACCGTTTGTGATAGCAGTATGAAGTGCAGAAGTGTCAACTTCTGTACCTGTTGTATAGAATGAAATATAGATATAGTCACCGCCGGCACCTGCGTTAAGGTCAGCAGAACCGCTACCATTAAGCCATACACCCATTGTCTGACCTGAAACAGTCGCATTTGTGCCGTATTCAAGGCTTGTCATAGGAGGACCTGCATTGGGGTCCTTTGTGTAATACATATAAATTGTATCACCGCCGACACCTTTGTTAAGGTCAAAAACAGAGCCTGTGCTTGTGCCGCTGTCAACAAATGATGTTGTGACAGGATAGAATGTACAGCTGTGACCGTTTATTGTGTAGCTGATTGATGACGGAGCATCACCGGCATTATAGAAAGCGACAGCACGGATTGCATTTTTCTCATCTGTACCTTTTTTATAACCAAGATGAGTATAGTAATACTTATTGTTTGATTTTGAACAACCAGCATTGACATCCTTACCCATTACGGTATATCCCGCATTGGTCAGATATTCTTTTGCGGCATCTTCTCTGCCGCCTGACCACATACTGTATTGTCTCGCACCGACAGCAACATCAGTAACAAATGATGCACTCGCAGTGTAATATTCCTTGTCATAAGTTGCAGATGAAGCAGCAGATGCTTCAACCTTGCCAAAATCAGCAAATGGAGCAACTGTAAGAGTCATCATTACAACAAGGAAGCACAATATGAATTTTTTCATATGTTTCTTCATTATAAATCATCTCCTGTAAAGAAGTATTGCGTTTTCACGCATGCGGCATTGTTTTAACGTTTCGGCACTCCGTATATCTGACCTTACACGCTGAATGAGGCTTTCAGTCGGTAAAATATGCCACAATATAAAAAATTATACAGCATAATTATATTCCTTTTATAATATACAGTCAATACACTTCAGTCTAAAAAAGTATACAAAAATACGGCATCTTTTTTGGATGCCGTGCTTAAAATTTTTTATTTTATAAGTTTTCTCAGTCTGCTGATATCTTTTTTCATACAGAACGGAAATCCTGCCTTGAATCCGGGATAAGTGAACTCAACAAGAATACTTTTATCATAACCCGTTTCAATAAGTCTTGAGAGAATGTCTTTCATATATCGTGGCTTCAATGAGGGGAACTGTTCCCTGTTCATATCAAAAAATGAAACGTGCACACATTCGGTATAAGGTGCCGTACGGCTGATTCTGTCCATATCATAATCATACTTTTTATACCGCGACTGAAAATAGGTTCTGAAATTGTCTTTTTCAGAATCATTCTGCATTCTGAGGAATGCATCTGTATTATTATTGAAAGTATGGTCGTGACACTCGGGACACACAATCACAGAATACTCTTTTGCAATGTCACACATCTGTTTCACTTCTGCAAGAAGCTTTTTGTATGTTTCTTCGTCAGTTTTTTCGCTGTCTTCACTGCCGAGCCACACTCTGACAACGGGAGCACCCATTGAAAAAACAATTCTGCACACATTTTCCCACTCAGACATATCATTACTGCCTACTCGGTAATAACTGCCGTATGAACTGATGCTGATTCCCGCATTTTCACAAAGTTTTCTGACTCGCTGAGCATCATCTTCAGTTTTAACGTGAATATCTCCGCTCCACTCAATGCAATCTGCACCTGAACCGACAGCAATTTCAACAATTCTGCTCACGTCTTTTATATTCCTGAATGAATTTGATGTAAAACCGATTTTCATAATAATTCTCCGTCTGATTAATATATAAAGTTTATCATATAAAATCAAAAACCGCAATATCGTTTTAATCAAAAAAAACCGTATTTCTCATCACAGAGAAACACGGAAAATTTTAAGGTTATTCTTCTGCAGTAACAGTTTCTGCTTTGGGAGCAACGGGAGCAACAGGAGCTTCAGAATCAACGGGAGCCTGAGGAACATAAGTCTGCTGAGGTGCTGCTGCATAGGGCTGCTGGGGAGCGTATGTCTGCTGAGGTGCTGCTGCATAGGGCTGCTGGGGAGCGTATGTCTGCTGAGGTGCTGCTGCATAGGGCTGCTGGGGAGCGTATGCCTGCTGAGGTGCTGCTGCATAGGGCTGCTGAGGTGCGTATGTACCGTTGGGCTGTGCATATCCGTTTACGGGAGTAACACCGGGCTGTCCGTAAGGCATCTGACCATACATCTGACCGTTTGCGCCGACAGCGTTTTTAGCCTTTTTCTTCTGTGATGAAGATACAATTCTCAGTACGATTGAGACAACAAACAATGCACCGCCTGTACCGCCGATACCCCAAGTGATTACTTCGATTTCTGTCATCTTACCCTGCCAGTAATCCATAAGGTCATCATATTCATCAGCCATTTCATCATAAGCTTCATAAAAATAAGATGAAGAATAATACTGATTTCTTGCATTGATACAATCGATATACCCGTCACGACAAGTACTGTACTGACTCCAATAGTAAGAGTATGAGGATGTTTCATAATACACAAATGCTGAAACAACCATTACGATTGAAAGAATAAAACATACAATTGAGGCAATTGATAAGCCTTTTCCTTTTTTCATTACACCATCTCCTGAAATTTATAAAGAATGTCTTTATGTTAGCACAATAAAAACACAAAATCAATACATAGAATATAATAATTATACACATTTTTGCAGAAATATTCATAGGTATCTCTTTTTGCCCTTGACATTCATCTGACAATTGTGTATATGGAAAGTGTAAGATATTTTACAAATTTCTTAATAGAAAAAAAGAGGTAAACGGCAATGAAAAAGTTCTTCGCAATACTTTTGTTTTCGGTTATGTGCCTGTGTCTGGTTGCCTGCGGTGATACAACACCTCGGACTGATCCGGCAGATGTTTCCGTTGCAGAAACTACAAAAAAACAAAAAAAAACAAAGAAGAAACCGAAGGAACAGAACCTGCCGAAGAAGTAATTGTTGAAGACGCAACTCCCATACTTGTATCAGGCGACTCTGCATCAAATGAAAAATGTGAATTTACCGTTGATTTTGTCAACATCACAAAAGATGTCAAACCTCCGCAGCCGAGAAGTTGGTATTCACATTATGAAGCTGACAACGGTAAAGTATATGTGGATTTCTGCATTGCATTCAAAAACACATCAGACAGCAAAGTAGGTGCTGATGACATTATTTCTGCGAAATTGAAATATGCAGGAAAATATGAATACACCGGCTTTTCAATGATTGAAGAAGACAGGCGTTCTGATTTTACATACTCCAACATCACAAGCATCTCTCCCCTTTGCACCGAATATGTTCATTACCTTTTTGAAGTTCCCGAAGAAGTTGAAACAAGCACTGATCCGGTAGAAATTTCATTTACTGTTGACGGAAATACTTATACCTATAAAGTAAGATAATAAACGCAAAAAATCGGATACCCATTCGGACATCCGATGATTTTTTTGTATTGAATTAACCGAAATATCTCTTGAGAAGACCTTCGAAAGCCTTGCCGTGTCTTGCTTCATCACGAACATATACGCTATATAGCCATTCTTTAGCACAAACACATTGACAAACACACCTTTTTCAACCAATAAAAATATGTAGCTGACGGGACATAATAAACCTCTTGACAAAATCGAAAAATTATATATAATAGGATATAGAACATTTGTTCTATATTGTTAAGGAGGTTTATTTTGACAGAAGAAAATTTTAAATACCGAACAAATCCATTGTTTTTAAGAAATGAATTTGATTCAACTGAAGAATGGTCTATGCCTGTAATTCCAAAGCCACAGTCGGATATTACTATAAACAGCGATTTAAGGCTTATAGGTTTTGACAGAGCAAAAACCGGTAAAGACAATCATTACAACAGAGCAGTTCACTTCTTTTTGTATGATTACAAATTTGAAGATATATGGAAGAATCCGCAAAAATATATTGAAATATTAAAAAAGTACAAAGCAGTATTAACACCTGATTTCAGCATGTATATTGAGATGAATCCCGTAATGCAGTTATATAATACATTTCGTAACCGTTGGGTCGGAGCATATTTAGCATCAAAAGGCATTACTGTAATTCCTACTGTAAATTGGGGACTTGAAAATACTTTTGATTTCTGCTTTAATGGTATCGAAAAAGGTTCAATAGTTGCTGTTTCAACATATATGTCACACGAACATGGTAATCATAGTAACCAGAAAGAATTTTTTATGAAAGGCTATAATGAAATGCTCAAGCGTATTGAACCTGAATTAATAATTTGTTATCATGAGCCTTTCCCTGAAATGCAAGGAAATTTTTTGTATATCAATTATGATTTAAGTTCATGGCAGCATTATGAAGATGATGAGTGCAAGTCATTCAACACTTCTACAAGAATATTTAAATATCATTGCGGTTATGTTTTAAATACTGCGGAAGAAAAAGGTAGTGGAAGTGCTTTTGGTGGCAAATGGAAACCGAAAAAAGAAGCTGACGAACGATTAGTCGGAACACCGGGAGAAATAAAAGAATGTTGGGTAACTACAAAAAGAGAAACATATCTTATAAAAACGAAAATTGGTAATGATGGTTATGCGATTGTAGAAAGACATTATTCTTGCCACCCACCTACTAATACTCATACAAATCCACATGACCATCTGTTGGATTGGTCAAAAAATGAGCCGGATTTTAGCAAGCCAATAAATTATTACAATGAAATTCCTGAATTGGAAAACTATGGAGATATTGATATGGCAAAAAATGTAATTTTTGTTAGTGGACATGATAACTTTAAGTCCCTGAGTGATTTTAAGCAATCTCTCATTCACGGAAGAGAGATAGAGTTTGAGTGGAACGGCATTGATTATTGGCTTTTCTATGACGGCGACAACGAGAAAGATTTTTCACTTTGCGAAGCCGATAAAGATAATATCATACATTTGAACACTATTGAAGATGTTCTTAACTGTGAAATTCAAGGAGTACCATTAAGAAGAATCATAACAGATGTAATTGTATGGTGCAGAAACTTATAAACACAAAAATCGGTGACGATGGTTATGCGATTCGAGAAAGACATTTTTCGGTGCATTCACATCCCAATGTTCATACAAATCCACATGACCATATTATAAATTGGGATAACAATTATCCTGACCCCGAAAAACCTATAAATTATTATGGTGATGTTCCTGAGTTTAAAAAATACGGAGATGTTTTTATGTCGAACAAAGATATATTTATTGATGATAGTGATAGATTTGAATCAATAAGTGATTTCAAGTACGCACTTATTTGCGGCAGAGAAGTTGAATTTGAATGGAACGGTATAAAATACGGAGCTTTTCATGAAGGTGAAGAGGATAAAGAATTCTTCCTGTGTGAAGCATATAAAGATGATGACGGAACATTCTTTAAATCCGCTGATGATTTGCTCAATTTTGAAATTCAAGGAACGCCATTAAGAAAAATTATAACTCTGGTTACTGTCTGGAACAGAAATTTATAATATGCAAAAATCGGATGTCCTTTCGGGCATCCGATAATTTTTTACCTATTAACCGAAATATCTCTTAAGAAGACCTTCGAAAGCCTTACCGTGTCTTGCTTCGTCTCTTGCCATTTCATGCACTGTGTCATGGATAGCATCAAGGCCAAGTTCCTTTGCACGCTTTGCAAGGTCAAATTTACCCATTGTTGCGCCGTTTTCAGCATCAACTCTCATTTCAAGATTCTTCTTTGTTGAGTCTGTTACAACTTCACCGAGAAGCTCTGCAAACTTTGCTGCGTGTTCTGCTTCTTCCCAAGCAGCCTTTTCCCAGTAAAGACCGATTTCGGGATAGCCTTCTCTGTGAGCAACTCTTGCCATTGCAAGATACATACCAACCTCTGAGCATTCGCCTTCGAAGTTTGCTCTTAAATCCTTGATTATATCTTCGGGTACACCCTGAGCTACGCCAACAACGTGCTCTGCTGCCCAAGTTCTTTCTGCCTTCTGTTCAACGAACTTTTCTGCAGGAACCTTGCACTGAGGGCATCTCTCGGGAGCCTCATTTCCTTCGTGTACATATCCGCATACGCTGCAAACCCATTTTTTCATATTAATTTTCTCCTTTTATCTGTATTATTTTAGTTTTGTGAAGTTCTCTTTTAGAACGATTCTAATTTTAGCACAAGTTTTTCGATTTGTAAAGAGTTTTTTTTAATTTTTTTCAAATTTTTTTTTAAAATTTTT
>JAZTWP010000052.1:0-95874 GCA_045636025.1 Acutalibacteraceae bacterium | reverse complement strand
AGATGTTATAGTCAGCGGGGGAGGGGAAGAAAATATGTATGAGCAAATCACTCAGGATGAGGCAAAAAAAATCATGGATTCGGGTGAGGATTTCATCATCTTAGATGTCAGAGAACAAGATGAGTTTGAAAGCGGACATATACCCGGTGCAATTCAGCTTTCCTATATGCAAATTGATGCAAAGGCAGAAGAAATGCTTCCTGATAAAGAGAAGCAGATTCTTGTTTATTGCCGTTCGGGAAGACGAAGCAAAATTGCATCTGAAAGCCTTGTTAATTTAGGATATAAAAACGTGAAGGAGTTTGGCGGAATTATTGATTGGCAATATGAGATAGAAGAATAGGGACTATATCTCAAAACTTTAGTTTATTGTCTCAGACGGGGTGTTTTTATAAAGATACAAAACAGCCAAAAGTCAATGACGTTGTTCGTGAACTGCCTGCTTCGGGATATTTGAAATTTTCAACAAAAAAGGGATGTAAGACTCGTCTTACATCCCATAAATTTTTAATTCTATTCTGCACTGAAGGGCAAAAGAGCGATATGACGTGCACGTTTGATTGCTTCAGTGAGCTGGCGCTGATGTTTTGCGCAAGTTCCTGTGATTCTTCTGGGGAGAATCTTAGCTCTTTCTGATGTGAAGCGGCGAAGCTTAGCAACATCCTTATAATCGATATAGTCTGCCTTCTCTACACAGAATGTGCAAACCTTTCTACGACTCTTTCTGTTAAGGGGACGTCCGCCCTTATCTTTATCATAAGCCATTACGGTAACCTCCTATATTAGAATATCAGAACGGAAGATCGTCTTCCGCTGCATCAACACCTGCAAAATCATCTGCGGTGCTGTTCTGGAAAGATGCTGGTTGTGCTGCAGGTGTAGCAAATCTGTCAGCTGCGCCAGTTTCGCTCTTTGAACCACAGAAACTTGCTCTGTTGACGATTACTTCAAATGCAGTTCTCTTGTTACCGCTTTTATCTTCATAGGAACGAGTCTGAATTGAACCTTCAATTGCAATCATCTGACCTTTGCGGAAATATTTTGAAATAAAATCTGCATTCTGGCGCCAAGCTACACAATTGATGAAGTCTGTCTGTCTTTCCTGCCCCTGTCCCTGATAACTTCTGTCAACAGCGACTGAGAAAGATAAAACAGAAAGATTTGAATTTGTTGTTCTTAATTCAGGATCTGATGTAAGACGACCCATAAGTATAACGGTATTAAGCATAATTACATCCTCCGATGTGGAAATTATTCAGCAGATTCTGCTGCGGGAGCTGTTTCTTCAACAGCTTCTGTCTTCTCAACTTTGATAACCATTGTACGAACAGCATCGTCTGTGATGTTGATGATACGTTCGAACTCTGCGGGGAATTCGGGTTCTGACTCAAATGTGTAGAGTACATAGTAACCTTCGTTCTCGTAGTTGATGGGATAAGCAAGTCTTCTTTTGCCCCATTCATCAACTGAGTCAAGAGTACCGTTAGCTTCGATAAGAGTCTTGAACTTTTCTACAAGAGCGGGGATCTTGTCTTCACCGTTCTTTACTGAAAAGATAACGACTGCTTCATAGTTTGCTTTTGACATTAGTTGCACCTCCTTCTGGACATTGGCCCCCTTACGGGAGCAAGGGATACTGTTGTATATCACAACAGACTTTAGAATTATAACAGAACAATATTGTTTTGTCAAGTACAAAATAAAAAATAATTAAAATCCGAGATATTCTTCAAGACAAAGACCGCTGTTTTTGATAGCATGTGCATTATCAACGCCTACATAACGCCAATGCCATGGTTCAAACTTGACTCCTGTCACATCAACTTTATCTTCGGGATAACGAAGAATAAAGCCATAATCTGCAGCATTTTCGCAAAGCCACGCATATTCATCTGTATTCTGAAAATTTGCACTGCTTGCAGCACAGATAATGTCCATACAAATACCTATATTATGCTCTGAAGAGCCTGCAGGGTTTCTTCTCTTTGATGTCAGATTGTGTGCTTCTTCGGAGCTGTACCCCTGATTAATATAGTCGTAATAAAACTCATTATAAAGTCTTTTCTGTGTAGAATAGCTTCTGTAGCCTGAACAAGGAGTAAGATAATATCCGTCTTCCTTTGCTGCGGCATACATTTTTTCATAAGCAGCAGCGGCTCTTGAGTCCATACGTTCACCGGAGCCTGCAACATAAGAGAGACTTATACCATATTCAACATCAGATGCAACATATCTGTTTCTGTTAACACATATAAGTTGCCATGCTGCCGTATCTGACGGATAAGCAGTATTACCGGGTGTATAATTATCGGTAGCACCTGTTGTAGCAGTCTGGGTGGTTTGCTCTTCTGTAGTCGGCTCGGTTGTTGCAATCTCTTTAACAGTTGTATCTGCTACAGTTATCGTTGTAATCGCATCGCTGTGCGGTTCAGTTTCAGGATCTTTTTCTGTTTTATTGAATATAACTGTTGTAAGATAAAATGTACCTACAAATAACAATACAAGAAACAGCACTGAAAAAACTATGAATGAAGATTTTTCAGACATAAATTTATTAAATCTTTTTTTGAATCTTTTAATCTTTTTCTGAAAAGATGTCTTTTTCTTCTTTTTTGCCATAAATTGTATCCTCTTATATTTATTTAATTTATTATATATCATTAAATTAACATTGTCAATTCAAAAGTATAGTAAAAATGCACAATATGTTGATATAGTTTTCATATGTAATCACAATCGACAACAATATATAATTGTGTTATTATAATATATATTTTTATTTTGGAGGCATATAAAATGAAACCACAGGATTGCGGTCCTCAGTACAAATCAAAACTGAGAGAATGCGCTAATTTTGCAGCCTGGACAATTAAAAAGGTGTGCAAAGACATAGGACCCAGACCATCAGGCAGCGAAGCAGAGCTTAAAGCTGAAGAATTTATGGCTAAACAGACAGGCAAAGCGGGTGACGAAGTCACAACTGAGTCTTTTGCAATGTCAGACAAAGCATTTTTCGGTTGGACAAAAATTGATGCTGTACTTCTCTTTTTTGCAGCACTTTTCCTTCTTTTCAAAATGCCTATTGTATCTCTTATACTCGCGCTGCTTGCTACAATCTGTCTCGGCGGAGAATTCTTGTTCTATAAAGAATTCCTTGAGATTTTCTACGGAAAAAAACAGACTTCTCACAACACATATGTAACAAGAAAAGCTTCAGGTGAAACAAAAAGACGCATTATTTTTGCAGGTCACGCAGACTCTTCATTCGAATGGCGATACACAAACCTTGTTGGACCGGGAATGATGTATTTTGTTTTCATCTATGCAGCAATAGGTCTTGGCTGGAATATTGTTTTCAGTATTGTAAGTCTTGCTCAGAATAATCTTATAGTTCCTTCTGTTGAAAACATTGCATGGTACGGATGGGCAGCACTAGCTTTCTTACCCGCATTTGTACTTCTTTTCCTCTTTATTGACTACAATACATGCGTAGACGGTGCAAACGACAACCTTACAGGATGTATGGTCGGTGCTGCAGTACTCAAGTTTATGGATGACAATAATATCAGATTTGAAAATACTGAAGTAGTTGCATTTTTCTCAGGCTCTGAAGAAGCAGGTCTCAGAGGAACAAAAGACTATGTTAAGAAGCACGGTAATGAATGCAAAGATATCGAAACAGTATTTGTAGCTCTTGATACATTCAAGGATTATGAGGATATGTTTATTTATAACAGAGACATGTCAGGTCTTACAAAACATGATGACAGAGCATGCAAACTTCTTAAGAAAGCTGCTCTTAATGCAGGCATCGATATGAAGTATTCAGTCATCTTCGCAGGTGCATCTGATGCTGCCGCTGCAACTCAGGCAGGAATTCCAAGCGTATCACTTGCAGCTATGAATCCCGGACCTCCCAGATATTATCACACAAGAAGAGATACTGCAGACATTATAGACCTCAAAACCATAGAAAAAGGTATTGAGATTGCTCTTGAAGCTGCATACATCTTTGATGAAAAAGGTCTTTGTGATAATTATTAATATTTTAGTATTGTAAAATCAATTTTTGTATGATATAATCATTTCAATATCAAATATTCCGAAAGGGGTAAATTTTAATGAAAAAAACACTTTCCTTATTGATTGCAATTATGCTTTGCATTTCTGTTGCAGCATCATTCACAGGATGTACAGCAACTGTCGAAGAAGAAGAGTCTTCTGATGTTTTTGTTGCGGCAACAATTGACACAGGTGACGGACTTCCCTCTTCAACTGCTGAAATAATTGCATTCTATAATAACATAATCTCTTCTGTTCAGAATGACAAAACATTCACAGAAAAAAACAAGCCCGGTGTAAAAACATCTGAAGGACTCAGCGTAAACAACATCAAAATTCTTTCATATGATGCAAAAACAGGCGAAGCAACTGAAAACGATGCTCTCGCATCACTTAATGATTCAGCTAAAGCTATCAAAGACAGAGTGCTCGGCAAAATCGCAACAGATAACAGATCAATCGCTTTCGGTGATACAGAAACATCAATCAGCACAATCATCTATCCTTTTGATTCAGCTGATTCAAAGCTCACAGTTGATAATGTAGCTTCAGCAGCATGCAGTGCAGACGGCAACAACATCAACATCAGCATCGTTCTTAACAATGAAGCTGATACAATCAACAATGTTTTCGGTTCAAGAAATAAGAATGATGTTCTTACAGCTATGAACAAAGAATGTGCAGATTATGCAACTATCAATGATTACACATCAGAATATGTTTATGTAAATACAGAAGATGAAAAGACATATTCAACAATCAATCTCAGCGTTGAACTTGAAAAGCAGGATGACGGCACATACAAGTCAACAGGCAGAATTACAAACTTCAAGATTGTTGTTGTTTCTGATGTTAAAGCAAATCTCACATGCAAAGGTTCATTCGCTTATGCAAATGACATTCAGGTTCAGTTCAGACTTACTGATGAAAAGAACTACAGCTTTGACTGGCTCGGCACAGAAGGCTGGGAAACATCCAAATAATACAAAACAGAGCACCGTTAAAACGGTGCTCTTATTTTTTTATAATATATTAATCATTAGTATAAAGCATTTTTGAATAATATTCTTTAATTAGAGATTCTGAATTGCTGATTACAGTTTTAAGAAACTCAGGCTCATCCTTATATGAGAACTGTTCGTTTTTATCTTTCTGTCTTGAACCGAAAATCATGCGATCAATAATTCGAGCAGCAAGCACTTCGCCATCTTTCACATCAAAATCAAACCAACTTTTATCAGAAATACCATACTTGACACTCTGCAAAGCAAAACGATAGACAGTAAGAAGCATTTCTTCTCTTATATGACTTTCCACGTTGTCACCGGCAAGACTGAACTGTTCTGTAAGGCTTACAAGAGCTCTGAAAACAGTCTTGAACTTCAATTCACTATCGGTAACAAGTTGTTCTTTTGAATATATTTCGTTAAGACCGTGTCTGTTATCTGATATGCCGAGAAGATAGTCTGATGTCACATCATAAAAATCGCAAGCTTTTTTCAGAAAATCAAGTTTACATTCCCTAATCCCCTTTTCATAATGAGAAAGCAAAGCCTGAGATACACCAAGAAATGATGCAGCTTCTTTCTGACTCAGATTTTTTTCTTTTCGTAAATCAGTAAGTCTTAATGCAAAATCGGCACTCATACTTGACACCTCGCAAATATTGATGTATATTATTTTACAACAGAAATATCATTTTGTAAAGGATTAAAATTAATGAGAAACTATAAAATATACCTTATAAGAAACGGTCTTACTCAGGGCGCACTTGAGGGCAGATATATCGGCCATACAGACGAAGCTCTCTGCGAAGAAGGCAAAAAACAGCTTGTTGAATTATCAACAACAGGATATTATCCTGATGTTGAAGCTGTTTTCTCAAGTCCGCTTAAAAGATGCCTTGAAACATCAACAATCATTTATCCAGACAAAGAACCCATTATCTTATCTGAGCTGACAGAGTGTAATTTCGGTGAATTTGAAGGTATGACTGCTGATGAACTCAGCGATAATGAAGATTTTGCAAACTGGCTGCGTGGCGGCAATGATGCAGCTCCGCCCTTTGGAGAATCAAACGGTCAGTTCAGCACAAGAATCTGCAACGGTTTTATAAAAATCATAGAGGGACTTCTCAAAACAGGGACAAGAGAATGCGCAATCATTACTCATGGTGGCATAATAATGTCTCTTCTTGCTGCATTTGGTCTACCTGAAGCACCAATTACAGATTGGCGAACACCTTCAGGTTGCGGCTACATGTTATCTCTCAACGCTTCAATTTGGTCAAGACTCAGAAAAGTGGAAGTTACAGATGAAGTTCCTTTTACAATAAGAGAAGAAGCAGAAGATGACTGGTTTGCTGACGGTGCTGACTTCATATGGCAGGATTATGAAAACGATAAAGATTAACACATAAAAAGAAGAGACACTGATGTGTCTCTTCTTTTTATATATCATTCTTCAGATGATATTTCTTTATCATTTTTTTTGCAAATTTCCAGATAGTTGCAAGCGTAAAAAACGCCATTAAAGTTGAAAGCGGACTTTTTACATTATTTTTCTTCATTTTAACCACTCCTATACTTTATACAAAGGTAATATACTTCCGATATCAATGAGTTCACCTTCTGTACATACCCAATCTATATTATGTTGTTTCAGAAACATTTCAATTTTATCATAATCGCAATGATTTCTGATATCTCCATTAAATAAAATCTTATTAACTGAAATTTTACCGCCTGTCCCACCAATAAAACCGTAAGGAAAACCTTGAAGTTTTATATTTCCCTTAGAAATAAGCAAAACATCGATATTATGTTTTTGACAAACATCATAAACAGATGAATCATCAGTTATTATTGCATTCTCGGTAACGGGTAAAACAGAACATTTCGTGTATCCCTGATTTACATTTATAATTTCAAAACCAAGATTTTTCATATGCTCAAGTATCTGTTTTGAAACAGTTTTTTTATTACAGATAAAGTGTTTACCAACAGCAACACAATTGAGCTGTACATCAAACGGGTAATTTTCGGTCTGCTCATCCTGAACAATAACAACATTTTTATATACATCTCTGAAACTGTCAATTGTATCTTCAACAGATTTTGAGACAAACAGCGTATCTTGAGAATCAAAGAAATACGACACATCTGCATGATCAGAAATACGTTTATCTACAGACAAATTACAATAATCGGCAAACACATCAACACCCATTGATTGAATATATTCTGCAAGATAAACTGCAGATGAACTTAAAATAACTTTCTTTCTCATCACAATACAATCTCAGTGAAAGCGTCTCTGATGCTTTTTACACCGACAATCTCTGCCTGACTTTTAACATCATCAGGCAAACTCTTGTAATTATGATAAGGGATTATAATCTTTCTGAATCCCATTCTGACAGCTTCATTGACGCGCTGACGTGCATTTGAAACTCCCCTGATTTCACCCGCAAGACCTATTTCACCAAACGCAATAACATCATCTTTAAGAATCATATCTTTAAGAGATGAAACAAGAGCAAGCACAACAGAAAGATCAGATGCAGGTTCGTCAATTTTAAGACCGCCAATAATATTCAGATAACAATCTGTATTTGCAAAGAAATAACCTGCACGTTTCTCAAGAACAGCAATCAGCATTGCCATTCTATTGAAATCATAACCATTTGTCATTCTTCTTGGTGTTCCGAATCCTGTAGGAGTTACCAATGCTTGAACTTCAGCAAGAATTGGTCTGGAGCCTTCCATAACACACATAACACAAGTTCCTGAGGTGTTTTTAGGTCTTCCTTCAAGAAGCATTTTAGACGGGTTGGGAACCTCCTCAAGACCAGAATCATTCATTGTGAAGACACCTATTTCATTAGTGGATCCGAATCTGTTCTTAACAGCTCTTAATATTCTGTAGGACATATTTTTATCGCCTTCAAAATAAAGAACTGTATCAACTATATGTTCAAGAACTTTGGGACCTGCAATATTGCCGTCTTTATTTACATGACCGACAATAAATACAGGCACAGCAAGAGATTTTGCGGTTCTCATAAAGAGATTTGTGCATTCTCTGACCTGAGTCACACTGCCTGTGGAAGACTGAATATCAGTTATACTCATAGTCTGAATTGAGTCAACAATAACAACATCAGGCTTATCTGTTCTTATAAGCTCAGCAATATATTCAGCATCTGTTTCACAAAGCACATAAAGATTTTTACTGATTACACCGAGTCTTGATGCTCTGAGTTTTATCTGACTTGCAGATTCTTCACCCGACACATAAAGAACTTTTTTGTTTTCAGAAAGATACTGGCAAGCCTGAAGAAGAATTGTAGATTTACCGATTCCGGGGTCACCGCCGATAAGTACAAGCGAACCTTTTACAAGACCTCCGCCAAGTACACGATTGAATTCGGAAATACCTGTATCATAACGGATTTCTCCCATTTCACTTATCTCATCAATAACAACAGCCCGACTAGCACCTGAATAAGTTGAATGTTTTTTTGCAGCGACAGAATTAATCACTGTTTCTTCCATAGTATTCCATTCACCGCAGCCGGGACATTGACCGTACCATTTTGCAGATTCATATCCGCAATCGGTACATACAAATACATTTTTAGACTTCTGTGCCATTTTATCACTCTCTGTTTCAAGCCGCAGAAAGACTTTCCTCACGGCTACATAAATATTTTATTATTCCGTCACAGACGGCTTCTGACATCTGCTGTCTGTATTTTTCATCATTGAGTTTTTCTGTTTCAATGCGATTTGACAAAAAACCGCATTCAACCATTACAGATGGTATCTGCGCATTATACAGCAAAAAGATTGAACTGTCGCTTTTCTTAATTTGTCTTGTATTATCAGGTTGCAACTGACTTACAACACTTTTCTGAATACAATTGGCTAACAAAGAGCTTTCAGACGCATTAGGAGAATAAAAAACCTGAGTGCCGTTGTATTTACTTTCTGTGAAATAATTCTGATGAATAGAAACAAGTATAGCATTCTTATTACTGTTCACAATTTCAAGACGATTATGGAGGTCTGAAACTTTTTGCTTCCTGATAGTGTCTGCACAATCTTCATGAATCGAATAATCGCCATCACGAGTAAGAATTGTTTTATAACCTTGAGAAACGAGCAAATCATTTAATCTAAGAGCTATATCAAGGTTTACATCTTTTTCAACAGTACCATCTTCAGCAACTGCGCCTCCGTCAACACCGCCATGACCTGCATCGATAATTATGACAGGAATATCATCAGTTTCAGAATTGACAGAAACATCAGAAAATTTTGTTGAGATAACAACAATAAAAATCAGTACTACTGCTATTATAGAATAACGGACGTAATTAATCAAGTACTTCATAACATCACCTGATAAATATTATTAAAATATCCGATTAATTATGAATAAAAAGAAAAACCCACTATGATTACCATAGCGGGTTTTATGTTCAGAAATTAGAACATATCGATGATTGAGTATTCCTCTGCGAACTTGAAAACATCGTCCCAGCCGATGATACCAAGCTTCCACATTGCCTTAACGATGAGCTTGAGGAGATGAAGAATTGCTTTCATGAATGTCGCCTTCCTTTCACAATATGATATATTAATTATACATTAGCAATAATTAGAAATCAATAGTTTTTGAAATTTTTTTTCCTAAATATGAAAATTTTATACTTTTTCAGGTTCACCGTAATCAATACTGAAGGTTTCAACAGTTATTGACTCAATAACAACATCTTTGATAGGGTCAGATTTTTCACCGCCCATATTGTATTGAACATCAACAGATGCAATTGCATCAAGAATATCTAAACCATTAATAACCTTACCGAATGCTGCGTATAAACCGTCAAGATGAGATGCGTCCTGGTGCATAATAAAGAACTGACTGCCTGCTGAATCAGGATGTCCGCTTCTTGCCATGGAAATCACTCCACGTTCATGCTTTATGTCATTCTGAGAGAAACCGTTTGAAGAAAATTCACCTTTGATTGAATAACCGGGATCACCGGTTCCAGTACCGAGAGGACATCCGCCCTGAATCATAAATCCTGAATAAATTCTATGGAATGTAAGACCATTATAATAACCTGAATTTGCAAGAGAAATGAAATTCTTTACTGTGTTGGGAGCCTTTTCATAATAAAGCTCAACAGTCATTGTTCCAAAATCTTTAACTGTAATTTTTGCAACAGGATTTGACGCATCTTCAGGAATATTATCATCAGAATTATTATTTTTATCTGTGTTGTTATTGGAATCCTTATCAGATTTATTATCAGAATTCAGTCCGACTGAATTACCTGAGTCTGAGGTTAATTCAGATTTTTTTGTACAGCCTGACATTGCAAATACAGATAAAGAAAGTGCAAATACTAATATTAAACTAATAATTTTTTTCATTTTACTCACCTTTAATCATTACGGATAATTGTTGGATCAGGAATTTTCTGATCAAACATTTCAATTTCAACAGAAGTTATCTTGAGAGGCTCAATAATCTTACCGTCTTCATTTTTTTCCATTGAAGCAATTTTATCAACAACATCCATTCCTTCAATAACTTTACCAAACGGTGCGCACTGACCGTCAAAATATGCTTTATCTTTTGTCATAATTGAAAAAAGACCTGAAAGGTTTCCGGCTTCTGTCGGATTCATCGTAATAACACCTCTTGCGTGTGTCATAGGATTGTTCTCAATTTCTCCTAATGTGTAAAACGGAGCAACATATGTCCCCTCAGCAAGACCGGTGTTAATAAAGAAATTTACATTATTATAATCACTTTTTGCTCTTGCAAAAACAAGTTCATTATAGATGTCTGCATTTGCATATGCAATAAAGCTTGAAACTGTATTGGGAGCAGCGTCATAACTAAGTTCTACAACAATTTTTGATCCGTCAGACATTGTAATTGTTGCCTGAGGATTTTTTTCAAGGATTACTGTAAAAATTTCATCACCTGTAGGAAATTCCTCATAAAAAGGTCCGTCATTCTGCTTATCAACGTCTGAGCCGGCACATGCTGCAGTACAGAGTAAAAGCGCGAAAACGAAAATTATACATAAAAATCTTTTCATTTTTCATTCTCCTTCTTTGTTGGTTTTTTCAAATCCCTCTGTGCTTTCTTTAATAAACATTATCTTAACAGTGAGAAGAATAAGTCTGAAATCAAGTAAGAAGGAAAAACGCTGAATATAAATCAAATCGAGCTGAAGCTTGTCATAAGGTGTTGTATTGTACTTACCCATAACTTGGGCATAACCTGTGAGCCCTGCTTTAACTTTTGTTCTGAACGGGAATTCAGGAATCTGTTGGGTATACGATTCGTGATGCTCTACTCTTTCCGGTCTGGGACCTACAACAGACATTTCACCCTTGAGGATATTGAACAATTGCGGTAATTCATCAAATCTGAGTTTTCTGATAATCTTGCCTATAGGAGTAATTCGAGGATCATCATCTGTTGCAGGTATAACACGATTATCTTTTTCTGCATCAATAATCATACTTCTGAATTTGTATATATCAAAAACCTTTTCATTCTCAGTAACTCGCTTCTGCTTAAAAATAACAGGACCGCCATCATATAACTTTATAGCTGCCGCAATAAGAAGCATTATCGGTGAACTGAGAACAATGCCAACCATAGATGCAAAAATATCAAATGCACGTTTAGCAAATTTCTGCCCATCAGTAAGAGAGCAGTTTTTGCAGATTATAAGTGGCGAATCAAACTGCTCAAGCTCTTTAGCTCCCCTTACAATAATATCTGAGATTCTGGGAGGAAGATAAACCTCTATATCATTCTCATAACAGAATTTAAGAAGATCATTTCTGACACTGCTTTCAAGACGGCAGATAATTACATGTTTATACTTGAGTATGCACTCTTTGACTTCTTCAAAGTTATCATAAGAAAACGGTGAAGCTGCAACATATTGGATTGTTTCAACAATCCTGTACTGGTCTTCACGCTCAAGAATTTTATATACAAGAGCTTCTGCTTTTTTATCACCGTAAACAACAAGCAGATTTTTCACTGTTGAATATTTCTTATTGAGGATAAAAACAATTATTGTCCAGAAAATACTTATAATTATCTGGAAAATTGTCATTATCATTATGTAATAAATAGGAAGAAATGCTCTGTGCACAAGACTCAACTGAAGATAGATCAACACATTAAGCATACATATACTGATAATATGAGAAAGTATTATATTAAATTGTCTGTTATAACCAACTTTCAAAGCACCTAAAATTTTGAACAAACCGATAAGTCCTGCACAATAGAGAACAACCATCAGATATCCGCCTGAATCAAGGGGCGCTTCAAGTACTTTGTTATAACCGAAAAACAAAACATAATAAAATGCTGTTGTCTGAATCGCAACTATAATTGCCGAGTATAGAAATTTGAATATAGATTGCGCTTTTTGTTTTTTATTCATAAGCAAAACCGGGAAATCCTGCAATCCGAGGCAAAGATTCCGACTCCCTTCAAACTCCGAAAAGGCAGCACACAAAGCGCTACCTTTTCAATATTATTCTTCAGATTCTTTTTCAGCTTCTGAAACATCAACAATTTCAACAGATTCAACTTCCTCTGTCAAAATCTCATTCTCTTCAAGTTTACCTTCCATAAGATCGGCAAAATCTTTTTCACCGATTTTTTCGTGTTTGATAAGATATTTTGCTACCTTTTCAAGCTGATCATAATGTTCTTTAAGAATATTATGACATCTGTCATATGAATCAGTTATAATCTTACGCACAATGTCATCAATCTTTGAAGCAATTGTTTCAGAATAATTTCTTACATTTGAATAATCTCTGCCGAGGAATACTTCATCATGACCTGTACCGAAAGCAATAGGACCGAGTTCATCACTCATACCGTATTTAGTCACCATACTTCTTGCTGTTTCAGATGCACGCTCAATATCATTTGATGCACCTGTTGTGATATCATCAAATACAATTGACTCTGCAACTCTTCCACCGAGAAGAACAACAATATTGTCAAGCATTGTTTTCTTTGTAAGATGCATTTTATCTTCCTGAGGAATATGGAGTGTATAACCTGCAGCCATACCTCTGGGAATAATAGAAACCTCTCTGACAACATCCTGAGTTTCAAGATAATATGTGACAACAGCATGACCAGCTTCGTGATATGCTGTAATTTTCTTATCTTTCTCATTGATTTTGTGTGAACGCTTTTCTGTACCTACAATAACCTTTACAGTTGCATCTTCAATTTCAGTCATTGTAATAGCACGAAGACCTTTTCTTGCTGCAAGCAGCGCTGCTTCATTAAGAAGATTTTCAAGATCTGCGCCTGTGAATCCGGAAGTCTGGAATGCAATCTTTGAAAGCTCAACATCGGGAGCAAGAGGTTTACCTTTTGCATGAACCCTAAGAATATCTTCCCTCCCCTTCACATCGGGATAACCGACAGTTACCTGTCTGTCAAATCGGCCGGGTCTGAGAAGCGCAGGGTCAAGAATATCAGGTCTGTTTGTAGCTGCAATGACAATAACACCCTGGTTGATGCCAAAACCATCCATTTCAACAAGCATCTGGTTAAGTGTCTGTTCACGTTCATCATGACCGCCACCCATACCGGCGCCTCTGTGTCTGCCGACAGCATCAATTTCATCAATAAATATAATAGAGGGGGATTCTTTTTTTGCCTGCTGGAACAGATCTCTTACTCTTGATGCACCGACACCGACATACATTTCAACAAAGTCAGAACCCGAAATTGAGAAGAACGGCACATCTGCTTCACCTGCAACTGCTTTTGCAAGAAGAGTTTTACCTGTACCCGGAGGGCCTACAAGCAATACACCTTTGGGAATTCTTGCACCGAGTTCGCCAAAACGCTGAGGATTGCGTAAAAACTCAACAAGTTCTGCAAGCTCTTCTTTTTCTTCATCCGCACCTGCAACATCAGCGAAAGTCTTTTTATTATTCTCATCTTTACCTTTTACACGTGCTTTACCGAAACTGAGAGTCTTGTTTGTTTCGTTATTGAAAGATGAACTCATCTTTCTGAGCATAAAGAACATAATACCGCCCAGCACAAGAACTGAAACAAGCATCGGGATCATGCTTGAAATCCATGAATTTGTTTTACCTGCACTGTAATTATACTTAACGTTATTTTCTTTAGCTACATTATGAACATCATCAACAAACAATGATACATTGGGAACAGTATATTTTTCAGCAGTATTCTTTTCATCACCTTTCAGTTTGTACTGAAGTGCACCACTGCTGAGATTGAGTTCATATTCAGCAATCTTGTCATCTTCAAACAGCTGAACAATCTCATAATACTCTTTTTTATCTGATTCTTTTGTTCCGCCTGAAAACATCCAAAATGATGCTATAAGCATCAGAGGAATCAACAGATACGGAAGGTATGAAAATATTTTCTTACCGTTCTTATTCAATTTAATATTCTCTCCTTATAATTCAACAAAAGCACCATACGTTCAATCATTAGTTTTCTGCAAAAGAACATATCTATTCTCAGGACATCAATCATTTTTAATAATAACATCCAGTTTTATAATGCTTTTGGTTTTTTCTGTAATTTTAGCCTTATCCGAAATGCCTGCACCGTAAATCCACAGAATATCCTCGTTATCTGCAATAAGAGGTATCCCCCATCTGTCATCAGGTGAAATATTCTTCTCTTTATACAGATTTTTCAAAGATTTTGAATGCTGTGCAAAAGGAAAACGAAATCTGTCACCAGGTTTTCGTGTTCTGAATACTGCATCGGTGAATTTTTCTGCATCAGCATATCCATTTTCAGACAATTCTTTAACATTATATTTTTTTAATATATCATTGTCAATAGAATCGACATTAATCGTGCAACCGGGAAACTGATATTTTTTTACAGACGATTCAAAGCATTCATTTATGACAATTTCTGCTTTTTTTTCTTCTCTGAAGAGATAATTTCCGTCTGAAACAATCTTGATATTGCCGGGTAGATTAACTGCACCTGCAGAATAAAGCAATGATTCAATAAGAAAAATATGACGGCTTTCAATATTTTTACCGCCAAAATATTCAGCAATGAGCTTTATAACACGTTTTGCAATAAAACTATCAATTTGTTTAAGCTCAGAAATTGAAAATTTTTCATTTTCCTTAGCAGATCCAAATGCACTTACAGTTATATCTGAAAGATACTTTTCTGCAGATGACAACTTTTCAAGACACTGACGAAAAACCCCGAAAAATCCGCTGTTAAGCTCAGTGAGCACAGGAATTACACTATGACGAACTTTATTGCGTGCATATTCATCTGAAAGGTTTGTACTGTCTGTAACAAAACTTACATTCTCTTCAAGAAGATAATTTTCAATTTCTTCTCTTGTGCACTCAGACAAGGGCCTGATTATATTATCACGCACTGCAGGAATACCGAGCAATCCTTTAAGGCCCGTTCCTCTTGCAAGATTGAAAATAAATGTTTCAGCAGAATCATTAAGATTATGCGCAGTTGCAATCTTAATATTTTCACCAAATGAATTGAAAAATTCATAACGTGATCTTCTGCCGCACTCTTCAATACTTTCACGGCATTCTGCAGCAATTGCAGGTACATCATAAAATGCTGATTCATATTGAATATTATGTTCTTTACAAAATGAAGAAACAAATTTTTCATCACGAAATGCTTCTTCACCACGGATTCCATGATTTACATGTGCACAGATAATATTTATATTCAATAAACTTGAAAATTTATTGAAAAAATGCAACAGACACATTGAATCAGCACCACCCGATACTGCTACAACTACAGTATCAAGCGGACTTAACATGTTGTTTTTATTCAGTGTAGAAAAAATTTTATTCTCAATTCTCTTCATCACGTCTGAATTCTCTGCAAGTATACTGAGTGAAGTCAGGGTTCCATGCAAGAGGCACAGTTTCCGTGGGACCGTGTCTGTTCTTTGCAATAATGAGTTCTGCTTCATCAACTTTTATATCTTCCGGCGGTGTATCACCGGCATTTTTATAGTAATCTTCTCTGTAAAGCATAAGGATAATATCTGCGTCCTGCTCAATTGAACCTGATTCTCGAAGGTCAGACATCTGTGGTCTGTGGCTGCGACCTTTATCAGTATCGGTTCTTCTGGCAAGCTGAGCACATGTAACAACAGGAATGTTAAGATCCTTTGCCATCATTTTGAGGCTTCGTGTGATTTCTGACACTTCCTGAACTCGGTTATCTGTCTTTTTACTTGAAGACATAAGCTGAAGGTAGTCAATGATGATACAATCAACATTTTTAACCTGCCTTGCTCTTGCTTTCATTTCAGGAACAGTAATATTTGCAGTATCGTCAAAAAATAGTTCCACATCAGAAAGGAATACACTAGCTTCGGCAATTCTCTGCCACTCATCAGGTGAAAGATTACCTGTTCTGAACTTTGTACTCTGCACACGTGCTTCTGTTGAAAGAACACGCTGTGCAAGCTGCTCCTTTGACATTTCCAAAGAGAAAAACAACACACGTTTTTTTGCATAAACAGCTACATTTCTTGCCAGGTTAAGTGCAAAACTTGTTTTACCCATAGCAGGACGGGCACCTACGATAACAAGGTCAGAACGGTTGAGACCTGTGATTTTTTTATCAAGATCGGGAAATCCCGTATTAAAACCTGCATACTCATTTTTATCAAGCAATGAAAGTTCATACAGATTCTGATATACAGTTGAAATGACATCACTTATCTTGGCAGGTCCAGAAAGCGTTTTACCCTGACGGATATCATATATACGCTGTTCGGCCATATCAAGCAGTTCATCTGCAGTCTGTTCAGAATCAGTAGCCTTGTCTTTGATGTCTGACGCAACATTAATAAGAGAACGTACATAAAACTTTTCTCTGACGATCTTAGCATAAGATTCAACATTTGCTGTCGAGGGAACAACTTTTGACAACTGCAAAAGATATGTCTTACCTGATTCATCATTGAATGTTTTGTCTTTCCTCAGAGTGTCAAGAACAAGCAACGGGTCAATTTTGCCGCCGCTTGACGCATCAAGAGCAAGAATTGTTGTGAAAATCGATTTATGCTGAGGCAGATAAAAATATTCAGGCTTTAATATCATTGTGACAACAGAAAGGCAGGACGGGTCAAGAAGAACCGAACCGAGCACTGCCTGTTCAGCCTCAAGACTGAAGGGCAATGTAGCGTTATCTGCTGTAAATGTATTATTTTCGTTAGCCATTACTTATTCACCTACAACAACTGTAACTTTTGCTGAAATACCCTGGTAGAGCTTTACTTCAGCCTGAGCTGAACCGAAACTCTTGATATCTGACATTGTAATCTTTCTTTTATCGATATCAACACCGAGCTGTTTCTTTATTTCAGCAGCAACTTCTTTTGAAGTAACAGAACCGAAAAGTTTGCCGTTTGCACCTGCCTTAGCAACAATCTTGAGTTCCTTACCGTTAAGCTTTGCTGCTGCAGCCTTTGCATTTGCAATATCTGTATCAATCTTATGCTGGTTTGATGATTCTCTGTTTTTAAGCTCTGTTATTGTCTGAGCGGAAACTTCAACAGCAAGTTTCCGTGGGAAAAGGAAATTTCTTGCATAACCTTCTGCAACTGTAACTTTTTCACCCTTTTTACCAAGGGCCTTAACGTCCTGATTCAAAATAACCTCCATTGCGGTTATCCTCCTTTAGCTATTCTTCTGGGCGGATTTTTTATTACAGAAATCAAAAATCACATTACCCAATAAATGTTCTACATTTTCAATAGTTGTATTTTTAATTTGTGCAGCAGCCATTGTCTGGTGACCGCCACCGCCCAATTTTTCCATAATCACCTGAACATTGACTCTTCCGTAAGACCTTGCAGATATCGAAATATCTGTTTCATTTGCCGGGAAAATTACAAAAGAGGCATCAACATGTTCAATATTAAGCAATTCGTCAGCAGCTTTTGCAGCAATCAATCTGACATTCTGATCATTCTGAGAAGTTTTTGCAAAAGCAAAATTCCCTCTGATTTCTGCATTATTTACAATCTTGCTTACAAGTATATTTTCATCTGATGAAGCAGCAAAAAGCTTTCTTACAGAAATTGTATCAGCTCCGTAATCACGGAGTGATGCTGCTGCTTCAAAAGTTCTGACACCAGTTCTGAGAGTAAAATTCTTTGTATCAAGATAAATACCTGCAAGCAACGCTTCGGCAGCATACTTTGAAATCTGCGGTTTTGAAGGCATATATTTGATAAGCTCTGTTACCATTTCACTTGCTGATGAAGAATTAGGTTCATGGAACAGCAATAACGCATCAGACATATAATCAATAGACATTCTGTGATGATCGATAACAACTTTCTTCTGAGCCATTTCAACAAGCTCGGGCGCCTCTGTAAAACCTGGACGCATAACATCGGTGACAACCACCAAAGTTTCAGAATCAAGTTCACTGAGAACTCTTGCAGAATTTATGAAACAAGTATCTTGATTTACATTATTATAAAAATCAATGAGCTGTTTTGCCATAGTTGTTTTTTCATCAACAACTATGCGGACATTTATACCAAGAGCTTTAACAGCTTCGTATACACCGATAGCGCTTCCGAGAGCATCAAGGTCTGAATTTTTATGGCCCATAACCAATACTTGTGATGAATGGCGCACAAGTTCTTCAAAAGCACTCGCATATATACGGGCTTGCACCTGATTACGGTTTTCAACACCTGTTGCAACACCGCCGAAGAATTCATAGTTATTATTATCGTTAATAACAACCTGATCTCCGCCTCTGCCCTTTGCCATATCAAGTGACTTTCTTGCAAGTTCTTCACAAGCGAGGAATTCATTGCCGGTAGCAATACCCATTGAAAGAGTAAATCCTGCACTTACACCTTCAATTTTATGATTTCTGACATTATCAAGGATATCAAAATCCTTACTCTTCATCTGATCATAAATTTTCTTTTCGGCAACTATAAAAAATCTGCCGTCTGCGATTTTTCTGAGTACACATTTATACTGTGTAAACCAGGAAATCACCATTCTCTCAACATCGCTGAGCAATGTTGAAAACTGATTCTGTGAAATACGTGATGAAACTTCTTCCATTGCATCAACTGATGCGATAATAACAACTGGTCGACTGTCTTCATATTTGTCTGCAATGTTTTTGTAATATGTATCATCTACAAAATACAATACAAATTCAGCTTCTTCATTAACAGGAAGTTTTGATATATATACAGTGTATCTTTTGCCGTCATAGGAAGCATTGAAACTACCCTTTTCAAAGCTTTCATTAAGCTTTTTCTCAGGAATAAAATTGGCAATCTGTTTTTTTGTAAGTCCTGAATTTCCTACTATATCTCTTTCAAAAAACTCATTATACCAAACTATATTACCTGTAGCTGAACAGATAATAACCGGAAACGGGATTGCAGTTATATCATCTCGTGTTGACGAGTCAAGATGAGAATTGATGATTTTTACAGACCGTACAATATCTCTGAATGTTTTTCTCTCAGACACATAGACAATTACAGCAAGAATAACACCAAGCACAAGTTCAACACTTGCAATCCAGTACTGTTTAAGATATAAAGATGTAAAAGAAACAAGAATTGTGAAAAGAATCACAACCGGAAACATCGGATTAGCTTTGAAAAACGCTTTTAACCTCATATCATTTATCCTTTCACAGATAAAACATTAAATCTCCTGTATAACGGGAATAACAACGGGACTACGTTTTGTTTTTTCATACATAAAACGAAGAACTTCGTCCTTGATTTTGCCTTTGAGTGCATTTATATCACGTTTGCGAGAATCAGCATATTTGTCAAGAATTCTTACAACAATCTGCTCTGCTTCAGTAAACAATTCAGAAGATTCCTTAACAAAAACAAATCCTCTTGAATGAATTTCAGGAGCACAGAGATTATATCCTGTTGCGGAGTCAAGAACAGCAGAAACGACAATTACACCGTCTTCGGAAAGGAGTTTTCTCTCTCTGAGCACAAGACTTCCAACATCACCGACACCATAACCGTCAACAAATACGTTGCCTGCAGGAACATCACTTACTGTAAATTTCTTCTCTGAATGGAAAGAAATCTCAGTTCCGTTTGCCGCAATGATAATATTATCGGGGTTGACACCCATTGCTTCTCCGAGCATAGCATGTTTTCTAAGGTGTTTCTGCTCACCATGAGCGGGAATGAAAAATCTGGGTTTTACAAGACCGAGCACAAGCTTCAGTTCTTCCTGACATGCATGACCTGAAACATGAACTTCATACATACGCTCATAAACAACGTTAGCACCAAGTTTCATAAGCTCATTTACAACTTTACCTACAGTCTTTTCGTTACCCGGAATAGGGGTTGCTGAAATAATGACATAATCATTCGGACCGACCGAAACTTTTCTGTGATCCGACATAGACATTCTTGTAAGAGCAGACATTGGTTCACCCTGACTGCCTGTTGTTATAATAACAAGTTCTTCGTCAGTGTACTGCCTTATAGCCTCAATACCGATAATTACACCATCGGGCACATTAAGATAGCCAAGTTCTTTACTGATTGCAACCACATTTTCAAGACTTCTGCCTGAAAGTGCAACTTTTCTGCCGAGAGATGCTGCAACATTGATAATCTGTTGAACTCTGTGAATATTTGATGCAAATGTTGCAACGATAAGTCGTCTTGAGCCTGCTTTTCTGAAGAGGTTTTCAAAAGACTCGCCAACTTTCTTTTCACTCTCTGTATAACCGCCTCTTTCAGCATTAGTAGAGTCAGAAAGAAGACACAGTACACCTTCATTACCCAGCTGACCGAGACGCGCGAGATTCATCATCTCACCATCAATGGGTGTGCTGTCAATTTTGAAGTCACCTGTATGAAGAATTACGCCTTCCTTACATCTTACAGCAAAAGCAAGTGCATCAGGAATTGAATGATTAACATGAATTGCTTCAATTTCAAATCCGCCGACCTTGATTTTATCATCAGGCTTGATGGGATTAAGCTTTACATTAGCAAGCATTTTTGCCTCTCTGAGCTTATACTCAACAAGACCGAGTGTGAGTTTTGTTGAATATACGGGAGCATTAACTACCTTAAGAAGATATGAAAGTCCGCCGATATGATCTTCATGACCGTGAGTAATAAAAATACCCTTGACTTTCTGTGCATTTTTTTCAAGATAAGCAAAATCGGGAATAACAAGGTCTATGCCCGGCATTGAAGCATCGGGAAATGCAAGACCGCAGTCAATTATCACGATTTCATTATTATACTCAATAACAGTAAGGTTTTTACCTACCTCATTAAGTCCACCGAGAAATGCAATTTTAACGGGAGATTCAAAATTCTCCTGAACAACCTTCTGCTGTTTTTTATGGTAATGAAAAGCTGTCTGCTTTTTGCTTTTTGTCTGATTTTTAGATGTATGTTTAACGGTTTTAGAAATTTTTCCGTAACGTTTTATTTTTTCAGTATCTTTTTTTGTTGATTCTTTAACTGTTTTCTGATTACTCATTTCTTCTCCTTTGCATAAATAATTTTATATGTAAAGCCTCCCGGCTGAGGCTAAAATTTCCTGAAAGCATAGCAACCCACTATTATTGCTATTTTACACTTATTGAGACATATTGTCAATAGTATCAATATTTATTTTGCGTTCAGCATCAATACATATTTCCTTTGCAGCTTCAATAGTATCCGCCTGAGCAACTAAGCGCAGTTGTCTGCCTCCGCCTTGTCTGAGAATTGTAAGGAATCCGTTTCCTACAGCTTTTCTGACTCCCTGAGTATCCCTGTCAATCCTGATATCAAGAATCTCAGCAATGCGAGAATGAGGCATGCTGCATGATATAATTTTCGAATAAATATTACATTCGGGCAGATTATCGACAAGATCAGACAATGAAATCTTATTTTTGCTTATAATGCCGATAATTGCAAAAACAAGGCTAAGACCATCATATGCCCACATACATTGCCTTGCAAGTATACCGGTTTCTTCAGAAAAATATTCAGCAGATGATTCACCCGTTCTTATAACATGTCTGTTATATTTGGCTGCTGTTTTTTCAAGATCAGGTGATGCTTCAAAAGGAACGCAGACATCTCTTCCTTGTTTGAAAAATTCTACACATACCGCCATAATAAGCTTTTCTGTAGCAACAAATCGTCCGTTTTCATCCTTTGCAGTTACTGTTTTTCCGCTTTTATCGATGCTGAATTCCGGCAGTTTACTGTTTTTCACTCCCAGTAAACCAAAACATTTATGAGAAATTTCCTCAATAAGACTATTTGTATTGCAAACCGACAATGACATATCGGAAATTACGCCACCCGAATATGTCAACAGGTGTCCGTTATAAATATCTGCTACGGAACTCATATCATATATTGAATTAAGATTGTCACCATGCGCTCTTCTGAAATCGCTGTGCTTGTATCTGTTTTCAATTTCCCTTTCTTCTTTGCACGTCAAAGGTAATCCGTAACTACCAAACAATTTTATTTTAGTGTTATTCTTATCAGCTTCAATAAAAATACCACTGTCTGTGTTACAGTATGAAACAAAAAAATGCATCTGACTTTCAAATGATTCACCGAAATCAAAAACAACACTACCGCATGAAATAAGTCCCGACAATACCGACATCGCAAGTGTTTTAGATTCATTAGAAGTACCGTACCCTACTGCAACCTTTCCTCCGCATGAAGAGCTTGCAAGAGCAGATGCAAGCCGACAACATCTTTCAGGAGTTATTTCTGCGAAGGTATTACCAGAAATACTGTCAGAACAAATGAGGTCAAACTCATTTCTGCCATCTTTAAGATCAGAAGTCAATACAGACCTGTATGATATATTCTTCTTAGGCCAGACTGATACATTGTTATGAATGATACTACTGCTTTCTATAACACATCCGTCACCTATACAACAACCTTCAAGATATGCTGAATTTCTTTTAAGCACACAGTTTTTTCCTATTACTGCCCCCGTAACATTACAATTATTGCAAATCTGTGTATTTTTATAAACTACAGATTTCTTTATACGCACACCGTCTTCAAGCGTCGCATCATCCTCAATTACAGTATAAGGACCTACAGTGCAATTAAATCCGATTTTTACATTATTACCAAAATAAACTGGAGGAATTATTGTGTAATCACCTGCTGGTATTTTTTCAGAATAAAAAACACCGTTTTTAGAAGCAGGTAGATTGATCTCTGCTTTGTACATCATGAGGTCTTTTACAGATTTTCTGATATCGCTGATTTCAGAAATTGACCTCCAGTATTTTTCAGTCTGATAACCGAAAAAGCGGATATTTCCATGAAGAAATATTGAAGCAAAGCTTTTGTTGAATATTATGTTTTCTGATGATAAAACTTCCGTGATTTCAGGCTCGAGAACATATATATCCGTATTTGCCAGAGAAGATGATGTGTGACTCCAATTTGGCTTTTCAAAAATACTTTCTACGGTTCCGTTTTTATTGAGATTTACAATATCGAATCTGCCCGTTTCTTCAACAGCAGAACAAATGACTGTTGCATTGGATTTAATGCTTTTGTGATACAGCAAAACTTTCGATATATCAATGTCAGTAACACAAGGTGTTAACATAAGAACAAACGACTCTGTCTGTTTTTCTGCAAAAAACTTCACAATTTCTTCAATAGGCTTATCAGATTCATTCTCAAGACAATTTATATCCGCACTCCGGATATGACAATCATCAAGATATTCTTCTATATCCTCACATTTGAATGACGATGCAACGGTAATTTCGTTTATACCGCCATTCAGAAGCATATCTATCATATATCCAAGCACAGGTTTACCCATAATTTTAATCATAAGTTCATTTTCAGAACAGGAAACAGGACGTAACCCCTGCTTATTTCCGCAAGAAACAATTAGTGCATTCATATAAAATCTCCCATATCAAAATACTGTATTTTTATTATTCTCAGGTATAATTAAAATAATCATTTAGTATTTACTTATGAAAAATTTATTGATATAATGATTGTGAAAAGAGGTTTAATATGACAGAGAAAGTTATTATTTATACAGATGGTGCATGCTCAGGCAACCCCGGTCCCGGTGGATGGTGTGCAATTCTCAGACTCGGTGAACACGAAAAAGAAATTTCAGGCGGTAATCCTGATACAACAAACAACAGAATGGAGCTTTCTGCAGTTATTGAAGGACTGAAAGCACTTAAAAGACCTTGTGAAGTTACAATTGTTTCAGACTCCAAATATGTATGCGACGCAATTCTCAAAGGTTGGCTATACGGCTGGAAGAAAAAGGGATGGAAGAAGAGTGACGGCAAACCTGCACTTAATGTAGATTTATGGGAAGAATTATTACCTCTTCTTGCGACACATAATGTAAATTTCAACTGGATAAAAGGTCACGCAGGTCATCCTGAAAATGAAAGATGCGATAAAAAGGCTGTTGAAGAATATCAGAAATATCTTTAAGGAGAATTTATATGGAACCTTTATACAGAAATATTGATGTAAAAACAGAAGAAAAATGCCGTGAAATATGCAGATATGCATTTCCTTCGTACCATATATTCTATGGAATAATGTTTCTTTTTGCTATAGCATATAATATCTATTGGATATGGTGGTATTATAGTATAAATATTATACTTCTGATTTATTCTGTATTGACAATCATTGCATATATAACAAGACCATACAGCAATGCAAAAAAGAGAGTAAAAAATTATACTTCGCTTTACAATAATATTGAAACTGATGAAGTACTGTTTTATGAAGATTGCTTTATAGACAAAGATATTTATTCAAAATCTGAGACAAGAATCGAATATGAAAGAATCACTTCTGTAATAACAACTAAGAACTATTATATTTTCTCTATAAAAGACAGCAAATCAAAATTTACTATCGGCAAAGATATTGAATGTTTAACAGAAAATACAGATTTTACCCAATTTATCAACAGCAGACTCATCAATTCAAAAAACAAAATAAAATAAAAAAAATAACGAATACTCAATTAAGAGTATCCGTTAATTTTTTGTTTAATGGGAATCAGTCGATTTCAACCTGAATCTTCATATCTTTACGGTTAGCAGTAGCACGCATTACGGTTCTGATAGCTTTGGCAATTCTTCCCTGTTTGCCAATAACTCTACCCATATCGTCTGCTGCAACATGAAGATGGTAAACTGTAATTCCTTCTTCGTTTTCAGGATCAACTGTAACGTTAACTTCTGAGGGAGCGTCAACGAGACCCTGAGCAATAGCAACGAGTAATTCTTCCATTTTATTTTCCTCCAATTAATTCATTGAAATCAGAAAATTACTTTTCAATAATTCCCTGGTTCTTAAGAATTGATCTTACAGTATCTGTGGGCTGAGCGCCGTTGCCAATCCACTTCTTAGCTGCTTCAGCATCAATTTTAACTGTTGCGGGTTCAGTTGTGGGGTTGTAATAACCAATTTCTTCAATGAATCTGCCGTCGCGGGGATATCTTGAGTCTGCAACAACTACACGATAGAAGGGAGCCTTCTTTGCACCCATACGACGAAGACGAATTTTAACTGCCATTTTATTTACCTCCAAATAAATTATACAAAAATTATATATTCAAACACTTTGTGTTATGAATCGGATTACATCGGGAAGCCACCCGGGAAACCGCCGCCACCCATCATATTCTGCATACGCTTCATTTTTTTCTTACTGCCTTTACCTGTCATCTGCTTGAACATTTTCTGCATCTGACGATACTGCGCAAGAAGTCTGTTAACATCTTCAACCTGCATACCGCAACCAGCCGCAATTCTGCGTTTTCTAGAAGGGTTGATGATATCAGGATTAGCTCTCTCTTTAGGAGTCATTGAATAGATGATTGAGGCTGTTTTATCAAGCTGACGATCATCGATATCGGCATCCTTGATTTTTTTGCCGACACCGGGAATCATTGAAAGGATATCCTTCATTGAACCCATTTTCTTGACTTCCTGAAGCTGAGAAAGAAGATCGTTAAGATCAAATTTATTCTGTCTGAGTTTTTCTTCAAGCTCAAGAGCTTTTTTCTCATCAAGTGTCTGCTCTGCTTTTTCAATAAGTGAGAGTACGTCACCCATACCGAGAATTCTTGAAGCCATTCTCTCAGGATGGAACACATCAAGGTCATCAAGCTTTTCACCGACACCGACAAATTTGATAGGTTTGCCTGTGATTGCTCTTGCTGAAAGAGCTGCACCGCCTCGTGTGTCACCGTCAAGTTTTGTAAGAACAAGACCGTCAATACCGAGTGCGTCATTGAATGATGACGCTACGTTTACGGCATCCTGACCGGTCATTGAGTCAACAACAAGAAGGATTTCGTGAGGCTTTACTTCTGCCTTGATGTTCTTGAGTTCCTGCATAAGCTGCTCGTCAATGTGAAGACGACCTGCAGTATCAAGAAAAACATAGTCATAGCCTTTATCTTTTGCAAGTTTCAAGGCTTCTTTAGCAATAAGTACGGGATCTGAATTACCCATTTCAAAAACAGGAACATCTGCCTGTTCACCGACAATCTGCAACTGTTTGATAGCAGCAGGTCTGTAAACGTCACAAGCTACAAGCAGAGGTCTGTGACCCTGTTTTTTGAGCATCTTTGTTATTTTTGCACTGTGTGTAGTTTTACCTGAACCCTGAAGACCACACATCATAACTACTGTTGGCGGATGAGCCGCATTAGCAAGTCTTGCCTGTGTACCACCCATAAGAGCAGTAAGTTCTTCATTAACGATTTTTATAACCATCTGGGCAGGAGTGAGGCTTTCCATTACCTTTGCACCGATAGCTTTTGTTGTAACAGATGTTGTGAAATCCTTTGCAACTTTATAGCTTACGTCGGCTTCAAGCAATGCAAGGCGCACTTCTCGCATCGCCTCTTTAACATCACTCTCTGTAAGACTACCTTTACTTCTGAGCTTCTTAAAAGCTGATTCAAGTCTATCTGAAAGACCTTCAAATGCCATTTTAATACCCCTTATTAGATTTCGGGGTCTGCGAGGTCAGCACAAAGTGACTGAATTTCAACCGTAAGGTCGTTAATTTCCCTCGAAAGACCGCATTTAAGATTTTCTTCGTTGATTTTTCCTGCTTTTTTGCTGATTTTTGCGAGACCGTTTTTGATTTGCTCAAATCTTGCAACAAAACCGACTCTTTCTTCCATTTCAATAAGCAGACTTTCAGCTCTTTTGATGGCATCTCTGACACCCTGCCTTGTAATGCCGACATTCTCTGCAATCTCTGCAAGAGAAAGGTCATCATTATAATAATAGCTGATAAAATCACGCTGCTTTTCTGTAAGCATATCACCGTAAAAATCAAGAAGCATTATCATATCAAGATTTTTTGCCATCAAATTCACCTCTTTACTGTAAAGATTTTTCGCTTTACAGTCGAGTATTATACAAGAATACTTTGTGAATGTCAATAGCTAAATTGAAAAAATTTCAATTATTTTATTGTGGCAATGGTTACACCGTTTTCACCCTCACCAAAAGTTCCGAGACGGTAGTTTTTTATCTGAGGATGTTTTTTGAGATGTTGTTGCACTGCAGCTCTGAGTACACCTGTACCCTTACCGTGAATTATTGTAAATTCAGAAAGACCCGACATAACCATACTGTCAATAAACAGATCAAGAGTCATTATGCCTTCCTCTACTGTCATACCTCTGAGGTCACATCTTGTGTCTGCAGATGCATTCAGACGGCTTTCTGTATTATTTTTGACAAAAGGTGTTTTCTTCTGTTCTTTTTTCTTTTCAATAAGACGCAAGTCTGAAACCTTTACACGCATTTTTATACTGCCTGTCTGTATTTCAACATAATTTTTATTATCAGGCAAAGAAAGCACTTTACCTTCACTACCCATTCCTGCAATTCTGACATTATCACCGACCTGCAGAGGTCTTGATAATTCATATCCGTCATCAGTTCCGTCAATAACAGGATCTGCTGCTGCATCAACTCCCGAAAGACCTTTTCTGACCTTGGAACGCATCTCATTGAGTTTGTCTGCACTGTTCTGATTCTTGAGAGCCTTTTTCATCTGCTCAATTTCCATCATAAGCGCATTGGCTTCACGTCTTGAATTTTCAACAAGACGCATAGCCTCGCTACGTGCCCTCTGAATCTCTTTTTCACGGAGTTTCTCAATTTCGTCAAGACGCTCCTGAGTCTTCTGCTTAAGAAGCTCATTTTCAAGTCTGAGTTTTTCAGCAAGCTGTCTTTCCTTTTCCATTTCAAGGCGTCGTTCTTCAAGAGTATCTACAACATCTTCAAAACGTATATTCTCAGCAGAAACAAGTTCTTTTGCTCTGTCGATAACATCTTTTTCAATACCCAGTTTTTCAGAAATAGCAAATGCGTTCGATCTGCCCGGAACACCGATAAGAAGTCTGTATGTCGGCTTGAGTGTTGCAACATCAAATTCACAACTGCCGTTTTCTACCCCAGGTGTATCAAGCGCATATGCTTTAAGCTCTGCATAGTGTGTTGTTGCAGCTATCTTTGCCCCCTGGAATTTAAGACGCTCAAGAATTGCCATTGCAAGTGCCGCACCCTCAACAGGGTCTGTACCTGCACCGAGTTCATCTATGAGAACAAGACTGTTTTCATCAGCATCATGCATAATGTTGACAATGTTGACCATATGAGATGAGAATGTTGACAGCGACTGTTCAATACTCTGCTCATCACCGATATCGGCAAAAACTTTTTCATACACACACACTTTGCTTCCGTCTGCAACGGGAATCATAAGACCGCACATTGCCATAAGTGTAAGAAGACCGAGTGTTTTTATTGAAACAGTTTTACCGCCGGTATTGGGTCCTGTTATGACAAGTGTATCAAATGTTTCACCGAGCATTATATCAACAGGCACAACCTTTTTACTGTCAAGAAGCGGGTGTCTTGCTTTTTTAAGAACTGTAACACCATTGTCATTCAGCTCAGGCATTGATGCTTTCATCTTATATGCAAGCTGAGCTTTTGCAAAAATCAGATTGATTTCAAGTGCAGCTTCATAGCTGTATTTGATTTCTTCTGCATAGTTACCGGTTTCAGCAGAAAGCTCAGTAAGGATTCTTTCAATTTCATCCTGTTCTTTTCCCTGAAGCACTCTTATTTCATTGTTTGCTTCAACAACTGACATAGGTTCAACAAATATTGTTGCACCGCTTGAAGATGTGTCGTGAACAAGACCTGCAAGCTGACCTCTGAATTCAGCTTTTACCGGAACAACAAATCTTCCATTTCGTTGAGTAACAATCGCATCCTGAAGACACTTCTGATATGTCTGCGAATGAATGATACCGTCAAGCTTTTCTCTGATTCGGGATGCCTGCTGTTTCATTTTACGTCTTATATCAGCAAGTGTGGGTGATGCATTATCTGACATTTCTTCTTCTGAAGTGATTGAAGAAGAAATTTTAGATTCAAGATACTGATTAGGCCTGAGAGAACCGAAATAAACATCAATAGAGTATGATGTTTCATCAGACTGTCTGCTTCTCCATTCGTGAAGAGAACGGATAACTCGAAGATTCTCTCCTATATCAAGAAGTTCTCTCATTGTGAGAACACCGCCAGCATTAGCTCTTGCCAATGAATTATTCACATTTTTTATTGATCCGAAAGAAGGTCCTCCGAATTTGGCAAGAAGGATATATGCATCCTCGGTCTTTTTCAATTCTCCTTTTGCAATTGTGATGTTTGTTTCAGGTTCAAGATTAAGAGCCATTTCCTTACTGTCTGCAGCTGAAGCATAATTTGCCAGCATTGAAAGTACTTTATCAAGTTCAAGTGCTCTGTGATGTCTGTTTTTCATAATAATATCACCAAAGATTCAAAAAGGTGTATCGTTTGCGGATACACCCCTTAAAAAATTATTTAATTTCAGTACCACCAATGGGTCTGATGTTAAGTACATAGCAAGCACCCTCACCGAAAATGCTTTCAAGAGTGTTCTTATATGTTTCAAGAAGATCATTAGGTACGAAAGCCTGGATAGTACCTGCAAAACCACCACCGTGTACACGCCATGCGCCTTTTCCTCTGAGAATATAATCACTTGCTGCAAGAGCAACTGAAACAGGCTGAGAAAGAGGCTGTTTTGCAGAGAAAACATTCTGATTGTACATATATGAAGAGAAACCGCTATCTGTAATAATTGCTTTGAATTCTTCAAAGTTTCCGCTTTCAAGAGCTTTAACAGCTTTTTCTACTCTGTTGTTTTCACCATAGAAATGAAGACCTCTGAGAACACTTCTGTCTCCAGCCTTTTCTCTGACAAGAGCAAGATTCTTTGAAAATTCTTCTTCATCCACATCTCTGAGAGCCTTACCGCCGAAAACTTCTGCACCCTTTTCCATTTCTGTTCTGATAAAACCATATTCATCTGTAAGGTCTGCGTGATTAGCTCTTGTATCTGTGATAACAAGTGAATGACCGCAAGATGCAAAATCAAATGCAACAGGTTCAATAACGGGATTGGCATTATCCTTAAAGTCAATTTTAACAAACGAACCTACTGAGCAAGCCATCTGGTCCATAAGTCCGCAGGGTTTATCAAAGAATACGTTTTCAGCATACTGAGCTATCTGAGCAACTTCTACGGGAGAAACCTTACCGTCATTATACATATAGTTAATAATAGTACCAACAAGAACTTCAAAAGCTGCAGAAGATGAAAGACCTGAGCCTGAAAGAACCTGAGTCATTGTTGCAGCATCAAAACCACCAACATTATAACCTCTGTTTTTGAAACCTGCACATACACCACGGATAAGACCTGCTGAATGGCTGTATTCTTCAGGATTGGGATTAAGATCAGTAATATCTATAACGTCAATTTTATCGTATTCTGCAGATTTGATTCTGACAATCATTTCGTCATTCTTTGCAGCAGCAGCAACTGCATCAAGATTGATTGCAGCAGCCATAACCTTACCTCTGTTATGGTCTGTGTGGTTACCGCATACTTCTGTTCTGCCGGGAGCAGAGAAAAATCTGATCTCTCTGTCTTCATTATAATATTCGCAGAAAAGGTCAACAATTTTCTTATATCTTTCTTTCTGAGAAGCAACAGCTTCATCAGTAAAGTAAATTTTCTTCATTAATTCGTCATACTGATTTGATTCAATTTTTCTGATTGCATTTTCTTTTGACATATTAATCACTCCAGAATCTTACATTTTCATAAATCATCACTCATTAGCTGCAAAGAAGCAAACAATAGAATGATTATCAAATTTATCATAACGAAAATATTTTATCAAAAAAAATGGAAAACTTCAAGAGTTTGTGCTATAATATTTTCAAATTAGTTTTTATAAAAATGATAAAGGCGGTTATAAATATGAAAATTGTTATGCTGGACGCATATACAACAAACCCCGGAGACCTTTCCTGGGACAATTTCAACAAATTCGGTGAAGTCACAATCTATGACAGAACACCTTGCGACAAAATAATCGAAAGATGCGTTGATGCAGATATCATCATCACTAACAAAACTCCTATCACAAAGGATATAATTGATAGTCTGCCGAAACTTAAATTCATTGCACTTATGTCAACC
Source organism: Acutalibacteraceae bacterium (assembly GCA_045636025.1). GTDB lineage: Bacteria > Bacillota > Clostridia > Oscillospirales > Acutalibacteraceae > UBA1081. The sequence continues at coordinate 64,069 of JAZTWP010000052.1, read as the reverse complement.
GGTTATAACATTGTAGACTATGTTTATCTTAAAGAAAAAGGAATACCCGTTTCCAACATTCCTTCATATTCAACAGATGCTGTTTCACAGCTCGTTCTTTCTTTTATACTTGAACTTGCAATGAATGTAGGACTTCATTCAGCAACAGTAAAGGCAGGTGAATGGTGCGAATGTAAAGATTTCTGCTACTGGAAAGCCCCCCTTACAGAGCTTACAGGAAAAACTCTCGGCATTTTCGGCCTAGGAAAGATTGGCAGAGCTGTTGCAGAGAAAGCAAAAGCATTCGGAATGAACATAGTGGCATACACACACAGAATCCACGGTGATGAGCCGGAATATATAAAGCTTGTTTCACTCAACGAAATGCTTGCTGTATCAGATGTGGTTTCAATGCATTGCCCTCTTACTCCCGAAACAGAAGGAGTTGTAAATGAAGATTTTATTGCAAGGATGAAAGACGGTGCATACTTCATCAATACTTCAAGAGGTACGGTTGTCGACGAAAAAGCACTTGCAGAGGCTCTTAATTCGGGAAAACTCGGAGGAGCCGGACTTGATGTTCTTTCAACAGAGCCTCCATCAAAAGAGAATCCGCTACTTTCTGCAAAAAATTGCTTTATAACCCCACACATTGCATGGGCGGCTTTTGAAACAAGAAAAAGACTTGCAACAATTCTTGAAAGTAATATAAAGGCATTTATAGACGGAAATGCACAAAACGTCGTTAATAAGTAATAATATTATTGATAATTGCAATTATATGACTCAAGAATGTATATGTTTTTGTGTGAGTTAAACAAATATAACATTTTCTGGTTAATTTTTTAACAAAAGACTTGAATATTTATCCATTTTGAGTTAAAATAATAAAGCAAAAAATAACAATGGCATATGCCATTATAAATTGGAGGAAAATTAAATGTCAGTTAAAGTTGCTATTAACGGTTTCGGCAGAATCGGCCGTCTTGCATTCCGTCAGATGTTCGGTGCAGAAGGTTACGATGTTGTTGCTATCAACGATCTTACAAAGCCCTCAATGCTTGCTCAGCTTCTCAAGTATGATACAGCACAGGGTGGCTACTGCGGCAGAATCGGTGAAGGTCTTCACACAGTTGAAGCTGACGACGAAGCTGGTACAATCACAGTAGACGGCAAGACTCTCAAGATCTATGCTAAGGCTAATGCTGCTGAACTTCCCTGGGGCGAAATCGGTGTAGACGTAGTTCTCGAATGTACAGGTTTCTACTGCTCAAAGGACAAGTCACAGGCTCACATCGATGCAGGTGCTAAGAAAGTTGTTATTTCAGCTCCCGCAGGTAACGACCTCAAAACAATCGTTTTCAGCGTAAACGAAAATACACTTACAGCAGATGATACAATCATCTCAGCTGCTTCATGTACAACAAACTGCCTTGCTCCCATGGCAAAGGCTCTCAACGATTACGCTCCCATCCAGAGCGGTATCATGGCTACAATCCATGCATACACAGGCGACCAGATGATCCTCGACGGTCCCCACAGAAAGGGCGATATGAGAAGAGCAAGAGCTGGTGCTGCTAACATCGTTCCCAACTCAACAGGTGCTGCTAAGGCTATCGGTCTTGTTATCCCCGAACTTAACGGCAAGCTCATCGGTGCTGCACAGAGAGTTCCCGTTCCCACAGGTTCAACAACAATCCTCACAGCTGTTGTTAAGGGCGCAGACGTAACAAAGGACGGCATTAACGCTGCTATGAAGGCTGCTGCTTCAGAAAGCTTCGGCTACAACGAAGACGAAATCGTTTCTTCAGACGTTATCGGCATGAAGTACGGCTCACTCTTCGATGCTACACAGACAATGGTTGCTAAGGTTGGCGAAGATCTCTATCAGGTTCAGGTTGTTTCATGGTATGACAATGAAAACAGCTACACTAGCCAGATGGTTCGTACAATCAAGTACTTTGCTGAACTCGCTTAATCAACAAGCACATATAAATTTCTCCCGTAGGATTTCCTACGGGAGTTTTTTTAATGTTCTGAGATATTTTTTTATTTCAGGAGAAATTCTGTTACTTTCAATTGCTTTCTGAATTGTTTTATTATGAATCCATACAGGCAGCTTATCATTTTCAAGATAAACAACTGTTTCAGAATACCGCTTGGCAAGTGCTGTTGCAAAAAACCAAGAAATCATCATATTCACATAATATTCATCGTTTTTAATACCTGCGACAATTTCAAGAATATCTTCACTGAAATTTTCATCAAAAAAATAGCGCATAAGCATACCGATTCCATATCGGATAACATATGTTTTATCAGAATTTATCCATTCAAGACTTTTTGAAAAGATAACATCTTTATTCTTCGAAAATATTTTTGGAGAAAACATATCGCAGGTTGCCCAGTTATCAATATACTTAATAAACTTTTCAGTTTCTGAAATACAGATATCAAAATCTTTTATCTGTTCAACAATAAATGCGTGAAGATTATCTTCTTCATAATATTTATGCGGAAGACATTTTATAAACTCCCTCCCTATGCCGCTCTTATCAAGATCTTTTGCAAGTTTTCGCAACATAGGAACTCGAACACCAATGACTTTTTCTTTATCAACAGTAGGCATCAATGCCGAATGAAATGATTTATATTCAGAATCCTGCAACTGAAAAAGTTTTTCACGTACAAGAGTTTCCGTTTCAGTCATATTTTATTACGCCTCTAGCCTTCTGCTCACAAAGAATAAGAAAATCATAAACATCTTTCATCAGCACAAGATCTTCACACAGTTTCTGACCGAGCTTGTCTGAAAACACAAGGTCAAAATCAACGCTTTGTTTTGTGCAACAAATATTCTTTCTGTCAAGCCAGTCACGAATATTTTCAGGATAATCAGGGTATTTAGTACGTTTGTACATATCTCCCTCAAGAGTAAATACATTCTGTTTTTCATAGGCTCTCAGAGCTTTCTGCCATAACGGATGATTTTCTATAATCAATTCACGCATTGCCTTAACCGTTTCGGGCTGCATCCAGTAATAACCACAACCATACATAAGAACTTGTGGTGTGATTACAACAAAAAACTCAGGATAATGACGAAATTCCTTCTTATCCTTCTTATATGAAAGCCATACAGACTCCCTGAAAAGTGTTTTATCTTTAGAATAACGAGTATCACGGTAAATACGGGATAAAACTTTATTGATTTTCGGAGTTGTGACAATAGTCGGATCAAGTGTTTCAATTACATGTGTCATTTCGATAGCAAGTTCGGTAAGCGGTTTCAAAACAAATTCATCATAGATGTGCTTATGTTCATGAAACCATTCCTTACTGTTATTAAAACGGTTTTCCATAAGAAAATCAAAACTCTGAGGAGAAAACATAAAAATCAACCTTTCGGTGAATAATATAACATTAAATTTAAGGGGAACCTTTCGGCTCCCCTTTTTGATTTTATTAAAGAATTGTAACTGTACCGTCTTCTGTAACTTTAACCTTGTCGCCTGTCTTTACAGTGTTGAGGAATTCCTCACCAAGCTGGTCAATACAGATAACATCGCTCTTTTCCCAAACTCTTGCAAGAACAATTCCGCTTGCTGCAAGTGAATCGATATGTTCTGAGAAAAGGAATACTGAGGGATTAATGCCCATCTGACAAGCAGTCTGAATAACAAGACCACCTGTTGTTGAACCGATTGTGATAGGAAGACAAAGTGCCTTGCCTGTGATATTTTTGCCATAAAGGTCTTTATTGTTCTGGTCACTTACAATTGTGTTTTTTTCACCGTTAAGTGCACTTTTCTGGAAAGTTGCAAGTGTATTGACACCGCCGTGAGAAACAATTGCTTCACCTTCCCAGTTACCTGCTGCAATAACTCTGCCTTTGAATTCTTTCATTTTATTTTACCCCCTTACCTGTGATAATATCAAGAATATCTGCATCTTTATAATATCTGGAAGTAGAATAAGTACGCAGTTTATTTGAGTTTGTAATAATGTTATGCATACCTCTTGCAATGGGGTTGTTTGTATACATAAGAGGACAGATTGATGAAAGTTTGACACCGCTTCTCATAAGAAGCTGATACTTTGTTGTCTTCTTGAACTTTTCAACAACATCGGGGGCTGCAGTCATTACTGTACGAAGAACAACCTTTTTCTTGCCTGTAGCCTTGAGACCGTTTACAATGTCAGTTGTCCACTGGCAAAGCTGTTCGTATGTGAGATGAGGACAACCGATGAAGCAGAGGTTGGGCTTTGCATCAGTCTTTTTCCACATAACGGGATATGACTTGTAAACTCTTTCAAGTTCAGCATCGTCAATAATATAAACCTTTGCATCTTCTGTGATAAGACTTTCACCCTGTTTCTTCGCTTCGGGAGTAAGATTATCAATGTGATAAAGACCAACAGCACCGTTTGAAGCTGTTGCAGCACCGAAATCCTTAAGGTATGACTTTGTTTCGTTATTGAGTTCATCACCGATGAATGCATCAAGACCGTAAACATAAGGAACTTCTTCCATAACCTTCATACCGATAGCAGAACCGAGAACCTGAGCTTCGGGCTTCTTAGTTGTCTTTACATAAACTTTCCATGTAGCCTTTCTGCCTTCGTCTGTAACAAGACCGAATTCGGGAACATAACCTGAGATTGCACCGAAAAGGTCAAGCATGCCGCTGTTTCTGTTACATCTTGCACCGAGAACAGAGTTAGCATAAACAACAGCACTTGATTCTGCCCATGAAAGGATATCGCCTTCCTTGGGTACGTTGCCTACTTCGTCAAGATAGCATGTGCATGTGAATGCGTTGCTGTCTTTAAGTCCGAGCTGACGGAGATAAGCTTCGTAAGGCTCCTGCATTGTGTACATCTTTTTGTTGAAAGCAAACTTCTCAAGGGGGTTGCACTTAACATTTTCATAATCAAGGGGTCTGGGATCAACTGTAAGATACCCCTCAGCCTTGAGTCCTGCCGCTGTGAGCTTTTCCATACAAGCATAAAGGGGTTTAAGAACACCTAAACCGAAAGATGTAACAAGATGAGTATCTTTGTGAGTTACGGGAACAAGTCTTTTTGCGCCGAAAATATCGCCGAAAAGAACGATAGTTTCAAGAACCTGCTGCATGGCTTCGCCTTTTTCGCCCTTAAGTATGGCGATCTGCTCGTCATTCAGCTCCATTTTGTAATCGATCATTTGGAATCTTCCTTTTCTAAAAATTTAGATACATAAATTATACATCAACATTTGTTGCAAGTCAACAGATATTGTTAAAAAATAAACAGAGGAAAGATTTTACTTTCCTCTGCGAAGTTTATTCTATCATCAGCAGTTCCAGATACTTGATTCTCCACCGCCATAACAGCGACCCCTTTCAAGTCCTGCAGCAATTCTTAAAGCGATTCTTGCATCAACGGAAGTTATTTTTCCGTCAAAATCGGAATCACTTGTAATAAGAAGCTCTTTAGCTTTACTTCTTTGTTCGGGGAGGTTTTCAATCTTTGCGGAATATCTGAGTATTTTTCTTGCATCTGCCGCTTGGGGATTGAATTCAACAAAATATTCATCTGTTGTCATATCAATCATATCGAAACTTTCAAAAGCAGCCAAAACAAGAGATACATTCGAATTATCAATAACTTCATATATATCATCAGTGCCACCCTTTAATCCGACCACGACACATGGCGTAGTTTTTCCGACATACAGAATTTCAATACCATCATAAAGCTCCTGAGCAAGCCTTAAATTCTTTTCTGAAGAAAAATCCTCAGTATAATTAAATATCACTGTACTGTACCAAATGCCGTTGCCGTTTTTAACAGCATCAACATAGCTACGCTTTACCTTTTTTTGACCGACTTGATTTGAATACATATTATAGAATTCAATATCTCCGTCAGAAAGAATCAGCCATCTTTCATAATTGCTCTGATATTCATTAAATTGGCTTTCAAAAAGCTCATCAGCAAAAATTGAATAAAATTCATTTTTTATAAAGCAATAACCTCCGACATCGCTGACTTGAATCATTGTTCCGTAGCCTGCGTAAACTTCTTCAGTTTCCAAGGCATTTACCGGTAAGGCAAATAATGCCATAATTAACAATATAAATGCTAACCTTTTTTTCATAAAATCAACACCATTCATGTCCATGCAATACCATAATATACTTTTTCACCTGTCGGCGAAATCCTATTAATTTTAATGGTATAATTACCAGCAATTGTAGCTGTAAAATCTACTATTTCCAAATTATTATATATTGTAGTAGAACTCCCTATTTTATTTCCTGCAGCATCATAAATTTCTAAATCTAGATTAGGTAACAAGTAGGTAAAACATTCAGTATTTTTATTAAATGATACGACATAATTTAAAAATGCCAATGATACTCTTACACTTTCATTTATAAAAAAACACTTACCATAAATATTATACAATTCAGATTTCTAGATGTCAATCATTTTATATTAATCTCATAAATATAGACTCATCAAAAAAGAGGTAAGCATAACTTTTGTCTACTAAGATTATCAGTAGCACAGACATAATTATCATCAAAGAATATTCCGCCATTTACAATACGAAAATCAATGTTCAACATGTCTTTCATTCTAAAAAAAACTAAAAGGACGCCCTATAGGCGTCCTATGACATATCAGCTAAAATTATGTATTGTATATTACGTTTTTATCACTTACAGATAATATCTGTTTCAATATATCTTACACCCAGATCATAAAGTCTCTTTGCATCTTCTACTGTATCAACAGTCCAGAAAGAAACACCGATATTTTTATTAAGCGCAAGCTTTATTGATTCATCATCATTTGCATCAAAATGAGGTGAAAGCCACACATTATCACTGATTGATTTTGCTTCTGCGATATTTTCAGCTGTAATTTTACTTATAAGATACCAAAGCTCAATATCAGGATTGAGATTGTGAATAATTCTGAGCTGTTCAAGGTCAAATGAAATAACAATTGACTGCTTTGCCATGCCCTTTTTCACAACAGCATCTACAACAGTGCCGAGTGTATCATAAGTTTCTGTTTTGATTTCAATCTGAGGTCTTGTTTCTGTGCCGACAAAAACATCAAGATATTCATCAAGAGTACAGATTTTAAGACCTGGAGCATCACAGTTTACACCACGTTTGTAAGTAAACTTACAGAGCTCTTCATAAGTGTGATCTTCAACTGTTCCCTCTTCACCGAACATTTTAAGGTCACCGTTATGATGAAGCACCCATACACCGTCTTTTGTGAGTCTTATGTCACATTCAGCAGTATAATAACCGAGTTCGACAGACTTCTCATAAGCAGGAAGTGTATTTTCAGGTGCATACATAGTAACACCTCTGTGAGCAGTTATATATATGGGATCATTCTCATCATAAAGACCGTTTTCTTTAAGTGAGATAAGATTTGCAAGCTGTGAATTATCCATAACGACACCTTAGTTACAAAGAATATCTGTTTCGATATATCTTACGCCCATATCGTAGAGCATCTTTGCATCTTCAACAGTATTTACTGTCCAGAAAGAAACACCGATACCTGCGTCAAGAGCAAGCTGAATAGAATCCTTATCATTTGCTTCAAAGTTAGGAGAAAGCCATACGTTATCTGCAAGCGCCTGAGCTCTTGCGATTTCCTCTTCTGTGATTTCATCAATAAGATACCAGAGTTCGATATCGGGATTAAGTTCATGAATAACTTCAAGCTGAGCAAAGTCAAATGAAATAACAATAGCCTGCTCTGTAAGACCTTTAGCCTCAACAGCTTCAACAACTGTGTAAAGCATATCGTAACCGTCAGCCTTGATTTCAATCTGAGGTCTTGTCTCAGTACCGACAAAAACATCAAGATACTCGTCAAGAGTAGCAATCTTAAGACCTTCCTGCCAGAAGTTTACACCCTGTCTGTATGTAAAGCTTCTGAGTTCTTCAAGAGTGTAATCACTGACATTACCCATCTGGAAGAACATTTTGTCTGTTGTGCTGTTGTGGTTAAGAACCCATTCATTGTCCTTTGTGAGAAGGATATCACATTCAGCTGTGTAGAAACCGAGTTCAACAGCCTTTTCATAAGCAGGAATTGTGTTTTCGGGAGCTACAGCAGTAATACCTCTGTGAGCTGTGAGGTAAACGGGGTCACTTTCAGAGCCGACACCGTTTTCTGAAAGAGAGATAACTTCTTTTTCGGCAAAAACCATCTTCATAACCGTAAATACGGGTGAAGCGGGGTTCATAACAAGAGGAATGATAAGTAAAGCGATAATTTTATTAAGAATTGCAATCATGACAATTCTCCTTTCATTTAGATGCAGATATTATACTACTAACTTTCAGCATTTTCAATATTTATCATGAAATATATTGCCATAAAATGAAATTTATAGTATTATAAAGAAAAAAATATTATGGTGAAACTTATGTTCAACTTTTTTGCAGAAGAAAATTCAAGGCAGGGCGATTTTTATTACATTACAGGCTCTGACTTCAATCATATAAAAAACGTTCTGAGAATGAAGACAGGTGAAACATTTCTTGTAAGCGATAACGGTGAAAGCCACCTTTGTGAAATCACTTCTTTTGAGGGTGAAACAGCCGTTGCGAAGATAATTGAAGAAAATTATCAGAACACGGAACTCCCCGTTAAAATTTACCTTTTTCAGGGACTTCCCAAGAGCGACAAAATGGAGCTTATTATTCAGAAGACAGTTGAACTCGGAGTTCACGCAATAATTCCTACGGAGATGAGTCGCTGTGTTGTGAAGCTTGAAGAAAAGAAAAAAAAGAGCAAAACAGACAGATGGCAGGCAATTTCTGAAAGTGCAGCAAAACAGAGCAAAAGAAATGTCATTCCCGAAGTAATGAAAGTAATGTCATATAAAGAAGCTATTTCAGATGCCGACAAGCTTGATATGATTTTGGTACCATATGAATCAAAAGACGGAATGGAAAGCACGAAAACTGCACTCAGCGAAATAAAAAACGGTATGAGTGTCGGAATTTTCATTGGTCCGGAAGGCGGATTCGATGAAAAAGAAATAGAATTTGCAAAAGAAAAAGGTGCAAAAATAGTTTCACTAGGAAAAAGAATACTAAGAACAGAAACAGCTGCAATTACATCTGTAGCAATGTGTATGCTTCATATTGAAATGAACGGTGATAAAATATGAAACAATTACCAAAAGCTTTTGAAGAAAGAATGAAAAATCTTCTCGGTGACGATTTTGACAAATATGCTGATGAACTTAAAAACGAACCCGTAAAAGGTTACCGTGTAAATACTGAAAAAATATCACTTGAAGAATTTGAAAAAATCAACATCTTCGGCAACGAAAAAATACCTTATGTTGAAAACGGTTATTATCTCAACTATGAAAAAGCTGGTAATCATCCGTATCATCACGCAGGAATGATTTATATTCAGGAACCAGGAGCAATGGCACCTGCAGAATGCATTGACATTGATCCTGACTGGATATGTCTTGATATGTGCGCTGCTCCCGGTGGAAAAAGCACTCAGATAAAAAACAAACTCGGTGAAAACGGCATTCTCGTTTCAAATGAAATCATTTCATCCAGATGTAAAATACTTACAGGTAATATTGAAAGACTCGGTCTTAAAAACTGCGTTACGACCTGTATGGACACAAAGAAACTTGCAAGAACTTTCCCTGCTTCATTCGATTTTATTATGTGTGACGCGCCATGCTCCGGAGAAGGTATGTTCAGAAAAGAAGAAATCGCCATCGATGAATGGAGCGAAGATAATGTAAAAATGTGTGCACAACGACAGACAGAAATTCTTGAAAACACCGTTGCACTACTGAAAGACGGAGGTTACATTATATATGCTACCTGCACTTTTTCACTTGAAGAAAATGAAATGGTGATTGATGAATTTCTTTCAAATCACACTGATTTTGAACTCATTGAAGCAAATGAAAGAGTAAAAGAAAATACTTTACCCGGCATCAGTTTTGACGGATGCAGATGCGAAAATATACACTATACAAGACGATTCTATCCACACATTTCAAAAGGTGAAGGTCAGTTTATGGCTGTGCTTCACAACAAAAACGAAAACTGCGATTTCAGTTACAAACCGTTCACAAATAAGGGCAAGAACGACAAAATTGTCAAAGACTTCATGAAAGATGTGCTTACAGTTTTCAATGAAGACAACATTCTTATTTACAATACAAATCCGGTTTACTTCTCCCCTGATTTTGAAATACCAAAAGGAAGTGCTTTCAGTTGCGGTGTAACAATCGGTGAAATCAAGAAGAATTATATTCAGCCACACCATCAGTTTTTTATGGCAATGGGCAATGATTTCAGAAGGAAAATAGAACTCACAAAGGATGATATAAGAACAAAAAAATATCTTCACGGTGAAGAAATTGAAACTGATTGCCCCAATGGTTGGGCTGTTGTAACAATTGACGGTTGTACTGCAGGCGGAGCAAAAGTCTCAGGTGGCAAAGCAAAAAATCACTATCCTAAAGGTTTAAGACTCAAAAATATATAACATAACAAAACAGCGGACAAATTGTCCGCTGTTACTTTTATTCATTAAGCATATCAATGTAATTATTATACTGTTCGTCAGTAGGTCTGAAATCAGGAACAGAACAGCAAGGAATATCTGCTTTTTCTCCGTTTTTACTCATAAAAGGGGACAGAGTATCATTTTCATATTTAAGACGATCTTCTTCTTTACGGAAATCAGGTATATCATATGGAACACCTTTTTCAAGAAGACTTCTGTGACTCAGTATTGCAACAGATGCACAAGTTGTTGCAAAATATTCGTCCATTTCAGGCTTTCTGTTTTCGCGAATACAATCAAAAAACTCTTTGATAACAAAGAAATCTCCTCCACCGTGTCCGGCATTTTCAATTACATCTGTTGATTCTGAATCCCAGTCAGCTTCGTAAATATTGACTTCATCCTTATCTGCAGGCTTTTCCCAATGATTATAACGAAGAGAAATTGTATCCCCCATACCTCTGAGATTTTCAATCTGCCCCTTCGTTCCGCACACCCTGTATGAATTACCGTGTGCACCATAAGCAGCACAACCTGTTACACGAAAAACAGAGTTATCATCATTAAGACAAGTGACAACCGCAGATCTGTCACCAACCATTGAACCGCAAATATCAAACTCAGTAAAAGGTTCAAAAACAGGCATAGCAGTAACTCTTACTGGTACAGAACCGGTTATATACATAAGAGGAGCAAGCGAATGTGTTATGTAATATGTTCTGGGAAGAAAATTTCTCCAATGAGTCGGATATGGTCTGAGAGCTTTGTGATCTTCTTTTGAATTCATATCAAAAGGATGGTTGTATTCTCCTTCACCGTACAGCACTTTGCCTAGTGTACCGCCTTTATAAACCTTTCTCATTTCCTGATTGAAGACCATAAAAGGATAATTTTCAGCAAGCATAAAAAATGCATTGCTCTTTTCTGCGGCACGGACAAGCTGAACACCCTCTGCCATAGTGATATTACTTGTACATTCGCATATAACATTTATATTTTTTTCAAGAAGTCTTATGGCAAACGGTGCGTGTTCGTGAAAACAGTTTGAAAGATAAACTGCATCCATTTCATGATTTATGAACTTATTAAAATCTGTGTAAAAGGCAGGTTTTGTTTCAAGTTCTTTCGCAGCCTCTGTCATTTTTGCTTCATCACGGTCACACATTGCAACCACTTCGCCGCCATTAGCAATGATTGCTTCTGAAAAACCTGCACCTCTGCCGAGACCAAATATTCCGATTTTAATTTTGTCCATATCAATCAACAACCTTTACACAGTTATTTTACACAGTTATTAAATAATTATAGTATAAAAACATATTTATTTCAAGAATTTATTTTTATTGATTTTTAGATAAAATCACTATATAATTATACCATATTAATATAAAGGAAAATTGCTATGAAAACCTTTGGTACATATTTTCAGAACAACGAAAAAGAACCTATAAAATACGGTGAAATCAATCTAATAAATCCGTTGAGACAGAGGCTCAGAGGGGAGCCTGCTCTCCTTGGTATTGAAGCTTATCCTGTTTTTCAGGGGTTCTGCGGAACAGACAACGAGCTTATGAAAATGGGCAGAGAAAATAAACTCTCTGCAAAATTTCCTGAGGGTGAAAACAGACTTATCAATGGTCACGAGGGCGTTGTATGGGTGCCGTCTGAGAACAGATTTGCAATTGTTCTTATCCGTGGCGGTGACAGCTGGGACCCCACAAGATACACCGAAGACGAAACATATTTTGAATACGGCTGTGACGGTGCTGACGGTCTTTTCTGTGATAAGAATTATTTCAATCCCGATATGCTTCTTCATCTGCCCGAAAAATATGAGGGACTTAATAAACTTCCTCTTTCAGTTGCAAAAAGACTCTCTTTTGCAGACCCTTATGCATGTGCTGTTTTTCAGCTTGAAAGAATGGAAGACCTGGGTGCGGCTCAGAATTTCCGTATTGAAATGGCAAGGCACAAATGCGATGAAGAAACTGCAAGAAAGCTTGCAAGGGAAAATATTTTTAAGAAAACGGTTGTTTTCGGTCTTGGTATGACAGGACTTTTTATTGCAGACCAAATAAGAAGAAATTATCCCGATGCGGAAATCCTTTTCGTCGGTAGAAGTGACGAAAACTGCAAAAAAGTTCAGTTTTCTAAAGAAATTGCAAAAGCTGATTATCTTTCAACTGCGAATCTTTCAGAAGAAGAAACAGCAAATGAAATAATCCGAAAGCTTGGTTCAAGAGCTACAATGTTTGTGGGCACAAGCGGAAGCAATGTTGAGCACCGTGTTGCATTCCGACATAAAGTTCTCGGCTGTAACGGAATTTACAACAGTTTCTCTCTGGGTCCCGTTGTGCTGTATGACACAATGCCTTTTGGCTTTGAAAATCACCTGATTTTTGCATCAATCAATTTCCGTCAGGCTCATATGGAAAAGGCAATTGAAATTCTTGTTGACAGTCGTTATGACGAAGTTGTTGAGCTTATTGAAAAAGAGGAATTTATAAAAGACCCTCTTGATGCTTATGAAAATAAGATTTTCTGCAAGGGTGCCCCCCTTAAAACTGCAGTTATATGGAACAAAGATTATATAAAGGAAGATGAATGATATGAAAGCAATCGTTATACCCAACCCGAATGAAATAGAAATCAGAGATATACCCATGCCTTTAGTCAAAGAGGGCGAGGCTCTTCTGAAAGTCCGTTATGTGGGCATATGCGGTGCTGATGTTGCATCATTCACGGGCAATCAGCCTTTCACAACATATCCACGTATCCCCGGTCACGAATTCTCGGCTGAAATCGTGACAATTCCTGAAAATGACAAAGGACTTAAAGCCGGTGATATCGTTACATGTAATCCCTATTTTAACTGCGGTGAATGTTATTCATGCGAAAGAGGTTTTGTAAACTGTTGTACTGATAATCAGACTATGGGTGTTCAGCGTGATGGTGCATTCTGTGAATATATTTCTATGCCCGTGGAGAGAATCTATGACGGCAAGGGGCTTTCTGCAGAAGAGCTTGCACTTATTGAGCCTTTCTCAATTTCACAGCATGCAGTATCCCGTGCAACAATAAAAGAAACCGACAACGTGCTTGTTATCGGTGCAGGTCCTATCGGTCTTTTTGCTCTTCTTGTTGCAAAGCAGAAATGTAACAAAATTGTTGTTGCTGATATTCTTGATAACCGTCTTGCTCTTGCAACCGAATACGGTGCAGATGCAGTTGTAAACACAAAAACACAGTCACTTGAAGAATTCACAAATGAATTCACAGACGGTAACGGCTTTGACGTATGTATTGAAGCATGCGGTGCTCCAGAAACATTCTTAGGCTGCATCGAAAATGCCTCTTTTGCCGCAAATATTATTCTTATCGGCAACGGCAAAAGAGAAACAAACTTTGTTCATTCAATAATTCTCAAAAAAGAGCTTAATATCCACGGAAGCAGAAATGCTCTTAAGGATGATTTTATCAATAACATTGACCTTGTTGCAGAGAAAAAGGCTGACGTGATGAAAATGGTCAGCGGTGTCTATGATATGGAAAATACTCTTGAAGCATTCAGGGCACTTGCAAACAATGACGGCACACTTGCAAAACTTCTTATTAAAATAGGTGACTGAAATGAAAGAAACAATTATTCAGTTCGGTGAGGGAAATTTCCTCAGAGGCTTCTTTGATTATTTCCTCGATGTGATGAACAAAAAAGGGCTTTATGACGGAAAGGCTGTTGTTATTCAGCCCCGTGAAGGCGGAAAATGTGCAATTCTCAATGCTCAGGATTGCAAATATAATCTCTATTTAAGAGGTATGGTTGCAGGTGAAATAAAGCAAGAACATCATTATATTGAGTCTGTTTCAAGAGGTATTGACCCTTATAAAAATTACGATGAATATATCGCATTGGCGGATAACCCCGATTTTAAGTTGATTGTTTCAAACACAACAGAAGCGGGTATTGCATTTGATGAAAACTGCAGTTTTGATGACAAACCGTGTAAAGGCTTCCCTGCAAAACTCACACAGCTTCTCTACAGAAGATATGAAAACGGGCTTGACGGATTCATTTTTCTTCCTTGTGAGCTTATCGACAACAATGGTGATGAGCTTAAAAAGTGCATCCTGAAATATGCTGAATCCTGGGGGCTTTCAGACGGTTTTGTTAATTGGATAAATGAGAAAAACACATTTGCAAATACTCTTGTTGACCGTATCGTAACGGGTTATCCCGATGACGGCACCGAGGAGAATCATCCTGATGATAAATTCCTTGACACAGCAGAGATTTTCCACTTGTGGGTTATCGAGGGTAACTTTGAAAATGAGTTTCCCCTAAAAAACGCAGGATTCAACGTAGTGTGGACTGACGATGCAAAGCCTTACAAAAAGCTTAAAGTAAGAATTCTCAACGGTGCGCACACATCACTTGTTGCAGGTGCTATTCTTTCGGGAATTGAAACTGTCGGTGAAGCAATGGCTGACGAAACAGCTGCTGCATTTCTCAGTAAAGCTATGAATGAAGAAATTCTTCCCGTTGTAGGAAAAAATAAAGACAGTATTTCTTTTTCAAACAGCGTATTTGACAGATTCAGAAATCCCTTTATCAGACACAAATGGAGAGCAATTTCACTCAATTCAGTCAGCAAATTCTCAGTTCGTGTTCTTCCTACAATTCTCGAATACAAAGAGAAATTCGGTGAATTTCCGAAACATCTTTCACTTTCTCTTGCATATCTTATTTACTTTTATAAAAAAGATACTCCCGATGATCATGCTGATGTTATTACAACAATGAAAAATAATTCAGTAGCAGATATCCTTGCAGATATATCATTATGGCAGTCGGATTTATCTGAAATGACTGAGATTGTATCCGCATATTATGACAGAATATCTCAATTTGGTGCAAAGGAAACAATGGAATGGATACTGTTATAATCAATAAAAAAGATAATGTCTGTGTAAATCTTGAAACAGGTCACAAAATAGCTCTCAATGACATTGAGAAAGGTTCGGACATAATTAAATACGGATATCCCATAGGATATGCAACCGAAAATATAAAAAAAGGTGACAATGTTCACTCTCATAATATGAAAACAAAACTCGGTGATATTCTCTGTTACAATTATTCGCCATGTTTTGAAAATCTGCCAGAAATTACACCTTATGAGATAAATGCTTATATCAGAAAAAACGGTAATATCGGCATCAGAAATGATATCTGGATTATTCCTACTGTAGGTTGCGTAAATCCGATTGCAAAACAACTTTCAGAAAAGACGGGAGCACTAACCTGTGCACACCCTTACGGCTGCAGTCAGCTCGGTGACGACAATAAAATCACTCAGATTGTTCTCAAAGGGCTTATTCTTCATCCCAATGCGGGCGGAGTACTTGTTCTCGGACTCGGCTGTGAAAACAACAATATTGCCGAAATGAAAAAAGTGCTCGGTGAAACTGATAATGAGAGAATAAGATTCCTCAATATTCAGGATTGCGAAGATGAAATTGCAGAGGGAATTAAAATTATAAATTCACTCAAACAAATTGCATCACAAGACATACGTGAAAAAGTATCTGTTTCAGAGCTTAAAATCGGTCTCAAATGCGGTGGATCTGATGGTTATTCCGGCATTACAGCCAATGCTGTAGTTGGCAAAGTGACAGATAAACTCTGTTCTATGGGTGGATCTGCAGTGCTTACTGAAGTTCCTGAGATATTCGGTGCAGAGCAGATACTTTTTGAAAGATGTATAAACAGAGATATTTTTGAAAAAAGCGTAAATCTTATTAATAATTTCAAGGAGTATTTCAAAGCTCACGGTCAGCCCGTTTCTGAAAATCCGTCACCCGGCAACAAAGAAGGCGGAATCACAACTCTTGAAGAAAAGTCTCTCGGTTGCGTACAGAAGGGGGGAACAGCTCCAGTTGTTGATGTGCTCGATTACGGTGAAACAGTAAAAACAAATGGTCTGAGTCTCTTGAACGGTCCCGGAAATGACATTGTTTCAGTTACAAATCTTACTGCAGCAGGCTGTCATATGGTTCTTTTCACTACAGGCAGAGGTACACCTCTCGGTGGAATGGTTCCAACAGTAAAAATTGCATCAAACAATGTAATAGCTTCAAAGAAAAAGCATTGGATTGACTTCCCTGCTTTCGGAGATAATGAAGAAAAGGCAAACGAATTATTTGACCTTGTATGTCGTGTTGCTGATGGCAAACTTACAAAAAATGAAATTCACGGTAACCGTGAAATCGCAATTTTCAAGGACGGAGTGACATTATGATTATTGATGCACACGCACATTTATGGAAAAAACAGAATGGTATTGTCAGCGGTAAGCCTGTTTATGATATAGGTGGAGGCAGAAGTGACTTCGGCGGAGAAATCAGACAGATGATGCCACCCTATATAACAGACGGTGAAAATACCGCAGAAAGATTCATAGCAAATATGGATTATGCCTGCGTTTCAGGTGCTGTTATCACTCAGGAATACATAGACGGCAATCAGGACAGTTATCTTGCAGAATGCAGAAAGAAATATCCTGACAGGCTCCGCATATGCGCTCTGTATGAAGAAAAAGAACTTGGTGATATAAATCACTTTGACGGAATAAAAATCTGTGCAGGAAGACTCAGAGACAAGAATCTTCTCAACCATTTATATCCATTTGAAATAGCTGCAAAATACGGCAAATTCATTTCTATTGACCTTGCAGATGGTGACGAGCAGACAGAAATGTTGCAGAAAATTGCAGAAATGTTTCCTGATCTCAAAATTGCAATAGGTCACTTCGGAATGGTTACAAGAGACGGATGGCAGAAACAGATTGAACTTGCAAAGAATCCGAATATTTTTATTGAAAGCGGTGGAATAACCTGGCTTTTCAATGATGAATTCTACCCTTACCCATCTGCTGTCGACGCTATAATTGAAGCTGCATCAATTGCAGGATTTGACAAAATCATGTGGGGCAGCGATTACCCCAGAACAATGACAGCCATCACTT
The DNA here is from genome assembly GCA_045636025.1 of Acutalibacteraceae bacterium. Lineage (GTDB taxonomy): Bacteria > Bacillota > Clostridia > Oscillospirales > Acutalibacteraceae > UBA1081. The sequence continues at coordinate 46,484 of JAZTWP010000052.1, read as the reverse complement.
ATCTTATGAGTCTTGATTTTGTTATAAAATCAGATAAGATTTCAGAAAAAAACAAAAAACTCTTCCTTGGTAAAAATGCAAGAAAATTTTACGGTTTCACAGATATACCGACACCTGAAAAAATCAAGAATATGGTTGAATAAAGCAAAAAGAAATCCTGCAATGCAGGATTTCTTTTTTATACTGTATGCCACATAAGCATATTATTATCAAAAGTTGCATTGATTCTGCCGATATCTTTAAGATATGCAAGATAAGAACGTACAGTGCTGCCCACAAGGACATATTGCTGAAAATTCATAACTAGACAGTATTCATCAAAAAGTCTCTTCAGAAGCGTCTCAGAGCACATTGGTTCAACACAGTGATAACAGATTTTATCTGCAATTTCATTGACAGCTTTTATATTGTAATCACAAAGGTCTGCAATTTCTTTTGTTGCATCTGCGTGCGACGGTACAAAAAGCTGAGCTTTCATATTTTTCACTTTTTCAAGTGTTTCGATATAACCTGCAATATCATAAATAAAACTGATTTTGTATTTATCTATTATATTTGCAGAAGAAAGACAATCTGCAAGAAAAACAACATCATCAGGAGTCCTGAAACCTACCATATCAAAGAAGTGTCCTTTGAGCTCAATCATTTCAAATCCTTCAGGAAGAACAGCTTCAGTTAGTTCTTCGCAATATGCACTTTCTGCAAAAAGAAATTTATTTTTAAGCTCTTTCACAGGATATCCGCCATAAAGAAACGAAGGTTCGAGAATCGGATGATTTGTAAAATCACGTTCAATTCCCTTTGCATAGATTCTGCAACCTGTCTGAGTCTGCAGATATTTGTTTCCGCCTATGTGATCTGCATTGGAATGTGTAACATAAATACTTTTCAGATTCCAACAGTTTTTATCAAGAATCTGACGGACTTTTCTACCTGCATCCTTATCACTTCCGCTATCTATTAGACAGACATCTGTTTCATTAAGTCTGTAAAGTCCGATTTTTGCAGGACTTTCTATGTAATATGTATTTTTACCTACTTGAATCAATTCGTACATTAAATCACCTTATCAAACAAAATAAGTGCCATTATGCCTGCAAAAGAAAGTATAACCGAAATAAACTCTCTTTTACCGGGCTTTTTGGGAGTGAAGAAACTGAGAAGAGTTGAAACTATCATAACTCCGCCTGTAATCATCGGATACTGCACCGAAGCCGGAAGATGAACAAGAGAAATAAGAAGCAGCAGATTACCTATTTTATTAAGCACACCGTATCCTGAACTCCAGAGAAGAGCTTTGAGATTGGGTTTTGTTTTGTCCTTATACATAAACAAAATGGCTGCAGATGCAAAAATAACTGTGAGAAAAGCACTCCATACGGAATATGCTGTTTCACTTGTTTTTTCGTAAGGAAGAGCCTGAAAAAACTTTGATATCACACCGGACATGCCGTTAAATACAAAAATTCCGACATAATAAATAACCCCACCCTTACTGTCTTCTTTTTTCACATTAAGAAGAAGAGCTGCAACAACTGTTATAAGACAGATAATTTTGCCGACAGTAAATTTTTCATCAAAGAAAAATATACCTGCGCAAAACGGAAGCGCCATTCCGCCAAGCATACTGAAAAGCGAATACAGTGAAAGATTGATTCTGCCGAGAGCTTTCATACTGCAGATATTGTAAAGCAACATATTTACAGCTGCAACAAATGAGCAAATCAAAGTAAACGGCGTAAACTCAAGTCTGAATTTATTCATCGCAAGCAGAATAACAAAACCTACAGCATTACTAAGTAATATGAACCACATTGAGGCTTTTCTGCCGTTTCCCGTTTCAGCCTCATATTTCTGATTGAAGAAAAACTGAAAACCGAACATAACGACAGCTGCCGATACAATACCGTAATACATACGGACACCCTTTCTGATTAAACTGTATAATATTATACATATAATATACAAACTTTGCAATAAAAAAAATAAAGAGCACTTCTGCTGAAGTGCTCTTTCTGGCAGAGGTATAAGGATTCGAACCTTAAATGACGGAGTCAGAGTCCGGAGTGTTACCGTTACACTATACCTCTAAGACGAAAGTTATTATATACTAATAACTTTCATTTGTCAAGCATTTTTTTTAATTTTTTTAATATTTTTTTATTATTTTATTTATAATAGTTTTTCCACAATAAGACGCTTATATTCAAGGAATTCTTCTGTCAGATTAAAGCTTTCTTTTCTTGGCTTCTTCTCGCTGATAATTATTTCCGAAGTAATCTCACCCGGTTTGCCGGTCATAATATATATTCTGTCCGAAAGAAGTATTGCTTCGTCTATATCATGTGTGATAAAAACCGTTGCAAGATCAATTTCAGACATTATTTCAAGATACCATTTATGCATTGCGGATTTAGTCAGGGTGTCAAGTGCGGAAAATGGTTCATCAAGAAGAGCTATTCCCTGTGATGACAGATATGTTCTCAGAAGTGCCGCACGCTGTCTCATACCGCCCGAAAGTTGTGAGGGGTATTTTTTTTCGCATCCGTCAAGTCCGAACTTGCCAAACAGTTCAGCAGCCTTTTCTCTGGCAACTTTTTTCTTTTCACCTTTTACAATAAGCGGTAATGCAGTGTTATCAAGAACAGTCTTATAAGGCAGCAGAAGATCCTTCTGAAGCATATAACTGACTTTTCCCGGACGACCTGTTATATTTTCACCGTTGAGTGTCACTTTTCCGCTGTCGGGCATATAAAGTCCCGACAGCACATTAAAAAGTGTTGATTTTCCGACACCACTCTGTCCGAGCAGTGAAACAATCTCATTCTTTTTAACGCAAATATTGATATTATTTATAATTTTATTTCCGTCAAAAGATTTACTGATATTTTCTGATAATAAAACACAGCTATCTGCTGAGGTATTCATTTGAAAAACCTGTTCCATGCGGAAGTTCCTTTGCTACAAGATTATTTTCATTGAGCCAGTCATAAAAACCGTTCCATCTGTCAGGATCAATTTCGCCCCATCTTTCAGCATCCGCAATATACTGTTCTGAAATCCATGCCTGACTCTTTTTTACAAGTTCTTCCGACCCCTTAAGAGAGCCTGTATTATCGGCATCTATAAGAATCTGAGCGGCCTCATCGGGATTACCTGCGGCAAATTCATAACCTTTTCTGACAGCAGTAAGAAATGCTTTTGCATCATCAGAATTGTTTTCAAGATAATCATTATTACCGATGATTACAGGTGTGTAATAATCGAAAACGGGATCAATATCTTTGAAATAGAAGAAGTCATGTTCAAAATTCTGAACTTCGGCATTAATACCGCCCCATCCGTAGAATACCCAGATAGCATCAGTCTGGTGAGCGGAAAGAGCACCCGGCTCATCAGTAATAGTATTAGGAATGAGTGTAACATCGTTAAAATTACCGCCATCGGTATTAACTACAGATTCAAGCATTGCAACCTCAACAGGAGAATTCCATGTGGAATAAGTTTTGCCTGCAAGACCTTTCGGAGAATCAAGCCCCTCTCCTTTTCTTGAAATGATACCTGATGTATTATGCTGAAGAATAGCCGCAACTGCTGTTACACCGAGAGGAGTATCGCTGACAAATGCTGCTGCAAGGGTATCCTGCGCTTCAATTGCAAACTGTGCCTGTCCTGTTGCACACTGTGTTGCAGAACTGCTGTCTTCAACAAAAACAATATTGACATCAAATCCTGCATCAGCAAAATAACCTTTTTCCTGAGCGACATAAAGACCTGTATGATTGGTATTGGGAGTCCAATCAAGAGCGAATGTGATTTCTTTAAGTTCATTATTGTTTCCGTCTGTTGATGCTTCTTCATTATTATTTGTTCCTGTACAAGCAGAAAATGCAAACACAAGCATAACAGAAAGTAATAAAGCTGTGATTTTTTTCATTTTTTCAAAACTCCTTTACGCTCCCATGGCATTACAGCCTTTCTTATAAGAGACACCGCAAGCATAAGGAGCAGACTGATAATAATAATTAAAAGTATAACGGCAAACATTTTATCAAACTGATATGCTTTTCTGACCCTCGTCATATATACACCAAGTCCTTCAAAGCCACCGAGCCATTCAGCAATAACACCGCCTACAACAGCATACGATGCAGATATTTTCAGTCCTGCAAAAAAGTAACTTAGTGCTGACGGAATTTTAACGGAAAAGAATATTCTGAAATTTCCCGCCCCCATACTTCTGAGAAGTGAAACAGCATCAGGGTCAACACTTGCAAAGCCGTCAAGCAGTCCGACCGTAATCGGAAAGAATGTTGTAATTACAATAAGCGCAATTTTAGGTGCCATATCAAAGCCCATCCACATAATAAGGATAGGAGCAATAGCAACGGTAGGAATAGTTTGTGTAATTATCAACAACGGATAAATTGCATTATATATAGGTCTGAATCTGTCCATCAGCGAAGCTGTGATGAACGCTGAAATAATTCCGATACCGAGTCCTGCTCCTGCCTCTGCCAATGTAGTGGCTGAATGCTGCATCAACATCGTGAAATCCGTTATAAACGCATCAATAACAGCAACAGGCGAAGGTAACATATAAGCCGGAACCAGTTCAAAACCGCAAATTACAGCCCATATACCTGTTATTAATATGAGAGTAATAACAGGTGAAACTTTACTTGTGATGTTTTGTAACTTTTTTGTCAATTGTAAGAACACCGCCTTCGGGTTTATAACAAACCTTTATGTAAGCTGATACAGATTCACAACCTGCTCTGACTGCTACATGCTGACATTCTTTTACAATTTCCATAAGCTGATCGTAACTGTCACCTTCAATAGTTGTTTCAAAGGGACCTACATAATAATTGAGTCCTGTGCTTTTGATGTAGGCTATAACCTCATCAACAATTCTGATTACCTCATTGTCATCTGTTGTTCCGGGAAGAACCTGGATTGCTACGCTTGCTTGCATAGTTTTTTACCTCCGTAAATTTTATTAAAAAAGAAAACGCACCACATCAACCAATGCAGTGCGTGAATTGAAAACAAAATCAATCTGTCTGTATATTCCCTACGCCGGCATTATCCGTATCAGGTTAAAGGGTTTGCACAGAATTGTGCATCTCAGCCTTTTCAAGCACCCCTATATGGTGTATATTCATTTTTCAAATGTATTATAGCATTTCATATCAATTTGTCAATAGACAAATCAGAAAAATTTCCTGAAAAATATATTATCAGCGTTCCGTTTGCAACTTCAACATAACTCTCCTGTCCTATGAATGAATTACTGACACCGATAGGATTACAGTTTTCAACAACAGCATTGTCGAGAGTATATTTAAGTCCTTTTTCTGTTACACCTGTTGATTTTTCATCAAAAGAGAACACAGATATATCACCTTTCATACCGGCAGGAAATCTTATTCCAGAATCAGTAATTGAAGTTATGATATAATCACCGTCAGAAATAAATCCTTTACCGCCATTTTTTGAAATATAGCTTAGCAACGCAATGTTTGCAAATGTATGGTCAGGACGCTTACCACCGGTTGCACCAAAAATCACAAATTCACTGAAACCTTTTTCCATAGCAAATTTCACTGCATAAGACGTATCAGTATCATCCTTTTCAACCGGAAGAATAATTTTACTATCTGTTTCCGGAATAAATCCAAGCGAATCAAAATCTCCGATTATTATATCAGGAACAATATTATCACGCTGACAATAACTAAGACCTGAATCTGCAGCAATTACAATATCTGCTTCAGTTTTTTTTATTTTTACACAATCGCAGTCACCTGCGCTGATAATATAACATATAGGCATAAATATCACCTGTAAAAATGAGCGGCATTGATTCTACCGCTCAGATTTTTTAGATATCTGTAGGGATTTTCAATGTCATACCGACTCTGAAATCATTTACAGTAATACCGTTAATGTCCATAATAAGCTGAACATTTGCGGGAGTATCAGGAAGATTCAAAGAACGAAGAATTGAGTAAAAATTATCACCTGATTTAACTGTGTATAATTCATATTCACCATCGTATGCAACAGTAGTCTTTTCTGCTGTTGTTTTTTCTTCTGTTGTCTTCTCCTCAGTTGTCTTTTCTTCTGTAACAGTTTCTGTTATTTCGTCAGAAGTTGGTTCTGTTGAAGGTGCAGTTGTTGCAACAGTTGTAAGTTCATCCGAAAGGCTTTCTGTTGATTCATCAGTATTTTCTGTTGTTACTACAGCCTGAACACTATCATTTTCAGGCTCTTCTGAAGCATTACTTGCAGCATATAACATTATAGCAACTGCAGCAAAAACAGCAGCAACAATTATAATAACAAAAATTGTGATATTAAATTTGTTTTTATTTGCAGATTTTTTATCGTCTGCAGAGATTTTTGTTTTTACACTTTTTTCAAAATCGTTTGTTGATTTTTCAAATTCATCAAGAACTGCATCAATAGATATGTCTGAATCTGATTCATAAACAGTTTCTTCAGAAAGATCATAATCGTCTGAAATCTCATCAATTTCTTCTTCGGGAACAACGATTTCTTCAGGTGCAATTTCTTCATCAGCAACTTCTGATTCTTCAGAAGCAGGTTCTTCCTCTTTGATATCAAAAAGTGAGATTGTCTTTGCATAATTTTCTGCTGCCGCAAGAGCTGCATTCCATGCATCATCAGCTTCAGGTGTAATGATTTCATCCTCAATTGCTTCATCAAGAATTTCTGCAAATTCTTCTTCTGCAATAATTTCGGCATTTTCTCTTTCAGCCTCTGCTGAAACATCTCTCCATCTGCCGAGCTCAACAACATCGGACTTAAAAACATCTGAGAAAATGAAAATCTTCTTCTTTTTGAAAATGATAAACGCAATGAGAATTGCAATACCGATAACAGATACACCTATACCGAGTATCAATCCTCTGGGAGTGTACTTGAATTCAACAGTATGTTCACCGGATTCCATATATACGCCCATAAGAGCATTACCGATTTTTACAATATTTTCATCGCTGATCTTTTCACCATCAACATAAACACTCCAGCCCTTATCATAAGGAATTGATGTGTAAAGCATTTTGCCCTTTGCAAGATTAATAGTTCCCTTGATATAGCGTTCATTGTTTTCAGAAACTTCAAGAACACCGTTTTCATTGATTGTATTGTAAGCCTGGATAAACTTATCTTTATTAAGAGAATATACATACTGGCTAACAGTGCCGCTTACAGAATCATCTTTGAGGCTGTATGAAACATATACCTCTTCACCTGCATCAACATTGCCAAGATCAAGAACGTAGGATTTATTATCAAGTGACTGATTATAAGTAAATTCACCGGCAGAAACAAGAACTGATGAAACATCACGACAAGAGAAATACAGATATACATTCTTAGATTCATTCACTTCATATCTGAATGTTATTTCATTACCTTTGTCACTTGTATTCTGCTTATAAATATTGAAGTTACCCTGATTTACACTGTAATCACCGACTTCTTCAATATTTCTTCTATCTGAAACAACACCTGTCATAGGTTCAAGAATTCCTGAAATTCCTGTCGCATTGTAATAGAAATCATTCTGAGAAGCAAAAGGATTATTGTTGCCTGAACCACCGTTGTTATATAACCATCCGAGATCTGTTTTCTCATTAACAGAGAATGCAACAGGTAACCAATAATTATTTTTGTAAATTACATTGTCATTGTATGAATCAACCTTTGTGTAAAGGAAGTTATCATCCATCTGAGGCTTATAGTTATCAGTAGGAACATAAGCATCATTATTAATGACATACTTGATAGACATCATTGAATTGTAGAGACCTGTCTGGCAATTATATGTGTAACTGTTAATTTCGTTGCCGAAAAGTCCGAGGTAATACTGAAGATGGGCAACATCTTCGTACGCCATAGATGTGAATGTTGAAACACCGGGATAGTAGAACCAGCAATTATCCATTCGTGTAAGCAGATCAGCAAGTTCCATACGATAGAAACCGTCTTCACCTTCAGCTTCTTTAACAATGTCAATTGCAGACATTGTGTCATCATATGAGCTTGTGTATGAATCCTTAGTCTGTGTTACTTTGTAATTGGGTGTATCTGCAATAAGCAGTTCAGCACAGACAGCAGTGAGAAGAAGTACAGAAACTGATACTTTTGCGTATTTTGGATTCTTTATAAATGCAAGAACTACAGCATAAACAATTGCAAAGATTATGCTTGTCCATATAACAGTCTGATCTACATTTGCAGAACCGATTTCTTCAACAAATACACAGAAAAGTGCAACACCTGAAGCTGACATAAGAATGTCTCTTGAAGATATCTTCTCAATATTAACAAACACCTTATATGCAATGAAGAGAAGGAAGAATGAATATGCGAATGAGAATCTGTAAGGAAGATCGTTGGGGAAATGGAAACCATGCCATATATAGTTCAGCACATTTGTATTGAAGCTGAAGAAGAACAATGCAGCAACAACTGTTGAAGCAATTTTCTCCTTTATTGAGAATTTCTTTGAGAACATATAAAGAGGCAGCAAAACAAGAGTGATAATACCGCAGTAAACATTAGGATAAACAGTATTACCGCTGCTTCTTATAGTAGGTTCAACACCTGCAAGGTGGTTTGCAAAGAAATCAAAAATTGAAAAATATGATGTGAATGTGGTCGGGAAATTTGAATTTGTTGCAGAAGAACTCTGAAGAATAAAGAATACAGGAAGAAGAGAAAATGCAGCAATCATAGCAGCAAGAACAGATGCGCCTGCAAAAGTAAAGCCGCTAGAAAGAAATCTTGAGTTAAATATCTTAACACCAAAAGTCTTCTTGTATTTATCCTTAATGATAACATCTTTATTAAGCTTATCTGAAATACCGTACTGTGAGAAGTAGAAATAGATGAAGAAAATAACAGAAAGCATACAGACCATATATGCCATATAGTAGTTTGTCATCATTATAAATGCAAGAGAAAGCACATAAGGAAGGCATTTTCTCTCATTAATGATATACCAGATGCCAAGCATTACTATGGGGAACATAACAACAGCATCAAGCCACATTATATTCCAGTAATACGCAACAAAATATCCACAAAATGCATAAAGAAGACCAAATGCTGCTGTAGCAATTGAAGACTTCTTAGTGACTTTACCTGCAAAATAGGTGAAAGTGTATGCTGAAGCAGCAGCTTTTACAAGAACCATAGCTGCAATTGCTTCAGGAATATTCTTGTGACCGAATATCAGGACAAAGAGAAGTGTCGGGCTGGAAAGATAATTGAAATAGTTTCCGAGGAATCCGCTACCGAGTCCTGATGTAAACGAATAAAGAAGTGTATCTCCACCGAATATACGCTCATATAGCTCTGCAAAAAGAGGTGCGTACTGATGATAAAGATCCATTCGAAGAATAATATTTGAACCGAAGGGAAAAAACTCCCATACTACATAAGCAAAGAGCATAATTACCGCAGCAACACACGCGGACATAAAACAATATGAGTTGCGCTTGAAAATACTCTGCTTCTTTTGCAACTGATTTGAATTCAAAAATATCGACCCTTTCATTAAAACAAATAAATTCACTTTATAATATCATAAAATAACAGATTATGCAATAACAATAAATAAATTAATATAATAATAAGTTAAAAGAAATTTATGATTCTACTTTTTATAATATTAATATATTTGCAACTGATCTACAACACAAATTATTTTGTGGAATTTTTCTTGGCAATATCCTCATATATTCATATAAAATTCATTGTAAATTGAAAAAAAATTGATAATTTTTTATTAACAATATGTTAAAATAAAATTAAAATTTTATGAGGAGGCTTTTTTGTGAATCTTAAAAATATAATTGACAAAAAAGATGAAGCTGCAAAGTTTATGGTTGATGAAATTACATACATCATCAAAAATTTTGAAAAAAGAGACCCGGGTTCAAAGGGTGAGAGACAAGCATGTGAATATATGGCTGAATCATTGAAGAAAGACTGCGGTTGCGACAGAATTCAGATTGAATCTTTCAAAGAAAATCCCGGTTCATTCTTTGGTTGGATTTATTTCACAATCACTTTCGCACTCGCTGCGATTCCACTTTTCTTTGTATTCCCTCTTGCTGCTGTATTACTCGTACTTGCAGGATTTACAATTATGGTTCTGCAGTTTGGTATGTACAAAAAAGTTGTTGATAAGTTCTTTCCAGAAAAAACAGGTACAAACGTTACTGCGATAAAAAGCTGTAAAGGAGAAGTAAAGAGAAGAATTCTTTTCAACGGTCATCCTGATGCTTGCTGGGAATGGCCCGTAAACTATCGTTTTGGCGGTATAGCATTTGAACTTCACGCAATTATCTGCGTTCTCGGAGCTCTTTTCTATCTTATTCTTTCAATCATAAAACTAGTGAAATTCGGTTTTGTATACGTTCCCTTTACTACAGAAGAACCTCTCTTCATCGCTTCACTTGCAGGTCTTATTTTTGTTCCTTTTATGATTGGTCTTTATAAAATGTGGGACAAAAAGCGCGTTGTTGACGGTGCAAACGATAATCTTTCAGGTTGTTACATCGGTATTGCAATCCTCAAAGCTCTTCAGGATGAAGGTATAGAGTTTGAAAACACTGAAATCGGTGTAGTTATCACAGGCTCAGAAGAAGCAGGTCTCAGAGGTTCAAAAGCATGGTGTGAAGCGCACAAAGATGAATTCAGAGATGTCCCCACTTTCTTCTACTCTTATGATACAATTCATGACCCCAAATATCTTATGGCAAATTATCGTGACCTCAATGCCACAGTCAAATCAGATACAGAAGTAACAGACCTTTTTGTAGAATGTGCAGAAGAACTCGGAATCAAATGTCTTAAAGGCATGGTTCCCCCTCTCGGTGGTGCAACAGACAATGCTGCATTTTCTCAGGCAGGTTTCCGTTCTGCAGGTATCACAGGTCTTAACCATGCTCTCGAAGATTATTACCACACAAGAAGAGATACATACGACAATATGAATCTCGAAGGTCTTGCAGACTGCTATGCAGTAAGCGTAAAAGTTCTTGAAAAGTTCGATGAAGGCGCAAAACAGTAAAAAAATACAAAAATATAAGGAGCTGAAAAATCAGCTCCTTTATTTTTTTACTTTGATTGAAGTAATACCGTAATATTTCATTATTTCAACAGCAGATTCAGTTATTATTTCTCCGCTGACAAGTACAGAAACAGCAGGAGGACAGCCGACTGTTGTATCTACAACAATTCTGCCTACAGCATTCTCTGTACTGATATATTCAGCTTCAGAAAACATTGCATCTTCTATTTCACAGAATTTTACAGGTTTTCTGAATTCAAGAACTGACTCCGAAATCTCTGAATCACACTTTCCTGCGGCTGTTAAAACCAACTCATATTCAGCAACATCTGTTTCCGGAGTAAACATCATTACTGTGTAATCAGGATCCTCATATTCACATTCTATTCTGTGCTTTCTGAGTCTGTCTGCAAAATCTGTACCTGATGTCAGAACAGTAAGCTTCAGCGGATCACTGTTGACACTCTTCCAACCGTTTACAGCGAGTGCATTTCTAAGAGCTGTGACATTTTTTACACATTCTGCAAGTTTTTGCTTATATCCGTCTGAAAGATATGCATTACATAAGTCAAGTGACTGTAGAATAAGATATGACGGGCTTGTAGAACCGAACATCTCAAGCGAAGATTTTGCTGAACTTGCAAATTTTTCATTGTTTATGTGAAGATATGCGCCACCGGTTAAAACAGGTAACGTCTTATGTGCGGAATCACAACACATATCAGCTCCGAGATCAACAGGATGAAGACTATTTTCAAGAAAACGAAGATATGCACCATGTGCGTTATCAACGAGCATTAATGCTCCGTATCTGTGAGCAACTTCTGAAAGTGATTTTATATCATTCATACCACCGAGATAATCAGGCGATGTAATATAAACAGCATCAGCATTCTCTTTTTTCAGCTCATATTCAAGATATTCTGCAGTGACATTACATCTGCAAAGAGAAAAATTCTCATTATCATCAAACAGCCATCGAACTTTGATACCAAGCAATGCACAAGCGTATATAAATGATTTATGAACATTTCTTGCAGCAAGCACTGTGAAATCTTTTCTGCCGTTTTTTGCAAGAGACATCATCGCTTTTATACTCTGAGATGAACCGCCTGCAGAATAAAATGTAGCAACACTTCCGAATAGTGAAGTTGCATTCTTTTCACTTTCCGCTATAATACCGTCTGCATTATAAAGCGCATCAGCACCGTTTATTTCAGTTATATCAAGGTTTTCACAGCCAAGAAAAGAAACACCTTTATGACCCGGCATATGAAGCCTTGCTGCTTCAGATTGTGAATATCTTTTCACAAAATCAAATATCGGGGTGTTCATTATTTACCCAATTCCTTTGCAACCTGCATCATAATTGCACATTCCATTCTCTTCTTGAAGAGAGTACAGCCGTATTCGTAAATACCTGTGATTGTGCCTGTTGCATGATATGCGTTTGCCGCACAACCGCCTGAGCAGTAAAGTTTTGCCCAACAATCTCTGCATTCGGGACGTACATATACATTACAGCTTCTGAATTCTTCACGGACATCATTGTTTGTGACACAGTCAAATACATTACCCATAAGGAATTTTTCATCACCTACAAACTGATGGCAAGGATAAAGATCGCCCCAAGGAGTAACAGCCATATATTCTGTTCCTGAGCCGCAACCTGAAATTCTCTTATAAATACAAGGACCGCCCTTAAGATCAATCATATAATGATAGAATATATAAGGCTTACCTTCTTTCTCTTTCTCGAGAATGTCTTTTGCAAGCAGCTCATACTGTTCAAGAACAACGGGAAGGTCTTCCTGAGTGAGCGCAGATGCATCTTCGGGAGCACAGACAACGGGCTCCATGCTCAGCTTGTTAAAACCAAGTCTAAGCATTTCGTTGATATCTTTTGTGAAATCGGGGTTGGCGTGAGTAAAAGTACCACGCATATAATATTCTCTGTCACCTCTTGCTTCAACAAACTTCTGGAATTTGGGAACGATTCTTTCCCAGCTTCCGTTACCTGCGTAGTCAACACGTACAGCATCGTGAATTTCTTTTCTTCCGTCAAGACTGAGAACAACGTTGTGCATTTCTTTATTTGCAAATTCAATAACGTCATCATCAACAAGAACACCGTTTGTTGTAAGTGTAAAGCGGAAATTCTTGCCTTTTTCTTTCTCAATTGAACGGGCATACATAACAAGGTCTTTTACTACCTGCCAGTTCATAAGCGGTTCACCGCCGAAGAAGTCAACTTCAAGATTTGTTCTGTTTCCTGAATTTTCAACAAGAAAATCAAGTGCTCTCTTACCTACCTCAAAAGACATAATACCTCTGTCACCGTGGTAATTACCCTGACTTGCAAAGCAATATGCACAGTTGAGATTACAGGTATGAGCAACGTGAAGACAAAGAGCCTTGATAATATTTCCACTCTTTGTTTTGAATCTTGTAGCATCTGCTTCAAAAGTATCGGGTGTAAAAAGCTTACCAGCTTTTTCAAGAGAAGCAATATCTTCAATACAGAGTCTTACATCTTCTTCTGTAACATCATCTCTGTGAGAATATGCAGAAAGAATCTCAGAGACGATTTCATTCTGAGATTTTTCTTTGAACATAGCAATTATGTCATATGCAACTTCATCTACAGCATGAATTGAACCTGAGCAAGAATCAAGAACAATATTGAAGCCGTTGAGTTTATATTGATGTACCATATTTTAATCTCCTGATAACAGAAAAAAATGCCGCATCAAGCGGCATTCATGATTTCTGAATTAGTCTTTGTTTTCGCACTGCTGATTTGCGATACCGCAGCTTGTCTTACATGCAGACTGGCATGATGTCTGGCATTCACCGCAGCCACCGTTCTGTGCGCTTTCGCAAAGGTTACGAGTTTCAAGAGTTGTAATTCTTTCCATAATTCAAATCTCCAATTCATAAATATTCCGCAATTACGGTTAAAATTCGATAACAGTATATCACACAGTTATCTGAATGTCAAGATATATTGCCTTAAATAAATTTATATACAATTAAATATATAATTACACTTGACACTTTGACTGTTTGTGCGTAAAATAATAATGTTAAACATGTGAAAGGATTTTTCCTGATGAAAAAAAAGAAATTAGCTGTTATCGGTGGCGGTGCTTCAGGACTTGCTGCTGCAATTGAAGCGGCCAGATTCAGCAGAGCAATCAGCGCTGATATTGAAATTGTTGTATATGAAAGATTGCCCAAAGCAGGCAAAAAAATTCTTGCCACAGGTAACGGCAGATGCAATATTATGAATGTATCAACTGAAGACAAATACTATTCAGGTGACAAAAAGTTTATCAGAAGTATTTTCGGTCAATACAGTACAGAAAGCAATGTTGAATTTTTCAGAAGTATGGGAATTTATCTTTCTGAAGAAGATGACGGCAGGCTTTATCCTATGAGTTTTCAAGCTTCATCCGTGCTTGATGCATTGAGATTTGAAGCTGACAACCTCGGTATTAAAATTATCTGTGACACAAAAATCACAAAAGCAGAAAAAAACAAAAAAGGTTATCTTCTCAACGACGATATTTCTGCCGATGCAATTATCATTGCAGGTGGCGGAAAATCTGCCAGCGTGCAAGGCTCAGACGGCTCATGCTTTGAATTATTATCAGCTTTCGGAATAAAAATAAAAACACCTTTTCCTTCGCTTACAGGAATTCTCCTCAAGCGCAAGAACAAAGCGCTTAAAGGTGTAAGAGCAGCAGGAGAAATTTACATAGTCGAAAATGGTGTTGTTATCGCTTCTTCAACAGGTGAAATTCAGTATACAGATTACGGCATCTCAGGAATACCGGCAATGGAAGTTTCAAGAGCTGTTTCTGAACATTTTGCATATCACAAAAAAGGTAAAATATCTGTTGTGATCAACTCACTACCCTCTTTTACTCCTGAAGAAATATTTGATTATGTGAAATCAAGAAAAAAACAGAATCCATCACTTTTTGCGGAAGATCTGCTGTCAGGCGTTATACCCAAAAAGCTCGGAATTGCAAAGCTTACCGCAGCAGGCATTGATTGCAACACAAAAATCTCAAATCTTACAAAAAATGATATAGCAGTATTGACAGAAGTTATCTGTTCGGAAATTGCAGACGCATCAGGAGTTCTCGGATTTGATAACTCTCAGGTAACAGCAGGTGGTGCAGATACAAAAGCATTCAACAGTACAACACTTGAATCTAAATATTCAAAAGGCCTTTTTGCCTGCGGTGAAGTGCTTGATGTCGATGCTATCTGCGGCGGTTACAATCTTGCGTGGGCATGGAGCTCAGGCAGATGTGCAGGTAAAAACGCAATTTTATATTTAACGGAGAATAATTATGCTCAGAATTAACGAATTGCCCCTTGATGTAGGTGAATCAACCGAACATCTCAGAAAAATAGCGGCAAAGGTTATCGGTGTTTCAGAAGAAGACTTCTCTTCTTTTGAAATTGCGAGAGAATCTATCGACTCAAGAAAAAAGAATAACATAAAAATGGTTTACTCCGTTGATGTTGAACTCGAATCTGGTGAAGAAGAAATTGCAGCACGTTTTCCTGCAAATAAAGTTCTTTTCAGAGAAAGATACAACTACACGATACCACCCGTTAAAAGAACCTCTCAGTTAAGACCTGTTATCATCGGTTTCGGTCCTGCAGGTATGCTTTGCGGTCTTATTCTTGCAAAATGTGGTCTCAGACCTATAATCCTTGAAAGAGGTAACGATGTTGAGACAAGAACAAAAGATGTTATTGATTTCTGGACTCACAGAAGACTCAATACATCATCAAATGTTCAGTATGGTGAAGGCGGAGCAGGTACTTTTTCTGACGGTAAACTCACAACAGGCATTAAAGACGGCAGATGCCGTGAAGTATTCAATCAGCTTTATGCTCACGGTGCTCCGGAAGAAATAATGTATTCCGCAAGACCTCATATCGGCACAGATAAACTTGGCGGTGTAGTTAAAAATATCAGAGAAGATATTATCTCAATGGGCGGCGAAGTAAGATTCTGTTGCAAAATGACAGATATAATTGTCGCAAACAATTTTATCCATGGTCTGACATATGAAGATAAAAACGGCTCAATGGTAGATATTGAAACTGACTGTATTGTTCTTTGTACCGGACATTCTGCCCGTGATACAGTTGAAATGCTGTATAAAAAAGGAGTCAGAATGGAGCAGAAAGCTTTCTCTGTGGGCACAAGAATTGAACATCCCCAGGAACTTATCAACAAGGCTCAGTACGGCAATATGTGGAACAATCCTATTCTCGGTGCAGCTGACTATAAACTTTCAAACCATCCATTACACGGCAGAGGCGGATACACATTCTGTATGTGTCCCGGTGGTACTGTTGTTGCCGCTTCAAGTGAAGAAGGCGGAATGGTTACAAACGGCATGAGCGAATTTGCCCGTGACGGTGAAAACGCAAACTCTGCAATTCTCGTTGGAATTGAGCCTTCTTATTTTGAAGATGACAATCCACTCTCAGGTTTCGCTTTCCAGAGACAAATTGAACAAGCCGGTTTCATCAATGGCGGTGGAGATTATACTGCTCCGGCACAGCTTGTAGGTGATTTCCTCAACGGCAACAAATCAACAAAACTAGGCGGAGTAAGACCTACCTGTCCCACAGGTGTTGAAATGTCTGATATAAGAAATGTGCTCCCCTCTTGTGTTACAGACACTATCCGTGATGCAATTATCGATTTTGACAAAAAACTTCACGGTTTTGCTCTTCACGATGCCGTACTCACATTCCCCGAAAGCCGAAGCTCTTCACCTGTCAGAATTCTACGTGATGAATTCTTCCAGACAAATATCAGAGGGCTTTACCCCTGCGGTGAAGGCGCAGGATATGCAGGCGGAATTATATCTGCTGCTGTTGACGGCATAAGATGTGCTGAAGCAGTCCTTAATGATGAAACATAATTTTATTATTGTAAATCAAAATTATTGTGGTATAATAAAAATAATATGATGAATAATTTCCGGAGGTAATAATATGGGCTTTTATAAAAATCTGTGTCCCGGTTGTATGAATGAAATCGGTGATATTGAAATCTGTCCTTACTGCGGTTTTGATACAAAAACTGAACAATCAGCACCTTTCCTCGCATACGGCACAATTCTTGCAGGAAAATATATTGTAGGTGACATTCTTGAAAGAAATTCTGAAGGTGTTACATACCTTGGTCTTGATACAATAACAAATAGCTGCATAAGAATCAGAGAGTTTCTCCCCGAATTAGTCTGCATTCGTAAACAGAATGAACTCAAACCTCTTATTGCAGAAAATGATATTGATTATTTCAAGGCTATGCGAACTCAGTTCCTTGATATGTGGCACAAGGTAATGAAGCTCAAAGCATTTGAATCTGTAATCACAGTTTTTGATGTTTTTGAAGCAAACGACACTGCTTATGCAATCGCTGAAGCAGACGGAATTCAGACTCTTAATGATTTCATTGACGAAAACAATAACGTACTTGACTGGAATACAATAAATGATAAAATTTTTCCCGTACTTGACGCTATTGAAGCGCTTCACAAGGAAGGTATAGTGCATGGTGCAATTTCACCTGACACTCTTTTCCTTTGCGAAAACGGAAAGTTCAAACTCTGGGGCTTCAGCATCAACGAAGTACGTCAGGCCGACGGCAGAATTTCTGCTGATTTAAGACACGGTTATGCTGCAATTGAGCAGTACTCAAAAACAACAGCTCTTTCCGAAGCGACTGACGTATACGGCTTTATTGCAACACTTTACAAATGCATCACAGGCATTGTACCCATCGATGCAAAAATCAGAGCTGAAGAAGACCTTCTTACAATTCCTGCTGTTTACGCAAGAGAACTTCCTGACTACGTTCTCGCAGCATTTATCAGCGCATTTCAGGTTCAGCCTGACGAAAGAACTTCAGCAATCGGTCACCTGAGAAAATCATTCACAAAAGAAGCATTTGAAATGCAGAAAAAACAGGCAACTACCTTTGCAAATGCATCACTCATTGACCCCATCAGTGAAATGAGTGCCAATGACTATGCAAAACCCAAGACAGCAGCTCCTGTTGTTATCAACGCAACTCCTGAAATTCCCGTTCTTACAAAAGATGATTCATATGAAAGAGGCCCCTCTGGTGTAGCAACAGTTGTTCTCAGTTTCAGCATTGTAGCTGTTATGCTTATTTTCTTTGCTTGTCTTGCTTTCACAGGAATTATCAGTTTCAACTTCCCCGGTGGTTCATCAATGGTTGAAATCCCAAATTTTGAAAACTACATGAAAGATGATGCATATATCGTCGATTTTGCAAACACTTACGGTCTTCAGATTACACTCAATCCCGAATCATCCGCAACTGTAGGAAAAGATGTTATATTTGAACAAGATATTGCCCCGGGCACAAAGGTTGCAAGAGGCTCCAAACTCAATCTTACATACAGCAAAGGTGCGGCAACTGTTACGCTTCCCGACTTTACAGGAATCCCTTTCACCGAAACTGTTTACTATCTCGGAAAACTTAACCTTTCATATAATATTGTTGAAAAAGAAAACACAGGAAATCAGAAAGCCGGTCACGTTGCAACAATGAATCCTCCCGCAAACAGCGTTGTTTATGAAGGTCAGGAAATCACAATTGAAATCTGGGGCGATACCAAGAATCAGTCAAACAATCAGGGCAGCAGCCAGATTATCCCCTCAGACTCAATGCTCGACAGTATTTTCGGCAGTCTCGGTGACAGTGTAAGTGGTATAGGTGATACCATTCAAAGCTTATTCTAAGGAGGTACAGCAAATTGCTGAACGATCTGATAAAAAAACACATAGCTGACATCGGTGATTATACCGAAGTCCGTTCACAGGTAAATACAAATAACAAAATCAGCATCATTTCAGGCAATCTTGTGGGCAACTCAAGAGCAACATCCGGAGGTGTATGTTCAAGAGTGTACAAAAACGGAGTTTACGGCTTTTCTTCAATGGGTGAATACTCAGACGAAAGCGTAAAAAACGTTATAAAAGCTGCTCAGGACAATGCTATTTTCCTTGACAGACGTGTAAACAAAGGCAAAGCACCTCTTATTGAAACTCCGGTTGCTTTTTACCAGGAAAAGAATGATTATATTGATGTTCCTCAGAAAGTTCTTCTTGATTACGCAAGAGAGCTTGATGATTACATTGCAAACAAATACAAAGACCTCACAAGCCGCGGTGTTATCATAAGTACGGATTGCATTGAAAGATTACTGCACGTTTCAACGGGTAGCTTTTCTCATTCAATCTCTCCCCGCTCATGCATTTACGTTTCAATGACAGCAGAGGCTAATGATGGTTCAAACATTGAGCTTTTTGAAGCTATGAACTGCAAAAAAGGCTTCTTCACACAGATTTTCTCAACACCCTCTGAGCTTTTTGAACAGGTTGATTCACTTTATGAAAAGCTTATGCAGAAAAAAGAAGGTGTTTTCTCTGAAGCAGGCGTATGTGATTGCATCATCGACTCTTCAATTTCAGGTATGATAGCACACGAAGCTATCGGCCATACTGTAGAAGCAGACCTTGTTCTTGCAGGTTCTGTTGCAGCAGGCAATATCGGAAATAAAGTTGCATCAGAAAAAATCACAATCATTGACTATGCACACACAGCATTCGGCAAGGAAGTTCCCCTTCCCGTTTATGTTGACGATGAAGGTACAGTATGTGAAGATGCAGTTATCATCGAGAACGGTATTCTTAAAGGATATATGAACAACAAAGAAAGCGCAATGCACTTCGGTGTTAATCCCTGCGGTAACGCAAGAGCATATGCTTTCTCAGATGAACCTCTCATAAGAATGAGAAATACTGCAATTCTTCCCGGCACAGATAGGCTTGAGGATATGATTGCATCTATCGATAACGGTTATTACCTCACAAAGACTCAGAATGGTCAGGCAGACACAACCGGCGAGTTTATGTTTGGTATAACAATGGGTTATGAAATCAAAAACGGTAAACTCGGCAGAGCTATCCGTGATACCACAATCTCAGGTGTAGCATTTGATATGCTCAAGACTGTTGATATGCTCTCTGACACATTCTCGTGGGCTTGTTCAGGTTACTGCGGTAAAAAACAGCCTATGCCCGTTTCAGACGGCGGTCCTGCAGTAAAATGCAAAATAAACATCGGCGGAAGATAAGGAGAAGTTATTATGGAAATTTCAAAACTTAAAGAAATTGCACAGTTCACACTCTCCTGCCTTAAGGAAAACGGTGCCGATGACGCTCAGTGCAAAGTTAAATTCAGTCTTGTTGATGAAATAAATGTTGATGCAGGCGAATTCAGCCTTATGCGTTCAACTTTTGATTCAGGCGTCACAATGAAAGTTATCAAGGATAACAAAAAAGGTGTTATTGCAATCAACAAAACAGATAAAGAATCAATCATTACCGCCGCAAAGGAATGTGTTGCCGCAGCAGAAGTATCTACTGAAGACGATTGCCTTTCAATTGCAGAAAAAGACGAAAACGAAGATTTCTTTTTCGGGGCTGAAGAGTGCGACAGAGATAAATTCTTTGACAGAATAAATGAATATCTTGATGATATGCAGAAGGATTACCCCAAAGTTTTTATTGAACAGCTTATAGCTGACTACTCTGAAGGTAAATCAGTATTTGCAAACACAAACGGTGTTGAATATTCATACACAGCATCTTATTATTCACTCGGGTCAATGTACTCCGCACACGATGGTGACAAAACAACTTCGTTCAACTCAACAGGTATAGACTTTGTTGACCTTAATGAAAAAATCATTGACAAAGGCACACAAAGAATGATGTATGAAATGTGTGAAAAAGAGCTTGACGCAGAGCCTTTTGAGGGAAAATTCACAGGCACAGCAATTTTTGCTCCTTCCTGCCTTGCTGACATTATCGGCACAGCGATAGACAGTTTCACAGGTGACGATTCAATAATGGATAACACAAGTCCCTGGAGAAAGAAACTCGGAGAAAAAGTTGCTTCAGACAAGCTCACAGTTTCACTTATCCCCATTGATGACAGAGTCATCGGCGGTGAAAGATATACACTTGAGGGGTACAAATCCAAAAACTGCGACATCATCAAAAACGGTATACTTGAAAACTTCACACTTTCTGAGTATGCCGCAAGAAAATCAGGCGAAAAGAGATGTCCCACACTCAGCAGTTGTATGGAAGTAAAAGCAGGCGAAACACCTTATGATGAACTTATAAAAAATACAGAAAAAGGTATTCTTGTCTGCAGAGTATCAGGCGGTCAGCCTGCCGGCAACGGTGATTTCTCAGGAGTCGCAAAAAACAGTTTCCTTATTGAAAACGGAAAAATAACAAAACCTGTTCTTGAAACAATGATAAGCGGTAATCTTGCAGATATGCTCAACAATATTGTTGATATTTCAAAAGAAGTTGCAATGGACGGATCAACTGTATTCCCCTGGGTTGCATTTGACGGCGTTACAGTTTCAGGTAAATAAACACAAAGGCTGTATAAAAATATACAGCCTTTTTTTTGAACGTCAATTCAATAAAAACAAGGTATAACCTTATGCGGTTACACCTTGTTTTATGGTCGGAGTGAAGAGACTCGAACTCCCGGCATCCTGCTCCCAAAGCAGGCGCGCTACCAACTGCGCTACACCCCGATCGATTTGTAATATTAATATTATAATAATTTAGATATAAAAAGTCAAGACATATGAAAAGAAAATGACAGTTAATTTTCAAGCAATATTGTTACATGTCACTTCACTGTTTATGATTCACCATTGATTAGAATGAATTTTAATTATTGTAGCATCCTTGATATTCTCACTAGCGGTTCTTAAAATTACTATAGACATTCATAATAAACAATGCTATAATTTGAATATAATTGTTAAGGTTGGTGATTTTATGGAAAACAACAATGATTTCATCTGGAGAGACAAAAAAAGAACTATATTCGGACTCCCGCTGAGTTTTACAACTTACACGCTCACAGACAGTAAACTTCTGATTGAAACAGGATTTTTATCAAAAAAGGAAGAAGAAGTAAGGCTTTACAGAATTCTTGACATCACCCTGAACAAACCTTTGGGGCAGAGAATTTTCGGTGTCGGCACAATTCACTGTTGCACTGCAGATAAATCAACACCTGAATTTGATATTTGCAAAGTAAAAGATCCGTCACGCATAAAAAATCTCATTTCAGAAATGGTTGAACTTCAGCGTGAAGAAAAAAGAATTACAGCACGTGAATTCATTAATGATGATTTTGACCACGACGATATTTTATAAAAAAACAACCGCTTTAAGCGGTTGTTTTTTCTTTTACAGTTTCATATTCCCAATCAATTATTCCGCCGAATTCTTTGACATTGGTATAACCGAGATCAGAGAGTGTCTGTGCGGCAAGTTTACTTCTTCTTCCGCTGCGACAATAAATGAGAATGAGCTTATCTTTATCGGGAAGAAGCTTTTCTGCTTTTTCACCTATTTCTTCGTGACTTATACAGATTGCTCCTTCTATATGCCCCTCTTCGTATTCATACTGCTCACGAGCATCAACAATTATAAAATCGTCAGATTCTTCAATAATTTTCTTTGCCTCTGACTGTGAAATCATAACATAAGTTGCAGATTCCGCTTGTTGATTATTTTCTGTCACACTTTCGTCACCGATTTTGCCGCATGATGAAAAAGTGAAAATTGTACTAAACAATAAAATACTAGTAATCAATCTTTTCATAATTACTCCTGACTAAAGTCAAAAACAACTTTTTTGTCTTCCATTTTAAGGTTTGCAGAGAATGGTTTTTCATTTTTTGATATAAAACCGTCAATTTTGTCTGTTCTGCCGTCTGCAAGGAGCTGTTTTGCGTGATTCGGTGTAATTACTCTCTTACAGATAATACCGCCTATTCGGAACTTACAGCCATTTTTATAATTACTGCACCCGTAACCGTATTTACCTCTTATAACATCGTTTCCGCATTCAGGACAGACACCGACAACATCTCCTGCAAAACCTGAATAAAATGCTGATTCAGGTGAATTTACCTCAGCACCGAAAACACCGCTTATTTCATCGGTTGCTTGTCTTACGCTGTCATCAATGGTGATTTCTCCTCTGTAAACCTTTTTAAGCGCCTGACCAAGCTGACTTGTTTTGTACTTATCCATTGAAATACCCATATTTATGAGCTGTTCGATAAGATATTCACCATCGGGCAAAATTTTGTAAACGTCCTTTTTTAGTTCAATATATTTACTCTTAATTGCGTTGTTGATAATGCCTGTTCTTGTGGCTTCAGTACCCAGTTCAAGACCTTCAAAGATTGCTCTATAATCTTCGCTGTCATCATTTTCATCAGCAGCGGCTTTATCTTCTCTGAAAGGATTTTTAAGATAATTATTAAGTGTTTCGATTGTATAATGCTTAGGCGGACTTGTCTCTTTCTCTTTCGGTTTGAAGTCTATATTGACTCTGTCACCTTTTTCAAGATTGGGCAGAATTTTATTATTCTTTGAGCTGTCATCATACTTTGTCCAGCCCGCTTCAAGAATCATAAGACCTTTAAGGTTGTAATCTTCACATTCACCGACAGAAACAGTAATTTCCGTCTTCTGGACAACACACTCTTCACTGCAGAAAACTGCAACGAAACGGCGGAGAACAGATGAATACACAATCTTCTCCTCTTCTGTGAGCTTTGATGAATCAGGAAATTTATATGTTGGTGTGAGAGCTGAATGAGATTCAATTTTTGAGTCATCAAAAATAGTTTTTTTATCTTTGAACTCAACGGGATAGCCTTTACTTTTGACAATATCAATAATCTTTTTTATCTTGTCTTTTTCAGCAGTAGCAAGGTATTCTGAGTTAGTTCTCGGGTAAGTCAGATAACCCTCCTCATAGAGCTTCTGAACGATTCTCAGCGATGTTTCCATAGGCATTTTGTGTTTCTTGCCAAGATAATTCTGAAGTTTAGAAAGAGAATAGAGTTTACCCGGATTAAGTTTGTCTTTTTTAGTCTTTTTAGCCGTTACAATTGCATCCTGAGCGTTGAGCTTATTGCAGGCACGCTGCGCTGTTGCTGCTTTTTCTTTGGGGAATTTGTGCTTTGAAACAAGTTCAATAGTTTCACCGTTTGTTTCAGCAGAAGACACAAGAGCATAATAAATATCGGGCTTGAAATTGCGGATAGCCATATCTCTGTCATAAATAGCTTTGACAACAGGCACAATAACTCTGCCCACACGAAGGAGCACACCCGTCCTGAGTGTTGCATATCGGGTGAGATTCACCCCATAAAGCCAGTCAATATAAGTACGTGCAAAACCTTCGTTTGCAAGAAGGTCATATTCAGTTTCGCTTTTCATATCCTGAAGTGCAGCCGCAACCGTTTCGGGTGTCTGGTCAGGAAGCCAGAGTCGGAGAAGTTTCTTTTCACTTTCGAGGGCATTCATCACACAAAGACGGACAATAATTTCACCTTCTCTGTCAGCGTCTCCTGCGTTGACAATTGCATCAACATCCTGACGATTGCAGAGAGTTTTTATTGTTTCAAACTGACGGATAACACCTGCATCGGGCTTTTTGTCTTCGCCCGTTTTAAGATGAAATCTGAATTCATCGGGGAAACACGGAATATTCTCCATACTCCACTTTCCTGTTGATGTAGAACCTGTGTAGTCCTCGATATCGCAGAGCGAAAACAAATGACCAAAAGCCCAGGTTACAATATAACCTGAGCCTTCATAATAATTCTGATATTTTTTCATCTGCCCGATTCCAGCGACGATATTTCTTGCAAGAGAGGGCTTTTCTGCGATAATAAGAACCATAAATTTTCTCCTGTACGGAGATATTATACATAAAATAAATGTGAATGTAAAGAAGAAAATCACATAAACAACAATGCCCACACTCCGCCTGCAACTATACACAGACCGAGAACAATTTTACCGATTTAATCGACAAGTTTTTCTGTGCGTACAATAACATTTTGCGGTTTTTCGGGGTTAATAAATACCTGACAAGGCTGATCTATTCTATATTTTGTGCCGATAAGTCTTGCTGAAACCGGCTGTTTTGATGAACAGGTGTATTCTTCACCCTCCCAATTGTATCTGAAAACTGGAATAGCACTGTTACCACTTTTTCCCGTTACACGGCTGTAAAGATATATTGCAGTAAGTTTCGTTGTGCAGGTTTTATAAAGAATAATGTTTGATACTCCGATTGCAATAAAACCACCGCCTAAAGAAACAGCAAAAGAGAAAACAAACAGACTTAACTCTCCGAGATATGCACAAAGGAAACAAACACCGCTAAATAAAACACATATCACAACAAAGGCAATCTGCTTTTTTTTGATAAATTCCTTGTTTTTACTAAACAGAATTTCACCGAATCCGACACCTGCAATAACAAGAAACAATAAGCCTATAAAACAAAAATCGGGTCTTTGAACATAATAATCACTCCTAGATATAATTCTAACATATCTGTAAGAAAAAGTAAATAATCATAAAAAAAGCATTGAACGCACGATGGGTTCCCTTCCGAGATTAAATTGTTTTATTTCGACAATTATAATACAAAAATATTGCATACACGTCTGTTATAACAAACATCACGGCAGAAATGATTATATCGGTAAACATATCCGTTTCAGCCGTGAAGATACTGAGCATATTGAAAACGGAATGTGTTATGATACACGGCAGAAGAGATTTGCTTTTAATAAAAATCATCACACACATAAAGCCGAAGCCGACAGCACCAACAATCTGACATAGCGTTGACACGATTTCTGCACCGCTTAAAAGATTTACAATATGACCTATACCGAATGTAAGAGAAGACACAATAACAGCAGATTTCAGGTTATCCTTTGCCATTGCTTTGAAAAGAAAGCCTCTGAAAATGATTTCTTCAAGAAAACCGACAAACAGCATACTTAACACTTCAAGAATGATTACAGGCACAGTAGGCTCTATTTTCAACCCTGTAATTACATTCAATAAACAAAGAAGCACAAGAGGTATAAAATATAATAATTTTTTAGCTGATAACTGACTTTTGCATAATCCGTATTCAATAAATAGTTTTTCTTTTCTGAGAAACAGAAGCATAACAACAGAAAAAACTATAAAAAATGGCAATGTCAGGACTTTCGACAGTCCGATTGACTCCGAAACAGAATCACAAAGTGAAGCACCGACAACATATATAACAATAAGAATTATCGAAAATATAAGATTGTTCTTTCTGAATAAACGTGTCATAAATTCACCACCCGAGCATATTATAGCATAAAAAAATCACCTTTCTCAAGGTGATTTTTAATATCTTTATCAGATTGAAATTTCGTGTGCAATTCTGTAGAGATCGAGGTTGATTGTGTTCTTCATGTTAAGAGCTTCGTAGATATCGAAGTCCATAACTTCTTCCTTCTGCATAGCAACAACTCTGTTACTTGCACCCTTCATAAGAAGGTGAACTGCGTAGTTACCCATTTCACTTGCAACAAGTCTGTCACGGAGTGAGGGTGAACCGCCACGCTGAACGTGACCGAGAACTGAAGCACGGCTTTCAACTCCTGTCTTTTCTTCGATGATCTTAGCGAGGTTAGCAACACCGCCGATCTTTTCTGAAACACCTTCAGCTACGATAATGATGAAGTGCTTCTTATCTGTCTTCTGTGTTCTCTTCATTCTTTCGATAACGTCTTTTTCAATGTCGAAATCAACTTCGGGAATGAGAATTGATGTTGCACCGATAGCAATACCTGAGTTAAGAGCAATGTAACCAGCTCTTCTGCCCATTACTTCAACAACTGAGCAACGATCGTGTGATTCTGTTGTGTCACGGATTCTGTCAACCATATCCATAACAGTGTTCATAGCTGTGTCGTAACCGATTGTGTAGTCACAGCAAGCAATATCGTTGTCGATTGTGCCTGGAACACCGATTGTGGGAACACCGTGAAGAGAAAGATCACGAGCACCTCTGAATGAACCGTCGCCACCGATAACAACAACACCTTCGATACCGTTTGCCTTACAAACATCAAGAGCCTTCTGAAGACCTTCTTCTGTCTTGAATTCAGGGCTTCTAGCTGAGTAGAGCATTGTGCCGCCTCTGTGAATAATATCTGAAACTGTACGGAGATTCATTTCGTACATATCTCCGTTCATAAGGCCGTTATAACCTCTGCGTACACCGAGAACTCTCATACCGTTCTCACAACCTGTTCTTACAACTGCTCTGATAGCAGCGTTCATACCGGGTGCGTCGCCACCACTTGTAAGTACAGCAATAGTCTTCATAAGACAAATACCTCCAACTGAGTACATAGTAACAATAATACTAATATTTTAATCTAAAGGCAAATTTTAGTCAATTGATTATTTTGTCAAAAAAGGACATATTTTTTCAGTTTTTTAATACAACATTACTATTACCTAAAACATTCTGCAATTTTACATAAAGAGCCTGAGTAACAGATGTTGTAATTCCCGTCTGCATATTATATTTATTCGCATCCGTGTAGTAAAAATGCACGGGGGTGGGACCTGAATACTGAGTTATAAGAGGCATAACCTGATTTAATTCACTGCAGTTTTCCGAGGGAAATCTAAGGAACAGACCTCTTGTGCTCTTCTTCTGCGCAGCACTTTGCGGCGCAGGTTTATGCACAGGTTGAACAGCAGGCTCGACAGGAGCGGCAGTTTCAGGTCTGAGCTCTGTGGGAAGAGGAATATCTCTCTTCATCGGAGTGTAATCAGGCGGCGGAGGCGGGGCTGAAACATTCGGTGTCGCACCGCTGAGTCTTTCAAGAGAAGGTGCAAGTTCAATTGAATCAAGTGAAATCTTCGATGCTGAGTCATCACTGAGTTCCAGTCTGCCTTCAATTACAACAATATTGTCTTCAACAAGCAAATCTGCAACCTGATCCATTTTTTTTGGAAATACAACTACTTCGATTGATCCCGTAACATCTTCTGCCTGAAGGAATGCCATTGTTGTATTATTCTTTGTAACTTTTTTCTTCACAGCGGAAAGAATTGTAAGGATTTTTACTCTCTGTCCACTCTTATAATAAGACGATTTATCATTTACATCAGCTTCAAGAAGATCAATTGTATTTGCAGCGTGAATTTTGCGTGCATAATCCTTATATGCAGTCATAGGATGACCTGACATATAGATACCTGTAGCTTCCTTTTCAAGCTGAAGAATTTCTTTTTCTGTAAATTCCGGAACATCCGGTGCCACAGGCTCTGATTCCTTTGCAAGCTCCTGACTTATGTCAAAAAAGCCAAGCTGACCTGAAACGCTTGATTTTTTCTCAGTTTCAAGACTTTCAACAACAGAATCCATCATTTTGAGCATCTGATTTCTGTTTACTCCGAAGCCATCAAGCGCACCTGCTTTAATCAGATGTTCTACACTTCGTCTGTTGAATTCTTTACCGTATGTACGTTTGCAGAATGAGAAGAAAGTTTCATATTTACCGTTTTCTTTGCGCTCTTTGATAATAAGCTCAATGTATGACTGAGCAACGTTCTTAACAGCCAGAAGACCGAAACGTACCGCATTCTCTTCAACTGTAAATTCTTCCGAAGATGCATTTACGTGAGGCGGAAGAACGGCAATGCCGAGATTTGAGCATTCTGCAATATTTGCAACAAGCTTATCTGCATTGGAAAGAACGCTTGTAAGCATAGCAGCCATAAATTCACAAGGATAATGGCAACGAAGCCACGCTGTCTGATATGTAACATATGCATATGCAGCTGAGTGAGATTTATTGAATGCATATGATGCAAAAGACGCCATATCATCGAAAATTGCATTTGCAGCTTCGGGAGTGATACCTCTTTTAACGCATCCGTCACAAGGAGAACTTCCGTCTGAGCCGTCTGAGCCGTAAAGGAAGTATTTTCTCTGCTGTTCAAGAACGTCTGCCTGCTTCTTTGCAACTGCTCGACGGACCATATCCGCAGCACCGAGAGAATAACCTGCAAGGTCCTGGAAAATACGCATAACCTGTTCCTGATAAACGATTGTACCGTAAGTAACATCAAGAATAGGTGCAAGATGCGGTGTATGATACTTGATTTCATCGGGATGTGCTCTGTTTTCAAGGTAGCCGGGAATGAAATCCATAGGACCGGGTCGATAAAGAGCAATAACAGCAATAATATCTTCAAGACAGTTTGGATGCATATTGATCATCAGTGCTCTGATACCCGCAGATTCGCACTGGAACACACAGCTTGTACCGCCCTGCGAAAGCATCTCATAAGTCTCTTTATCTTCAATATCAATATCATAAACATCAAAATCAGGAACTTTTGCTCTTACAAGCTTTTCTGCATCTGTAACAACAGTAAGTGTACGAAGACCAAGGAAGTCCATCTTAAGAAGACCGAGTGACTCAACCCAGCCTTTATAATACTGAGTAACAACAGATTCACCTGATTTGAAAAGAGGAACATAAGAATCAACAGGATCGCGACAGATAACAACACCCGCAGCATGCATACCAGTATTACGAACCATACCTTCAATTTTCATTGAGATATCAACAAGATTCTTGATCTGAGGATCTCCCTCATAGAGTTTTCTGAAATCCTGGCTGGCTTCAAGAGCTTTAGCGATGTTCATACCGAGGTCACCGGGAATTTCCTTGGTTACAGCCTGAACAATATTCAGAGGAATACCGAGAACACGTCCGACATCTCGAACGGCACCCTTTGCCGCCATAGTACCGAATGTGGCAATCTGAGCGACGTGATCATCACCGTATTTACGTTTAACATACTCAATAACTTCGGGACGTCTTACATAACAGAAGTCAATATCAAAGTCGGGCATGCTGACTCGTTCAGGGTTAAGGAATCGCTCAAAAAGCAAATCGTAACGCATCGGGTCAATAGCTGTGATACCGACACAGTATGCGGCAATACTACCCGCACCTGAGCCTCGTCCGGGACCTACGGGAATACCTACCGAACGAGCATAGTTGATATAGTCCCATACGATAAGGAAGTAGTCTGTAAATCCCATTGAGTCGATAATACCAAGCTCGTAATCAAGTCTGTCTTTATACTCCTGAGGACCGTTTTCACCGTATCTTTTAACAAAACCGTCATAACAAAGCTTCTGGAAATACTCAAAATGTGTCATTCCCTCGGGAACATCGTAATTAGGAAGAATTGAATTACCGAATGTAAAGTCAACATTACACATTTCGGCAACTTTGTTTGTATTTTCTATTGCATCGGGATATTCAGGGAAAAGTTCAAGCATCTCTTCGCCTGATTTCACATAGAACTCTTCTGTAGAAAAGCCCATTCCTGTATCTTCGGCAATAGTTTTCTTTGTCTGTATGCAAAGAAGAATCTTCTGAATCTCAGCATCTTCTTTTTTTACATAATGAGCGTCGTTTGTTGCAACAAGAGGAATATCAAGTTCACGGGCAATTTTTATAATATCAGGATTTGTACGGTGTTGCTCTTCAATACCGTGATCCTGGATTTCCATATAATAATTGCCTTCACCAAAGAGGTTTTTATACCACAAAGCGGTCTTTTTTGCGCCCTCATAGTCACCTTTAAGAAGAGCCTGAGGGATTTCACCTGCAAGGCATGCAGAAAGGCATATAATATCCTCATGATACTCTTCAAGAATGTCATGGTCAATTCTCGGCTTTGTGTAAAAACCTTCTGTCCATGCGGCAGAAACCAGTTTAATAAGATTTTTATAGCCATTATAGTTTTTAGCAAGCAGTACAAGATGATAACGTTGATTGTCAAGTCCGTGCACCTTATCAAATCGTGTACGAGGGGCAACATAGACCTCACAGCCGATGATAGGCTTAATGCCTTCAGCTTTGCATGCTTTATAAAAGTCAATACAACCATGCATAACGCCGTGGTCTGTGATGGCAATAGCTGTCTGTCCAAGTTCTTTGACGTGCTTAATAAGAGGCTTGATTCTGCATGCGCCGTCAAGAATACTGTATTCAGTATGAATATGAAGATGTGTGAAATTTACCATAATTTATTTTCCTTGTCCGTAATAAGCGTTTGCTCCGTGTTTGCGGAGATAATGCTTGTCCAACAGATATGAATCTATTGTCTGAACGCTGTCATTGAGCATAAAAGTATGAAGTGCCATATCAGCAACGATTTCTAGAGTTGCTGCATTTTCTGATGCTTTAACAGGATTTTTACCCCAGGCAAACACACCGTGTGAATGCACAAGCACTCCGGGAATTGCATTTGCATCAAGATTGTTGTCTCTGAAGTGCTCACAGATAACAATTCCTGTATTTTTTTCATATGCAGACTCAACTTCATCCTTTGTGAGAGGTCTTGTACAAGGAATGCTTCCGTAAGAAAAATCAGCGTGAGTTGTGCCGAGAGCAGGAATTTCTCTGCCTGCCTGAGCAAATGCAGTTGCAAACTTTGAATGTGTATGCACAGCACCACCGATATCAGGAAATGCCTTATAAAGCTCTATATGAGTAAGTGTATCGGAAGAGGGGTTATAATCGCCTTCAACAACTTTTCCGTCAAAGCCTACAACCACCATCATCTCCCAGGAAAGATCGGGATATGCAACTCCTGATGGCTTTATAACAATAACATTATGATCCCTGTCAACACCTGAAGCATTTCCCCATGTAAAAGGTGCAAGACCATATTCAGGTAACATCATATTGGCTTTATATACATCTTTTTTAAGTTGTTCAAACATTTTATACACCTCAGCATTACAGCTCATTATAATTCACAATATATTTTATAATATTTCAGCTGAGTTTGCAATAGAAATTTTGATCGTACAATAAAAAGTCTTCAAAATAGTCATACATTCTTTTTATATTTTTCTTTTGTTGCCTGACCACCCCGTATGTGTCGCTCAGCCTTATTATTCTCAAGCACTTTTCTTACCTGTATGTATAAAGACGGGCTTGCTTTTCTGAGTCTTAATGAAACATCAGAATGTACGGTACTTTTTGAAATTCCGAATTTTTTTGCTGTTGCTCTGACAGTTGTATTATTCTCAACAATATATTCACCAAGCTCAATAGCTCTTTCTTCAACAATCGTTTTCAAAGAAAAAACCTCCTTAAAACATATCATTCAATAGATATGTGATAAGGAGGAGGAATATGAATTTTCAACAAGCAATTATTGCTTGCTTATTATGCTTTCAACATACTGTTTTGCCACTCTTGCGCTTCTGCCGCCTTTGACAAGTGCAAATCGTTCTGCTTCCATACAGAGCTTTTCTTCATCATATTCAATGCCGTGATGTTTCACAATATTTCTTACGATATCAAGATAACATTCTTTTGATGGTTTTACAAATGTGATAGCAAGACCGAAACGTTCAGAAAGTGACATAAGCTCCTGAACAGTATCATTACGGTGAATATCATCACTTGAATCCCTGTCTTTGAATGATTCTCTTACAATATGGCGTCTGTTACTTGTTGCATAAATAGCCACATTGCCGGATTTTGCAGAAACAGACCCCTCAAGAATAGCCTTGAGTGCACTGAAATTATCATCAGTCTGATTAAATGAAAGGTCATCAATAAACAGAATGAATTTAAGAGGATTAATACTCAGTTCGTCAACAATAGCAGGTATATCAACAAGCTGGTCTTTTCTCACTTCAATTATACGAAGCCCTTCATCTTTGAACTGATTCACAACAGCCTTGATAGTTGATGATTTGCCAGTACCTGCATCACCTGAAAGAAGGATATTTGCAGCAGGTTTACCCTCTAGAAGAGCCTTTGTATTGTCAACAACCTGCTGTCTTTCATTCTGATAACCTGAAAGGTCTGCAAGTGTAACAGGATCAGGATGCTTGACTGGAGTAATTGCACCGTCTCTGACACAGAACATATGATATTTTGCATATATTCCGTAGCCAAACTTCCCTATTTCGTCTGTACGTCTGAAATATTCTGATTCAAAGTCAATTTCTGAAGTCTTCCATGAAGGCAGAAAACCGTCATATCCTGTGAATGCAGAAAGATCATCTTTTGTAAGAGCTGCAACATCACCAAAAACAGAAAGTTCAGCCTTGACACAATCACCGAGATCATCAGGGATAATCTGTCCGTTTGCAACCTTACGTATGAATACATTTTCATCGTTTGTAACGATATTGAGAATGTACTTGCTGAGATTATCTGTATGAGTGTAAAGTTCGTGAACAAAATTGCCGTATCTGCTGACTTTTTCAGCGGTTGAAAGATTTTCCGAATCAAGAAGATTCATCAAAGCCGCAACAACATCATCTTTTAACAGATTTCTGAACACCGCAACAGAATGAAGTCTTGTTGAGAGAAGATTTATATTTTTCATACTTATTATTAGTCTACCTTAAGAATTGCACCTTTTGAACCGCTCTGAACAAGTGCTGCATAGCGCTTATGGTAACCTGTAAGTTCCTTTGTCTTGGGAACGAATGAAGCCATTCTTCTGTCGATTTCATCCTGAGGAACTTTGAGTTCAAGCTTATTTGCAGGAATATCGATACTGATAATGTCACCATCTTCAACGATACCGATCATACCGCCTGATGCTGCTTCGGGTGAAACGTGACCGATTGCTGCACCTCTTGTTGCACCGCTGAAACGACCGTCTGTAATAAGAGCAACGGAGCTTCCAAGTCCCATACCGACAATAGCAGATGTGGGATTGAGCATTTCTCTCATACCGGGCCCACCTTTAGGACCTTCATAACGGATAACAACAACATCACCGGGAACAATTTTGCCACCGTTGATAGCTGCCTGAGCATCTTCTTCACAATCAAATACCTTTGCAGGACCTTCGTGACAGAGCATTTCAGGAGCAACTGCAGACCGTTTTACAACGCTGCCATCAGGAGCAAGATTACCTTTGAGCACTGCAATACCGCCTGTTTCGCTGAAAGGATTTTCAATGGGTCTGATGATGTCTGTATCTGTATTAAAAGCATTTGCGATGTTTTCGCCTACAGTTTTGCCGGTTGCTGTGATGATATCTGTATGAAGAAGACCTTTTTTGTTAAGCTCATTCATAACAGCATAAACGCCGCCAGCTTCGTCAAGCTCTTCCATATAGTTTCTGCCTGCAGGTGCAAGATGACAGAGATTAGGAGTCTTCTTGCTGATATCGTTTGCAATGTCAAGGTCAATATCAATGCCGCATTCATGTGCAATTGCAGGGATATGAAGCATTGTATTTGTTGAACAGCCGAGAGCCATATCAACTGTAAGCGCATTTTCAAATGCTTCCTTAGTCATAATGTCACGAGGTTTGATATCTCTCTTAACGAGTTCCATAATCTTCATACCAGCATGCTTTGCAAGTTCGATTCTTGATGAGTAAACAGCAGGAATTGTGCCGTTACCGCGAAGCCCCATACCGATAGCTTCTGTAAGACAGTTCATTGAGTTAGCTGTGTACATACCTGAACAAGAACCGCAAGTGGGACATGTCTTGCATTCATATTCGTGAAGTTTTTCATCTGTAATATTGCCTGCTGCATGTGCACCAACAGCTTCAAACATACTTGAAAGACTTGTCTTCTTGCCGTCAACCTTACCTGCAAGCATAGGACCACCGCTTACAAAAATACAAGGAATATTAAGTCTTGCAGCAGCCATAAGAAGTCCTGGAACATTCTTATCACAATTAGGAACCATAACAAGAGCATCAAAACCGTGAGCAAGAGCCATAGCTTCTGTTGAGTCAGCAATAAGGTCTCGTGTGATAAGTGAGTATTTCATACCTTTGTGCCCCATTGCGATGCCGTCACACACTGCAATTGCAGGGAAAACGATAGGTGTACCTCCTGCTGATGCAACACCGAGTCTTACAGCATCAACAATTTTGTCTATATTTGTGTGACCGGGAACAATTTCATTATATGAACTTACAATACCGATCATAGGTCTTGAAAGTTCTTCATCTGTAAGTCCCAGCGCATGATAAAGTGATCTGTGAGGAGCATTTATAGCACCGTATTTAAGATTATCACTGATCATAAATAATTCTCCTTTTAACTACGAATTATGCAAACTGCACCAACCGTAAAATCGGCTGATGCAGGGCTTTTTTTATATTAGTTGTTGATGAGCTTAGCTTCGTCGTTCCAGCTGTAAAGCTTACGGATGTCTTCGCCTACAACTTCTGCGGGATGTTCAGCAGCAAGCTTTCTCATAGCCTTGAAGTGAACCTGTGAACCTGCATCTGACATATCAAGAAGGAAATCCTTAGCAAATGTACCGTCCTGAATGTCTGAAAGGATTTTCTTCATAGCCTTCTTTGTTTCATCAGTGATAACCTTGGGACCTGTAATGTAATCACCGTATTCAGCAGTATTTGAGATTGAGTATCTCATACCTGCAAAACCACTCTGATAGATAAGGTCAACAATGAGCTTCATTTCGTGGATACATTCAAAGTATGCATTTCTGGGGTCGTAGCCAGCTTCAACAAGTGTTTCGAAACCAGCCTGCATAAGTGCACATACACCACCGCAAAGAACAGCCTGTTCACCGAAGAGGTCTGTTTCTGTTTCTGTACGGAAGTTTGTTTCAAGAACGCCTGCACGAGCGCCGCCGATACCGAGTGCGTATGCAAGACCGATATCCATAGCATCGCCTGTAGCATCCTGCTCAACAGCGATAAGACAGGGAACGCCCTTGCCAGCCTGATATTCGCTTCTTACTGTGTGGCCGGGGCCCTTGGGAGCGATCATGATAACGTTTACATCCTTGGGGGGCTTGATGCAGCCGTAGTGGATGTTGAAACCGTGTGCGAATGCAAGAGTCTTGCCTGCTGTGAGGTTGGGCTCGATGCTTTCCTTGTAAAGCTTTGCCTGAAGTTCGTCGTTGATGAGGATCATGATAAGGTCAGCTTTTGCTGCTGCTTCCTTAGCTGTGAAAACTTCGAAGCCCTGAGCTTCTGCCTTTGCCCAGCTCTTTGAACCTTCGTAAAGACCGATGATAACGTTAACGCCGCTTTCCTTGAGGTTGAGAGCGTGTGCGTGACCCTGTGAGCCGTAACCGATGATAGCAACTGTCTTCCCTGAAAGTCTGCCGAGATCGCAGTCCTGCTGATAATATACTTTTGCTGATGTGTTCATTTTTTATATCTCCTTTGAATTGTTTATAAATTTATGTATGCTTTAAGCATTTGTTTCATTAAGAATACTTTCATTGCCTCTTCTGAGAGCAACAAGACCTGTACGACAGACTTCGATAATTCCGAATTCTTCAACAAGGTCAATAAAAGCATCAAGCTTTGAAGACTCACCTGTTATTTCTATAATCATAGCTTCTGTGCTGTAGTCAACAACTTTTGCTCTGAAAATATCAACAACACTCATAATGTCCTGTCTATTGTCCTTGTTATTTTTAATCTTCACAAGAACAAGTTCTCTTGAAACTGATTCACCGTTTTTAAGTTCTGAAAGACACTCAACATCAGGCATCTTTGCAAGCTGACGGATAATCTGATTCTTTACTGCATCGTCACCGTTGAAAGTAACTGTCATTCTTGAATATGCAGGGTTTTCTGTTTCACCAACTGTCAGAGAATCGATATTAAAACCTCTTCTTCTGAACATACTTGAAATTCTTGCAAGTACACCATATTGGTTACGGACGAAAACTGAAAGTACATGTCTGTCCATATCAGTCACCTACCCTTTCAACAATGATGTCATCCATTGAACCACCGGGAGGAAGCATAGGAAGAACCATTTCATCTTTATCGATGAAGCATTCAATAAATACAGGTCCTTCTGCTGCAACTGCATTTTTCATTGTTTCTCTGAAATCTGCCATTTCGGTACATCTGTAAGCCTTAACACCGAATGCTTCTGCAAGACGGATAAAATCAGTCTTTCTGTCAAGCACAGTATTTGAATAGTGCTTGTTGAAGAAAAGAGTCTGCCACTGACGAACCATTCCGAGTACACCGTTATTCATCATAACAATAACAACCGGAACATTGTAAGATGCAACTGTTGCAAGTTCGTTAAGACACATACCGAAACTGCCGTCACCGGTTACAAGAACTGATTTATGACCGGAACCGATTGCAGAACCGATTGCAGAACCGAGCCCAAAGCCCATTGTGCCGAGACCGCCGCTTGAAATGAATTTACGGGGTTTTGAGAATTCGCAGAACTGCGCAGCCCACATCTGATGCTGACCTACGTCTGTTGCAACTGGCATATCAGCTGTTTTGCACTCATTTATGACCTGAATGATGTTGTAAGGATTCATTTTATCGGAAGCTGGAATGTGTTTCTTCTCTTCAGTAATGAAATCGTTTACTGTCTGCATCCATTCGGGATGTTCTGCTTTTTCGACTCCTTCAGCAATCTGAGCAAGAGCCATTTTTATATCACTGCAAATACCGAGGTCTGCAATAATGTTTTTATCAATTTCAGCCTTATCTGTGTCGATATGGATGATTTTTGCATTGGGAGCATATTTAGCTTTATTTCCTGTTGCTCTGTCTGAGAATCTTGCACCGACAGTAATGATAAGATCAGCATTATGCTGTGCCATTGATGAAGCATAATGACCGTGCATACCCTGCATACCGAGGAATCTCTCATTTTCATTCTCAATTGCAGATATACCCATAAGTGAACATCCGATAACAGCATCAATTTTATCTGCAAGAGCCTTTACTTCGTCACTTGCACCCGATGAAATTGTACCGCCGCCGCAATATATGTAGGGTTTCTTTGCTTCGTTTATAAGCTTTATCGCACTTTCGATCTTGTGAGCCTTGGGAGGAATCTTATCAAAAGCTTCAGCAACACTTTCAGGCTCGTAATCATACTGAGCAATCTGAACATCCTTGGGGATATCGATAAGCACGGGACCGGGTCTGCCTGACTTTGCAAGTCTGAAAGCTTCTCTGATTGTATCAGCGAGATCTTCTACCTTGCTTACAAAGAAATTATGCTTTGTGACAGGCATTGTGATACCGGTGATATCAACTTCCTGGAAACTGTCTCTGCCGATAAGATCATTTGAAACGTTACCTGTGATAGCAACCATAGGAACTGAATCAAGATAAGCAGTTGCAATACCTGTTACAAGGTTTGTTGCACCGGGACCTGATGTTGCGATGCAGACACCGACTTTACCGGTTGATCTTGCATAACCGTCTGCCGCATGGGAAGCACCCTGCTCGTGAGCAACAAGAATGTGTTTAAGTTCATCCTGATGCTCATATAATCTGTCATAGATGTGGATAACCTGTCCTCCGGGATAACCGAAAACAACATCGACCTGTTGTTCTATCAATGTTCTGACAAGTATTTCAGCACCTGATATTTTCATTTTTTCACCACACAAATATAATTCATAATGCAAAATTCACAACTCGTAATTATTTTACTGCTGAATCAGCATAGAGAATTAAGAAAATTAAATATTATTATAATATAAAACTTATTAAATATCAAGATTTTTGAAGAACAATTCTTAAAAATTCCAAGAATTAAATTCTTTCTGCAACAAGGTCACCCATCTGCTTGCAGCCGACTTTTGTCATGCCTTCCTGCATGATATCACCTGTTCTGAAGCCATCATCAAGAACCTTATTTACTGCATTTTCAATTGAATCTGCTTCATCAGTCATATTGAATGAATAACGGAGCATCATTGCAGCTGAAAGGATTGTACCAAGGGGATTTGCGATATCCATACCTGCGATATCGGGAGCTGAACCGTGAATTGGTTCATACATACCGAGTGTACCTTCTGAAAGTGATGCGGAAGGCATCATGCCGATTGAACCTGTGAGCATACTTGCTTCGTCAGAAAGGATATCACCGAACATGTTCTCTGTAACTGCAACGTCAAATCTGCCGGGATTTCTGATAAGCTGCATTGCTGTGTTGTCAACAAGGATATCTTCATATTCAACATCTGAATATTCCTCTGCAAGACGGTGCATTACACTTCTCCAGAGTCTTGATGAATCAAGAACGTTTGCCTTATCTACTGAAGAAACCTTACCTCTTCTCTTTCTTGCAGATTCAAAAGCAACTCTGCCGATTCTTTCTATTTCATGTTCTGAATATTTAAGCTCATCTGCAGCGAACTTTTCGCCGTTTTCTTCACCTGTTGTTCTCTTACCGAAGTAAATACCGCCTGTAAGCTCTCTTACGATGAGAAGGTCGATACCATCACCTACGATTGAAGGCTTGAGAGGTGATGCATCAGCAAGCTGAGGGAAGAGTTTTGTGGGTCTGAGATTAGCAAAAAGACCAAGTTCACTTCTTACTGCAAGAAGTGCCTTTTCGGGACGAATTGCAGGAGGACAGTTATCCCATTTGGGACCGCCTACAGCACCGAGAAGAACGCTGTCACAGTTTTTACACTGTGCCATGCCTTCATCTGTGATGGGCACACCATATTTATCAATTGAGCAACCGCCGATGTCTACATATTTATATTCAAATTCATGACCGAACTTCTCCCCTACTTTGCCGAGCACTTTAAGAGCTTCGTCAACTATTTCGGGACCGATTCCGTCACCTTTGAGAACAGTAATAACTTTTTTCATAATTTTACCCTCACTTGAGTGAATTGAGAAGACCGTTTGAAGCGATGATCTCTTTTATAAATTCGGGGAAAGGCTGAGCTTTGTATTCCTCATTCTTTGTGATGTTTGTGATAACACCTGTATCGAAATCGACTGCAACTTCATCGCCTGCAGCGATTTTTTCGCTGGCTTCGGGACATTCAAGAATTGCAAGACCGATGTTAATTGCATTTCTGTAGAAAATTCTTGCAAAAGTTGATGCGATAACACATGATATACCTGATTCTTTGATAGCAATGGGCGCGTGTTCACGTGATGAACCGCAGCCAAAGTTTGCTCCGCCCACCATGATATCGCCGTCTTTTACATTGTTTACAAATTCTGCGTCGATATCTTCCATACAGTGAGCTGCAAGCTCCTTATGGTTTGCAGTGTTGAGATATCTTGCAGGAATGATAACGTCTGTATCAACGTTGTCTCCGTATTTATGTGTAAAACCTTTAACGTTCATTATTCCATAACCTCCTTGGGATCAACAATATGTCCCACAATTGCCGTTGCTGCTGCAACTTCGGGGCTTGCAAGATAAATCTTTGAGCTCTTTGCACCCATTCTGCCTACGAAGTTACGATTTGTTGTTGCAACTGCGATTTCATCATCAGCAAGAATGCCCATGTAACCACCGAGACAAGGACCGCAGGTGGGAGTTGAAACTGCACAGCCTGCATCGATAAAGATATCCATATATCCTCTCTTGATACACTCTTTATACACTGACTGAGTTGCGGGAATAACGATAACTCTGATATCCTTTGCAACTTTCTTGCCCTTGAGGATGTTAGCAGCAGCTTCCATATCTGAAATTCTACCGTTTGTACATGAACCGATAACAACCTGATCGGGAACAATATCTGTAAGCTCACTTGCAGGTCTTGTGTTTTCGGGAAGATGAGGACATGCAACTGTTGAAACGATTTCGCTGAGATTGATTACATATTCTTCATCATAAACAGCGTCTTCGTCTGCCTTATAAACTGTAAATTCACGGTTTACTCTGCCGTTTACATATTCAAGAGTCTTGTCATCAACCTCAAAGATACCGTTCTTTGCACCTGCTTCAATAGCCATGTTAGCCATTGCAAGTCTGTCGTCCATTGAAAGAGAGTGAAGACCTTCACCAGTGAATTCCATTGAACGGTAAAGAGCACCGTCAACACCGATCATACCGATGATATGAAGAATAACGTCTTTACCTGAAACACCTTTCTGAAGTGCGCCTGTAAGAGTAAATTTGATTGCTGAAGGAACTTTGAACCATGCTTTACCTGTTGCCATACCTGCAGCCATATCTGTTGATCCGATACCTGTTGAGAAAGCACCTAGAGCACCGTATGTACATGTGTGTGAGTCTGCACCGATGATACAGTCACCGGGAGCAGCAAGTCCCTTTTCAGGAATAAGTGCATGCTCAATACCCATTTCGCCTACATCGTAATAATTTGTGATATTGAATGATTTTGCAAAAGTTCTGCACTGCTTTGTCTGCTGAGCCGCTTTGATATCCTTATTGGGAACAAAGTGGTCCATAACCATTGCAACTTTTGTATTATCAAAAACTTTATTGAATCCGTTCTTTTCAAATTCATTGATAGCAACGGGAGAAGTGATGTCGTTACCGAGAACAAGGTCAAGCTTTGCCATAATAAGCTGACCTGCTTCAACTGATTCAAGACCTGCATGTGCGGCAAGAATCTTCTGTGTCATTGTCATACCCATAATAAACTCTCCTTCTGATTACTTTGATTTTTCATATCTGTTGATAGCTGAGAAAAGTGCATAAACAGATGAAAGAATAATATCGTCGTCAACACCGACACCCCAGCTAACTTTGCCGTCGGGCATTGTGATGCTGACATAAGAAACAGCCTTTGATGTTGAACCCATGTTAAGAGCGTGTTCTGTATATTCAAGGTGGTCAAACATAATTCCGCCCTTGTGAAGTGCCTTAACAACAGCGTCAAGTGAACCGTTACCGTTACCTGCGATATCGTCTACTATGCCGTCCTTTTCAAATGTGAGGTAAGCGACCGTGTCATTCTTACGCACAAAGTGGCAGTCGATGTACTTGACGGGACCGTCAATGATATTGATATAGTTTTCTTTGAATACCTCGAAAACTTCTTCAGGCTGAAGCTCTTTGTGAGCCTTGTCTGAAACGTCCTTTACGCAGTAGCCGACGTTTTCTCTCATCTTCATCGG
Source organism: Acutalibacteraceae bacterium (assembly GCA_045636025.1). Classification (GTDB taxonomy): domain Bacteria; phylum Bacillota; class Clostridia; order Oscillospirales; family Acutalibacteraceae; genus UBA1081. The sequence continues at coordinate 4,462 of JAZTWP010000052.1, read as the reverse complement.
GAGAGTATAACCGTACTGCTTATCAAGAAGATAACCGATACCGCCTTTGCCTGACTGTGAGTTGATACGGATAACGTCTGTCTTGTATTCCCTGCCGACGTCCTTGGGGTCGATGGGAAGATAAGGAACAGTCCAGTGTTCGCAGTCGTTGTCTTCTCTGTATTTCATACCCTTTGCAATAGCATCCTGATGTGAGCCTGAGAAAGCGGCAAAAACAAGGTTGCCTGAATAGGGTGAACGTTCATAAACCGACATTCTTGTGACTTTTTCATAAACAGCCACGATTTCGGGCATGTTGCTGAAATCAAGCTCGGGATCAACACCCTGTGAATACATATTCATACCGAGTGTTACGATGTCAGCATTACCTGTTCTTTCACCGTTGCCGAAAAGTGTACCTTCGATTCTGTCTGCACCTGCAAGAAGACCGAGTTCGCAGTCTGCAACAGCGCAACCTCTGTCGTTATGAGGATGAAGTGAAATTTCAACATTCTCTCTGTATTTGAGGTTATTACTCATGTACTCAATCTGATTTGCATAAACGTGAGGCATTGAATGCTGAACAGTTACGGGAAGATTGATAACAACCTTTCTGTCTGATGTGGGCTGCCATACATCAAGAACTGCATTACACACTTCAAGAGCATATTCGGGCTCTGTACCTGTGAATGATTCGGGTGAATATTCGTAGCGATACTTAACACCGTATTCCTTTGCAAGAGAATCGAAAAGCTTTGCACCTTCGATAGCAATCTGTTTGATCTGCTCCTTGCTCTTTCTGAAAACCTGTTCTCTCTGTGCAACTGATGTTGAATTATAGAGATGAACGATAACGTGGTTTTCGTTTTTAATTCCTGCAAGGCTTTCAAAAGTCTTTTTGATGATATGTTCTCTTGACTGAGTGAGAACCTGAATTGTAACATCATCAGGAATAAGGTCATTTTCAATAAGTGTACGAAGGAACTGATATTCAGTTTCACTCGCTGCGGGGAAACCTACTTCAATCTGTTTGAATCCGATTTTAACGAGAAGCTTGAAGAATTCTACCTTTTCTTCAAGGCTCATAGGGATAATAAGTGACTGGTTACCGTCACGAAGGTCAACACTGCACCAGATAGGTGCTTTGTCGATATAGGTTTTATGCATCCATTCACCCTTCACTTCGGGGGGCATAAAAAACTGTCTAGTGTACTTTTCTGTTCCTTTCATAGGATCACCTCAACTGTAAATTATACAGATAAATAGAAAAACTCCGTCTCAACAAAGAGACGGAGCATAAAGTCCGTGGTACCACTCTAATTGGTGAAAAATCACCCACTCAATTCACACATCGGGCACGAAGCCGAATATGCTACTTCATTAACGATGAAGCTCCGTTCTTCCTACACGACCGTCACAAAGACGGTGTTCAGTCGACCGCTCGAAGAAGAGATACGATCACTCACGGCTGTAACCTCACACCACCCGGTTACTCTCTGAAAACACCGCTACGAATGACCCTTTAGCCTTGTCATTGCGTTTATCTGTATTGATGCAATTATACTTAATAAAACGCACGAAGTCAAGCCGATTTTACAAAAAACTTCAACAAAATGAAGTGATGAATTATGTGTAAGTTATACAGAATATTTCTCACAATTTATCTGCAAGGATTTTCTTTGATATTTTAGCCCGAGAAGAAGCATTGATTACTTGCACTTCGCCGAATTATGCTATATAATATATGAGGTGATAAATTATGAATAATAAAATATATCTCATAAAAAAAGCGTATGAGCTTTTAGAGCATGTTACTCCTGTGTCGTATGACTGCGGCAGGCTATGCAATGGTCTTTGCTGCAAAGGTGACGATAACACAGGTATGTGGCTGTTTCCTTATGAAGAAGAAATTCTTAAAAATATACCTGATTTTGAAATAAAAAACTGCGATGGTAACTTCGGTGGCAAAATGGTTGTATGCAACGGAAAGTGCGACAGAAAAACAAGACCTCTTGCCTGCCGTATTTATCCATATTTTCCGATGATATCAGAAGACGGTTTCGATGCAAGAGCTGATATAAGAGGAATCATGACATGCCCTGTGTTGAAAGACAATATCAAACCTCAGTACAATTTCACAAGACAGATAAGAAAGGTTGCAAGACTTTTCTCAAGAGACGACGAGTTGACAGAATACATCAGAAACATAAATCAGATGCTTGACGAAATTGAAGACTTTGCGGTGATGACATATGATGAATAAATTTATAGATTTACACACTCATTCAACCTGTTCAGACGGCACATTCTCCCCTGAAGAAGTTGTCGCAGAAGCAGCAAAAGCAGGACTTTCAGCAATTGCACTGACAGACCACGATACTCTCAAAGGACTTCCTAAAGCAATTGAAGCCGGAAAAAAATACGGTGTTGAAGTTATAACAGGTATTGAGTTTTCAGTTGCCGCTGACACAGAAATGCATCTTCTGGGGCTGAATTTCAATCTTGACTGCCCTGCAATCACAGAAATACTCGATGAAATGATAATTCAACGAAATTCAAGAAACTACAAAGTAATTGATCTGCTTAAGAAATGCGGGTTTCACATTACAATTGAAGACATTCTTTCAGAAGCCACATCTCCCGTTACGGGAAGAAGTCAGATTGCAAAAGCAATGCTGAAAAAGGGCTATGTTTCATCGATCAGAGAGGCTTTTGACAAGTATCTTTCATTCGGCAAACCTGCATTTGTAGAGAGAAGCACACTAACTCCCGAAGATGCAATCAAACTGATTCACAAAAGCGGTGGAAAAACATTTCTTGCACACCTCAATCAGACTCATAAATCAGACGAAGAACTTTATGCGTTGCTTAAACATCTGAAAGAATGCGGTCTCGACGGCATTGAGGGATATTACACAGAATACACAGATGATATGAATACAAGATACAGAAAAATGGCTAAGGAGCTTGATCTTCTTCTTTCTGGCGGCTCTGATTTCCACGGCGCAAATAAAGACGGTTATAAAATCGGCAAAGGCAAAGGAAATCTCAGGATTCCATATGAGTTATTGCAGCATATAAGATGATAATTTTAATATGATATAATTCTTTATAAATATTGATTTTATAAAAACACTTTGTTATAATATTTAAGTATGATTTTAATTCAAAGGAGATTGAAAACAATGTACGATATTGCAATTGTCGGTGCAGGTGTCACCGGTGCAATGACAGCGAGAGAGCTGTCAAAGTACAATCTCAAGATTGCACTTCTTGAAAAGTGCAATGATGTTGCCATGGGTGCTACAAAAGCAAACAGCGGTATAGTTCACGCAGGCTTTGATGCTGCTGAAGGAAGTCTTATGGCTAAGATGAATGTTGAAGGCTGTGCTCTTATGCCCGAAACATGTGAAAAACTCCATGTTCCTTATATCAACAACGGCTCACTTGTTGTTGCTTTTTCGGATGATGAAATGAAGCATCTTGAAGTCCTTCTTGAAAGAGGTAAAGCTAACGGTGTACCCGAAATCAGCATTCTTTCAAAGGAAGAACTCCTTGCAAAAGAACCCAATCTCAGCCCCGATTCATTCGGCGCACTCTATGCTCCCACAGCAGGTATTGTATGTCCTTACGAGCTCACAATTGCTGCAGCTGAATGTGCTGTATCAAACGGTGTTGAATTTATAAGAAACTGCGAAGTAAAGGCAGTTGAAACAAATGATGATTGCATCACACTTGATACAACTCAGGGTAAGATTGAAGCAAAATATGTCATCAATGCGGCAGGTGTTTTCTCTGATGACCTTGCACGTATGGCAGGCGATGACACAATCAGCATCACAGCAAGAAAAGGTGAATATTTCCTTCTTGACAGAGCAGTTGGCAACACAGTCAGCCACACAATTTTCCAGTGTCCCAGCAAAATGGGTAAAGGTATTCTTGTTTCTCCCACAGTTGACGGAAATCTCCTCGTAGGTCCCACAGCTGAAGATATTGAAGACAAGACAAATGTTGCAACTTCAAACTCAGGTCTTAATGATGTAAGAAAGTATGCAGTCAAGAGTGTTCCTTCTGTAAACACAAGAAATGCAATCACATCATTCACAGGTCTTCGTGCTCACGCTGCTGCACACGAATTCATCATCGGTGTCAGCGAAAAGAACGCAAGACTTATAAATGCGGCAGGTATTGAATCTCCCGGTCTTTCATCTGCTCCCGCTATTGCAAAATATATCGGAGAAATTGTAAAATCTGTTTTCGGAGAACTTGAAATCAAGGCTGATTACGACGATACAAGAGAAGCGCCCGTAAGATTCAGACATATGACTGATGAAGAGAGAGCTGAACTTATAAAGAAAAATCCCCCATACGGCAGAATCATCTGTCGCTGTGAAACAATCACAGAAGGCGAAATCATTGATGCAATCAAGGCTCCTGCAGGTGCAAGAGACGTTGACGGTGTCAAGAGAAGAACAAGAGCAGG